>NZ_PPTF01000018.1:0-26226 GCF_002902845.1 Chromobacterium sinusclupearum
CGCCAGACGCCCCATAAGACAAAGCCCAGCTCACACGAGCTGGGCTTTGCGCATTGTGCGCGCAGAATGCGCGAAACCCGCCCCGAAAATCCTGCCGGTTCACGGCACGGACATTTAATCTGAGCCGTACTGCATCAGTTCTACCGGGGCGCCGTTGACCTCGATGAAGGCGACGGTGAGGCCCGGACTGGGGCTGTTGGGGGCGATCAGCAGCTTGTGTCCTGCCAGAGCTTTCTCCAGATCATCGACCTCGAAGGCGATGTGGGGCACCCGTTTGACCAGCTCAGGATAAGGCGCGTCCTGCCAGTAGCGCTGCCACTGGATGCCGAAGGCGTTGTCCTGATGGTCGCTGACCGTCATCTTCAAGTGCGGCAGATCGATTTCATTGTCGAAGCGACCGCTGGTCGGTATGCCGATATGGTTGTATTTCATTCTTCGTCCTCAATGGCGGTCATAAAAAATCCCCGCTGCTTGGACAGCGGCGAGGGGGAAGAAATCCTGCCTATCGCTGAACAGGCTCAGCGATACGTGCTTGATTTCCAGATAGTCTTCGATACCGTACTTGGAGCCTTTGCGGCCCTGGCCGGATTGCTGAGAGAATCGAAGATTCGCACGCGAACCAGAAACCCCAGCTCCATGAGCTGGGGTTTTTTGCGTTTGGACGCGGTATGATGGGAGTCCATTCTTAATCAGAGGTCTCGCGATGCGATTCAAAGCCGGAGTTTATGCAGTGCTGTTCAGCGGCATGTTTGTCACGGCAACTTGGGCGCATGCCGATGCGTCGCCCGCGCAGCTGGTCGCGGCAGATGTCGCCGTGCAGCAGCGCGAGACGGGCGGCGTAGTGGCAGCCATCGATCTTGCCCAACGCGTGGTCATGCTCAAGGGCGACCAGGGTTGGGTGCTGGAGTTTCCGGTTTCGCCTGAGGTGCGCAATCTGGAGCAGCTGAAGGTGGGGGACCGGGTTAGGATCCGTTACCGCAGCGCATTGGCGCTGGCCTTGAAGAAGGGCGGCGACAACATACGCAAGGACATTGAAGGCAGTGTGCAGACGCAAGCGCCGGAAGGCGGCAAGCCTGGTGTGACTGAGAGCCGCAGGCGCACGGTGGTCAGCAATGTCGTGGCCCTGGATCGGGCCAATGGCGTCGTGACGCTGGAAGGCCCGCATGGCGGACGGATGGATGTGGATGTGCGCAATCCGCAACTGCTG
The DNA here is from genome assembly GCF_002902845.1 of Chromobacterium sinusclupearum. Classification (GTDB taxonomy): domain Bacteria; phylum Pseudomonadota; class Gammaproteobacteria; order Burkholderiales; family Chromobacteriaceae; genus Chromobacterium; species Chromobacterium sinusclupearum. Next base: position 1,208 of record NZ_PPTF01000018.1, read on the forward strand.
GATGAGATCGCGGTGAAAGACCAAGTGGTGGCGGTGATTACCGAGTCGGCCGCGGTATCGATTGAACCGGCGCGCTGATCGCTTGCCACTTTCATCTAGAACGCCCGATGGGAAACCATCGGGCGTTTTGCATGGTCGCGGCCGGCGCGGCCAGTCTTATTGCGCTTTGCGGGCATTCTTCAGGATCTTGTACACCCATTGCACGGAAATGCCGTGCTTCAGCGCCAGCTCGGCGTGGTTGCCGCCATTGAATTCCTGCAGGATCTGGCGGTCGCGCTCGGCAGACTTGCTGCTTTTGCCCAGCGGGAAGTAGATGTTCTGACCGCCCCAGTGCTGCGCCATGCGGCGGGTGATTTCCTGGGCGATCTTTTCCGCCTGGCGGCTCTCGGTGTTGGCCAGCTGCCGCAAGGCCAAGGCGATGTGGTCGGTCAGGTCGGTCAGCAGTTCCGGTCCCTTGCTGCGAAATTGTGCTTGCATGTGCGCTCCCGCGGGCGATGTCATCCAATGCGGCCATTTTTCCATTTCCGTTCCCGTCACGCCTTTTGACCGGTGTCAGCGCCGTGTCAGTGCCGCACTTCCTAAAGCCGGCTACAAGATATCACCCCCTCCCATCCGGCATTCTCTGCCTCGTTCGGCAAGCAGCCTTGCTGGCCGGCGATCCGGGCGCGTTTGCGCGCATCCCTTTCCCTGTCCTGGAGTTCCGTTGTGGCAAGCACTTCCCAAATTGTCGACGCGCTGTTGGCGCGTTTGCGTGCCGGCGTGCCGCAGTTGACCGTCGAGTACTTCGCCGGCGCCGAGGATGACTATCCGCTGACGCACCCGCAAGGCGCAGCCCTGCTGTGCCTGCGCGGCAGCCAGTTCGGTCCGCTGCGCGACGGCTACGGCCAACTGCGCACCCTGCAGTTGACAATCACGGTTCTGCTCGGCCAGAGCCGCGCCGGAGAGGCGGATGGCGATGTGCTGGACGCTGTCCGGCAAAGCTGCCTGGGCTTCGCGCCGCCGGATTGCCAGCCGGCGTGGCTGCTGTCCGAAACCTTCCTGGGTTACCGCGATGGGGTGGCGCGCTACGCCATCGCGTTGGCCACCGACACCCTGCAGGTGACGGCGGCGTCCCCGGAATCCCTGCCTGTGCTAACCGCAGTCTCACTCGAGGAGCAACCATGAAGTATCTCTATTCCGGCCCGATCAGCGGCGTCACCCTGGCCGACGGCCAGGAAATCATGCTGTTTCCCGGCAAGGAAGTGGAAATGCCGGAAGACCACAACTACACCCGCACGCTGGTGGCGCTGGGTTATCTGAACCCGCAACCGGTTTCCGTTGCCAGCGTCGCAACGTCTTTCCATACCGCTGAACAAGGAGCGTAAGCATGGCGGCAAACTATCTGCATGGCGTAGAAACCATCGAAGTGGAGCGCGGCCCGCGCCCGGTGCGCACCGTCAAGTCGGCCGTGATCGGCCTGATCGGCACCGCGCCGCAAGCCCCGGCGGGCGGCATCAACGCCCCGGTGTTGAGCCTGTCCGAAAAAGACGCGGCGGCCTTTGGCCCGCAACTGCCGGGCTTCACCATCCCGCAGGCGCTGAGCGCCATCTATGACCACGGCGCCGGTTCGGTGATCGTGATCAACGTGCTGGACCCGTCCGTGCACAAGACCAGCATCGCCGCCGAGGCGGTGACGCTGGACCCGATCAGCGGCGTGGCCGCGCTGCAAAAGCAGGCGGTGGCCAATGTGGTGGTGAAGAGCGCGGACGGCAGCATCACCTATGTGGCCGGCACCGACTACCAGCTGGACGCGACCTACGGCAAGCTGACCCGCGTGAAGACCGGCGCGATGGCTGTTGGCGCCAGCCTGAAGGTGAGCTACGACTACGCTGACCCGACCAAGGTGACTGCAGCCGACATCATCGGCGGCGTCAACGCTGCCGGCAAGCGCATCGGCATCAAGGCGCTGCAGGACACCTACAACCTGTTCGGCTTCTTCGCCAAGATCCTGATCGCGCCGGGCTTCTGCACCCAGAACACCGTGGCGGCGGAACTGGCGGCGGCGGCCGATCGCCTGGACGCCATCGCCTATGTCGATGCGCCTATCGGCACAGCCTTCGCCGACGCGCTGGCCGGCCGCGGCCCGAACGGCACCATCAACTTCAACACCTCCAGCGACCGCGTGCGCCTGTGCTACCCGTACGTGATGGTGGCTGACGGCAACGGCGGCTTGCGTCTGGATGCGCTGTCGGCCCGCGCCGCCGGCCTGCGCGCCAAGGTGGACAACGACAAGGGCTTCTGGTGGTCCAGCTCCAACCAGGAGCTGGCCGGCGTGGTCGGCGTCGAGCGTCCGTTGTCGGCGATGATCGACGATCCGAACTGCGAAGTGAACCAGCTGAACGCGCAAGGCATCACCACCGTGTTCAACAGCGTGGGCACCGGCTTCCGCCTGTGGGGCAACCGCACCGCCGCCTGGCCCACCGTGTCCAGCATGCGCAACTTCGAGAACGTGCGCCGCACCGGCGACGTGATCAACGAGTCCATCCGCTACTTCAGCCAGCAGTACATCGATATGCCGCTGGACCAGGCCACCATCGATTCCTTGGTGGAGTCGGTGAACGGCTACGGCCGCAAGCTGATCGGCGATGGCGCCCTGCTGGGCTTCAAGGCCTGGTTCGATCCGGCGCGCAATCCGGCCACCGAGCTGTCTTCCGGCCACTTGCTGATCAGCTACAAGTACACCGTGGCCCCGCCGCTGGAACGCCTGACCTTTGAAACCGAGATCACCTCGGAATACCTGCTCAGCCTGAAAGGAGGCAACTAATCATGGCCGGCAAGATTGAAATCAACCGCATCACCAATGCCAACATCTACATCAACGGCAACTCGCTGCTCGGCCGCGCCGAGGAGATCAAGCTGCCGGACGTAGCCGCCATCATGCAGGAGCACAAGGCGCTGGGCATGGTCGGCAAGATCGAGCTGCCGGCCGGCTTCGACAAGCTGGAAGGCGAGATCAAGTGGAACTCGCTGTACAAGGACGTGGCCAAGACCGTCGCCAATCCGTTCCAGGCCGTGCAGTTGCAGGCGCGTTCCAATATCGAGACCTACGGCTCGCAGGGCCGGCTGCAGCAGGTCAGCCTGGTGACCTACCTGACGGTGATGTTCAAGAAGAACCCGATGGGCACCTTCAAGCAGCATGAAAACGCCGATTTCAGCTCCGCCTTCACCGCCACCTACATCAAGCAGGTGATCGGCGGCGAGGACATCCTGGAGCTGGACTACATGGCCAACATCTTCCGTGTGGCCGGCAATGACATGCTGGAGCTGTACCGTCAGAACATCGGCGGCTAAGGCTGGCTGACGCCTCCCGCGGGTTTGCCCTGCGGGAGGTTTTAAAGCCGCTTCCTAAATCGCTTTCGCATACCCCGCATTCCGGAAGCCGGACAATGACGGCATTCCCAACCCGCTTCAAGGAACCATCATGCAAATCAAGCTGCAATACCCGTTCACCAATGCCGCCGGCCAACGCATCGAAGTGCTGGACATCCGCCGCCTGAAGCGCGCCGACCTGAAGGCTGCCAGCCAGCACAGCCAGGACGATGCCGACCAAGAAGACTTCCTGTTCGCCCGCATGACCGGCCTGACGCTGGAAGACATCGACCAACTGGACATCGCCGACAGCCGCGCCCTGGCGGACAGCTTTCGCGACATGGTGGGCGGAACCGAGCACGCTCAGAGCGTTTGACGAGGCGCTGCTGACGGTGCTGGGCCTGCCTCCGTCGGAAATCGACGCCTTGGCCATGGACGATTACTGGTTCTGGTGCGAAGTGGCCGAACGCGAAGTCCAGCGCCGCAGCGAGCGTCAGCAGCAACTGTTGGACGCTATCTGATTCCCCCATCTTTCTGGTCGGCCGCCGTCCGCAAGCCGGGCCGGGGCCGGCCGCCCCTTTCTTTCCCCATCACAGGCACACACCATGGTAAGCGAGTTTTTCATCGGTCTTAAGGTGGGCGCGACGCTGTCCGGGGTCTTCGACAACGCCTTCCGCTCCGCCCGCTCTGCGCTGGACGAACTGCGCAAGTGCAGCCTGCGCCTCAACGATGCGCAGAAGGATCTGGCCGGCAATGTCGAACGGACCCGCCAGGCCTACGCCGGACTGGATCTGGCCAGGCTGGAGAGCCAGCACCGCCAGCTGGAGTCCACCTTGGGGCGGCTGACCCGCCAGCACGAGGCGTGGCAGGCCAGCTTGCGGCGCGGACAAACGCTGCAGTCCGTCCTGAGTCTGCAGCAGACCCGCCGGATCGAGCTTTTGGCCTCGGTCCGGCTTAGCGCCGTCATCCGCCTGGTGGAAGAGAAGGTGGAACGGCAGCGGCGCGACCAGGACAAGACCCAGCGCGACATGCCGTCGGCCGACTGGCAGCGGCCGGTACAGCGCGGCGGCAAGGGCGGCGAGCGCAAAGGCGGCGACAGCGATGCCGCCGGCGACGCGCCTCGTTCCGCCTCCTCCCCTTCCTCCCCCGCCTCCTCATCACTCGACAAAAACCGCTTGCCCACCCGGCAGGCGTCGATCCGCGCTTCCGAGTCCGCCAAGCCCGGCGAGGCCGTGGCCGAGCTGAAGCGGCAGAAAAGCGAAGCAGGCGGTTGGCTGGACAAGGCCATAGACGCGACCGAGAAGCTGAAGCAAGTCAGCGAGATCAGCGAAAAGCTGACCGGCGGCGCGGCCAAGGCCCTGCGCACCGACATGGGCCGCAAAGTCTATGAAGCGGCGCGGGCCAAACTGAACCCGGTACTGGGCAATAGACTGCCCGACACCGAGCGCGTCTTGTCCCTGCTGGACAAGGCCGAGGACTACAGCGGCAAGGCGGCGGACTACCTGGGCCGCACCGGCGAGGCGCTGAAGGCGTATCGCGACACTCAGGGCTGCACGGCCAAGCGGCTATTGGCCGCCGGCGTGGCCTTCCTGAAAGACGACGAGGCGGATGCGGCTGCCGGAGACAAAAAGGCTGACGCCAAGGCGGAAGGCAAAGCCTCCGGCAAGCGCGACAGCGCCCAAACCAAGAAAAAATCGTCCGCCAAGCCCGGCGGCAAGAGCCGTCCCGGCGAGGCCGTGGCCGAGCTGAAGCGGCAGGAAAGCGAATCCGACGGCTGGCTGGACAAGGCCATAGACGCGACCGAGCAGCTGAAGAAAGTCAGCGAGATCAGTGAAAAGCTGACCGGCGGCGCGGCCAAGGCCCTGCGCACCGACATGGGCCGCAAAGTCTACGAAGCGGCGCGGGCCAAGCTCAACCCAGTGCTAGGCAAGCGCTTGCCCGACACCGAGCGCGTCTTGACCCTGCTGGACAAAGCCGAGGACTACAGCGGCAAGGCGGCGAACTATCTGGGCCGCACCGGCGAGGCGCTGAAGGCGTATCGCGACACCCAGGGCAGCACGGCCAAGCGGCTATTGGCCGCCGGCGTGGCCTTCCTGAAGGACGATGAAGCGGACGCCGCAACCGGGGACAAGAAGGCGGACAAGCAGAAGCGCAGCCCAGCGGCGGGCAAAGCCAAGCGCGGCGCGGCGGTAGCCGAGGCTAAGCGGAAGGCCGCCTTAGCATCTGTCCAGGCCAAGCCGGGCAAGGCGCTTGGCGCAAGCAAGAAACAGACGAATCCATCGGCGCGGCGCGACACACCCAGCAAAGCGGCGGCTCCTTCCAAGAAAAAGACGTCTCCATCGGCCCGCCGACAACAGGCTGGCCACGCCACCGCGCAGGTTGGGAAACCGGCGAGCCGGACCAAGCCGGGCACGGCGTTTGCGCCGGCCAGGGAGAAGTCGGCCGCGACCGCCTCGCTGTTGGACAAGGCCATTCACGCCACCGGCACCCTGACACGCGGCAGCGAGCTGAGCGAGAAACTGACTGGCGGCGCGGCCAAGGTCTTGCGCACCGAGACTGGCCGCAAGCGGTATGAACAGGCGCGCGCCAAACTCAATCCTTTGCTGGGCAACCGTCTGCCGGATACCGATCACGCCCTGGCCTGGCTGGACAAGGCGGAAGACTACAGTTCGACGTCAGCGGAATACCTGGGCCGCACCGGCTCGGCCCTGAAGCGCTTCCGCCAGACCAAGGGCAGCCTGCCCAAGCGGCTGTTGGCGGCTGGCGTCAGCTTCCTGAAGAACGACCTGGAAGATGAGGACGCCGGCAAACCCGGCAAGCCGTCCGGCCGCAAGACGAGCGGCGGTAAAACGCCGGCCGCGTCGAAACCGGCTGAGCGCGGCGGCAAGGCCGTGGCCAAATCCACAGCCAAAACCGCGGCGAAGCCGCTTGTCCAACGCGGCGCGGCGCTGAAGGAGGCGCGCGTCACCGGGGGCCTGGGCAAAAGCAAAACGCTGTTGTCCGAAGGCAAGTTGCTCAAGTCCGGCGACGGCGCGCTCAAGACCATGGGCGGCGCGCGCGGGCTGGCCAAAGGCGCGCTGAAACGGATGGGGGCGCTGGGCGATATCGCCAGCCTGGGCGCGGACCTGGCGGAAATCCGCCAGTCCCGGCTGAGCCCGCAGGCCAAGTCGGCGGCCTATGGCAAGGCGCTGGGGGGCGCGGCGGGTTCGGTGGCCGGCGGCGCGGCGGGCGCGGCGATAGGCAGCGTGCTGGGCCCGGTCGGCGCGTTCATCGGCCAGCAGGCCGGCAGCTGGCTGGGGCAGAAGGGTGGCGAGTGGCTGGGCGAAAAGGCCGGCGCGCTGTTCGCCAAGCATGCGCTGTCGACCAAGCCGGTGGCCGTGCCCAAGCCTGTCGCGCGGCCCCAGTCCATCGTCCCGGCCAAGCCCGCCTCGCTCAAGCCGGCGGCTGCCCTCAAACCGGTTGCGAGGAAACCGGCCGCGCCGGCCAAGCCCATGCCCGTCCGCGACCGCGCCCGCGCGCAGGACAGGCAGGCCCAGCAGTTGCAGCGCATTCAACAGGCGGTGGCCAACACATCGAAACCGGCCAAGCCGGCGCCGGCGGCTGCCATCTTCCATATCACCTTCTCGCCGCAGATCACCATCAGCGGCGGCGCGCAGGGCGTCAAGCAACAGGTGCAGCAGGCGATGCAGCTGTCGTTCGCCGAGTTCGAGCGGCTGATGCGCCGCTACGAGTCCGACCGCCAGCGCCGCAGCTATGCCGCGCGCGGCTGAGGAGCCTAGCCATGAACAAAGGAGCAAACGATGTACGCAGTACTGGGTGACATCGAGTTCGACCTGATCAGCTATTTCGACGGCCTGGAGCAACGCGCCGGCAGCGACTACGCCGAACACGGCCGCATCGGCGGCAAGCCGGTGCTGCAGTTCGTCGGCGACCGGCTGGACGAGATCCGCATCGATCTGGTGCTGCACGCCGCCTATTGCCAGCCGGATGCCGAGCTGCAGCGGCTGCATGCGGCGCGGCAGCAGCATCAGGCGCTGGCGCTGGTGCTGGGCAACGGCGACCACAAGGGCCTGTTCGTGATCACCGACCTGAGCAGCAGCGGCCGGCAAAGCGACAGCAAGGGCAATCTGTTGGCGGTGGAGGCGCAGCTGTCCTTGCGCGAATTCGGCGGCCAGCTGGCCCCGGCGCCGCGGCCCGGCCTGCTGGGCACGGTCAGCGGCTTGCCGCAGGCCAAGTTGTCGCAGACGCTGGCCGGCGCCGGCTTCAAGCCCAATCTGCAGGGGCTGGCGCAGGCGGTGTCGCAGGTCAAGACCGTGGTCGGCCAGGTGCGGACCGTGGTGAACGACGTGCGCGAACTGAAAGACCTGGCGCGGCGCGACCCCTTGTCCGCGCTGGGACGGGTGCCCGACGTGCTGACCGACGTGCAAACGGCACTGCCCGGCTTGTCGCAGGGCGTGGGCCGACTGAAAACCTTCATCCAGCCGTTTTCCCATCTGGCTGACACCATCAAGCCGCTGGTTCCGCAATTTCAAAAGATGGGCCAGCAAATCACCGCCATGGCGCGCTCGCTGGAGGGCTGCACCTTGGACAACGTCGCCGACAAGCTGGGACAGGCGGCCGACACCATACGCGACATCGACAACAACTGGCCGGACCGCGATCTGGCGCTGGCGAAGCTGGCCGCGCGGGCGGCGGTGCGCAGCATTCTGGAGTGAATCATGTTTCTCAAGCATACCTGCAAGGAAGGCGATCGCTGGGACCACATCGCCTGGCAGTACTACGGCGACGTGGGGCAGATGGTGATGCTGATCGCCGCCAACCCGCAGGCGCCGATCAGCGAGACGCTGCCGGCCGGCCTGCAGCTGGCCATCCCGCTGCTGGAGGCGCAGGACAGCGCCGCCGTCGACCAGTTGCCGCCCTGGAGGCGGCCATGATGGACAGCCGCATACAGGACGTGGCGACGCCGGTGTTCGAGCTGGCTTACAACGGGCAGTCCATCACCGCCGACATCGCCCGCTACGCGCTGAACATCAGCTACACCGACCACCTGAGCGGCGAATCGGACGAGCTGGAAGTGGAGCTGGAAGACAGCGACGGCCGCTGGCTGAACGGCTGGTACCCGGACAAGGGCGCCACGCTGGATTTCAAGCTGGGCTACCGCGGCGCGGCGCTGGCGGCGCTGGGCAGTTTCGATATCGACGAGGTGGAGTACAGCGCGCCGCCGTCCGTGGTCCGCATCCGCGCGCTGGCCACCGGGGTGCAGCATCCGCTGCGCACCCGCCAGGGCCAGGCCTACGACAAGTTGACGCTGCAAGACCTGGCGCAGCGCATCGCCCGCCGCAACGGCATGACGCTGCAGGGCAAGATCGACGGCGTGGACATCGACCGGCTCACCCAATACCACGAAACCGATCTGGCTTTCCTGCAGCGGGTGGCCAGCCACTACGGCTACATCTGCAAGGTGATCGACAACAACCGCAAGCTGGTGTTCTGGAAGCGCGGCGACCTGATCGATTCCGCCAGCGTGAAGCGCTTCACCCCGGCCGACCTGATCAGCTGGCGCGCGCGCGATCAGTTGTCGCAAGTGCCCAGCGCGGTGGAGGTGAGCTACCACGACCCGAACAAGCGCGCGCTGCAGACGGCGCGGGCCGCGGCGGACGCGCGCGCGCCCGGAGGCAAGGCCAGCAGCGCCGATGTGGTGAAGCTGACGCGCAAGTCCGGCGGCAAGCTGCAGGCCGAGCTGCAGGCCAAGGCGGAGATGGAGAAGCGCCAGCTGGCGCGCACCTCCATGTTCATCACCGTGGACGGCGCGCCGCAGCTGGCCGCCGGCCGCAATGTGGACCTGGCTGGCTTCGGCAAGCTGTCCGGCCGCTATTTGATCGAGCAGGCCCGTCACCGGCTGTCGCGGCAGGAGGGCTATTTGTGTGAACTGGAACTGAAGCGGGCGGCGCCCGCTGACAAGGGGGCGGCATGAACGACGTATCGTTGCCCGACGCGCTGGCGACATTGAAGTTCGGCAGCGTCGCGGAGCAAGACCCGGACACCCATCGGGTGCGGGTGCGGCTGCCGGAGCTGGGCCAGCTGCTGACGGCCTGGCTGCCGGTGTTGAGCCGCAAGAGCCTGAAAGACAAGGACTACTGGCTGCCGGACATCGGCGAGCAGGTGGCGGTGCTGCTGGACGCGCGCGGCGAGGACGGCGTGGTGCTGGGGGCCATCTATTCCGAGCAGGACGCGGTGCCGGTGAAAAGCGCCGACAAATGGCAGCGCCGCTTCAGCGACGGCGCGGTGCTGGAGTACGACCGCAAGGACAGCCAGCTGACGGTCAGCGGCGCGGTGAAGCATGTGCTGGTGCAAACCCAGGCCGACATCACGCTGAAGACCCAGAACACGCTGACCGGCGACGCTGGCGACGCCGTGCTGATCAAGGGCGGCAACACCATCACGCTGCAGGCCGGCGGCAAGGTCAGCATCAACGCGCCGGCCACCGAGATCAGCGGCACGCTGACCGTGAAGGGTGCGATCACCGGCCAGGGCGGCATGGCGGTGTCCGGCGGCGGCGGGGCCACGGTAAGCGGCAGCGTCAACGTCAGCGGCGATGTGATCGCCAGCGGCAAGAGCCTGGTGGGTCACAACCACATGGGCGCGCACGGCCCGACCAGCCCGCCGCTGTAAGCCGGGGCGGCATTGATTCCTTTCTTTCTCAATGGAAACCCTATGAGCAACGACTTTTTCACTCTCCTCACCGCCGTCGGCAAGAACAAGCTGGCGGCGGCCTCCACCGGCGGCGCGCCGCTCAAGCTCACTCATATGGCGGTGGGCGACGGCGACAACGGCGGCTACTACACCCCCAGCGAAGCGCAGGCCGCGCTGAAGCATGAAGTGTGGCGCGCGCCGCTGAACAATCTGTCCACCGATCCGCAGAATCCCAACTGGATCATCGCCGAGCTGGTGATCCCGGACGAGGTGGGCGGCTTCACCATTCGCGAAGTCGGCGTGTTCGACGCCGACGGCGCGCTGATCGCCGTCGGCAAATTCCCGGAAAGCTACAAGCCGGTGCTGGCCGACGGCGCCAATAAGCAGCTGTACGTGCGGCTGATCATGGAGGTGTCCAACGCCGCGGCGGTAACGCTGCAGGTGGACCCCAGCGTGGTCCTCGCCACCCGCGCCACGGTGGACCAGCGCATCGCCGAGGAACTGGCCAAGCTGGACGGCAAGCCCTCGGTGCGCGCCGCCACCACGGCCGCCATCGCGCTGGCCGGGTTGCAAACGGTGGACGGCGTGGCGATGCAGGCCGGCGACCGGGTCTTGGTCAAGAACCAGGCCAATGGCGCCGACAACGGCATCTATGTGGCCGGCGCCGGCAATTGGACGCGCGCGGCGGACGCCAACGCCAGCATGGAAGTGACGCCGGGCCTGTTCGTGGCGGTGGAGCAGGGGGCGGTTAACGGCGGGGCGATTTGGCAGCTGTTGGACGCCGGCGCGCCGGTGGCGCTGGGCACCACCGCGCTGGCGTTCGAGCGAGTGTCCGGCCGCACCGGCGTGTCGGCCGGCAGCTACAACCGGGTAACGGTGGGACCGCGCGGAGAAGTGCTGGGCGGCTCGCAACTGGTGGCCTTCGACCCGGCGCAGACTTTTCCGGTGCAGGCGTATCGGCGCAATGTGTTGATCAACGGCGGGTTTGACGTTTGGCAGCGCGGGGTGAGCCAAACGACGGCTGGCTATGGGTCGGCGGATCGATGGAATCTGGATTTGGGGACGCCGCCTGGTTTGACGGGCGTTACCGTTTCCAGAGTGGCCGCCAACGGCGCGGAGACGGATGTGTTGGGCGGCGGGGCCAGCTTCATGCGCATCGCTGTGACTAAGGCGCCTGCGGCCACTGTGCGCGAATATTGCCAGATCACCCAGCGGGTGGAAGGCCTGCGCCGTTTCTCCGGCAAAACCATGACCTTGAGCTTCTGGGCCAAGGCTGATGCGGCCAAAACTATCTTGTTCTATATCGAGCAGGGCTTTGGCAACGGTGACGGCGTCTCTCCCATCGCCCGTGCGCAGAATGAAACGCCGGTTCAATTGAGTACGACTTGGCAGAGCTACAGCTTTACCTTCACTTCACCGTCAATTCAGGGCAAGACCTTCGGCCAGAATGGCGACGACTACCTCGCCGTGTTTTTTGGTGTGAGCTACAGCACCATGTTGCCGGTGCATAGCGCGATAGCCGGCCCGCAAACCGGCGTGTTCGACATTGCCCAGGTGCAGCTGGAAGAGGGGGCGATAGCTACATCATATGAGCGCCGCTCTCCGGGCGAGGAACTGGCGCTGTGCCAGCGGTATTACGAAACGAGCTATGCCGTTGCTCGCTACGTGGGTGTGAACGATAGCATGGGATGGGTGGCGTATCGCCAGACCAAGCGTGGACCGACGGCAGTTTCTTTCTTCAATCCTGATACCCAGACTCCAGGGCAGGCGTTGACTTTCAACGCGCTGGCTTTGTTTAGTGGTGGGCCAACCCCGGTCTCGACAATCTACAACTACGGTAAAGATGATCTCCGAAGTGGTTTTACTTGGGGGAGCGCTGTCTTTGTTCCGTCGAATGCCGATGATGCGACTTTATTGACCCGCTGGACCGCCGACGCCGAACTGTAAACGGAGAATACGACCATGTATCGATTGACCGATCAAGCGGACGTGATTGTCCGCATCGCCGACGGCGCGCACATTCCGCGCGGCCACCGCTTCTGGAATGAATACGAAGCTTGGCTGGCCCAGGGCAACGCGCCTCAGCCCAAAGAAAGCCTGGACCAATTGCAGCAGCGGCTGTTGTTCAGCCTGGATGCCGCCGCCGACGCCGCCAGCCAGCCTTACGCCGGCAGCGAGCTGCGCGCGCTGGAATACCGGCAAGCGGCCGCCGAGGCCCAGGCGTATAAAGACGCCGGCTACAAGGGCGACGCGCCGGCCGGCGTGCAGGCCTGGGCGGACGCCAAGGGCCTGTCCGGCAAGGACGCGGCCGATGGCATCCTGGCCAAGGCCATGGCGGCGGAACAGGCGCTGGCGGCCATCCGCGCCGTCCGGTTGAAAGCCAAGGAGGCGGTGCGCAACGCGACGAGTCTGGATGCAGTCCAGACCGCGGCAGACAGCGCGCTGGCCGCTTTGCAGGCGCTGGCGGCGGGCGCTCCTGCTGGAGCCATCCCCGCTGAAGCTGCGGCCAAAACCAGCCTGTGGCGCTCGCCGCTGAAGCTGTTCTCTCGCTGATCCCCAGGGCGCGCATCGCGCCTTTCCTCCCTCGCCGGCGTGAGCCGCCGCTTTATGGCCAGGCCGGCGCTTGCAGAGTCCTCCTATGACCGACACCACCCCCAATATCCTGGCGGGCGATGGCCGGCTGTCGCCGCTGGCCGAGCTGAGCCGGCGCTTCCAGCAGATCGCGCTGCCGCCGTTTCTGGTTTACCTGATAGACAGCGTGCAGGCCGAGTGGCTGCCGGCGCTGGCCGAACAGCTGCACGTGGCCGGCGACGAGGGCTGGTTGCTGGCGCGGACCGAGTCGCAACGGCGCGAGCTGATCAAGCAGGCCATCGCCTTGCATCGCAGCAAGGGCACGCGCTGGGCCTTGCGCCAGGTGCTGGCCACGCTGGGCGTGAACGGCAGGATCAGCGAATGGTTCGAGTACCAGGGCGAACCGTACCGCTTCCGCATCGACCTCGATCTGTCTGCCAATGGGCTAGCCGAGCCGACCTACCACGCGCTGCGGCGCATGCTTGAGCAGTACGGCAACGCCCGCTCGCAGCTGGAGGGCCTGAGCCTGCGCTTCTCCCGCCATGAGCGGACGCCGGTGCTGGCCTCCACCGCCGCGGGCGGCGAGCTGGCCACGGTCTATCCCTACCGCGTGCGGCTGCTGAGCCAGGGGAATGCCTGGCATCCGGCGACGGCGGCGGGGGCGATGGAGCGGACGACGCTCTATCCATTTCGGCAGACCGCGCTGAACGGCCAGATTCCGTTGCGGTGGGCCGCCGGCCAGCTATGCCGCGAAACCGTCACCGTGAAGCCGCGCGGCTTCAATTCCTTTTCTAACGCCCTTTAAAAGCCTCCGCCGCGGCGGTTTGGCACCATGACGCCATGACACAGCTAACCGACATCTCATCCCTGCACTGGCAGCCGGCGCTTCAGCCCCGCGGCCAGACGCCCGCCGCCGACGCGCCGGACATTGTGGAGAACCTGGACGACATCCATCAGGCGCTGCGCATCATCCTGGGCACGCCCAAGGGCAGCGACCCGCTGCGGCCGGAGTTTGGCAGCGACCTGTTCCGCTACCTGGACTACCCGGCCGACCGCGCCCGGCCGCATGTGGTGCGCGAGGCGGTGGCGGCGATCAGCCATCCGCTGTACGGCGAGCCGCGCATCCAGCTGCAGCGGGTGCTGTTCAGCATCGATACCGACGGCAGCGCGCATCTGACCGCGCAGTGGAAGCTGGCCGACGGCGTGATCCGCGAGACCGAACTGCGGCTGTGACGGCCGGCCCCCACCAAGGATAACAACCATGACCCAGAGCACGACCGATCTTCCCAAGTTTATCGACGACGATCCGCAGCAGATTGTCAGCGAACTGATCACCGCCTACCAGAACAAGTCCGGCAAGACCGTGTATCCGGGCCAGGTGGAACGGCTGCTGATCGACCTGATCGCCTACCGCGAGAGCGTGACCCGCGCCGCTTTCAACGATGCCGGTCGGCAAAACCTGGTGGCCTTCGCCCGCGCGCCGATGCTGGATTATCTGGGCGAGCTGGTGGGGGTGGCCCGTCTGCCGGCGCAGCCGGCGCGCTGCAAAGTGCAGTTCAGCTTCATGCCGGATCGCAAACAGCAGGTGATCATTCCGGCGCAAACCCAGGTGGCGGGCCGCAGCGACTTCCGCTTCCAGACAGTGGCGCAGCAAGTGGTGGCGCCGGAGGCGTCCAGCGTGGTGCTGGACGTGGTGGCGCAGCTGCCGGGCCTGGCCGGCAACGGCTATCAGCCGGGCGAGATCAGCCAACTGGTGGACGACCTGGGCGTGAAAGTGACGGTGGCCAATGTGGACGTCAGCGCTGGCGGCGCCGACGCCGAGGACGACGAGCGGCTGCGGCAGCGCATCCGGCTGGCGCCGGAATCGTTCAGCGTGGCCGGCAGCGCAGCCGCCTATCGCCACCACGCCCTGCGCGCCAACCAAAGCATCGTCGATGTCGCGGTGGTCAGCGCCAGCTCGCAATCCGTGGGCGTGCCGCCGGCCGATCAGGTGCCGCCGGGCGAGGTGCGGCTGTACCCGCTGGTGGCGGATGGCCTGCCCAGCGACGCCATCTTGAAGGCGGTGAACGACACCTGCAGCGCGGACCGCGTGCGCCCCTTGACCGACAAGGTAAGCGTGTTGAAGCCGGTGGAGTTCTCCTACCAGGTGGTGGCCATGCTCAAGCTGTATCCGGGCGTGGACGCGCAGCAGACCAAGCAGCGGGCCAAGGACGCGCTGCTGGCGTATCAAAAGCAGCAGCAGGCCCAGCTGGGGCAGGACATCGTGCCGTCGCAGCTGATCGCCGTGCTGTCGGTGCCGGGCGTCTATCAGGTGGATCTGCAACAACCCACCGCCATCCAGCAGGTGCCGGCCCACGGCTGGGCGCACTGCGTCAACGGCACGGACGGCATCAGCGTGGACCAGAAGGAGCAGGCCAATGGCTGATGCCGCCATCGTCCCGAGCGTGCTGGCCGGCGACGCGCGTTTCGCCGCGCTGGCCGAGCTGACCCGCCGCTTGGGCATGCCGCGCGCCGACGCCGATCCGGCCACGCAGGGCCGCTTCGACGCCGCCGAGCTGCTGGTGTACCTGGTGGACAGCGTCAAAGAGGAGCTGTTGCCGCAGCTGGCGCAGCAGTTCCACCTTGGCAACGACGAGGGCTGGCTGCTGGCCCGCAACGCGCGGCAGCGCCGCGAGCTGATCAAGCGCGCCATTGAGCTGCACCGTTACAAGGGCACGCGCTGGGCGTTGCAGGAAGTGTTCCGGCTGCTGGACGTGGCGGTGGATGTCAGCGAGTGGTGGCAACAGCAACCGCCGGGTCCGCGCTACACCTTCGAGCTGACTGCCTGGGCCAACGCCAATCTGATGGCCGACCGCGTGGTGCTGAATCCGGAACTGTACGGCCGGCTGCGGCGCATGGTGGAGCAGGTCAAGCCGGCGCGCAGCGCCTACCGGCTGAAGCTGGGCGCGGCCTTTGCGCAACCGCTGCGCTGGGCCGGCGCGGTGCAAGGCCGGCAATTGCGGCGGTTGGACGCGGCATGCCGCCCGGCGCCGGCCAAACCGGTTTTCTCGATCTTGCGCCTGGCCAACGCGGTGAAGCCGCTGGCCGTGGCGCGCGCCAAAATGGAGGCTAGCAGATGAGCAGTAACCCGCTTGTTCCCCTGATCCTGGATGGCGGCTTGGCCGCCATCCAGCTGGCCAGCCGCGACGGCGTCCAGCTCAGGATCACCCATGTCGCGCTGGGCGATGCCGGCTACACGCCGGATGTTGGCCAGACCGCGTTGAAACATGAGATCGCCCGTTATCCCATCGCCGACGGCCAGAGCGTGGGGCCGCGCCAGCTGCACCTGACCGCGCTGGCCGACGATGACAAGGAGTTCTGGATACGCGAGGTGGCCTTCATTCTGGAAGGCGGCCAGCCGCTGGCCATCTGGTCCGACCCGCAGCAAGTTCTCGCCTACAAACAGGCGGGCATGCAGCTGCTGCTGGCCTACGACCTGGCCCTGTCCGGCGTCCCGGCCGACAGCGTCACCGTGCAGTCCACCGGCGCCGGCCTGAATCTGGCATTGGGCGAGGAGCTGGCCAGCCTGGGTGCGGCGCAGATCGACGAGATGGCGCGTGGCCTCAAGCGCGATGACGCGCTGCGGCAGCAGCAAGCCCGGCAGGATCAGGCCGAGCAGCGGATGGCCAGCCATGACGGCCGCCTGAGCGGCCACGACGATGCTTTGCTGAACCTGGACCGGCGCGGCCAGCAATACCGCGACGACCTGGCCGAATTGGCCACCGCGCAGGCGGCAGCGCTGATCCAGCTGCAGTGCCTGACCCTGCAACATACCGTTTTGAATCCCAAGTGAAGGAGAAACCATGAGTCTGGAGCAACAGGTAGCCGCCCTGGTGACGGCATCCAATAATCTGACCGGCGTTGTATCGAGCAAGCAGGCTGACATTGACGCCAAGGTGGCGGCCAAGACGGCGGAGCTGGAGGCGTGGCGGCAGAATGCCCGCAGTGAGATGACTCTGCCGTTCCGCTACGGCGTAGAGGTGGGAGGTGATGTCAACACCTACTATCCCATCCCGATCTGGGCTACTCCGCATGAGCGATGTGGTCGGTTGGTGATTTCTCGCCACTACGGCGCGGCGCATCCAGCCTCGCTGGGGCCGGATCATGTTGCCGGCTTGGTGCTGGAGCTGTCTATCCGGGGAGAGGGGTGGGCCGACTTTTGGATGACGCGCGCTGATTATTACGGATTTGCTTACCACCAGGCAGTAGCCAAGGTGCGAACGGATCTCATCGGCCGCTTGGTCTGGTTGCGCGGTGGTGGCATGCACTACGACTTCCTGGCAGATTTCGATCTGGGCCAGGGGATTCTTAACTATGGAACGGAAGGGCTAAAGCCCCTGATGCAGACGGACTCTATTCTGTATCCGGAATGTCCGAACCTACCGTACAAGGGGGGTGGATTCAAGGTGTCGCCGTTGACGACCGTCGATCCAGTCTGGACCGCGACTATCCTCACCTCCACTCCAATTGCTAATATCTAAGGAGCTGCCATGCTGCTGCGTTCCGTGCAAACCCCGCGTGGGGAAATTCTGAATGTGTCCGAACAGGAGGCGCGCGATGTCTTCGGCGCCAGCGAACAGGCGATAGCCGACGCGCGCAAGGCGACGGCGCTGATTGCGCTGCGCGCCGAACGCGACCAGCGTCTGCGTGCCTGCGACTGGACCCAAGTGCAGGACGCTGTGCTGAGTGCGGACCAGAAAGCCGCATGGGCCAAGTACCGTCAG
Source organism: Chromobacterium sinusclupearum (assembly GCF_002902845.1). GTDB lineage: Bacteria > Pseudomonadota > Gammaproteobacteria > Burkholderiales > Chromobacteriaceae > Chromobacterium > Chromobacterium sinusclupearum. The sequence goes on from NZ_PPTF01000018.1 coordinate 18,583, forward strand.
GCGCTGCGTGATCTGCCTGATATTTCGACCGACCCGGTCCAGCCGGTTTGGCCGCAACAGCCGGCCTGATTGCAGCCTGTTCATCTGCACGCTCATTGAGCGCCTTACATTAAGTCCGTAACCACATTCACATTCCGCCTTACTCCCTTCTTTTCTTGTTGCCGGGCCTCGCCCCGTGGTCCGGCAGCTTTTCCTCCCTTCGACGGCTCCCCTTGCCGCTATAACTACGCCATTCTCTCCTTCTCGCTATAGCCTGACTCAGCCAATCTTCGCTTTGCTCACACCTGTTCTTGCCGTTTTGTCCCCGCATTTCTTGGCGTTTCTCTCACCTTGCCTTGCATGCAGCCACCCTCTGGCCAGCCCATCTCTCTATCCTTCCGTTGTCTTGGAGCTTCTTCCATGTCTTTCTTCTCCCCACTCGTCATTCCGTTCGATTCTTCCTCCATTCCTCAAGTCCAAACTGTCTCTCCCCATCCGCCTGAGGCCGACTTGCCGCGTATGCGCTGCCTCTTCCGCTCACTGGCCCTGCTGCGTCTGTCCATGCAGGCCGAGCGCAAATAACCCCGAGTCTTTTCTGTGGGTTTCCATTCCGGGCCGTGAAGGCGGTCCATTCCATCCCCGTCGTCAAGGAGGCTCTTTATGACCTTGCACACCGGCTTCACTGCGCGGATGCCGCGCGGGAGGCTGAGATGACCGATTCTGTTCCTTCCATCCTGGCGCGGGACGCGCGTTTCGGCCCGCTGTCCGAGCTGACCGAACGCGTCCGCGACATCGACCTGACGCCCTTTCTGGTCAATCTGATCGATACCGTGCAGCCGGACCTGTTGCCCTTGCTGGCCGACCAATTCCATATCGGCGGCGAAGAGGGCTGGCAGCTGGCGGAGTCCGACGACGCCAAGCGCGCGCTGCTGCACAGCGCCAATGAGCTGCACCGCCACAAGGGCACGCCGTGGGCCATCCGCGAAGTGATTCGCCGCCTGGGCCTGGGCGAAGCCGTGCTGATCGAAGGCCTGGCCGGCCAGCGCCGCAATGGCGCGATCCGCCGCAACGGCTATTACGTGCATGGCGATCCCAACACCTGGAACCAGTATCGGGTCGTCCTCGGCAAGCCCATCACCAACGACCAGGCCGCCCAGTTGCGCCGAATGCTGGCGCTGTACGCGCCGGCTCGCAGCGTGCTGGCCAGCCTGGAATACCAAGCCGTGGCCAACCGCCACAACGGCGCAATCCGCCGTAATCGTCAATTCAACCGAGGGAGCGCCTGATGGCCAATCTGCAAGAAAAACCCGCTTGGGAGGCGGGCATCTACCAACTGGAAACCTCCGATCCGGTGCTGGGCGGGCCGGACGGCATCGACAATCTGCAAGCCAAGCAACTGGCTAACCGCACGGTATTCCTGAAAAAGCAGATCGATGATCTGGTATCCGGCGCGCTGACCGCCGAATACGCCGACCGCCTGAAAACCCCGCGCAACATCGCCATGACCGGGGACGGCAGTTGGAACGTGACCTTCGACGCCAGCGGCAATGTCAGCGCGGCGATGATGCTGAGCAATAGCGGGGTGACGGCCGGCAGTTACGGCCAGCTGACGGTGGACGCCAAAGGCCGCGTCACCGCCGCCCGCGCCATCGTCCCGGATGACGTGCCGGCGCTGGACTGGAGCAAGATCACGTCCGGCAAACCAACCACGTTGGCGGGATATGGCATTACTGACGCGGCAGGTAAAGATAGTAGCAATCGGGTATCAGCGAATGCTTTTCGAGCAAGCAAGGGTATGCCCTCAAATGATGATGCCACGTCAGGCTTTGCGTTTGGCACCGATGGCGATACCGGCTTATTTGCTGATTCCTCAGGGGTCAATCCCAACACGGGTTCCAATAATCTTGGCTTGTATATCGACTCCAGCAAAGTTCTCAATGTCAACAGAACGGGCAGCATCTGGACGCCGGCTTATGGAGCCTTAGAGGATAAATTTGCCTCCAAGACTGATCTGAAAACCGCCATCGATGGCGTAGTGGCCGGCGCGCCGGGGGCATTGAATACTTTACAAGAACTAGCGGCGGCGCTGGGGAATGACAGCAATTACGCGGCCACCATCACCAAGCAACTGTCAGGGAAGGCGGATAGGGCAACCACGCTGGCGGGATATGGCATTGCTGATGCGGCCAGCGCCAGCGATCTAGCCAAGCTGGTGGCCAAGGTCTATAGCCGCCGTTTGATTCGAGTGAGATCGTGTGGGTATTCTGCGAAGAATGGGGGGGCAGGCCTAGAGATCGACGGCGTGGCGGTTGGTCCGATCGCGCGTAGTTACAATATGGTGCAATTGGACGCCAACGGGAGCGTTAGCCGTTCGGGAACATTTGATGTGGTCTATGGGCAAGGCCAGGCCCAGGCCGCTGCGGACTGGTTGAATGCGGTTTCTGATGGGGCAACTGTGATTGTGTATTGCTATGACGAACCGCAGAGCAATCGTTTGAGTGGTGGACTGCCGGAAGCCTTGTATCGTTGCGGCGCCAGCCGCGCTATCTTTGCCAGCGATAAGTTCCAGTATCGCAGCGCCTATCTGTTAATAGGCCGTGCCGGCTGCGGCGAGGGGCAAGGTTTGGAACGCTATCGCGGTGATAAAGGAGATAGTCCAGACGCCCAGTTGGACGTGACTTTCGAACTGGTTAGCGGCCAACCGCTGCTAGGAGGAGGACAAGTTAGCGGCGCCGCCGCCCCGGCAGGGCAAGTTGCCTATTTCTCGATGCCCAATGCCCCGGATGGCTGGCTGAAGGCCAATGGGGCACAAGTCTCCCAAACCAGCTACAGCAATCTTTTTGCGGCTATCGGCCAAACTTTCGCGCCAGTGGATCCAACGACGCTGGCCATGTTGCGGCTGGATGCTGCGGACGCCATGCTGGACCGGGTCTGGAATAAGCAACTGGTGGTGTACGGCGGCGCGAACATGTCCACGGAGCAAGCCAAGTTTGGCAACGCCAGCCTAAAGACAGTCGCCGGCGGCGGTTACGCGACGTTTGGTCTGACTGAAGCGTTCAGTGCCGATGCTTTTACGCTTGAGGGCTGGCATTACCCTACTTTCTTAGGCAACGGCGGCTCCAATGGCTATAGCGCGGCCTGGGTGATAAGCATGAATGCCTCCAACGTGGCAGGCGAAATCACCATCGCCATCGATAAGGCCAGCCGCGCGCCTCTGGTTTGGCTGAGCAACAGCGGTAATTTCTTCGCTAATGCTGCATTGGGACCCGCCGGGGTATTTGCCGCACCTCGCTGGTATCACATCGCCTTCAGTTATGACGGAGCGACTTACCGCTTGTTTGTCGACGGTGCGTTGGTGTGGAGCCAGGCCAGCGCGATGCGGGTAACCATCCCGGACAACACGCTGGTGTTCGGCGTGGATGGCTGCGCTCCAGGTATCGTGGGTTCGACCACCGCTTACTACCAAGACTGGAAGGTTAGCAAAGTGTGCCGCTATGCCGGCAACTTCGCGGTGCCGACCGCGCCGGCCGGCTATCAGCAGGCCGCCGATCCCGGCAATTTCTTCCTGCCCAATCTGTGCGGCGAATTCATCCGAGGTTGGAGTGATAGCCGTAAGGATGTTGAAAAACGTATTTTTGGTTCATGGCAGAAAGGAACGTTATCACTTTCAGATCCAAATCTTGATTATGTTGCGGTCACCACGCCTGTACACGTTACGAATACGGTACAGGATGCCTATCAAGATCTTGGTGCAGATATCGCTAATAAATCATGGTATCAAATGGGGAGAGGTTCTTTGCCGATGGAAGGAAACTTCTCTGGCGATCTGGATGCTAACAATTTCAATTTTGGTTATGGCTCTTCCCGCCCGCGCAACGTCGCCTTGCTCGCCTGCGTCAAATACTAAGGAGATACGCCATGCAAGAACAGAAAACCGTCTATAGCTACCATCCGCAAACCGGCGAATACCTTGGCCCGACGCAGGCGGACCGCTCGCCGCTGGATATGGAGGAGGTGTGGTTGATTCCGGCCTTCGCTACCGCGCAACAGCCGCCGCAGGCTGGCGAGCGGCAGGCTGCCGTGTTCCGAGACGGAGCATGGAGCCTGCAAACCGATTGGCGGGCTGTGCCGTTATGGAACAAGAGGACGGTTCGGCAGCTGATGCCGCAAATCGGCGACACGCCGGACAGCCTGAACGCCACGCCGTTGCAACCGCCTGCCTTCGCCATCTGGAAGGACGAGGCCTGGGCGGTGGATGCGGCGGCACAGCAGGCAGCCCAGATGACGGCAGCGCAGCAGCGGCAGCAACAGCGCCTGGTCGCGGCCCTGCAGCAGCGCAAGCCCTTGGAAGACGCCGCCGAGCTGGGCATCGCCAGCGCGGAGGAGCAGGCCAAGCTGGCCGAGTGGAAGCGCTACTGCGTCGAGCTGTCTCGTCTGCCGCAGCAGCCTGGCTGGCCGCAATTAGAGGACGAGGCTTGGCCCAAGCAACCGGCCTGATCGCCTTTAAAGACTGTTCCTAAACTGCTTTGCAAGGCGCGCGCCGCGCGCCAGGGCACCATGTCGTCCTGACCGGATGGCTGGCTTCGCATGAGGCTGGCCGTCTTCGCGCGTTTGCGCGGCGATGGCGTTGGCTGGCCTTTCATTGGCGGCGTTTTCTCGCTATTGCCCGGTCATGCTTTCGTCGCTGCCAGCCTGCGGGTCGGCAGCCCATCACCGTTCAAGCAAGCGAGGAATGACATGGCCAATCTGCAGGAGAAGCCCTTTTGGGAACCCGGCATCTATCAACTGGAAACCACAGACCCGGTGCTGGCCGGCCCGGACGGCATTGACAATCTGCAAGGCAAGCAGCTTGCCAACCGCACCGCGTTCCTGAAGAAACAGATCGACGATCTGGTATCCGGCGCGCAGACCGCCGAATACGCCGACCGCCTGAAAACGCCTCGTAATATCGCAATGACCGGCGACGGCAATTGGAACGTGACTTTCGACGCCAGCGGCAATGTCAGCGCGGCGATGACGCTGAGCAATAGCGGGGTGACGGCCGGCAGCTACGGCCAGCTGACGGTGGACGTCAAAGGCCGCGTCACCGCCGCCCGCGCCATCGTCCCGGATGACGTGCCGGCACTGGACTGGAGCAAGATAAGCAGCGGCAAGCCGACCACGTTGGCTGGGTATGGCATTGCCGATGGAGCCAGCAAGAGCGATCTGCAGAGCGCGGTGAACGGGCTGGTAAGCAATGCGCCGGCCAATCTGAATACGCTGCAGGAACTGGCGGCGGCGATCAATAACGATCCCAAATACTCGGCAACGGTAGATGGCAAGCTGGCGGGCAAGGCTGACAAGGCTGATTTGGCAAATATCGGCATAGGGGCACAGGCGAAAAATATCAGTACTGGTGCGCTTACTGATCTCCGTCCAAATGGCTTCTATCACGCTCAAGCGGATGGAGGCAAAGGTGTGGCCGGTGCGCCTGGCAATGGCGCTAATGGGGTGTTTAATGTCAACTTCCTGAGTGACAAATGGGGTGCGCTGACTTACCGGCAATGGGGTGGGGAAATCTATGAGGCCAGGCTGGAGAATGGCGCATGGAGCAGTTTTAACCGTCACTGGCATAGCGGAAACTTCAATCCCGATGGCAAGGCGGATAAAGCGACTACGTTAGCGGGGTACGGCATTACCGATGGCGCAAGCAAGACGGATCTGAAAACCGCCATCGACGGCGTGGTGGCCGGCGCGCCGGGCGCGTTGAATACCTTGCAGGAGTTGGCTGCTGCGCTGGGGAATGACAGTAATTACGCAGCTACTATTACCAAGCAACTGTCTGGGAAGGCGGATAGGGCGACTACGCTGGCGGGGTATGGCATTGCTGATGGAGCGAGCAAGTTTGATCTGGCCAGCAGCCTGGACGCGTCGCGTACTTTGCGCAACGTCGAATATTTGAAAGCGACCGCGACTAACGGCGCGGTAAGCCGTATCGCCGGCATTAATGCGCTGAACCAGCTCTATATCGGCGATATCGATGGCGCGACGAGCCAAATGTCGGTGCAAGCGGCAGGGGTCAGTATTGCCATCGCCACTAAAGATGGGTTTCAACTCAATGGTGCGCCTACCGCACCCACGCCTTTCGCCAATGCGAATGGCAAACAGTTGACCAATGTCGAGTATGTCAATGCGCTGGCGGCAGGCAAGGCGGATAAAGCCAGCGCCTTGCGTGCGTTGGGGCAGCCTGCGGACAAGGTGGATTGGAATACCTTATTAGAGCCTGGCGTCTATTCCATTGCGGACACTACCTTTGGCGGAGATCATGCGCCGCCGGCAGATTATTTGTGGGGGACGCTCCAGGTTATACGCGGCAGCATTGCCGGATCGCCCGGCGGCCTTACTCAAATCTTTACATCGCATCGCAATGCCGTGACTTGGATGCGAGCAGCGTGGAGCGAAAATGCATGGCAAGCCTGGTATCAGGTTTGGCATGGCGGAAACTTCAATCCTGATGGCAAGGCGGACAAAGCGACCACGTTGGCAGGATATGGTATTTCCGATGCTGCATCAATTGGCGGGAATAGTTCGAAGACGTTTAGCGTAGCAAACGCTACTGCTGCTGCGCATGCTGTCGCATATGGGCAATTTGGAAGCTCTTTGGATTGGATCGGTTATCAGTATCTGCCAAATGGAATGTTGATGCAGTGGGGGAAAACGCCCCCGATATCCGGTGGCGGGATGGTTGAGCTGGCTTTTCCTATCGCATTTCCCAATAGGGTATTTTCGTTTGTCGTGAGCACTTGTATCGACACCAATAACCAAGAGACCTTGAATGGTTTTGTAATTAATCCAGCGAAGTTTCGGATTTACAGCGGCCTCGCCGCAGCTGCTACTACTCCGGCATGCTGGATCGCCATTGGCTGTTAATCGGAAATTAGAGACGGTTTGATGAAATTGAACAATATTGCATTAACTCATTTTCAGGAGAGTTGAAATGGGGCAAAAACTGGCAGCATTTGATGTAAGCGGACAAATCATGGCATTTTATGACTCGATTGATTCGCCTCCTGCTGACAGGGAGAACGTCATTCCCATCACAAATGAGGAATGGCAGATGTGCCTAAGCCAGCCAGGTTGGACTGTTGCTAACGGCAAGCTGCTTGCGCCGATCCCGCCTGCGGCGGCGGTGCAGTTGCAGCAGGCGCAGAGGATACAGTGTCAACGGCTGCAAGCTGCATGCGAATCGGCCATTACCGCAAGTTTCAAGTCGATGGCGCTGGGGCCGCAGCCATATGTCTACGGCAGCCAACTGACGGATCAAAACAATCTATTGTCTGCGCTGTCCGCCGCACAGGGGCAACCCGCAAACTGGAGCACGCCGCTTTGGTGCGCGGATGGCAAGGGGGACTGGTCATTCTTGCCCCACACTGCCGCGCAGGTCTTGCAGGTGAATCAGGATTGGGTCGCGTTCCGCACCATGCAGCAGCAGAAATACGCGTCTCTGATAGCGCAGGTGCAGGTGGCTGCTACTGTGCAGGCGGTCCAGGCAGTGGCCTGGCAGTAGCGAATGCCTTTTTGGATCGTTCGATTAAGAAAAGCCCCGCGAGGCGGGGCTTTCTTAATTGGTGGCGTGCAGGTCAAGATGCGGTGGCATTACGGCTTTTCAGCCTCCCACCCCCCCCC
>NZ_PPTF01000018.1:26259-67802 GCF_002902845.1 Chromobacterium sinusclupearum
GTTGCGCTGCGCGTCCAGCACGTCCAGATAGCTGGCGTAGCCGTTGTCGTAGCGCAGGCCGGCCAGTTTCAGCGTGCGGTTCAGGGCGCTGAGCTGGGTGGTTTGCGCCTGCAGCACTTCGCGGGCGCTGCTGTTGGCGGCCAGGGCGTCCAGCGCGTCCTTGAATGCCGATTGCACGGTTTTCTGGTACTGCGCCAGGGCCTGTTTCTGGCCGGCGGTGGCGGCGTCCACGTTGTAGCCTGTGGCGCCGAAGTTGAAGATGGGCGCGGCGGCGTTGCCGGCGAAGCTCCAGGTGCGGGTGGCGCTGGTGAACAGGCTGTCCAGCGACAGGCTCTGCGAACCCAGCGCGCCGGTCAGGCTGATGCTGGGAAAGTAAGCGGCCTTGGCCACGCCGATGCGGGCGTTGGCGGCGATCAGTTGCTGCTCGCTGGAGGCCACGTCCGGCCGACGCTCCAGCAGGCTGGACGGCAGATTGGCCGGCACGTCCGGCGGGTTGACCAGGCTGTTGATGTCCTTGCCGCGTGACACGTTGCCGGCTACCAGCTGTTTCGGGCTGTGGCCCAGCAGCACGCCCAGCGCCGTTTCGGTCTGTTCCAGCGAACGGGCGATCTGCGGCACCGAGGCGCGGGCCGAGGCGGCCTCGGCTTCGGCCTGGCGCTGCTCCAGCTCGGAGATCAGGCCGCCCTGGAAGCGCTTGGTCTGCAGGCGCAGCGATTCCTCGCGGCTTTGCAGCGTGCGCTTGGCGATGTCCAGCTGGGCGTCCAGCGCCCGCAGCTGGAAGTAGGTTTGAGCCACTTGGGCGGTCAGCGCCAGTTGGGCGGCGTCGCGGTCGTAGCGGCTGGCCGTGTAGTTGGCGCGGGCCGCTTCATTGCTTCGGCGCAGCTTGCCCCACAGGTCGATTTCCCACGCCGCCGTCAGGTTGGCGTTGCGGACGTCGTTGACCAGCGGCGCGCCGCGCGTGGCGGTTTCCGTGGAACTGCGGCCGCTCTGGTAGCCGGCGTTGGCGCCCAGCGAGGGCAGCAGCGCCGCGCGGGCGATGCCGGCCTGGGCCGCGGCCTGCTCGGCGCGGGCTGCGGCCAGCTGCAAGTCGGCGTTGCTCTTGACGGCTTCGTCGATCAGCTGGTTCAGCACCGGGTCGTCGAACTGTTTCCACCAGTCGGTGCTGACCGCCGGGGCGTCGGCGCCGGCCTGGGCGGCCGGCAGGTCGATCTTGGGCTGGCTGTAGTCGGGGCCGACCGCGCAGGCCGACAGCGCCAGCGCGACGGCGACGGGAATCAGGGCGCGCTTAAGCATCTGCGTTTCCTCCTGCCTCGGGCTTGGCCTGAGGGGTTTTCTGCTTGCCGAGCTTCATGATCAGGATGAAGAACAGCGGAATGAAGAAGGTGGCGATGAAGGTGGCGGCCAGCATGCCGCCGATCACGCCGGTGCCGATGGAGTGGCGGCTGGCGGAGCCGGCGCCGCTGGAAATCGCCAGCGGCACGCAACCCAGCACGAAGGCCAGCGAGGTCATCACGATGGGGCGGAAGCGCAGGCGGGCGGCTTCCAGCGCCGCGTCCATCGCGCTGAAGCCTTCTTCCATCTTCTGCACCGCGAACTCCACGATCAGGATCGCGTTCTTGGCTGACAGGCCGATCAGCGTCACCAGCGCCACCTGGAAGTACACGTCGTTGGCCAGGCCGCGCAGCCAGTTGGCCATCAGCGCGCCGAACACGGCGAACGGCACGGCCATCAGCACGGAGATCGGCAGGCTCCAGCGTTCATACTGCGCCGCCAGGATCAGGAACACCATGATCATGCCGAAGCCGAACACCAGGGCGGACGAGCCGCTGGTGGACTTCTCCTGGAAGGCCGAGCCGGTCCAGGCCAGGGTATAGCCCTCCGGCAGCGTTTCCTTGGCGACGTCTTCCAGCGCCGCCAGCGCCTGGCCCGAGCTGTAGCCCGGCGCCGGGCCGCCTACCATCTTGGAGGCCGGGAACACGTTGAAGCGTTCCAGGATTTCCGGGCCGGTGGTTTGCTGGATGTTCACCAGCGCGGTCAGCGGGATCATCTGGCCAGTCTGCGAGCGCACGTAGACGTTGCGCAGGTCGTCCACCTTGGTGCGGAACGGCGCTTCGGACTGCAGCTGCACGCGGAAGGTGCGGCCGAACTTGTTGAAGTCGTTCACGTACAGCGCGCCGAAGGTGCTCTGCATGGTGTCGAACACGCTGTTGATCGGCACGCCCAGCGCCTTGGCCTTGTTGCGGTCCAGCTGGACGAAGACCTGCGGCACGCTGGCGGAGAAGGTGGTTTGCACGCCCTTCAGCTCCGGCCGCTTGGCGGCGGCGGCCACCAGTTTCTTGGTGATTTCGCCCAGTTCCACCGAGTTGCCGCCGGCGCGGTCCTGCACATAGGCTTCAAAGCCGCCGGTGTTGGACATGCCGGAGATCGGCGGCGGGTTGAACGCCAGCACCATGCCGTCGGTGACGCCTATCATGCCCTTGCCGAAGATGTCCTTCACCACCGCCATCGACGACAGTTGCGGCGACTTGCGCTCATCCCACGGCTTCAGCGTGATGAAGGACACGCCGGAGTTGGTTTTGTTGGAGCCGGACAGGATGTCGAAGCCGGCGAAGCTCATGCGGTCCTTCACCGCCGGATTGCTTTCCATCATGGCGTCCAGCTTGTCCATGGTGGCGGCCGTGCGCTGCAGGGACGCGCCGTCCGGCAGGAAGGCGGCGGCCAGCACATAGCCCTGGTCCTCGTCCGGCGCCAAGCTGGACGGAATGGTGCGGAACAGGCCGATGGACAGCGCGATCAGGCCGCCAAACACCAGGATGGCCAGCACGGCGCGCTTGTTGATGAAGGCCACGCCGCCGGCGTAGCGGCTGGTCAGGCTGTCGAACCAGCGGTTGAACCATTCGAAGAAGCGGTTCGAGTGCTGGTGTTCGGACTTCAGGATCAGCGCGCACAGGGCCGGGGTCAGCGTCAGCGCCACTATGCCGGAAATCACCACCGACACCGCGATGGTCATGGCGAACTGCTTGTACATCTGGCCGGCGATGCCGCCCAGGAAGGCCACCGGGATGAATACCGAGCACAGCACCAGCACGATGGCCACCAGCGCGCCGGACACTTCCTGCATCGCCTTGAAGCTGGCTTCGCGCGGCGACAGCCCTTCCTGCGTCATCAGGCGCTCGACGTTCTCTAGCACCACGATGGCGTCGTCCACCACGATGCCGATGGCCAGCACCAGGCCGAACAGCGTCAGCGTGTTGATGGTGAAGCCGAACACATACATCCCGGCGAAGGTGCCGATGATGGACACCGGCACGGCCAGGCAGGGAATCAGCGTGGCGCGCCAGTTCTGCAGGAACAGGAACACCACCAGGAATACCAGCACCATGGCCTCGGCCAGCGTGTTGTACACCTCTTTGATCGACACTTCCACGAACTTGGTGGTGTCGTACGGGATGCCGTAGGACATGCCGTCCGGGAAGTTGGCCGACAGGCGCTTCATCTCGGTTTCCACGGCTTGCGCGGTGGCCAGCTGGTTGGCGCCCGGGGCCAGGAAGATGCCGATCGGGATGGTTGCCTTGCCGTTGTGCTTGCCGTGGAAGTCATAGGACAGCGCGCCCAGCTCCACGCGGGCCACGTCCTTCAGCTTCACCGACGAGCCGTCCGGATTGGCGCGCACGATGATGTTCTCGAACTCCTCCGGTTCGGACAAGCGGCCCTTGGTGGTCACGGTGTAGGTGAAGTCCAGCTTCTGCGGCGTCGGCTCGGCGCCCAGCTTGCCGGCGGCGAACTGCGAGTTCTGCTCGCGGATGGTGGACGCGATGTCGCTCGGCGTCAGCTTCAGCTGCGCCAGCTTGTCCGGCTTCAGCCAGATCCGCATCGAGTAGTCCTGGCCGGCGAAGTTGACCACGTCGCCCACGCCGGGGATGCGCTTGAGCTCGTCGATGATGTTCAACAGCGCGTAGTTGCTGATGAACAGCGTGTCGCGGCTATTGTTCGGCGAGAACAGCGAGATCACCTGCAGAATGGCGGTAGACTTCTTGCGCACATTGACGCCCTGGCGCCGCACTTCCTCCGGCAGCTGCGACAGCACCGATTGCACGCGGTTGTTGACGTTGATGGTCGCCTGGTCAGGATTGGTGCCGATCTTGAACGACACCGACAGCGTCAGCGAGCCGTTGCTGGCGCTGCTGGATTGCACGTACAGCATGTCGTCCACGCCGTTGATCGCCTGCTCCAGCGGCGCGGCCACGGTGTTGGCGATCACTTCGGCGGAGGCGCCCGGATAGCTGGCGGTCACGCTGACCACCGGCGGCACGATTTCAGGGTACTGCTCGATCGGCAGCGCCTTGATGGCGGCCAGACCCGCCAGCATGATCACGATGGAGATCACGCTGGCGAAGATCGGTCGCCGGATGAAAAAAGCGGAAAACATGAGTCAGGTTCCCCTTGCGATTACTGCTTGGCCGCGGCGGCGGGCGCGCTGGCGTCGGCCTGGTACGGATGCGGCTTGACGGCGGCGCCGGGGCGCAGCTTGATGATGTTGTCCACCGCGACTTGGTCGCCAGCCTTCAGGCCCTGTTCGACCAGCACGTTCAGGCCCACTTCCTGCGAAGTCACGATGGGACGCGGCGCAACCTTGCCGTCCTCGCCCACCACCCACACCATCTTGCCCTGCTGGGTGGTCAGCACCGCGCGCTGCGGCACGGTGATGGCCTGGGTGCGCACCGCGCCGTTCAGCTGCACGCGCACGAACTGGCCCGGCAGAATGCTGCCTTGCGGGTTGGCGAAGGTGGCGCGCGAACGGATGGTGCCGGTATTGGTGTCGACCAGGCTGTCGGTGAAGTTCAGATGGCCGGTCTTGCCGTACGTGCTGCCGTCGGCAAGCTTAAGCAGCACTTCGAAACCACCGCCGTTGGCCAGCTTCAGCTTGCCGGCGTGCTGCATCTTGCGCAGGCCCAGCATGTCGCTGTCGGACATGCTGAAGTTGACGTAGATCGGGTCCAGCTGCGACACCTTGGTCAGCAGGCTGGCGTCGGCCGTGGTGGCCACCAGGCTGCCTTCGGAGCGCGCCTCCTGGCTGGTGATGCCGGAAATCGGCGCGGTGACGCGGGTGTAGCCCAGATTGATCTGCGCCTGTTCCACCTGCGCCTGCGCGGCGGCGACCGAAGCCTTGGCGGCGTTGTAGGCGGCCACGGCGTCGTCGCGGTCCTTCTGGCTGACGGCGTTTTCCTTGAACAGCGGCAGGATGCGCTCGTAATCCTGCTTGGTGCGCAGCAACTGCGCCTGCTGCACTTGCAGATTGCCCTTGGCCTGGTCCAGCGCCGCCTTGAATGGCTCCGGATCGATCTGGAACAGCAAGTCGCCCGCCTTCACCGGCTTGCCCTCGGTGTAGGAACGCTTCTGCAGGATGCCGCCGACGCGGGCGCGCACTTCCACTTCGCGCGAGCCGGCGGCCTGGCCGACAAATTCATACGAAACCGGCACATCGGCCGGTTGCACCTTGATCACGGCCACCGGCACGGGAGGCATGGCGCCGGGGCCATTGGCCTCCGGTTTTTGGCCGCAGGCCGCCAGGCTGGCAGCCAGCACCCCCAGCAGCAGGCCTTGCGCTGCGCGCGGAAGAAGCGTCATTCCTTGCATGGTTTCGAATCCTTCAGAAATCCAGAAGCGGATAGTAGTTACATTAATACATTGTATTGGGACCCGGGAATGGGGAAGCCTGTCCCAAGATCGATCATTTTACATACATGCGCGTCTGTATGTAAAATGAAGAAGTGTCCCGATATGTAAAAGACTCGCGATATCGACAGGCATAGGGCGTTAAAATTCATTAATTAGTACTAGTTCTAGCAAAGTATCCAGATATGGCACGGAAGACACGCGAAGAGGCGGAGCAGACGCGGCAGCAGCTGCTGGACGCCGCTGAGCGGCTGTTCAGCGAGCGCGGCGTATCGCGCACCACGCTGGCGGATATCGCCGCCGCCGCCGGGCTGACCCGCGGCGCGGTGTATTGGCATTTTCAGAACAAGCTGGATCTGTATCGGGCCATGCTGGACCGGGTTGCCCCGTCGTTCGACGATATGCGCGAGCAGTTGCTGCTCAGCGCCGGCAGCGACCCGGCGCGGGCGCTGTGGGAGCACAGCCACCGGCTGCTGACGCTGATCGAGCAGAATCCGCAGGTGCGGCGCATCCTGTTGATTCTGTTTCTGCGCAGCGAGCATGTGGGCGAACTGGAGCCCATCCACGAAGAATGCGTGGCCCATATGCATGAGGCCAGGGGCTTGCTGCGGCAGGTGGTGCAGGCGGCGAAGGAGCAGGGCCAGACCTATGGCTGCGTCGAGCCGGCAGAGGCGGCGATGGTGCTGCAGTCGCTGCACGACGGCCTGATGAACCGCCTGGTGATCGAGCAGCCGGGGCCGGACGCCACCGTGGCGGCCAGCCGTTTGTTGCAATATTTGTACCGCGGCATTTTCAAGCCGGAAGTCATGGAACAACTTACCACTTGAGCGCGCGCCGGCGCTATAATTGCGCTTTTTTCTCAAGCCACTAGCGCGGACTCGGCCCCTTGGCCGTCGCCTTGGTGGCGTCATGGTTTTCATGCCCCACGCTATCGAAATCGAGGCCGTCAGCAAGCGCTACGGCCAACTGCAGGCGCTGGACCAGGTGAGTTTCACCGTCCAGCCCGGCGAGTTCTTCGCGCTGCTCGGCCCCAACGGCGCCGGCAAGACCACGCTGATCTCGGCGTTGGCCGGCTTGGCGCGCCCGGACAGCGGCAGCATCCGCGTGATGGGCCACGATGTGGTGCGCGACTTCAAGCAGGCGCGCCGCGCGCTGGGCGTGGTGCCGCAGGAGCTGGTGTTCGATCCCTTCCTGTCGGTGCGCGAAACGCTGCGCTTCCAGTCCGGCTACTTCGGCCTGGCCCGCAACGACGACTGGATCGACGAGCTGCTGTTCAAGCTCGGCCTGTCCGACAAGGCCGACAGCAATATGCGCGCCCTGTCCGGCGGCATGAAGCGGCGAGTGATGGTGGCGCAGGCGCTGGTGCACCGCCCGCCGGTGATGGTGCTGGACGAGCCGACAGCCGGCGTCGATGTCGAGCTGCGGCAGAGCCTGTGGGTGTTTGTGCAGGAGCTGAACCAGGCCGGCCACACCATCGTGCTGACGACGCACTATCTGGAAGAGGCCGAGGCCCTGTGCGGCCGCATCGCCATGCTGAAGAAGGGCAGGCTGATCGCCCTGGAGAACAAGGACAAGCTGCTGGCCCACAGCGCGCGCCGCGAAGTGGCGGTGAAGCTGTCCGGCGCGCTGCCGGACAGCCTGTCCGCGCGCAAGCTGCGCGACGAGGACGGCCGCGCGGTGCTGCAGCTGGCGGATCTGTCCGAGCTGGAAAGCGTGCTGGCCGAGCTGCGCCTGGCCGGCGTGGAGGTGCGCGAGCTGAACGTGGTGGAGACGGATCTGGAAAGCGTGTTCGTCAAGATGATGAATGGAGGCGCGGCATGATAGGATTCCTCACCCTGTTCAAGAAGGAGCTGGTGCGCTTCTGGAAGGTGGCCTTCCAGACCGTCGCCGCGCCGGTGCTGACCGCGCTGATGTACCAGCTGATCTTCGCCCATGTGATGTCCAGCCATGTCGAGGCTTACCCCGGCGTCAGCTACACCGCCTTCCTGATTCCCGGCCTGGCCATGATGTCGATGGCGCAGAACGCCTTCGCCAACAGCTCCTCCAGCCTGATCCAGTCCAAGATCACCGGCAACATCGTGTTTCTGCTGCTGCCGCCGCTGACCTCGGCCGAATTCTTCCTCGCCTACCTGCTGGCATCCGTGGTGCGCGGCCTGGCCGTCGGCGCTGGCGTGCTGCTGGTGACCGCCTGGTTCGGCCTGCCCTTGCCGGCGCAGCCGCTGTGGGCGTTGTTGTTCGCCATGCTGGGATGCGGCGTGCTGGGCACGCTGGGCGTGATCGCCGGCATTTGGGCGGAAAAATTCGACCAGCTGGCCGCCTTCCAGAACTTCCTGATCATGCCGCTGACCTTCCTGTCCGGCGTGTTCTACTCCATTCACAGCCTGCCGCCGTTCTGGCACGCCGTGTCGCACGCCAACCCGGTGTTCTACATGATCGACGGCTTCCGCTATGGCTTCTTCGGCCAGGCCGATGTCAGCCCCTGGCTGTCGGCCGGCGTGGTGGCGGGCTGCTTCGCGCTGCTTGCCGCGCTGGCGCTGCGCCTGATCCAGGCCGGCTACAAGCTGCGCCACTGAACCCTATTCGCAATTCGCACCGGACCATCCAAATGACCCCAGAGCAAGTCAAGCAATACATCGAGGCTGGCCTCGAATGCACCTATCTTAAAGTGGAGGGCGACGGCCACCACTTCTACGCCACCGTGGTGGCCGCCGCGTTCGAGGGCAAGCGCCTGATTGATCGCCACCGCCTAGTGAAGGAAGTGATCGCCAGCCGCCTGGCCAGCAATGAAATCCACGCGCTGTCCATCGTCAAGGCCGCCACGCCGGACGAATGGGCCAAGCTGCAGGGCTGATTGATTTATTTCGCCACGAAATCCACGGAAAACACGTAAAGATAGATGGTCAGATCACCGCTCGTGCGTACAGGGCAAGCGATGAGTTTTTCGCTTTGTTCGTGTCGTTTCGTGGGGTTCGTGGCTGAATCTTTTCTGTTTGCTGGCTCGTGCGTGGTTTATGAGGTTTTAGAAAAATGGACAAACTGAAAATCATCGGCAACGGCCCGCTGAATGGCGAGATCCGCGTTTCCGGCGCCAAGAACGCCGCGCTGCCCATCCTGTGCGCCGGCCTGTTGACCGCCGACACCATGCGCTTCACCAACGTGCCCATGCTGCGCGACATCGCCACCACCCAGAAGCTGCTGCAAGGCATGGGCGTGCGCGTGATGACCGACAACGTGCACGAAGTGGAAATCACCGCCTCGCAACTGGACAGCCTGGTGGCGCCGTACGATCTGGTGAAGACCATGCGCGCCTCCATCCTGGTGCTGGGACCGACCCTGGCGCGCTTCGGCGAGGCCACCGTGTCCCTGCCCGGCGGCTGCGCCATCGGCAGCCGCCCGGTCGATCAGCACATCAAGGGCCTGGTGGCGATGGGCGCCGAAGTGTCGATCGAGCACGGTTACGTCAAGGCGCGCGCCAAGCGTCTGCGCGGCGCCCGCATCGTGATGGACATGGTGACCGTGGGCGGCACCGAGAACCTGCTGATGGCCGCCACCCTGGCCGAAGGCACCACCATCCTGGAAAACGCCGCGCGCGAGCCGGAAGTGACCGACTTGGCCAACTGCCTGGTGGCGATGGGCGCCAAGATCAGCGGCATCGGCACCGACCAGCTGGTGATCGAAGGCGTGGAAAAACTGCATGGCGCCGAATACGCGGTGATGCCGGACCGCATCGAGGCCGGCACCTTCCTGGTGGCCGGCGCGATGACCCGCGGCCACGTGGTGCTGCGCAACGCCGCGCCCAAGAGCATGGAAGCAGTGCTGGACAAGCTGCGCGAAACCGGCGCGCTGATCGAGTGCGGCGACGACTGGATCTCGCTGGACATGAAGCAGCGCCCGAAAGCCGTCAACTTCCGCACCCTGCCGTACCCGGCCTTCCCGACCGACATGCAGGCGCAGCTGATGACGCTGAATTGCGTGGCCGAAGGCGCTGGCGTGGTGACCGAAACCATCTTCGAAAACCGCTTCATGCACGTGCCGGAGTTGAACCGCATGGGCGCCAACATCGAAGTGGAAGGCAACACCGCCATCGTCAAGGGCGTGGACAAGCTGTCCGGCGCCACCGTGATGGCCACCGACCTGCGCGCCTCCGCCAGCCTGGTGATCGCCGGCCTGGTGGCCGAGGGCGAAACCATCGTCGACCGCATCTACCACCTGGACCGCGGCTACGAGTACATCGAGAAGAAGCTGGGCGCCGTCGGCGCGTTGATCGAACGCATCAGCTGACCGGTCTGCGCTGACCTGGCAAAGCCACATTCCTGCGGGGATGTGGCTTTTTTCATTGCCGCGCGCCGCTCAGGCGCCGGGAGACCGCCAGCTCTTGACCAACGCCAGCAGGCCGGGAAAGCGCTGTTCAAGATCCTCGTCGCGGACGCGGCTGCGCCGCTCCAGGCCGTATTGGCGTTGCCGGATCAGGCCGGCTTCGCGCAAGGCCTTGAAATGATGGGTCAGCGAGGATTTGGGACGATCGAAGCCGAACCAGCCGCAGGGGTGGTCGTAGTCTTCCGATTCCAGCAGCAGCTTCTGGATGATCTGCAGGCGCAGCGGATCCGCCAGCGCGGCCAGCACGGTTTCCAGCTTTAGTTCTTCGCGCGCCGGTTCCGGCAGCGGTGGCGGCAGTTCGGGTGGCGTGGGGGCGACAGTGTTCATGCCCTTATGATGAACCGTTGTACGAATTTTGTCGAACTGTGTTAAGTTCGATAAAACTCGTACAACGTCGATATATGGAGTCATCATGACCACCGTTTCAAAACAGACTGAACTAGGGGCGGCGCCGGCCAGCCAGGTCTCCTCGCCGCGGATGTGGCTCGCCGCGTGGATGGTTACCGCCATATTCATGCTTTCCAATTCAGCCACGCCGCTTTATGTACGCTGGCAGCACGCAATGGGCTTTTCGTCCGGCACCCTGACCGTCATTTTCGCCGCCTATATCGCGGGGCTGTTGCTGACGCTGCTGGTCGCGGGCCAGTTGTCAGACCGCTATGGCCGCAAACCGGTATTGATCCCGGGCCTGCTGGCCGCCGGCGTCGCTTGCGCCCTGTTCGCCACGGCCAGCTCCATCATCGAGCTGGGCATCGCCCGCTTGCTGACCGGGGTGGCGGTCGGCGTCATCGTATCGGCGGGGATGGCGTCGGTCGTCGATGTCGGCGGGCCGGAGCGCAAGCGGCAGGCTTCGCTGGCGGCTTCGATCTCCATGGTGCTGGGCGCCGGCCTGGGACCGCTGTTGGCCGGCGCGCTGGCCCAGGTGCTGGCTCAGCCCATCGTGCCTATCTTCGCGATAGAGATGTGCGTGCTCGCCAGCGCGCTGCTGGTGGCGTTGACCTTGCCGGTGAAGCCGGCGGCCAAGGCGGCGCCGGGCTGGCGGCTGCGCCTGCCCAGCGTGCCGCGCGCCAACCGCCGTCATCTGGCCTATGGCATCTCGGTGTTCGCGCCGGGCATCACCGCGACGTCCTTCGTTCTGTCGCTGGGGCCGTCGCTGCTGTCCAAGCTGTTGCACATCACCAGCCCCTTGCTGGCTGGCGGCACGGCTTGCGTGATGTTCCTGACCGCCACGGGCCTGCAGTTCGTGGTCAAGAACCTGTCGATACGCAGCATTTTCCTGATCGGCGCCGGTTCGACGCTGCTGGCGATGATCAGCGTGGCGAGCGCGGTGCATGCCTCGCAGCCGGCGTGGCTGATCGCTGCGGCAGTTTTCGCCGGCGCGGGGCAGGGCTTGGGCCAGCTGGGCGGCCTGACGCTGATCGGCATGCATGTCGAAGCTCATCGTCGGGCGGAAGCCAACGCGGTGATGAATATCGGCGGCTATATTCCGGCTGGCTTGCTGCCGGTGGCGACGGGTTTTTTGATCGACAAGATTGGGCTGAGTGGCGGGGCGACAATGTTTGCCGCCATTCTGGCTGCGGTGTCGATTTTCGCAGCCGTATTGGTTTTCACGGGTTTGAGCCGCGACTGAGCCGCATTTTCGTGATTCACATGCTAAACGGCATCGGCGTTGGGCGCGGGGACTGAGGCGGCTGCAGTGCCAAGCTGCGGCGCTATTCGAAGTTGGGATGGAAAGGCAGTGCGAACCGATCAAGATGGTTTAATCAGTCCCGGCAGCATTTTGATTTGCCGCTTGGTGTGCGGTGAAATGATCGCCGGGAGGATTGAGGCCCGGCGATCATCGCCGGATCAGGCCTTCTTGACGAACTCCGACTTCAGTCCCATCGCGCCGATGCCGTCGATCTTGCAGTCGATGTCGTGGTCGCCGTCCACCAGGCGGATATTCTTGACCTTGGTGCCGACTTTGACCACCAGCGACGAGCCCTTGACCTTCAAATCCTTGATCACGGTGACGCTGTCGCCATCCTGCAGCACATTGCCGACGGCGTCGCGCACCACGCGGGCTTCTTCCACGGCGGCGGCGGTCTCGCCGGACCACTCATGGGCGCATTCCGGGCAGACGAACAAGGCGCCGTCCTGATAAGTGAATTCCGATCCGCATTGCGGACAGGCGGGCAATTGGCTCATGGTGTTTCCTGACAAATAAAGAATGAAAAACAGCCGCCCGCGCGCGAAAGGCGCAGGGCGGCCGGGGTATTGTAACCTTACTGGCGCAAGGGCTGCAGGTCCGCGTGTTTGAGCGGGGGCATGAGCGGCAAAAAAACAGCGCGCCGTCCTGGGGGGCGGCGCGCTTGTCTGGGGCGGTCGGGCCTTATTGGGCGGCCGAAGCCGCCGCTTTGACCGAACTTGCCGGCGCCGAACCGTCGACGGCGTGAGCCGCCGGAGCGGAGCTGTCGCTCTTGCCGCCGGGGCTGTCCATCAGCTCGTCCAGATTCAGGTTGTCCGCCGGCTGGGTCGGATCAGGCTGCCCCAGCTGCTTGGCGCGCAGCTGCATGTAGACGTCGCGGGTGTAGCTGTAGCGGTCCACCGCGGCGGTATCCAGCAAATTGTCCACGCCCAGATACTTGGCGCGGGTGCTGACGCCATACACGCTGTAGAAGGCGATGGCTTCGTTGGTATTGTGATAGATCAGCTTTTCCGGACCCGGGCCGGCCAGCGAGGTGGTCAGGCCGGCGCTGTCGCGCACGGTGGACGGGCCAAAGAACGGCAGCACGAAGTAGTTGCTGTTTTTCCAGCCCCAGGCGGCCAAGGTGTCGCCAAAGGTGGTCTTGTTGTTCTTCAGGCCGGCCGGCGTGGCGATGTCGAGCAGGCCGAACAAGCCGAAGCCGGTATTGATCGCCACGCGCATGAAGTCGTTGGCGGCTTTTTCCGGTTCGGCGCGCAACACGTTGAAGGCGAAGCTGTAGACGTCCTTCAGGTTGTCGAAGAAATTGCTGACGCCAGTGCGGAGCGGCGAGGGCACTACGGCCTGATAGCCTTGTGCCACCGGCTTGATCACCCACTGGTCCGCTTTGTCGTTGACCGTGAACATCGTCCGGTTGTACGGCTCGTAGGGATCGTAGGCGGTGCTGGGATTACTGGCGCAGCCGGCCAGCAACAACGTGGCGGCGACGGCAAGGGTGCGTGCGCGACGCATGTCACTCTCCGGAGGATATGAGCGGTTCAAGATTGTACAGGCTGGCCAGCGAGGACAGGCCTGCCGGCACGCCGCTCAAGGTCAGCCGATGGCCGGCGGCGGCGGAGACGCGATGCGCCTCCAGCAGCAGCGCCAGCGCGGCGGAGTCGGCGGCTTCGATGCCGGACAGGTCCAGCCGCAGCGGGCCTTGCGCCGCCAAACTGGCCAGCGGCGCCAGCACGGCGCCGCTGCTGGCCATGTCGATGCGGCCGGACAGGCCGGCCGCGCCAGGTGCGGTAAGGTTCAGCATCAGCCTTTGCTCTTGGTGGCGGGCGCGGCGGCAACCGGCGCGGCATTCTTGTCCTGCAGCAGCTTGATCAGGCCGTCCACGCCAGTCTTGCGGATCTCCTCGTTGAAGCTGTTGCGGTACACGGTGACCAGGCTGGCGCCTTCCACGCTGACGTTGTAAATCTTCCAGCCCTTGTCGCTCTTGTACATCACGTAGTCCACGGCCACCGGGTTGGCGTTGCCCGGCAGGGTCACGCTGGACTTGACGGTGGCGTCCTTGCCGTTGGCGCTGACGACCGGATTGGGCTGGACGTTGACCTGC
The DNA here is from genome assembly GCF_002902845.1 of Chromobacterium sinusclupearum. Classification (GTDB taxonomy): domain Bacteria; phylum Pseudomonadota; class Gammaproteobacteria; order Burkholderiales; family Chromobacteriaceae; genus Chromobacterium; species Chromobacterium sinusclupearum. The sequence continues at coordinate 40,098 of NZ_PPTF01000018.1, forward strand.
GCGGTCTTGAAGCGGGTCATGGTGGTGGAGTAGGTGCGTACCAGCAGGGTCTGGAACTGCTGGGTCAGCTGGTCGCGCTGCTCAGGGGTGGCCTGGCGCCAGCCCAGGCCGACGGCCAACGCCGTCATGCGCGGGAAGTCGAACAGCGGCACGGCGACGGTTTCGGCTTGCTGGCGGACTTGCTTGGTGTTCTTGCCGTTGTCCTGCTTCAGGATGTCCAGCACTTGGCGCGAGCCGTCCTTGATGATTTCAACCGGATTGTCGGAAGCCGCCAGCACGGAGGTGGAAGACAAGCCGAGCATGAGACAGAGCAGGGTAAATAGCTTTTTCATTTTCAATATTCCATTTTCGCGAATCTTGCGGCGCCGGCCGCAATCATGGCGTCGGCGCCGCGTGGGGGCCGGCCAAGGCCGGACGGTTATTTCGACTGGCTGCTGTTGTCCTTGCCGGTAAAGCCGGTCATGAATTTGCCGATCAGCTGTTCCAGCACCATGGCCGAGGAGGTGATGGTGATGATGCCGCCCGGCGCCAGATTGTTTTCCGAGCCGCCCTGCTGCAGGCCGATGTACTGTTCGCCCAGCAGGCCGGAGGTCAGGATGGAGGCGCTGACGTCGTCGCTGAGCAGATACTGCTTGTCGATGTTCATCGCCACGCGGGCGCGGTAAGTCTTGGGGTCGAGCCGGATGTCGGTCACGCGGCCCACCACCACGCCTGCTTCCTTGACCGGCGCCTTCGCCTTCAGGCCGCCGACGTTGTCGAAGTCGGCGTATACCACATAGGTTTGCGCGGCGCTTTGCGGTGTCAGATTAGCCACTTTCAGCGACAGGAAGGTGACGGCGGCAATGCCCAATGCGACAAAGATGCCGACCCATAGATCAATGGTAGAGCGTTTCATTCGTTTTTTTCCTAGAACATGAAGGCGGTCAGCACGAAGTCCAGCGCCAGGATCACCAGTGCCGAGGTGACCACGGTGCGGGTGGTGGCGGCCGACACGCCGGCGGCGGTCGGATTGGCGTCGTAACCTTCGAACACGGCGATCAGCGTGACGGCCACGCCGAAGCACAGGCTCTTGATCAGGCCGTTGATCACGTCATAGTGCAGGTCCACATTGCCCTGCATCTGCGACCAGAAGGTGCCGGCATCCAGGCCTATCATCACCACGCCCACCAGATAGCCGCCGAACACGCCGACGACGTTGAACAGCGCGGCCAGGATGGGCATGGAGATCACGCCGGCCCAGAAGCGCGGCGCGACGACGCGGGCGATCGGGTCCACCGCCATCACGCTCATCGCGTCCAGCTGCTCGGTGGTTTTCATCAGGCCGATTTCGGCCGTCATCGCGCTGCCGGCGCGGCTGGCGAACAAGAGCGCGGCCAGCACCGGTCCCAGCTCGCGCAGCAGTGCCAGCGCCACCATGGCGCCCAGCGCGTCGGCGGAGCCGAACTTGACCAGCGTGGTGTAGCCCTGCAGGCCCAGCACCATGCCGACGAACAGGCCTGACACCACGATGATGATCAGCGACATCACGCCGGCGAAGTAGATCTCGCGTATGGTCAGCTGCAGCCGCAGCAGGCTCTGCCCGCTGTTGGCCAGGATGGCCAGCAGGAAACGGCTGATAAAGCCCAGCCGCCACACCGCGTTGATGGTGAGGTGGCCGAGGCGGCGCAGCGGCGAAGTCATCCAATCAAGCATGTGCGCCTCCTTGCAGGCCCAGGTCGGCCGCCAGGGAGGTGGCGGCCGGATAACTGTAATGCACCGGGCCATCGGCCTCGCCGTTGACGAACTGGCGCACCCACGGCGAATCGGAGTTGCGCACTTCGTCCGGCGAACCTTGGGCGATGACTTGGCCGCCGGCGACGAACAGCACGTGATCGACGATTTCCAGCGATTTGTGCACGTCGTGCGTCACCATCACCGCGGTGGTGCCGAGCGCGTCGTTGAGTTTCTTGATCAACAGCGCGATCACGCCCAGCGAGATCGGGTCCAGGCCGGTGAACGGCTCGTCGTACAGCATCAGCTGCGGATCGAGCGCGATGGCGCGCGCCAGCGCCACGCGGCGCGCCATGCCGCCGGACAGCTCGGCCGGCATCAGCTTCTGGGTGCCGCGCAGGCCTACCGCTTCCAGCTTCAGGGTGACGAGGTCGCGGATCATGCTTTCCGGCAGCTTGGTGTGTTCGCGCAGCGGGAAGGCGACGTTCTCCGCCACGTTGAGGTCGGTGAACAGCGCGCCAAACTGGAACAGCATCCCCATGCGGCGGCGGTGCTGGTACAGGTCGGCCTTGCTCATCCGCGCGATGTCCACGCCGTCGATCAGCACCTGGCCGGATTGCGGCCGGATCTGGCCGGAGATCAGCCGCAGCAGCGTGGTCTTGCCGCTGCCGCTGCCGCCCATGACGGCAACCAGCTTGCCGCGCGGCACGCCGAGAGTGAGGTTTTTCAGGATGGGCCGGTCGCCGTAGGCGAAGCTGACGTTCCTGAATTCAATGAAATAGTCTGAGGACACGAAATTTCCAAACAGCTTGCAAGGAGAGTCCGCTGTATGACCCGAGCGCTACGGCGAAATTCCGCCGTTGGCGCCGCGGTGGCGGAACGGAGCTGCGACGCGAGGAAGTACACGGCAATCGCCGGGCGGGCCGATTTTATGGAAGCGTGCTATTCCGTACGCGAATAGCCGGATTTTATAGCGTTGGCGGCTTAGCGCCAAATATAGCTATGTTACCAAGTGCAAAATTGACGCAGCATCAACAATATTGACATTGTTTGATTGACAGCGTGGACCGGAGCGTGTCCGGCGGGCGGGCGCCGCCGCAGGGGAGATGACGGGCCGGCAGGGCCTGCCCGTCCAGGGTTTACACGCCGCGCAGCAGTTCGTTGATGCTGGTCTTGCTGCGGGTCTGCGCATCCACTTTCTTGACGATCACGGCGCAGTACAGGCTGTGGCTGCCGTCCTTGGACGGCAGGTTGCCGGACACCACCACCGAGCCCGGGGGCACGCGGCCGTACATCACTTCGCCGGTTTCGCGGTCGTAGATCTTGGTGGACTGGCCGATGTAGACGCCCATCGAGATCACCGAGCCTTCGCCGACGATCACGCCTTCGACGATTTCCGAACGCGCGCCGATGAAGCAGTTGTCCTCGATGATGGTCGGGTTGGCCTGCAGCGGCTCCAGCACGCCGCCGATACCGACGCCGCCGGACAGGTGCACGTTCTTGCCGATCTGGGCGCAGGAGCCGACGGTGGCCCAGGTGTCCACCATGGTGCCTTCATCGACATAGGCGCCGATGTTGACGTAGGACGGCATCAGCACGGTGTTCTTGGCGATGAAGCTGCCCTTGCGCGCCACGGCGCCCGGCACCACGCGGAAACCGGCTTCCTGGAAGCGGGCCTGGCTCCACTCGGCGAACTTGGTGTCCACCTTGTCGAAATAGCGGTTGACGCCGTCGTCCAGCACGGCGTTGTCGCGGATGCGGAAGGACAGCAGCACGGCTTTCTTCACCCACTGGTTCACCACCCATTCGTCGCCATGTTTCTCCGCGACGCGCAGGTGGCCGTTGTCCAGTTCTGCGATGACCTGCTCGATGGCGGCTTTCAGTTCCGGCGATACGGTGGCGGGGGTGATTTCGGCGCGTTTCTCGAATGCCTGCTCGATCAGGCTTTGGATCGGATGCATCTGGTTTAGTCCTTTGGCAATGTGAATCGAAGTCGTCATCTAAATCATTCAATCTGGTCGGGGTGGTTCGAAAGCTCAGGCCGAGCTGGCCGGCTGGCGGCTGCGGCAGAACGCAACCATTCTATGCGCGGCGGCCAGGCACTCCGCCGTCTCGGCCACCAGCGCGATGCGGATATAGCCGCTGCCGGGGTTGCCGCCGTGGGCGTCGCGGGCCAGGTAGCTGCCCGGCAGCACCGTCACGTGTTCTTGTTCGAACAGCGCGCGGGCAAAGCCGACGTCGTCGCCGTCCGGCACCTTGGCCCACAGATAGAAGCCGGCATCGGGCATGGCGACGTCCAGCACCGGCGCCAACAGCGGCAGCACGGCGGCGAATTTGGCGGCATAGGCCGCCCGGTTGGACTCGACGTGCGCCTCGTCGTTCCAGGCGGCGATGCTGGCCGCTTGCACCGTCAGGCTCATCGCGCTGCCGTGATAGGTGCGGTAAAGCAGGAATTTCTCCAGGATGGTGGCGTCGCCGGCGACGAAGCCGGAGCGCATGCCCGGCACATTGGAGCGCTTGGACAAGCTGGTCAGCATCACCAGCCTGTCCAGGCCGCGGCCCAGCGCGCGCGCGACGGACAGGCCGCCCAGCGGCGGCTCGTCGAAGTAAATTTCCGAATAGCACTCGTCGCTGGCGATCACGAAACCGTAGCGGTCGGACAGCGCGAACAGCTTGTCCCAGTCCGCCAGGCCCATCACCGCGCCGGTGGGGTTGCCCGGGCTGCAGACGATCACCAACTGAGCGCGGCGCCAGACGGTGTCCGGCACGCTGTCCCAGTCCGGCTGGAAGCGACGCGCCGCCTCGCAGTTCAGGTAGTACGGTTCGGCGCCGGCCAGCAGTGCCGCGCCCTCGTAAATCTGGTAAAAAGGATTGGGAGAGATCACTACCGGTTTGTCGCCGCCGCTGGCGTCGATCAAACACTGCGTCAGCGCGAACAATGCCTCGCGGCTGCCGTTGACCGGCAGCACCTGGCGCGCCGGATCCAGCGCCACGCCATAGCGGCGCTCGGCCCAGGCGGCGCAGGCCTGGCGCAAGGCCGGGGAGCCCTGGGTGGCCGGATAGCCGGACAAACCGGCCAGATTGGCGCACAGCGCGTCCTTCACCAACTGCGGCGCCGGGTGCTTGGGCTCGCCCATGGCCAGGCTGATGTGCGGCAGCTCGGATGGCGGCTCGGCGCCAGCCAGCAGCGCGGCCAGCCTTTGGAACGGGTACGGATGCAATTGGGCCAGGCGGGGGTTCAAGGCGTCTCTCCATCAAAAATTCGGCACGGCAATCGACCATCTTAAGAACAGCGATGACACCTGTAAAACAAAAATTTCTCGCCACTTCCGGCATCCTCACCACGGCGCTGGTATGGGCGCTGATGTGGTACCCGTTCCGCAGCCTCAGCCAACAGGGCGTCAGCGTGCCGATGGCCTCCTTGGGAACGTATCTGATCACCATCGCCCTGGGCGTGACGTTGTTCTTCAAGCTGTACCGGCGGCAGTTCCGTTTCGAGCCGCCCCTGTTGTTGCTGATGCTGGTATTCGGCTGGTGCAACTTCAGCTACACCATGGCGGTGGCCGAGGGGCAGGTGATGCGCGTGCTGCTGTTGTTTTACCTGTCGCCGCTGTGGACCGCGCTGTTTTCGCGATTACTGCTGCATGAGAAGCTGACCCGCAGCGGCTGGCTGGTGGTAGCGCTGTCGCTGCTGGGGTGCTTTGTGTTCCTCTACCGGCCTGGGTTGTTGTCCGGCGCCTTGCCGTTGACGCAGGGCTACGAATGGCTGGCGTTGTCAGGCGGCATGGCTTTCGCCTTTGGCAACGTGGTCAGCCGCAGGCTGCACACCATTCCGATCGTGGTGAAGTCGGCGACCATCTGGTTCGGCGTGGCGTTTTTTGGCGCGGCCAGCCTGTTCCAGAGCGGCGAGCTGGCCAGCATGTTGACCATCCCGCCGCAGAGCTGGCTGGTGCTGGGCATCCTGGGGGTGGTGTTGCTGTGCACCAGCGTGATTTCGCAAAATGGCGTGTCCATCCTGCCGGCGACGCAGGCGATGACGCTGATGCTGATGGAGCTGGTGTTCGCCGCGATATCGGCCTATCTGCTGGCCGGCGAAGCGATGACGCTGCAGGAGTGGTTCGGCGGCGCCTTGATCGCCGGCGCCAGCCTGCTGTCCGGCAAGATGACGCAGCCCGCGCCGCATTCCCGCCCGCAAACCGCGCCATGACATGAAGACTGGAGACAAGATGCAGATCAGACCGATGGCGCCGCAGGACTTCGCGGCGTTCTGGCCGATATTCCGCGACATCGTGGCCGCGCGCGAAACCTATGCTTTCGATCCCGAGATGGACGAAGCAAGCGCCCGCCTGCTGTGGTGCGAAACGCCGCTGGAGACTTGGTTGGTGGAGGAGCAGGGGGAGATCCTGGGCAGCTATTTTCTGAAACCCAATGCCGCAGGCCCGGGCGGCCATGTCGGCAATTGCGGCTATATGGTGTCGCCGGCCGCGCGCGGCAAGGGCGTGGCCCGCGCCATGTGCGAGCATTCGCAGCAGCGCGCGCGGACGCGCGGCTTTCTGGCCCTGCAGTTCAATAGTGTGGTGGCCTGCAATGCGCCGGCGGTGGCGCTGTGGCAGAAGATGGGTTTCGACATCGTCGGCCGGTTGCCGCGCGCCTATCGCCATGCGACGCAAGGGCTGGTGGACTGCCTGGTGATGTATAAGTGGCTGGGGGACGAAAACAAGCCGGCGATGCCTGAGCCGGTCCAGCTGATCGGGCGCAAGAATATCGAGGCGCTGGTGTCGCGGCGGCGCAGGCGGGAGGGATGAAATGGAAAACCGCCCGCCCGGCGTGCTGCCGGCCGGGCGGTAGCGGCGAGGCTTACAGGCTGCTCAGATACTGCTGCAGCGCCTTGATGTTGGCCTCGTAGGCGGCCGGCGAGCCCAGTTCGACGCCGCCGCTGCGCACGTAGTAGGCAAACGGCACGGCGCGGGTGTCGAAGAAGGGCAGGAAATCATCCGGCTGCAGCGTGGTGCCGTTCAGGCCAATCGCCCAGTTGTTGGCCTTGTAGCGGTTCAGCTGCTCGATCACGCCATGCACGGCCAGCCCCTCGGCGCTGCGGATCAGCGCGATGTAGTGGTTCAGCGTGTCGATGTTGGTCTGATAGGCGGTCGGCTCTCCCACGCTGACGCCCTTGGCGCGCACATAGTAGGAGAACGGCAGGTTGCGCTCGGTGAAGAAGGACAGGAAGCCGTCCGGCGCCAGTGTGTCGCCGTTCAGGCCGATGGCCCAGTTCTTGGACTGATAGTCCTTCAACTGTTTGATGATTTCGTTGCTGGCTTCGATGGCCTGTTTGGCCGGGACGTTCACTGCTGTGATCTGGCTCATTTCTGCGCTCCTGAATGGGTTGAGTGACAGGAAATGCGTGCTGCCCGGGTATGCGTATCGCTAGCCTTCATGTTTGCCATCCTGCAGGAGTGGATCGATTGGCGTCGATCAGGCAGGGCCAGAATAGCCTGGGGGGAGCGGGGGAGATACTGCCAGATAGGTTAGGTGTATTTTGAGAATGAAATGCTATAAAAACCTTCAGGGTTGAAATCCTGTTTCAATAGCTATTCATTTTTTGATATAAGGCTTGAGTGTTGCCGCGCCGCGGATGGCGGCGCTGCCTGCTCAATAGTGCGGCGGGATTTCGTCGCGCAGCGAGGTGGCGGGGCCGTCGTCCGGCTGCGCGCTTCTGAACTGCTGGTACAGCAGGCGGATCTGCTGTTGCAGCAGGTCGATTTCCTTCTGCTGGCGGGCGACGGTGGCGTTGAGCGCGTCCAAGAGCTCGTCCTGGAAGGCGAGGCGCACTTCCAGCGCCTCGACGCGGTTTTCGGTATTGGTGTCCATGCCCGCCATTCTACAACACCATGGCCGCGATCCAGCCCGCCGCCATCAGCGGCAGGTTGAAATGCAGGAAGGTGGGCAGCACGGTGTCGCGGATGTGGTCGTGCTGGCCGTCCAGGCTCAGGCCGGAGGTCGGCCCCATGGTGGAGTCCGATGCCGGCGAACCGGCGTCGCCCAAGGCGCCAGCGGTGCCGATGATGGCCACGGTGGCCAGCGGCGAGAAGCCCAGGTGCGCGCACAGCGGCACATAGATGGCGGTGAGGATGGGCACGGTGGAGAACGAGGAGCCGATGCCCAGCGTCACCGTCATGCCGATGGCCAGCATCGCCAGCGCCGCCAGCGAGCGCTGGCCCTCGAACAGCGCCGCGCCGGCCTTGACCAGCGGCGCGATTTCGCCGGTGGCGCGCAGCACTTCGGCGAAACCCTGGGCGGTGATCATGGTGAAGCCCACCATCGCCATCATCTTCATGCCTTCGTTGAACACGCCGTCGGCGTCTTTCCACTTGACCACGCCAGCCGCCAGGAATAGCAGAAAGCCGGACAGCGCGCCCATGATCATCGAGCCGGTATACAGCTGCACCGAGAAGGCCGCGACGATGGCGGCGCAGGCCGTGGCCAGCGATTTGCGGCTGACGCGGGCATGCGTGCGCTCGGCGTTTTCTATCTTGCCCAGCGAATAGCGGCGCGGCCGGCGGTAACTAAACAGCACCGCGACCAGCAGGCCCGCTACCATGCCCAGCGCCGGTATCGCCATCGCGTGCATCACGTTGATGCCCGAGGTGTCCATGCCGGCCTTGGCGGCGTTGCCGAGCAGGATCTGCTTCAGATAGATGTCGCCGAAGCCGACCGGGAACACCATATACGGCGTGACCAGGCCGAAGGTGAGCACGCAGGCCACCAGGCGGCGGTCCAGCTGCAGCCGCGCCATCACGTATAGCAGCGGCGGGATCAGCATCGGGATGAAGGCGATGTGGATGGGCACCAGATTCTGGCTGGCGATGCTGACGCAGCCGAGCAGCGTGATCAGCGTCCATTTCAACTTGCCGTGCGCGCTGTGGTTTTCCAGTTTTTTCACGGCCAGATCGGCCATGGCATGCGGCAGGCCGGACTTGGCGATGGCGACGGCGAAGGCGCCGAGCAGGGCGTAGGACAGCGCCACCGAGGCGCCGCCGGTAATGCCGTTATTGAAGGCGGCCAGGGTGGCGGACAGCGACAGCCCGCCGGCCAAGCCGCCGATCAGCGCCCCCAGCAGCAGGCTGATGACGACGTGGGTACGCAACAGGGTCAGGGTGAGCATGGTGCCCACGGCTAATACAACGGCATTCATTTGTATAGACAAATCAGTGGCTTAGGCGCGTTGGCGCGGGGCGGGCAGGGTAGCCGGTTTTGGCCGGGCTGTCGAGCAGGCTGGAGGAATAGGTCTTTTATATTCCAAATCGTGATTAGCTTTTCACTCAATATTGCTAGGGGAAATTTAAAAAGCGTTTTACAGTCGTTTCATCACCTGAATCCGCGCGACATGGCAAGGAGGCAAGATGGAAGCGTTGCTGGTAGGGGCTGACAGCCTGGGCAATATCCCGGAAGTGTTACGGAGCTACGATATCCGTATCGCCCGCCACATCTGTGGACGCAATGTCGCGCATCAACGGCGCGCGCCGCTGCCCGGCCGGCCGGATTTGCTGATCCTGTTGACCGACTTCCTCGGCCACAATGTGATGCGCAATTATCGCGACAGCGCCGCGGCCTTGGGCATCCCGGTGCTGGCCTGCCGCCGCTCCGCCACCGCGGTGGAGCAGCGCCTGCGCCATCACGGCTGGAGGCGGCTGTCATGATCTTCTCCGGCAACGAAAACTGGCTGGCCTGGCTGCTGGGCCGCACCGCGCTGCAAGCTTCGCCCCGCGTGGAATGGCGCCGCGTCGAGCCGCCACCGGCGCCGGTCAAGCGCTGAAACCGGTTGGCGGCGCTGGTTCCCCGGCCGCCGTTCTGCGAAACTCCCATCCATTGTTTGCGTCCAAGCGGTCTGTCCGCCGCGGCGGGCGCTTTATCATTGGGAAACAGGGAACCGCTTGATGTCAGTCTTTTCCGTTGAATTCAAAGTGCGCGACTACGAGTGCGATATGCAGGGCATCGTCAACAACGGCGTGTATTTCAACTACCTGGAGCATGCTCGCCACGAGTTTCTGCTGGCCAAGGGCATAGATTTCGCCGCGCTGGCCCGCGACAAGATCAATCTGGTGGTGGTGCGCTCGGAGATGGACTACAAGGCCTCGCTGACCAGCGGCGACACCTTTGTTGTCACCGTGGCTTTCGAGCCGGTGTCGCGGGTCCGCTTCGGCTTCCGTCAGCAAGTGATTCGCCAGGCCGACGGCAAGGTCGTGCTGGAAGGTCTGATCATCGGCACCGCCATCAACGAGCGCGGCCGGCCGGCGATTCCGGAAGGCTTCGCCGAGCGGCTGACCGCCTGAAAAACGGATTTAGCCACGAAATCCACGAAAAACACGGACGAAGGCCGACTATCGAGATCGGAGAGACGGCGGCCGTTGGTTGGCCGCTGCGTTTTTCGCGCTTTCTGCGTGTTTCCGTAGCCGAGAACGCTTTCCGCCACCCCTTTCTCTCAGGCCGATTCTGTCAGCGTCTCCGGCCGGATGCCCCACTGTTCGCGCAGAAAGGCTTGCCCGGCCGGCGTGACGCGCAGCGCGCGGCTGTCCTGCCGCCGCTCCACCCAATTCCGCTGTTGAAACTCCCGGCATAGCGCCGCGCCAAACGCGCCGGCCAGATGTGGCCGCCGTTCGCTCCAGTCCAGGCAGGCGCGCGCCAGCGGCCGTTTGCCGCGGGTCGGCGCGGTGACCCCCAGGGTGGCGGCAAACCAGCGCCGTCCCGACGGCGTGACCTCGAACTGTCTTTCCCCATTCAGCAGCAACAGTCCGTCCGCTTGCATCGCGTCGGCAATAGCGATGCCCAATCGGCCCGCCAGGTGGTCGTAACAGGTGCGCGCCAGCCTGAGCTGCGGCGAAACCGGGCTGGCCGCGCGCGGTCGCTGCAGATCATGGCCATGGGCGGCCGCGCTCAAGGCTTCCAGCGCCTGCGCGATGGCGACATTGGCCAGCAGGTAGTAGCGATGGCGGCCGTGCTGCTCCACCTTCACCGCGCCGCCTTGCAATAGCTTGGCCAGATGGTTGCTGGCGCTCTGCGCGCTGAGGCCGGCATGACGGGCCAGTTCGCTGGCCGGATAACTGCGGCCATCCAGCAGCAGGAGCAGCATGCGGGCGCGGCCGGGGTCGGCCAGCAGGCTGGCCAGGCGGCTGATGTCGGGCAGGTTGGCGCCGTTGTTCATGGTTCACTCCAGCGTGAAACATTGTATGGGATGGCTGGCTACGATAAGGGCATCTTCAAGACTAGCCAAGGAGTTTTATCGTGCCGCAGCTGCCCTGTGATCTGCCAAACCATTCCCACCGTGACGCCCCGAGCTTGAGCGGCCGCGCTGGCGACCAGCCGCGCCACTCGGGAGAGGCGGCATGAACGACTGGCCGGAACACGCGCTGGCCGCCGCCAGCCATGCCGACCCGTATCCTTACTATCGCGAACTGGCGCGGCAGGGCTGGATTCGCGACGAGCGTCTGGGCTTATGGCTGGCGGCCTCGGCCGCTGCGGCGCAGGCGGTGTTGGCCAGTCCCGCCTGTCGGGTGCGGCCGCCCGGCGAGCTTGTCCCCGCGGCATTGGCGGGTTTGCGATTGGGCGACACCTTCGGCCGCTGGCTGCGCATGAGCGAATCGCCTTGGCATCAGCCGTTGCGCGCGGCCGTCGGCGCGGCGTTTGCCGCGATGCCGCTTGCCACGGTTCAGGCCTGCGCACATCAATTGGCGGCGGCGTTCTTGGCCGATAGGGCGGTGACGGGCAAGCGTCTGGATGCCCTGGCCGATTATCTGCCGGCGGCGACGTTGGCGGCCTTGCTGGGGTGGCCGGAACCGGCGTGGGGCTCGGTGGCCGCCCAGGTGGCGGCGCTCGCCCGCGCCTTGGCCGCGGATGCCGACGCGGGAGCGAGAGCGAGTGGGGAGGCGGCTTGCCGTGATCTGCTGGCGCGGTTGGCGTCCTTGCCGGCCTCGGGATGGCTGGCTGATTGGCGCCAGGCGTTTGCCGAGCTGGGCGATGCCAGCCTGTACGCCAATCTGGCGGGCATGCTGTTTCAGAGCTGCGATGCCGGCGCGGGATTGATATCGGCCGGGATAGCCTGGCGCTGCGGCGCGCCGTGGGATGGCAACGATGACGCAGAATGGAGCCGCCGGCTGCAGGCCGATCCGGTGCTGCATCACACCCGCCGCTTCGTTGCCGAGGAGGTCGAGTTGGCCGGGCAGCGCTTGCTTGCCGGCGATGTGGTGCTGGTGTTGCTGGCCGCCGCGGCGCAGGACCCGGCGGGGCCGGGCGAGGCGATGGATTTTGGCCGGGGCCGCCATGGTTGTCCCGGCGAGCGGCTGGCGCGGGCCATCGCAAAGGGCGCGCTGGCGGCGCTCGAGGCGGTGCGGCCGGATTGGGAGGCTTTGGCCGGTTCTATTCGCTTCCGCCATCTGCCCAATGCGCGGATACGCCGTTTTGGCGCAGGAGAGGTGCGATGATCGCGGTGATTTTTGAAGTGACGCTGGCCGAAGGCGGGCGGGATGGCTATCTGGATTGGGCCGGTCGACTGGCGGAGACGCTCAAGCAAATGGATGGCTTCATCTCCATCGAGCGTTTCCAGAGCCTGGCGCGGCCAGACACCTTGCTGTCGCTATCGTTCTGGCGCGACGAGGCCTCGTTGGCGGCCTGGCGCAATCTGGCTTCGCACCGGATGGCGCAAGCGGCGGGACGGGATGGGCTGTTCGCCGACTACCGCCTGCGGGTGGCTGCGGTGCTGCGCGATTACGGCATGAACGCGCGCGGGCAGGCGCCGGCAGACAGCCGCGCCGCGCATTCAGCCTGAGGCCAGAGCCTTGATCACATAGAGGTCGAAGCGGGTGGATTTGCCGTCCAGCACGGCGGACGGCTTGACGCCCGCTATCGGCGCGCCCAGCCGCGGCCGCTTGACCACCACGCGCACTTTGGCGGCGGCGATGGCGGCGGCCAGCAGCTCGGCGCTGTCCATATCATCGCCAATGACATGCTGGAAGGCCTGCATGTCTTTCTTGGCGGCTGCCGATTTTTTGTCGGTGTCCGGGAACATCGGGTCGACGAACACCACGTCCGGCCGCTGAGCGTCTTCCAGACTGGCCAGCCAATCGCGCGAATTGGCGTGCACCAGACTCATGCGCGCGGCGATGTCGCGGGTGGCCTCGTCGCGAAGGGCACGCTCCAAGGCATCGGCCAGCAGCGCCGCCGCCACCGGCGAGCGCTCCACCAGCGTGACCCGGCAGCCCAGGCTGGCCAGCACGAAGCTGTCGCGGCCCAGGCCGGCGGTGGCGTCCACCACATAGGGCAAATCCTTCGCCCCTTTCAATCCCACCGCCTTGGCTACCGGCTGGCCGCGGCCGCCGCCTTGCTCGCGGCGATGGCGCGCCGCGCCTTCGACGAATTCGGCGAACACCGCGCCGTGTTTGCCGGTGGTCAACAGCTCCAGCCGCTCGCCGTTCAGCTCCAGCCAATAGCCGTCGCTAGGCCGTTGTTTTGCCAACGGCAGCAAGAAACGTTCAGACAGGCGACGTGCGGTGTCGAGGCGGGCGGGTTCAGCGCAGTACAGCGGGGTAGCGGTCATCGGGCATCCTTGAAAACTGATGCGCACGATACGGGATGCGCGTTTCTGCTGCAAGTTGGCATTTTTTGCTCGGTATGTTCAGGGCGGCTAAGTAATTTTAGCTAAAGCCTCTTTACGCATATAACATTTTTTAACGAGTAAAAATGGTCTATCCATCATATGTGAACACATACTGCTCAGTGTGAGTCGCTACGGGACAAAGACGCGGCAGCCAAACCCTATCCCGCCTGACGCCGCCGTGTCTTGAACGGTTGGCGCTGGCGTGTATGGAATGGCGCGCGGCTTTGTAAACGGCTCCGGGTGTGTTGTCGGGAGAATGGTCATGGCATGGTGGAAATCGGCAAAACCGCAAGCGCAGTCTCGCGCTATGGAGCGTTCGTCCAATCGCCTGCTGCTGCAGGCGCTGGAGCCCAGGATGATGTTCGACGGCGCGGTGGCGGCTTCGCTGGGCCATGCGGCTCAGCATGTCGGTGTGATGCATGATGTGCTGGATGCCTCCGCCCAGCAACGGCACGGAGAGGCCGCGCCTCCTCCGGCCGCTCCCAGCGCCGCGGCCGAATCCCATGCCGTCCCGGCTGCGGGTCCAAAAGACGGCGGCGTGCGGACCGCGTCCGCCAATGCGCCGCAGGTGGTGTTCGTCGAAAACGATGTCGCCAATCTGCAAAGCTTGGTGTCGCAACTGCCGTCCGGCTATCAGGTGGTGATTCTGGACAGCAGCAAGGACGGCTTGGCGCAGATCGCGCAGTGGGCGCAAACCCACAGCGGCTACGGCGCCATCCATATCATTTCGCACGGCCAGGAAAACGATCTGCAGCTGGGCACCGCGCAGCTCACTACCGCCAATGTCGCCAGCTATCAGGCGGAATTGGCCGCGATAGGGCAGGCCTTGCGCCCCGGTGGCGACATTCTGCTGTATGGCTGCGATGTGGCCGAGGGCAGCGACGGCGCGGCGCTGGTCAATGCGATCGCGCAGGAAAGCGGCCGCGTGACAGCCGGTTCTACCGACCTTACCGGCGCCGCCAGCCTGGGCGGCGACTGGACGCTGGAATACGCCACCGGCAAGCTGCACGTGGCGACGCTGGATCTGCCGGGCTACGGCGGCTTGCTGACGCAGCCGACTTCCGGTACCTCCAGTTTCGATTCGCTGGATGGTTCCACCACCGTAGTGCCGACCGGCAACGCCACGCTGACGGTAAGCAATTACCTTGGCTGGAATTTCACCATGAACATGAACTCGAACAGCGACGGTCAGAACGAGATGATCATCGTCGAGAAGGATGGTTCGAGCTCCACGGAAACAGTCGACGCGCTGAGCAACGGCGTCAAACAGATCAATTATTTCTCGGTCAAGCCCAACGACGGCAGCCTGTTCACGCTGAATTCCATCACCGTGGTGATCAACGGCTACGACTCCACCTTCAACGGCGGCACCATGCAACTGGTGGGCTATCTGAATGGTTCCGCTGTCGCCGGCGCCACCTTGAGCCAGAGCGTCAGCGACATCGACAACGACGGCTCCCCGGTCACCTTCAACGTGTCCAGCAACAGCAATTTCGTCGGCATCGACTCCTTCCGCGTGATCGCGGCAAACGGCCACAATGTCACCGGCTTGCTCGGCATCGGCGCCATCAATGCCACCACCTTCCATTTCCCGGGGCCGACGCTGACCGCCAGCGGCGGCAGCAGCGCCTACAGCTCCGGCAACGGCAACGCGGTGACGGTGGACAGCGGCATCACCCTCAGCGATACCGCGGCCTCGACCCAAACCAGCGCCACGGTATCGATTACCGGCAACTTCCACAGCGGCGAGGACGTGCTGGCATTTACCAATAACGGCAGCACCATGGGTAATATCAGCGGCAGCTACAACAGCGGCACCGGGGTGCTGACGCTGACCTCCAGCGGTTCCACCGCCACCAATGCGCAGTGGCAGGCGGCGTTGGAGGCGGTGACTTACCGGGACAGTTCGCTGTCGCCGAATACCAGCAACCGCACCATCAGCTTCGCCATCACCGACGCCAGCAGCAATACCAGCTCCACGGTGACCAAGACCGTCAGCGTGGCGGCGGACAGCGCGCCGGTGATCAGCAACCTGAACGGCGACAGCAACACCTATTACGCCGGCAGCGGCGCGGTGAGCCTGGACACCGGCACCGCGGCCACGGTTAGCGACAGCGATACCTCGAACTTCAACGGCGGCAACCTGACGGTGCACATCTCCGCCAACGGCCATAGCGGCGAGGACGTGCTGGGCATCAGCACCGCCGGCACGGTCACACTCAGCAACGGCACCAACTCCGGCAGCACGGTGTCGGTGGGCGGCGTCGCCGTCGGCACCATAGACGCTAGCGGCGTGGGCAGCGGCGGGCAGGATCTGATCGTCGACTTCAACAGCAACGCCACCGCTTCCAGGGTGGGCACGCTGGTCAACGCGCTGACCTTCAACGATACCGCCGGCACGCCCAATACCGCCACCCGCACCGTGCACGTGACGGTCAACGACGGCCGCGGCGGCACCAGCACCGCCGCCAGCGTGACGATGGCGATCAGCGACGCGCCCCTGCTCACCACCAGCGGCGGCAACGCCGCCTTTACCGCCGGCGACAACGCTACCTCCACGCCGGTGGCGGTGGACAGCGGCGTCACGGTGACGGACAACGCCAGCAGCACGCTGGCCAGCGGCACGGTGTCCATTACCGGCAACTTCCACAGCGGCGAGGACGTGCTGTCGTTCACCAATGACGGCAGCACCATGGGCAATATCAGCGCCAGCTACAACAGCGGGACCGGGGTGCTGACGCTGACCTCCAGCGGCGCGACGGCGACCATCGCGCAATGGCAGGCCGCGTTGCGGGCGGTGACGTATACCGACAGCGCGGTGACGCCGAACAGCGCCACCCGCACCATCAGCTTCCAGGTGCAGGACGGAGGCAGCAATACCAGCACGGCGGCGACCAAGACGGTGACCGTGGCCGACACCGACCAGACGCCGATCGCCACCGCCAGCGGCGGCAGCACGGCCTTCACCGCTGGCAACAACACCACCTCCACGCCGGTGGCGGTGGACAGCGGCATCACCGTGTCCGACCTCGACAACACCACGCTGGCCAGCGGCACGGTGTCGATCACCGGCAACTTCCATAGCGGCGAGGACTCGCTCAGCTTCACCAATACCAGCGCCGTCACTTACGGCAATATCGTCGGCAGCTACAACAGCGGCACCGGGGTGCTGACGCTGACGTCCAGCGGCGCGACGGCGACGGTGGCGCAATGGCAGGCGGCCATGCGCGCGGTGAAATACACCGACAGCGCGGTGACGCCGAACAGCGCTACCCGCACCATCAGTTTCGTGGTCAATGACGGCACCAAGAACAGTACCGCGACGACCAAGTCGGTGACCGTGGCCGATACCGACCAGACGCCCATCGTCACCGCCAGCGGCGGCAGCGCCGCCTTCACCGCCGGCAACAACGTCACCTCCACGCCGGTGACGATAGACGGCGGCGTCACGGTGTCGGATCTGGACAACAGCACGCTGGCGAGCGGCACGGTGTCGATCACCGGCAATTTCCATAGCGGCGAGGATGTGCTGGCGTTCAGCAATACCAGCGCCATCACCTACGGCAATATCAGCGGCAGCTACAATAGCGGCACCGGCGTGCTGACGCTGACTTCCAGCGGCGCCACCGCCACCGTGGCGCAATGGCAGGCGGCGTTGAGGGCGGTGACCTATACCGACACCGCCATCACCCCCAACAGCGCCACCCGCACCATCAGCTTCTTGGTCAACGATGGCCAGCAGAACAGCACGGCGGCGACGCGCAGTGTCACCGTGGCCGACACCGACCAAACGCCGATCGCCACCGTCTCCGGCCCCAACGGCAGCTATCTGCTGAGCAGCTCTCCCTCTCCGGTGGCGGTGGACAGCGGCATCACGGTGTCCGACCGCGACAACAGCACGCTAGCCAGCACCACGGTGTCGATCACCGGCAACTTCCACAGCGGCGAGGATGTGCTGGCGTTCAGCAATACCAGCGCCATTACCTACGGCAACATCGTCGGCAGCTATAACAGCGGCACCGGCGTGCTGACGCTGACTTCCAGCGGCGCCACCGCCACCGTGGCGCAATGGCAAGCGGCGCTGCAGGCAGTCACCTACAACGACACCTCGGGCACACCCAATACCGCCACCCGCACCATCAGCTTTGTGGTTAACGATGGCCAGGTGAACAGCGCCGCCGTTACCCGCAGCATCGCCATCCAATTGCCGACGCCGACGGTAAGCGGGCTGACCGCCGGTACCGACACCGGCAGCAGCAGCTCCGACGGCATCACCAGCGACGCCACGCCGACGGTGACGGGCTCGGCGGAGGCGGGCAGCACGGTGACCATCTATGTGGATGGCGTGTCGGTGGGCACTACCACAGCCAGCGGCACCGGCGCTTGGAGCTATGCCTTCAGTGACCCGATCGCCAGCGGCAGCCATGCGATAACGGCCATGGCAACCAGCGGCTCGGTGAATAGCAGCGTATCGACTGCTTACACGGTGGTGATCGACACCGCAGCGCCGAGCGCGCCGACGGTAAGCGGGCTGACCGCCGGTACCGACACCGGCAGCAGCAGCTCCGACGGCATCACCAGCGACAACCAGCCAACGGTCCAAGGCACGGCCGAGGCGAACAGCACGGTGACGGTGTATGTGGATGGCACGGCCGTCGGTACGACTACCGCGGACAACACCGGCGCGTGGTTCTACAACGTTTCCAGCAGCTTGGCGGACGGCAATCACAACATCCGCGCGACGGCGACCGATACCGCCGGCAACGTCAGCAGCCAGGCGACGGCCTACAGCGTCACCATTGATACCGCGACACCGACAACGCCGGCAATCAGCGGCTTGACCACGGCGACGGACACCGGCAGCAGCCATAGCGACGGCATCACCAGCGACAACACCCCGACGCTACAGGGCACCGCGCCGGCCAATAGCACGGTGACGGTGTATATCGATGGCTTCCAGGTTGGGACGACTACGGCGAACGGCAGCGGCGCATGGAGCTACAACCTGAGCACCAACCTGCCGGATGGCAATCATGGCGCACGGGTGACAGCGACCGACACTGCCGGCAATGTCAGCACGTTGTCGGCGGCTTACAGCATCACCATTGATACGGCGGCGCCCAGCGCGCCAGCGGTCAGCGGCCTGACCACAGCAACGGACACTGGCAGCAGCCATAGCGACGGCATCACCGACAACAACCAGCCGACGGTGCAAGGCACGTCCGAGGCGAACAGCACGGTGACGGTGTACGTGGACGGCACGGCGGTGGGCACGGCGACGGCGAACGGCAGCGGGGCGTGGAGCTACAACCTGGCCAGCAGCCTGGCCGACGGCAACCACAGCATCCGGGCGACGGCGACGGATGCGGCGGGCAACGTCAGCGCGCAGTCGACCGCTTACAACATCACCATCGACACCGCCGCGCCGAACGCGCCAACAGGCCTGGCTCTGACCACGGCATCGGACACCGGCAGCAGCCATAGCGACGGCATCACCGACAACAACCAGCCGACGGTGCAAGGCACGGCCGAGGCGAACAGCACGGTGACGGTGTACGTGGACGGCACGGCGGTCGGGACGGCTACAGCGAACGGCAGCGGAGCGTGGAGCTACAATCTGGCCAGCAGCTTGGCCGACGGCAACCACAGCATCCGGGCGACGGCGACGGATGCGGCGGGCAACGTCAGCGCGCAGTCGACCGCTGACAACATCACCATCGACACCGCCGCGCCGAGCGCGCCAAGTGGTCTCGCCTTGAGCGCTGCGACTGACACTGGCAGCAGCCACTCGGATGGCATTACCAACGACAACCAGCCGACCATTACCGGTAACGCTACGGCAGGCAGCACGGTGACGGTGTACGTGGACGGCACGGTGGTCGGGACGACTACCGCGAACGGCAGCGGCACATGGAGCTACAACCTGGCCAGCAGCCTGTCCGACGGCAACCACAGTGTCCGGGCGACGGCCACGGACGCGGCGGGCAATATTAGCGCCCAATCCAGAGGCTATAACTTCACCGTCGATACCACGGGGCCGCAGGTGCAGAGTTTTACCGCGGTTGACCCGCTGAGCACTTCCGCCAGCACCTTGTCGTACCAGGTCGTCTTCAGCAAGCCTGTGGCCTCGTTCAATGCCGATGCCTTGTCTGTGGTGGCGGGCAGCGGGGTGACCGGAGCGATCTCCAGCGTGACGCAGATCAACGCCACCACCTACGTCATTGCGCTGAGCGGCGTGGGCGGCGGCGGCACGTTATCGGTGGCGATCAAGAACGGCGTAGTAACCGACTTGGCGGGCAACACGCTCTCAGGGTCGGTCAAGGCGCCCGTCTATGAGTTGACGACACAGACGGTGGCAACCTCCAATACGCCACCCACGCTTTCTACGTCCCCAGTCGTCAGCAATAGCATTCAGCTGCCGCCGATCACCCCGAATATCGTCTTGGCGGCGGTAAGCGGCAACCCCGTCTCCAGCATCAATACGGCGGCTATCGGTTCCCAGTCGACGCTTACCGACCATACCAGTCTGGGCACCGCCATTACGACGCCTTCTTTTGGCGCCGCGGACAATACGAATGGCGCTTCGCCCACCTTCATCAGCAATATCTCGGTGAATCCGGCCATCGTATTGCAGGTCAATCCAGATCTGGGCGTTCGTCCGCTGGTGTCCGGCCAGTCGTTTTCCCTCACGCTGCCGCCAGCCACCATCATCACCCGGGAGTCGTCGGCAAACCTGAGCATTGTGGCCCGGCAAAGCGATGGCCAGCCATTGCCATCCTGGCTGAAGTTCGATCCGGCGACCGGCAAGTTCACTGGCCAGGCACCGGCGGGCTGGAACAAGCCGATTTCAATCGACATTCGAGTGCAGGACAAGAGCGGCCACCACGGCAACAGCCATATCCAGCTCAATTTCGGCCAATCGCGCGCGAACGGAGCGGCAGGCGGCAAGGCGATAGGCAAAACGGTCGCGGGGAAACTGGCGTTGAACCAGCAGTTCGATAAGCATGGGCACAAGGCTTTCCTGCAGCAAATGCAAGATTGGTTGGAGGGGTAAGGCGCAATCACAGGCAGGCTCGGTCGGGTAGAAGACAGTGCAGGGCATTGCCCTGGCAATCTCAAAGCTCAAGGGGGCGGAAGCATGCAAGCCGTAAAACAAGCAAGATCATGGACCTTTCGTTGGACTCCGTTAGCGGTAGCAGTGGCTTTGACCGGGTGCGCGGTGACGCCGCAACCGTTGAGCGTGGCGGATCGCCAAGCTACCTTGGCCGCCGATCGCCAGGCGATGTTCGGCAGCCAGGAACCATTGGCGGGCCCGGTAACGCTGCAGGAGGCGATGGCGCGCGCCTTGAAATACAACCTGGATTACCGTGTGAAGCTGATGGAGGAGGCGATGGCGCAGCGCCAGCTGGATTTGTCTAGCCTGGATATGCTGCCGAAGCTGGCGCTGGCGGCAGGATATACTGCCCGCAACAAGGACAATGCCTCGTCCTCCCAGAATGTGGCAACCGGAGAGCAGTCGCTGGTGCCGTCCATCTCCTCGGAAAAGCATGACCGCACAGCCGATTTGAACCTGAGCTGGAATGTGCTGGATTTCGGCGTCAGTTATTTTTCCGCCCAGCAGCAGGCGGACAGAGTGCTCATCCTAGAGCAGCGCAAACGCAAGGTGGCGCAGCAGCTGATGCAGCAGGTGCGGGAAGCGTGGTGGCAGGCCGCGGGCGCGCAGCAGCTGCAGGGCCGGGTCGATGCCTTGCTGAAGCAGGCCGAATCGGCCTTGGGGGATGCGCGCCAAGTCGAGCAGCAGAAGCTGCGCTCACCGTTGGATGCGCTCAATTACCGGCGTCAATTGCTTGACGTGATCCGGCAGATGACCGCCGTGCGCAGCGCCCTATCCCAGGCCAAGCCCAGGCTGGCCGCCATCATGAACGTCATGCCTGGCCAGGATTTCCAGATCGCGCAGCCGGACGGCATGCCGGTGCCGACGCTGGGTATCGATATCGACAAGATGGAAGACATGGCCTTGCTGAACCGGCCTGAAGTGGTGGAGGCGCATTACAACCAGCGCATCAGCGCGCTGGAAACGCGCAAGGCCATCGCCAAGCTGCTGCCGGGGTTGGAGTTCAGCGTAGGCCAGCATTACGACAGCAATAAATTCCTGATCAACAATGCCTGGAGCGATGCCGGTCTGCGCATCAGCTGGAACCTGCTGAATCTGTTCAGCGCCGGCGCCATCACGCGCACCGCGCAGGCGCAGGTCGAAGTGGACAAGGCGCAGCGCATGGCGCTGAACATGGCGGTGCTGACCCAGGTTCACGTTGCCTATCTGGACTATCAGGGCAAGGCGCGGCAGTACGAGCTGGAGCACGAGCTGAACAGCGTGGATCAAGCGATCTACGAGCAGACTCGCAACGCGGTGGACAGCGGCGCGTCCGCCAGGCTGCAGGGCATTCTGGCGGACGCCAACGCCGTATTCTCGTCCTTGCGCCTGTATCAGTCCTATGGCGACATGCAAAATGCCTATGGCCTGATGGGTGCGAGTCTGGGGCTGGACCCGCTGCCGGCGTCGACCAAGGGGTATGACCTGGCCTCGCTCAGCCAGGCCTTCCAAGGGGCGGAAAACAAATGGCAAGGCACGGTGGCTGGGGGCACGAAATGAAAACCTGCTGCCTAGCGATATGCTTCTGGTTGGCGGGGTCGGCCATGGCGGCCGCTCCCCAGGCGGGTTCCTCGGTCAACGCCGCCGATGGCCGCATCCGCGTGCAGCTGATGTCGCGCCACGCCGTGACGCTGTCGGGAGAAGTCGCCGCCAAGATTTCCGCCCTGCCGGTGGTGGAGGGCGGCAGCTTTCATCGGGGACAGTTGTTGGTGGAGTTCGATTGCAGCAGTTATCGCGCCCAGTTGCACAAGGCCCAGGCCTCGCTGGAGGCGGCCAGCCAGTTGCTGAAAGTGGATAATCAACTGGCCAAGTACAACTCGGTGGGCACGCTGGAGCTGACCCAGGCCCAGGGCAAGGCCAAGGAGGCGGCCGCCGACGCCAGCTATGCCCAGACCCTGGTGTCCAAGTGCAGCATCGTTGCGCCGTTTGACGGGCGGGTCGCCAAGCGTAGCGCGGCAGTCCACCAATACGTCAATCCCGGCAATCCGATTCTGGACATCGTCGATTCCGACTCGCTGGAACTGCGCATGTTGGTGCCGTCCAAATGGCTGGCCACCCTGCAGCCTGGCCGCCGCTTCACGATCACAGTGGACGAGTTGGGGGCCAGCTTCCCGGCCAAGATAGAACGGCTGGGCGCGCAAATCGATCCGGTCAGCCAGTCCATCCTGGCCATAGGCGTGATAGACGGCAAGGCCGCCAATCTATTGCCCGGCATGAGCGGCTGGGCCAGTTTCAAATAAGCCATGGGACACGCTGATCGTAGTCGGGAACTGGCCACCTTGCTGCAGCTGTTGCATCGCGCGCGCGAGGCGGACAGCGCGGCGAAGCTGGGCTTCGTCATGGTCAATGAAAGCCTGCAATTGCTGCCGTATCGCCAGGCCGCCTTTTGGGGGGAGGGATTGCACAGCCATGTCGTCGCCTTGTCCGGCTTGGCGGAACCCGACCCCACTGCGCCCTATCTGCAATGGCTGTCCTCATTGTTCCGTTATCTGCGGCCCGGCCCGGGCGATGTCGCGGCTAGCCGCAGCTGCGTCGCGGCCGACCTGCCGGATGTCTTGGGCGCGGAGTGGGGGCATTGGTTGCCGGAGCATGGCTTATGGCTTTCGCTGGGCGAGCACGGCGCCTTGCTGCTGGCGCGCGATCTTCCTTGGAGCGAATACGAGTTGCGGCTGGCGGAGGAGCTGGCACACGGCTATGCCCACGCGCTGCGCCCATTCGCGCCCCGGCGCAACTGGCGCGCGAAGGTTGGCGATTGGCTGAAGCCGGGACCACGCCGCAAGCGCTTGTTGCTCGCCGTGCTGGTGCTGGTGTGCTTCCCGGTGCGTTTGAGCGTGCTGGCGCGGGCGGAAGTGGTGCCGGATGACCCGGTCCTGCTGCGGGCGCCGGTGTCCGGGGTGATAGACAAGGTCGCGGTGTTGCCCAACCAGCCGGTCAAGCGCGGCGCGGCCTTGTTCGATCTCGATGCCACGGTACTGACCGGGCAATTCGAGTTGGCGCGGGAGGAGGCAAAGGCCGCGGAGGAAAGTTTCCGCGCCAGCGCCCAGTTGGCGCTGACCGACGACAAGGGCAAGCTGGCGCTGGCCGAGGACAAGGCCAAGCTGGAAGAGAAGGACATCACGGCGGATTTCGCCGGTCGTGAATTGAAGCGCCTGCATGTTACCGCGCCATCCGACGGCGTGGTGGTGTTCTCCGACCGCAATGATTGGCAGGGCAAGGCGGTGGCGCAGGGCGAAAAAGTCATGACGCTGGCCGATCCCGCCAAAGTTGAATTGACCGCTTGGCTGCCGGCAGCGGAGGCGATCGCCGTGCAGCCGGGCAGCCAGGTCACCTTGTATCCCAATGCCTCGCCGTTCCGTTCCTATGACGCAGTCTTGCTGCGCGTGGCCTACAAGGCGGAAGTCAGCGAGGGCAATCTGCTGGCCTATCGTTTGCAGGCGCGCTTCGCGAGTGGCCAGCGCCTGCCGCAGCTCGGGCAGATGGGAACGGCCAGGGTGTATGGGGACTGGGTGCCTTTGAGCTACTACGTCTTGCGTCGGCCATTGACCGCGGCGCGCCAGTGGCTGGGGTGGTAAGCCATGGAAATGAACGGATTGCCGCCGCTGCGCCAGGAGTTGACGCTGCACGCCGGTCCGGCGCAAGCCGATGGCTCGCCCAGCTGGATGCTGCATGATCCGTCGGCCAACCGTTTTTATCAGCTCGGCTGGGCCAGTTTTGAAATGCTGTCGCGCTGGCAGCTGGGCAATGGACCGGAGCTATTGGCGTCGGTCAATGCCGAAACCACGCTGCAGCTGAACCAGGACGATCTGCGGCAATTGCTGCTTTTTCTGCGGCAACACCAGTTGCTGCAAGCCGGCAGCGAGTCCGAAAGCGACTGGTTGTGGCGGCTGCATCAGGCCGGCAAGCCGGGCTACGCGATGTGGTTGCTGAAGAACTATCTGTTTTTCCGCATCCCCTTGCTGCGGCCGGAGGCCGGTTTGAACTGGGCCCTGCCGCGGCTTGGCCTGTTGTTCCGCCCGGTGTTCTGGTGGTTGACGGCCGGCGTCGTCCTGCTTGGCCTGGGCATGGTTTCCCGCCGTTGGGATGAATTCACCCATACCTTCTCCGCATACGGCGGATGGGCTGCCGCGCTGGGCGTCGCCATTTCCTTGGGGCTGGCGAAAATCCTGCATGAGCTTGGCCATGCGCTGACCGCGCGGCATTTCGGTTGCCGGGTGCCGGCGATGGGCGTGGCCTTTTTGGTGATGATGCCGGTTTTGTACACCGACACCAACGATGTCTGGAAGCTGCCGTCGCGGCGGCAGCGGCTGCTGATCGGCGGCGCCGGCATGCTGGCGGAGCTGACATTGGCGGCCTGGGCCACGCTTGTGTGGAATTTTCTGCCGGATGGCCCGTTGCGTGCCGGCGTCTTTCTGTTGGCGACCACTACCTGGCTGGCGACACTGGCCATCAATGCCAGCCCCTTCATGCGTTTCGATGGCTATTTTCTGCTGGCCGACTGGCTGGGCGTGCCCAATCTGCATGGCCGGGCGTTTGCGCTGGCGCGCTGGCAGATGCGCCGCGTTCTGCTGGGTTTGGACGATCCCGTGCCGGAACGCTTTCCGCCCGCGCGGCAGCGCGGCCTGATCCTGTTTGCCTGGGCAACCTGGCTATATCGCCTGGTGTTGTTCACTTCGATCGCCTTTCTGGTGTATCACCTGTTCTTCAAGGCTTTGGGCATCTTGCTGCTGGCGGTTGAACTGGGCTGGTTCATCGCGCGCCCGATTGTCGGCGAGTTGCGGATCTGGTGGCTGCGGCGGGCAGATTTGCGCTGGCAGAGCGAGACGCGTCGCAGCGCCGCGTTACTGGGTTTGGTGTTGCTATTCCTCATCTTGCCCTGGCAAAACGATATCGCCAGCCCGGCGGTGATGGGCGCGGCGCAATCGCAAGGGTTATATGCGCCGGAAGGCGCCGTCGTGGCCGAGGTGCTGGCGAAGGACGGCCAGCGGGTGCGGAAGGGCCAGTTGTTGCTCAAGCTGTATTCCCCCACGCTGGCGCAACAGTTGACGGTAGCCCGTGTCATAGAGCGCGGCCTGGCTTGGCGAGTGGCGCAGCAACCGTTCAATACGGCCTTGCAGCAGCAAGGGCAGACCCTGCAGAAACAGTGGCAGGCCGCGCAACAGCAGGTAGAGGGCCTGGCGCAGCAGGAAAAGCGCTTATGGCTGACCGCGCCGTTCGATGGCCGGCTGGCCGACGTAAGCGACGCGCTGCGCGCCGGCACTGTGGTGGCGGCTGGCGAGCGTCTGCTGCAAGTGGTCGGGCCGTATGGCATGCGCGGCGATGCCTATGTCGATGAGGATGAGCTGGCCAACGTGCGCCGCGGCGGCCACGCCACCTTCGTGGCGGACAGCGGCGAGGGGCTGGCGGTGTCTTGCAGGCTGGGCGCGATTGATCGCCTGAATCTGGTGACGCTGGATCAACCCGTGCTGGCATCGACGTATGGCGGGCCGATTGCGACCGAATCGCGAGATTACGGCCTGGTGCCCTTGCACGCGCTGTTCCGGGTCCGGCTGGAAGGGTGCGACCAGCACCAGGCGCCGCTGCGTGAAATGGCCGGCGTCGCGCGGTTGGGCGGCGAGCATTACAGCCTGCTGCAGCGAGGCTGGCTGCGCCTGACTGCGGTGCTGGAGCGTGAGGCGGGTCTTTGATCCAACCGCTGCTTGCCGAAGGGCCGCTGGCTTATGCAGGCGATGTTTCCATTCCAACCATTTGTTGTCATGAGGAGCTTCGATGTCAGCCGAATTCAATTTCTCATCCATGGCGCACGGCTTGTCGCTCAGGCCCGTGCGCAGCGGGGACGAGGCCTGCATCAATCGCATCTACCGCAGCGCGCGGCCCGATCTGCTGTTGATAGATGGGGAGGCCGATCTGATCGAGACGGTGCAGCGCCAGCAATTTCAGGTGTTGCAGATGGGAGCCGGGCAGCAGTTTCCCAATGCGATGCACTTCATGGTGGAGAGGGTAGGCAGCGCGGTCGGCGTGGTCATGGTCGACTTTGGGCACAACGAAGTGCGCATCATCTTTCTGGCCATGCTGCCGGAGGCGCGAGGCAAGGGCTACGGCAAAGTGGTGTTGCAAGGCTTGCAGCAAGCGGCGCGGCAAGTGCGTTGTCCGCTGGCCGCCGTGGTGTGGCATAACAACGGCCAAGCTCGCAAGCTGTATCAGTCGCTGGGCTTCGTCCTGGAGGAGCCGGGAGCGATGGCGGATAAGCTGGTGTGGTATCCGCAGGCGGAAAGCATCATGGTTGGGGTGTCTGGATAGCCTGAGCCGCGCACGGACAGGGGCATGGTCCGCGCGCGGAGTGCATTTAATTGAACGGCAGTTGAAAGTAGCAATACTGCCGGTCTCGTCCCATGGCGCCGGTGCGGCTGATCCAGACATTTTCCAGGGTGCGCTCTGGCTGGTTTTCCGCCGCCGGCAACTGCAAGTGGCCTACCGCATCCACCAATGGGGTGGTGCCGACAGCGATCAGCTCCACCACGAAAGGCGTACGCTGCTCGGCCTCCCAGCCGGGCACTTGCGACAGCGGCTTTTGGCGGACCGATTGAATTTGCAGCTCAAGCTCCACTAGCTCCGGCACCCGGAAATGGCAGACCTGGCCGATCAAAGGAACGAAGTCTTCGCTGCAAAGTTGGTTCAGCATCATGCTCTCCTCGGGATATTTTTATCGCAAGGCGGCAGCGGCGCAACCGCCGCCGCCTGTTGCCGCGCTTATTGTCTGGTGGGGAAGATGCCTTGCACCGCGATACAGAAGTTCAGCGCCAGGTACGGGTTCAACACGCTGACCGGGGTATTGCCGCCAGCGACATCCGTGTTGCCGCTCAGACCCAGGCCCTTGACGGTGACCGGGCTTTCCAATTGCTGGCTCCAGATGGTGGCCAGGCCGGTACCGCCGCCGGATGCGCCGAGATATGGGTTGCTGGTGCTGGGCGCGCTGGCCGGCGTCGTTGGATTCGGCACCGTTGTGGCTTGGAAGCTGACGTTGACGGCGGAGGTGCCATGGTTGTGAAGGGGCATATTGGCGGTCAACAGCGCGACGGTTTGATGGCCGCCAAAGTTGCCGATGGTGTAGGACGGCAGATTGTAGGTGGGTTGAGCCGGCCCAATGCTGATCGGCATCCGTCCGCACAAATTGGGCAACTGGAAGGTGCTGGGGGGG
>NZ_PPTF01000019.1:0-219092 GCF_002902845.1 Chromobacterium sinusclupearum
GCTGTTTCGTTCGCTGCGTCAGCTGAGGAGGCGAACTATACGCCCGGGCCTCACCCTCGTCAACACCTTTTGCGAGAAAAAGTGAGATTTCCTCATCACAATCTTGCAAGCCACTGATTTGAAAGAAAACTGAAATGACGGGATTACAAGAAAAGACAACGCCGCCTGGCGGCGGCGCTATTCAAGGCAGGCTTCAAGGCTGTGTTTGAGCGGTGGATTGGGCCGCAGCGGGCTTCAAATAAGGCAGAAAAGCGTCCACCACCTCCGGCGCGTCGGGCTTGGTCCTGGTATTGATGCTGATAACCTTGCTTGCGCCCGGCAGGATCAGATACTTGTGGAAATTCCACATCGGCGCGTCGTCGGTAGCGGCGATCAGCGCCTTGAAGAAGGGCTGAGCGTCGCCGCCCCGGACATGCCCCTTGCCCGCCATTGGAAAGGTCACGCCATAGTTGGCCTGGCAGAACGCGCCGATCTCGCTCGGCTTGTCCAGTTCCTGATAAAAATCGTTGCTCGGGAAGCCGATGACCATCAGGCCGCGCGGCCCGTATTGCTTATATAACGACTCCAGCTGGGTGAACTGCGGGGTGAAGCCGCAGTGGCTGGCCGTATTGACCACCAGCACCGGCCGGTCCGCATACTGGCAGAGATTGATTTCGCCGCCCATCAGACCGGGCACCGTGTAATTGAGCAGAGACGGGCAACTGGCCAGCGCCGCTTGCCCCCACAACAGCAATAGCACACTCCAACGCTTCATGATGCCTCCCAGCCGAACGCGCTTCAGCTTCGGCGCAATACCACATAATAAGATAAGAATAGGGCAATGCGCCCTCGCCTGCCCTATCGTCTCACATTACATCCACCGTCTGCCGCTACCCTGTCATTCTTGCTGGCTGGCGATATCCGCCCTCACTTTGTCCATATCCAGCTCGCGCAATCCCTGAATCAACTGCTCGAACTGGGCGCCCATCATGGCGCCGGCCTGGTTGAACACCATGATGCCATCCTTGATGGCGATCAGCGTCGGGATGGAGCGGATATTGAAATGGCTGGCCAAGTCGCGTTCGTCTTCGGTATTGATCTTGCCGAACACGATGTCGGCGTGCTTCTCCGACGCCGCCTCGAATACCGGGCCGAACATCTTGCAGGGCCCGCACCATGGCGCCCAGAAGTCGAGGATGACCAACCCCTCTTCCTTCATATTGGCGTTGAAATTGTCGGCGGTGAGGTTGATATAAGACATGGCTGCTCTCTTTCGCTATCGGGTGGCCCGCCTGCGGCGGACCGTCTTGAGATCAACATATGAGCGCGGCAAGCCCATTGCAAGCCATCGCCCCAGTTGAATTTTTCTATTCCCCCGATAGCCGCGGCGCTGTCAGCCGATGAACGGCAACGCCAGATACAGCTTGATCACGATGGCGTTGACGATATCGATGAAGAAGGCCCCCACCATCGGCACCACTAGGAAAGCCAGATGCGACGGACCGAAGCGCTCGGTCACCGCCTGCATATTGGCGATGGCGGTGGGCGTGGCGCCCAGGCCGAAGCCGCAATGGCCGGCCGCCAAGACAGCCGCGTCGTAGTTGCGCCCCATCACGCGGAAGGTGACGAACACGGCGTACAGCGCCATCGCCAGCGTCTGCAGCAATAGCAGCGCGAAGATAGGCAGCGCCAGCGCCGCCAAGTCCCACAGACGCAGCGACATCAAGGCCAGCGCCAGGAACAGCGACAGGCTGACGTTGCCGAGCACCGACACCTCGCGCTCGAAGATCTTGTACCAGCCGAGCGCCGCCAGGCCGTTGCTGATCAGCACGCCGACGAACAGCACGCAGACGAAAGTGGGCAGTTCGAACGCCGTTCCCTTCAATAGCGAGCCGATGAAAGTGCCGCCCAGCAGGCAGACAGCGATCAGCGCCAGCGTCTCGATGAAGGAATGCGGCGTGATCAGCCGCTGCGCATCCGGTTGCTCGAAGCCCTGCGGCGGCTGGTCGCTATTGTGTTCCGCGCCCGGCGTCTTGACCCGCTTGACCAGGAAGCGCGCCACCGGGCCGCCGATCAGGCCGCCCAGCACCAGGCCGAAAGTGGCGCAGGCCATCGCCAGCTCGGCGGCGGAGGCCAGGCCATAGGTGTCGCTGAAGGTGCCGCTCCATGCCGCGCCCGTGCCATGGCCGCCTGACAGCGTGATCGAGCCGGCCAACAATCCCATCAGCGGGTCCAGGCCCAGCGCGCTGGCCACAGCCACGCCCAGGGTGTTCTGCACCAGCAACAGGCCGACCACCACGCCGAGGAAGATGCCTACCGTCTTGCCGCCCTGCTTCAGACTGGCCAGGTTGGCGTTCAGGCCGATGGCGGCGAAAAAGGCCAGCATCAGCGGCGTTTGCAGCGAGGTGTCGAAACGGACCTCTATGCCGGAAAACTGGCGCAAGGCCAGCAGGCAGGCGGCGACGACCAGGCCGCCGGCGACGGGTTCGGGAATGTTATACGTGCGCAGCACGCCGGCATGGGCGACCAGTTTGCGCCCTAGCAGCAGGACGAGAGAGGCAGCCACCAGGGTGCCGTAGAAATCAAGCTGGATCATCGTTTCTCCTGTTGTCGTTTTGAGCGAAAG
This sequence comes from Chromobacterium sinusclupearum, assembly GCF_002902845.1. GTDB lineage: Bacteria > Pseudomonadota > Gammaproteobacteria > Burkholderiales > Chromobacteriaceae > Chromobacterium > Chromobacterium sinusclupearum. The sequence continues at coordinate 2,606 of NZ_PPTF01000019.1, forward strand.
CGCGCACGCGCCGCGACACAGACAGACCGATGATTGAGAGGAAGGCATGGCGCATTCCGCATCTTGCCGCGCGCGGCAAGGCGACACACAGGCCGCCGGCTGGCTAGTCGGCGGCTCCATGCGGAAACGCGCTGTGCTATTCGAGTGGAGGGCGCAGGAGAAAGTTCGCGTAAAAACGTTTTACAATCAGCGCGATGCGCCAATCAAGCGCGGCTGATGCGCCAGCACTGGTGAATCTTGCGATTGCGGAAGTCTTCCGGCACCGATTGCGCGCTGATGTCGCGGATCTGATAATCGTCGCTCAGCCGCTCGTCCAACTGGAAAGTGCGCAGATTATTGGAGAAATACAGCCAGCCCCCCGGCGCCAGCAGCGCCATCGCGTAGTCGATCAGCCAGACGTGGTCGCGTTGCACGTCCAGGATGTCGCGCATTTTCTTGGAGTTGGAGAAAGTGGGCGGGTCCATCACGATCAGATCGAACTGCTTGCCCTCGTCCACCGCCTGCTCCAGATACTGGAACACATCGGCGCGGACCAGCTGGTGCTTGTCCAGGTCCAGGCCGTTCAGCTCGAAATTGCGGCGCGACCAATCCTGGTAGGTATTGGACATGTCGACGGTTTCCGAGCTGACCGCGCCGCCGGCGCCGGCATAGACGGTGAAACTGCCGGTGTAGGCGAACAGGTTCAGGAAACGTTTGCCGGCGGCTTCTTCGCGCACCCGCTTGCGGGTATTGCGGTGATCCAGAAACAAACCCGTGTCCAGATAGCGGTCCAGATTGACGATAAAGCGCTGGCCGAACTCTTCGACCACAAAATCGTCTCCCTCGCGCCCCACTTTCTCGTACTGGCTGACCCCCTTCTGCCGACGGCGGTTCTTCAGCGTCACCGCGGCGGCAGGGATGCCAGTCACCAGCTCGATGGCCGCGGCCACCGCATCGATCCAGGCGCGATACTCATCGTCGCCCATTTCCCAGCCGGTGTCGTATTCCTGCAGATGCACCTTGCCGCCGTAGATGTCAACGGCGAACGGAAACTGCGGCACGTCCTTATCGTAGACCCGCCAGGCATCCAGCCCCTGACGGCGCGCCCATTTGGCGTAATGCTTGTAGTTCTTGGCCAGACGGTTGGCGAAGGCGCTGACATCCTGCATGAAAAATCCTCGAAGCGGCAAAGCAAAGCGCCAGCCGAGGGCTGGCGCGACATTCGGTTCAGGCCTGCATTATAAGGCCTATTGCGGGGAATACATCTCCAGCATCTTGCGGTACACCGGCTCCGGCAGGTACTGGCGAATCACGCCCTCCCAGCCGCGCGGCCCGATCAGCCCCTTGACCATGGTCGATGACACCTCGGCGTACTCGCGCGGCGGCAGCAGGAACAAGGTGGTGATGTCCGGATGCAGGTCGGAGTTGATATAGCGCATGGTGCGCTCGTATTCGTAGTCGCTGGCGGTGCGGATGCCCCGGACGATGTAGTTGGCGCCGACGCTTTGCGCGTAATTCACCAGAAACTGATTTTCGAAGACCTCGACTCTCAGCTTGCTGAATCCGGCAGTCACCTCGCGCAGCAGCGCCACCCGCTGCTCGGCGCTGAAGGTGCAATGCTTGTCGGGATTGACGCCAACGGCGACGATCAGCTCGTCAAACAATTCCACCGCCTCTCGTATCATCCACAAGTGGCCATTGGTCACCGGGTCAAAGCTGCCGGCATAGACGGCTCGTTTCAATTGACGTTTTCCTCGGGCTTTGAGTGCGTGTTCCATGGCGAATGTATCTCGCGAAGGCGGGGTGGTAAAGGAATTTTTGTGCGACGCGGCAAAAAACTGCCGCGCCGGGAGGGACGTCAAGAAAAGATCATAATTGACAGTTGACCATCCAGCTGATGCCGAATTTATCACTAAAACAGCCAAAAAGCGCGTTCCAGAACGTTTTGCTCAGCGGCACCGTCACCTGGCCGCCTGCGCTCAGCGCGGCAAAAACCCTTTCCGCCGCAGCGGTGTCGCCCTCCAGGTTGATCGACAGCGTGATCTGCTGGCCAGGCGCCATCTGCCGGTCGGTGTCCGAAATCATCAGCGCATTGGCACCGAAGGTCAGCCTGGCGTGCATCACCCAGTTCGGGTCGATGCCCCCCATCGACGGCACATCCTTGGGCGCGTCGGCGTAACGCATCAGCATGGCGATTTGGCCGTCCAGCGCCTCGCGGTAGAAATTCAGCGCCTGCTCGGCCTGGCCGTTGAAGTGCAGATAGGGGTGAAGATGCATGATCCGCCTCCGTTGTGGGTGAGCTTTCAGTGTAGCCGCACATGCAGACGAAAAATGAAAAGCCCGCAACGGGGGCCGTTGCGGGCTGACAGGCGCGTTGGAACTCAGCCGTTGATCTCTTCCGCGCGATGACAGGCCACCATGCGCGCATCCAGCTCGCGCAATTGCGGCACTTCCACCTTGCAGCGCTCCGCCGCGTGCGGGCAGCGCTTGTGAAACGCGCAGCCGGACGGCGGATTGAGCGGGCTGGGCAGTTCGCCTTCGATCTTGATCTTGATGCGGCGGTCCTCCGGATGGATGGACGGCGTGGCCGACAACAGCGCCTGGGTGTACGGATGCAAGGGGCGCCCGTAGACGCGGGATTTGTCGCCCACTTCCACCGCCCGGCCCAGATACATCACCATCAGATCATTAGCCACGTGCTCCACCACCGCCAGGTTGTGCGAGATGAACACATAGGCGGTATTGAACTCTTCCTGCAAATCCATGAACAGGTTCAGCACCTGCGCCTGGATCGATACGTCCAGCGCGGAGGTCGGCTCATCCGCCACCACGATCTTGGGGTTCAGCATCATGGCGCGGGCGATGGCGATGCGCTGGCGTTGGCCGCCGGAGAACATGTGCGGGTAACGGAAGTAGTGCTCCGGACGCAGACCGACGCGCGTCATCATCGCGCGGACTTTCTCCTCGCGCGCCTTGGCCGACAGATCGGTATTGATCAACAGCGGCTCGGACAGCTGATCGCCTATCTTCTGGCGCGGATTCAGGGAACCATAAGGGTTCTGGAACACCATCTGCACCTTGCGGCGCATGGCTTTCAGTTCGGCGCTGCCGGCCTGGGCGGCATCCTGGCCGTCCAACAGCAGCGAGCCGGACGTCGGCTGCTCGATCAGCGTCAGCTGGCGCGCCAGCGTGCTCTTGCCGCAGCCTGACTCGCCCACCACCGCCAGCGTGCGGCCGGCTTCCAGTTCAAACGAAACGCCAGCCAGCGCCTTCACCTGCGCCTTGGGCTTGAACATGCCCTGCGCCACATCGTAATAACGGGTCAGATCCCTTGCTTGCAAAACCTTAGCCATGCTGCTTCTCCTTGGCCGGCAACGGGTAGTGGCAACGCACCGCGCCATGCGCATGGGCGGTCAGTCCGGGCCGCTGGCTGCGGCAATTGTCCTGCGCGTACGGGCAGCGCGGCGACAACAGGCAGCCGCTCGGACGGTCGTATTGCCCCGGCACGATGCCAGGCAGCGTGGACAGGCGGCGCGCGCCCTTGCTGTGCTCCGGAATGGACATCAGCAAGGCCTCGGTATACGGGTGGGTCGGATGGCGGAAGATTTCCGGCACCGTGCCCATCTCCGCCACCTGGCCGGCATACATCACCACCAGCCGCTGCGCCACCTCGGCCACCACGGCCAGATCGTGGGTGATCAGGATCAGGGCCATGTTCTGGCTCTTCTGCAAGGACACCAGCAGTTCCATGATCTGCGCCTGAATGGTGACGTCCAGCGCGGTGGTCGGCTCGTCGGCGATCAACAGCTTGGGATTGCAGGCGATAGCCATGGCGATCGCCACGCGCTGGCTCATGCCGCCGGACAGCTGGTGCGGGTACGCGTCCAGACGGGTGGCGGCGGCGGGAATCTCCACCAGCTGCATCAGCTCCAGCGCGCGCGCCTTCAAGGCCGCGCCGCGCAGGCCCTGATGCACTTTCAGCACTTCCATGATCTGGTAGCCGACGGTGTAGCTGGGGTTCAGCGCCGTCATCGGATCCTGGAAGATCATCGAGATATCCTTGCCGACGATCTTGCGGCGGCCGCGCGCCGAGATGGTCAGCAAGTCCTTGCCGTCGAAGGACAATTCGTCGGCGACGATGCGGCCCTGCCCTTCCAGCAGGCCCATCATGGCCATCATGGTGACCGACTTGCCGGAACCGGACTCACCGACAATGCCGACGATCTCGCCCTGATCGACCGACAGCTCCAGCCCTTCCACTGCGCGGAACGGATTTTTTTCCGATCCGAACTCCACGGACAGATTCTTGATTTGCAACAGACTCATATTCTTATCCTCAGGCGGCGCGCTTCAGTTTCGGGTCCAGCGCGTCGCGCAGGCCGTCGCCCATCAGGTTGATCGCCAATACCGACAGCAGGATGGTCAGGCCGGGCAAAGTCACCACCCACCACGCGCTCTCGATGTAGTCGCGGGCCGAGGCCAGCATGGTGCCCCACTCGGCGGTCGGCGGTTGGACGCCCAGGCCCAAGAAGCCCAGCGCGGCGATTTCCAGAATCGCGGAGGAGAAACTCATGGTGGCGTGCACGATCAACGGCGCCATGCAGTTCGGCAGCACGGTCACGAACATCAAGCGGAACAGACCGGCGCCTGCCACGCGCGAAGCCACCACGTAGTCGCGGTTCAGCTCGGTCATGGCGGAGGCGCGCGTCAGCCGCACATAGGCCGGCAGCGAGACAGTGGCGATGGCGATCATCGCATTGGTCAGGCCGGGCCCGAGGATGGCCATGATGGCCACCGCCAGCAGCAGCGACGGCAGGGCCATCATGATGTCCATCAGGCGCATGATGGAAGCGCCCAGCACTTTGGGGAAGAAGGCGGCGAGCAAGCCCAGGATCACGCCCGGCACCAGCGCCATCACCACCGACATCAGGCCGATGAACAGCGACAGGCGCGCGCCGTAGATCAGGCGCGACAGGATGTCGCGGCCCAGCTCGTCGGTGCCGAACAGGAATTGCACGCTGCCGCCGGCCTCCCAGGACGGCGGCGTCAGCAGGTGGTCGCGATACTGCTCGATCGGGCTGTACGGCGCCAGCAGCGGCGCCAGCAGCGCACAGGTGACGATGAAGACCACGAAGACGAGGCCGGCGACCGCGCCCTTGTTGTGGGAAAAGCCCTGCCAGAACTCCTTCAGCGGAGACGGATAGGACAGCGCCAGGTCGGCCGGCTGAGCGGCCGCGGTTTGCTTGGTTTGGCTCATATTGCGTCCCTGCTTACTTGGCGTGACGGATGCGCGGATTGGCGATGCCGTACAGGATGTCGACGATGAAGTTGGTGACGATCACCAGCGTGGCCACCATCAGGATGCCGTTCTGCACCACCGGGTAGTCGCGGCGGCCGATGGCGTCGATCAGCCATTTGCCGATGCCGGGCCAGGAGAAGATGGTCTCGGTCAGCACCGCGCCGCCCATCAACGTGCCCACCTGCAGGCCGATCACCGTCAGCACCGGGATCAGCGCATTGCGCAGGGTGTGGATGAAGATGACGCGGGCCGGCGACAGGCCCTTGGCGCGCGCGGTGCGCACGTAGTCTTCGCGCAGCACTTCCAGCATGGACGAACGGGTCATCCGGGCGATCACCGCCAGCGGAATGGTGCCCAGCACGATGGACGGCAGGATCAGGTGGCTCAACGCGCTCTTGAACGCGCCGGCATTGCCCTCGGGGTCGGCCGACTCGGCCAGCCAGCTGTCGATCAGCATGAAGCCGGTGCGCGGATGGATGTCGAACATCAGGTCCATGCGGCCCGATACCGGCGTCCAGCCCAGCTTGACCGAGAAGAACATGATCAGGATCAGGCCCCACCAGAAGATGGGCATGGAAAAGCCGGTCAAGGAGATGCCCATCACGCCGTGATCAAACAGCGAGCCGCGCTTGATCGCCGCCAGCACGCCGGCCAGCAGCCCCCAGACAATGGCGAACAGCAGCGCCGACAGCGCCAGCTCCAGCGTGGCGGGGAACAAGGTCTTGAACTCGGTCCAGACGCTGCTCTTGGTCACCAGCGACTCGCCCAGATTGCCATGCAGCAGGTTGACGATGTAGTCGAAATACTGGGCGTACAAGGGCTTGTCCAAGCCCAAGCGGTGCAGCGCCTCGGCGTGCATCTTGGGGTCGAGCGTGCGCTCGCCCACCATCACTTCCACCGGGTCGCCGGGAATCATGCGGATCAGGCCGAATGTCAGCAGCGTAATGCCGAAAAAGGTGGGCACCAGAAGGCCCAGCCTGCGCAAGATGAATGAAAACATGGATAACTCTCCCGGGCGCGGACGATGCCAACATCGCGCGCGCCGTCTGACTTCTAGAGACATGGCGAGCAGGAAATCGGCACGGGGAGATACTGGGAGAGAACTGGGCCGCCGCGCGAGGCGCGACGTAAAGAGGACAGGGTGCCGGGCGGCGGACGGCAACTAAACCACCCACCAGCATTAGCTGCATCCACCACTCCGGCGAAACAGACGATATCAGTCCGCCTCCCGCGAGGGATTGACGCAGGTCAAACCGGCGTCATGCCGGCTGCCTTGCCCTGGCCTTGCTTCTAGCTTCTACCTTGATTCCCGTGCAGATACTGCCATGCCGGACCACCGCTTTCTCTAAACGGATCGCTGATGAGGCCGGCACTTGTTGCAAGCGGCGGAGCCTGGGCCCCGCCGCCATGGTCATGCCTGATTCAGGCTAAGCTTACTTGACGCTGACGCCGTAGAAGGAGTTCAGGCCAAACGGGCTGACCTTGAACCCTTGCACCGACTTCAGCATCGGCTGATTGACGGTGGAGTGGGCGATGGTGGTCAGCGGCACTTGCTGCTTCACGATCTCCTGCGCCTTCATGTACAGCTTGGTGCGCTCGGCGACGTTGGCGGTGCTCTTGCCCTTCTGGATCAGGTCTTCGAACGGCTTGTAGCAGAACTTGGAGAAGTTGTTGCCGTTCATCGCATCGCAGCCGAACAGCACGCCCAGCCAGTTGTCCGGATCGCCGTTGTCGCCGGTCCAGCCGATCAGCATGGAGTCATGCTCGCCGGCCTTGGCGCGCTTCAGGTACTCGCCCCACTCGTAGGAGGTGATCTTGGCCTTGACGCCGATCTTGGCCCAGTCGGACTGGATCATTTCCGCCATCAGCTTGGCGTTGGGGTTGTACGGACGCTGCACCGGCATCGCCCACAGGGTGATGTCGAAGCCGTTGGGGTAGCCCGCCTTGGCCAGCAGGGCCTTGGCCTTGGCCGTGTCGTACGGCGCGTCCTTCAGGTTCTTGTTGTACGACCACTGGGTCGGCGGCATCGGGTTGGTCGCGGCTTGGCCGGCGCCCTGGTACACCGCCTGCAGGATGGCCTTCTTGTTGATGGCCATGTCCAGCGCCTCGCGCACTTCCAGCTTGTCCAGCGGCTTGTGCTTGACGTTGTAGGCCAGGTAACCCAGGTTGAAGCCGGCCTGGGAGATCACTTTCATCTTCGGATCGGCCTTCATCGCGGCGATGTCGGTCGGACGCGGATAGGTGGTGATCTGGCACTCGCCGGCCTTCAGCTTCTGGTAGCGCACGGAGGCGTCGGTGGTGATGGCGAACACCAGGTTGTCCACCTTCGGACCATCAGCCTTGTCCCAGTAATCCTTGTTGGCGGCAAAGCGGATCTGCGCATCTTTCTGGTAGCGCTTGAAGATGAACGGACCGGTACCCACCGGCTGCTGGTTGATCAGCTGCGGCTTGCCGTCCTTCAGCAGCTTGTCGGCGTATTCGGCGGACTGGATCGAAGCGAAGCTCATCGCCAGGTTCTGCACAAAGGCGGCGTCGATCTTCTTCAGCGTGAACTTGACGGTGTACGGATCCACCTTCTCGACCTTGACGATGTTCTCGTCCATACCCATGTCGGTGAAGTACGGGAACTCGGTCGGGTAAGCCTTGCGGAACGGATTGTTCTTGTTGAGCATCCGGTCGAAGGTGAACACCACGTCATCGGCGTTGAATTCGCGCGTCGGCTTGAAGTAGTCGGTGGTCTGGAACTTCACGCCCTTGCGCAGATTGAAAGTGTAAGTCAGGCCATCGGCCGACACTTCCCACTTTTCGGCCAGGCCCGGAATCACCTTGGTGCCGCCGCGCTGGAATTGCACCAGACGGTTGAACACGGTTTCGGCCGAGGCGTCGAAATCGGTGCCGGAAGTGTATTGGCCCGGATCGAAACCGGCCGGGCTGCCCTCGGAACAGAACACCAGGGTTCCGGCGGCATGCGCCGCCAATGAAGTTCCCGCAAACGCGCCAAGCACCAAAAGCTTTTTGAAAGCTTGCATAAATGTTTCCCTTCCCTTTGTACAGACCATCAGTCGGGTCTTTTTTGCTATTGAACCGGAATCTTGGATTCGGCTGGTGGGGATACATTATGCACAGAGGGCGCTTTTGACAAGCGCCCTCTGGCTTTTTTATGGCATTGTCGGCCGTTGCAGGCCCTTCACCCAACAAGCGCTTACAGTTTGCGCAACACCACGGAGCCGACGGAATAGCCCGCCCCGAAAGAACTGATGACGCCAACATCGCCGGCCTGCAAGTCGTTGGAATGCAAGTGGAAGGCAATGACAGAGCCGGCGGAACTGGTGTTGGCGTAACGGTCCAAAATCACCGGCGCCTCCACCGTGTCGGCCTCGCGCCCCAGCACGCGCCGGGCGATCAGCTGGTTCATCGCCAGATTGGCCTGATGCAGCCAGAAGCGGCGCACCGCCGACGGCTCAATGTCCAAGAACTCCAGATGGGCGACGATATGCTCGCCAACCATCGGGCATACTTCTTTGAATACCTTGCGCCCCTGTTGCACAAACAGCTTGTCAGGCTTGCCGATGCCACTTTCGTCGCAACGGTTCAGGAAGCCGAAATTATTGCGGATATTGTTGGAAAACACCGTGGCCAGCTTGCAGCCGAGCACTTCGTAGCGCTGCGCGGAAACGGCCGCGTCGGCCCGTTCCAACACCACGGCGGTGCAGGCATCGCCGAAGATGAAGTGGCTGTCGCGGTCGCGGAAGTTCAGGTGAGCGGAACAGATCTCCGGATTCACCATCAGCACCGCCCGCGCCTGGCCAGTGGCCACCGCATTGACCGCGGTCTGGATGCCGAAGGTGGCCGACGAGCAGGCCACATTCATATCGAAGGCGTAGCCGGCTATGCCCAGCGCCTGCTGCACCTCAACCGCCATCGCCGGATACGGCCGCTGCATATTGGAGCAGGCGACAATCACCATGTCGATGTCGGCGGCGCTGCGGCCGGCAGCCTCCATGGCCTGGCGGGCGGCGGCCACGGCCATCTCGGCCTGCACCGACAGCTCGTCGTTGGGGCGTTCCGGCAGATACGGCGTCATCCTGGCCGGATCGAGCACGCCGCTCTTGTCCATCAAAAAGCGTTGCTTGATGCCGGATGCCTTCTCGATGAATTCGGCGCTGGATTCGGCCAGCGGCTCAAGCGCGCCGGCTTCGATTTCGGCCTGATGAGCCGCGTTATGGTTGCGGACGAAGGTATTGAACGCCTCGACCAACTCCTCATTGCTGACGGCATGAGGCGGGGTGAACAACCCCGTGCCGCTGATGACGACCTTATGCATTGTGCTTGTATCCTCGCGCTTCCCCGCAGGGTGGACATGGCGGCGGCATCGTCTGCCGCCGCGTGGCGATTCCCCACGCATGCCGACAGCGGCACAACCGTCCCGATATTGCAGCGATTTTACACAAGCGCATGGACAAACACTAAAAATCCATAGCCCCGCCCGGCTTAAACCAAGTAAAATGCTCAACTTTGACCTTCCGGTGACCGGGATCGGCCGAACAATACTTGACTAAAATAGTCGGATATTGGGTATAATGGCGACAACCACCCACCGGAACAGAACATCATGCGCCTCACCACCAAAGGACGCTTCGCCGTCACCGCCATGCTGGATCTGGCCATGCGCGAGGAGCGCGGCCCGGTCACCCTGGCCGGCATCAGCGAACGCCAAAACATCTCGCTGTCCTACCTGGAACAACTATTCGGCAAACTGCGCCGCGCCGAGCTGGTTGACAGCGTGCGCGGCCCTGGCGGCGGCTACACCCTAGCCAAAGACATCCAGGACATCTCGGTTGCCGACATCATCGTCGCCGTCGACGAGCCGGTGGACGCCACCCAATGCGGCGGCCGCGAAAACTGTCGCGGCAGCCAGCGCTGCATGACCCATGACTTGTGGACCAACCTCAACGTCACCATTTTCGATTACTTGTCCAAGGTGAGCCTCGCCAGCCTGGTGGAGCAACAGCATTCCCAGGAAGAGCACGCCAAGGAAACCAGCGTGGTGCAGGACAAACGCGACAGCTGCGGCAGCAAGCACGCAGCCGCCGCCGGCAGCGCCCTGTAAGCGCCTGAAAATCTTGCGGAGATAATGTATGAGCCAGCTCAAGCTACCGATCTATCTGGATTACTCGGCCACCACCCCGGTGGACCCGCGCGTCGCCGAAAAGATGATTCCCTATCTGACCGGCAAGTTCGGCAACCCCGCCTCGCGCAGCCACAGCTTCGGCTGGGAAGCGGAAGAGGCCGTCGAAAACGCGCGCGCCGAAGTGGCCAAGCTGATCGGAGCCGACCCTAAAGAAATCGTCTGGACCTCCGGCGCCACCGAGTCCGACAACCTGGCGATCAAGGGCGCGGCCCAGTTCTACAAGAGCAAGGGCAAGCACATCATCACCGTCAAGACCGAGCACAAGGCGGTGCTGGACACCTGTCGCGAACTGGAGCGCCAGGGCTTCGAAGTCACTTACATGGACGTGCAGGAAAACGGCCTGCTGGACATCGAAGCGTTCAAGGCTGCCATCCGTCCCGACACCATCGTGGTGTCCGTGATGTACGTGAACAATGAAATCGGCGTGATCCAGGATATTCCGCAGATCGGCGAGATCTGCCGCGAAAAAGGCATCATCTTCCACGTCGACGCCACCCAGGCCCCGGGCAAGGTCAAGATCGACCTCAACACCCTGAAGGTGGATCTGATGAGCCTGTCCGCGCACAAGGCATATGGCCCCAAGGGCATCGGCGCGCTGTACGTGCGCCGCAAGCCGCGCGTGCGCCTGGAAGCGCAGATGCACGGCGGCGGCCACGAGCGCGGCTTCCGCTCCGGCACCCTGGCCACCCACCAGATCGTCGGCATGGGCGAAGCCTTCCGCCTCGCCCGCGAGGAAATGGACAGCGAGAACGAGCGCATCCGCATGCTGCGCGACCGTCTGTGGAACGGCATCCAGGACATGGAAGAGGTGTATATCAACGGCGACATCGACCAGCGCGTGCCGCACAACCTCAACGTCAGCTTCAACTTCGTCGAGGGAGAAAGCCTGATCATGGCCATCAAGGACCTGGCCGTGTCCAGCGGCTCCGCCTGCACCTCCGCCTCGCTGGAGCCGTCCTACGTGCTGCGCGCCCTGGGCCGCAACGACGAAATGGCGCACAGCTCCATCCGCTTCACCTTGGGCCGCTTCACCACCGAAGAAGAAATCGACTACGCCATCGCGCTGTTGAAATCGAAGATCGGCAAGCTGCGCGAACTGTCGCCGCTGTGGGAGATGTACAAGGACGGCGTGGACCTGAACAGCGTTCAATGGGCGGCGCATTGAGCCGATAACCAGTTACCGGCCGCGGCGGCCTAGCCGCCGCGGCCTTGCAGGAGCAAGAAAATGGCATACAGCGAAAAAGTGTTGGATCACTACGAAAATCCCCGCAACGTCGGTTCCTTCGACAAGGGCGACGACAGCATCGGCACCGGCATGGTCGGCGCGCCGGCCTGTGGCGACGTAATGAAGCTGCAGATCAAGGTCGGCGCCGACGGCGTGATCGAAGACGCCAAGTTCAAGACTTACGGCTGTGGCTCCGCCATCGCCTCCTCCTCCCTGGTGACCGAGTGGGTGAAGGGCAAGTCGCTGGACGAGGCACTGAGCATCAAGAACACCGCCATCGCCGAAGAGCTGGCGCTGCCGCCGGTGAAGATCCACTGCTCCATCCTGGCAGAAGACGCGATCAAGGCCGCAGTGGAAGACTACAAGCAGAAGCACGGCAAGTAAGCGGAGACGACCGATGGCACTGACTCTTTCCGAACGCGCTGCCGCCCACATCAGCGCCTTTATCGCCAAGCGCGGCAAAGGTTTGGGCGTGCGCCTGGGTGTGAAAACCTCCGGTTGCTCCGGCATGGCCTACAAGCTGGAATTCGTCGATGTCGAAAACAGCGACGACGTGCGTTTCGAAAGCCACGGCGTGGCGATCTTCACCGACGCCAAGAGCCTGGCCTATCTGGACGGCACCGAGCTGGACTACGCCAAGGAGGGTTTGAACGAAGGCTTCAAGTTCAACAACCCCAACGTCAAGAACGAGTGCGGCTGCGGCGAAAGCTTCAACGTCTGATTGCCGATACCGTCGCCGGGCGGAGCGTGGACGCGCAAGCCGTCATGCTCCGCCTGTGTTTTTCCGGCTCCTCCCTTCGCTCCGGACGCATAGATGAACCACGATTTCAATCAGGACTTCTTCGCCCTGTTCGGCCTGCCGCGCCGCTTCGCGCAGGATGCCGCCGCGCTTGACGCCGCCTGGCGCGCCGCCGCCGCCCAGGTTCACCCGGACCGCTATGCCAGCGCCGGCGACGCCGAGAAACGCAGCGCGCTGATGCTGGCCACCCGTGTCAACGAGGCGTATCAAACCCTCAAATCCCCGCTGAACCGCGCCCGCTACCTGTTGCAGCTGTCCGGCGTCGACACTCAGGAAGAAAACAATACCCGGATGCCGGCGGATTTCCTGATGGCGCAGATGGAATGGCGCGAGGACATAGACGACGCACGCGCCAGCGTAAATGCGCTGGAGTCGTTGTCGCACCGGCTGCGCGGCGAGGTCAAGGCCATGCAGGCCGAGCTGGAAACGGCGCTGGACGCGCGCGGCGACTTGGACGGCGCAGCCGTTCTGGTGAGAAAATTGCGCTTCATGGAAAAGCTGGACCAGGAAATCGGCGACGCCATCGAGAGCCTGCTGGACTAAGCTCCCTTCGCGACGCCGCCCTGAGCAACGACATAAAGATCACGACATGGCCTTACTGCAAATCGCCGAACCCGGCCTCTCCGCCGCTCCCCACCAACATCGCCTGGCCGTTGGCATCGACCTTGGCACCACCAACTCGCTGGTGGCCACCGTCCGCAGCGGCGCCTCCGTCGTCTTGCCGGACGAGCATGGCCGCAGCCTGCTACCGTCGGTGGTGCGCTACGGCGACGAAGGCGTGCTGGCGGTGGGCTACGACGCCCAGCGCGAGCAGAACCGCGATCCGCACAACACCGTGGTCTCGGCCAAGCGTTTCATGGGCCGCGGCATCAGCGACATCAAGGACATCGGCAGCCTGCCTTATCGTTTCGTGGACGCGCCGGGCATGGTGCAACTGGTCACCCGCGCCGGCATCAAAAGCCCGGTGGAAGTGTCGGCCGACATCCTGCGCGCCTTGAAAGACCGCGCCGAAGCCAGCCTGGGCGGCGAACTGACCGGCGCCGTGATCACCGTGCCGGCCTACTTTGACGACGCCCAGCGCCAGGCCACCAAGGACGCCGCGCGCCTGGCCGGCCTGAACGTGCTGCGCCTGCTCAACGAACCCACCGCCGCCGCCATCGCCTACGGCCTGGACAACGGCAGCGAGGGCACCTACGTCGTCTACGATCTGGGCGGCGGCACGCTGGACGTGTCCATCCTGAAGCTGACCCGCGGCGTGTTCGAAGTGCTGGCCACCAGCGGCGACTCGGCGCTGGGCGGAGACGACTTCGACCACCGCGTATTCTGCTGGATGCTCGAATCGGCCGGCCTGTCCGGCCTGTCGGCCCACGACATGCGCCTCTTGCACACCCGCGCGCGCGAAGCCAAGGAAGCGCTGACCGACCACGCCAGCACCCGCATCACCGCCATCCTGTCGGACGGCCAGTCGCTGGACCTGGAGCTGGACCAAGCCACGCTGCACGCCATCACCAAGACGCTGGTGGACAAGACGCTGCAGCCGGTGCGCAAGGCCCTGCGCGACGCCAAGCTCGCGCCCGAGGACATCCAGGGCGTGGTGATGGTGGGCGGCGCCACCCGCATGCCGCACGTGCAGAAGGCCGTGGCGGACTACTTCGGCCGCGCCCCGCTGACCAATCTGGACCCGGACAAGGTAGTGGCGCTGGGCGCCGCCATCCAGGCCAATGTGCTGGCCGGCAACAAGCAGGACGACGAGTGGCTGCTGCTGGACGTGCTGCCGCTGTCGCTGGGCATCGAAACCATGGGCGGCCTGACCGAGAAGATCATCCCGCGCAACAGCACCATCCCGGTGGCGCGCGCGCAGGACTTCACCACCTTCAAAGACGGCCAGACCGCCATGTCCATCCACGTGCTGCAGGGCGAGCGCGAGCTGGTCTCCGACTGCCGCAGCCTGGCCAAGTTCGTGCTGACCGGCATTCCGCCCATGGTGGCCGGCGCCGCGCGCATCCGCATCACCTTTCAGGTGGATGCCGACGGCCTCTTGTCCGTCACCGCCCGCGAGCAGACATCCGGCGTGGAGGCCAGCATCGAGGTCAAGCCGTCCTACGGCCTGTCCGACGACGAAATCAGCCGCATGCTGACCGACTCCATGGCCAACGTGCAGGAAGACATCGAAGCGCGCAAGCTGCGCGAGGCCATCGTCGATGCCGAAAGCCTGCGCGACGCGACGCGCAACGCCTTGGAACAGGACGGCGATCTGCTGGATGAGTCCGAGCGCGCCGCCGTGGAAGCCGCCGTCGCCGCCGTGGACGCCGCCATCGCCGCCGCCGAGACCCGCCGCGTCAACGAAGCCAGCGCCGCGCTGAACCACGCTACCGAAACCTTCGCCGCCCGCCGCATGGACCGCAACATCCGCCGCGCGCTGAAGGGCCACAAGATTACCGATTTGTAAGGACTCGCCATGCCGCGAATCATTGTTCTGCCCCATCCCGACCTGTGCCCCGAGGGCGCGGTGATCGACAACGCCGAAACCGGACAAAGCATCTGCGACGCGCTGCTCGCCCACGACATCGAAATCGAGCACGCCTGTGAAATGTCCTGCGCCTGCACCACCTGCCACTGCATCGTGCGCGAAGGCGGCAACTCGCTGAATGAGGCCGACGAGCTGGAAGAAGATTTGCTGGACAAGGCCTGGGGCCTGGAAGCGCAATCGCGCCTGTCCTGCCAGGCCATCGTCGCCGACGAAGACCTGGTCATCGAGATTCCCAAGTACACGATCAACCACGCTAGAGAGCACCACTGAAGGGAGGGCAAGCTGCATGAAATGGACCGACGTTAACGACATCGCCATCGAACTGGCCGAAGCCCATCCCGAGGTGGACCCCAAGTCCGTGCGCTTCGTCGATCTGCACAACTGGGTGGTGGACCTGCCCGGCTTTGACGACGACCACAGCCGCGGCGGCGAGCGCGTGCTGGAGGCGATTCAGCAGGCATGGATAGACGAGGTGGAATAAGCCACTTTCGCATCAAGGCCCCGCCAAGCGGGGCCTTTGTCATGGCAGCGCGTGTCAATCCGCCGCAGCGGGTTTATCATCGATGAATACGCGCCGGCGCTGGGCCGGCAACCGACACGGAGCCGCCATGTTCACCCTCATCATCGGCAACAAGAACTACTCCTCTTGGTCGCTGCGTCCCTGGCTGGTGCTGAAGATGCTGGACGAGCCGTTCAAGGAACAGCAGATCGACCTGTTCCTATCCGACACCAAGGCGCGCATCCTGGCCGCCAATCCGGCCGGCAAAGTGCCGGTACTGGTGGACGGCAAACTGCGGGTTTGGGATTCGCTGGCCATCTGCGAATATCTGGCCGAGTGCTTTCCCGCAGCGCGCTTGTGGCCGGACGACGCCAAGCTGCGCGCCGTCGCCCGCTCCATCGTGGCGGAAATCCATTCCGGCTTTGAGGCGCTGCGGCGCAGCCTGTCGATGGACATCACCCTGCGGCAGATCGATTACGAAAGCTCGCCGGCGGTGGAGGCCGACATCGCGCGCGTCGTTTCGCTATGGGAAGAACACCGCGCCAGCCATATCGCCGACGGCGATTTCCTGTTTGGCCATTTCACCATCGCCGATGCCTTCTTCGCGCCGATCTGCACCCGATTCCAAACCTATAACGTCGCGCTGCCGCCCGCTTCCCAGGCTTACGTGCGCCATATTCTCAGCCTGCCGGCCATGCAGGAGTGGTATCGGGCGGCCGAACTGGAAAATAACAGGCCTGCTTGATGAATCGTGGTCGAAAGGTGTCGCAAATCGAGTGGAACAACGCGCCATAAGTCATTAGAATGGCGCGTTTTTTATATTTTCATTACATCAAGGAAATCCGAACATGAGCACCCCGTTCATCATTGGCGTTGCTGGCGGCAGCGGCAGCGGCAAAACCACGGTTACCAACAAGGTGCTGGAAACCATTGGTTCCGAGATGGCGGCGGTAATCATCCAGGACTACTACTATCGCGACCAGAGCCACCTGACTTTCGAGCAGCGGCTGGGCACCAACTACGACCACCCGCAGGCGTTCGACTGGCCGCTGCTGATCTCGCATATCGATGATCTGCGCAACGGCCGCGCCATCGAGATGCCGGTGTACGACTTCGCCAACCACACCCGCTCCGACCAGACCGTCACCGTGCAACCGGCGCCGGTGATCGTGATCGAAGGCCTGTTCCCGCTGTACGACGCCGCGCTGCGCGAAATGATGTCGCTGAAAATCTTCGTCGATACCGATTCCGACGTCCGCTTCATCCGCCGCCTCAAGCGCGACATCGCCGAGCGCGGCCGCACCATGGAAAACGTGATCGAGCAATACCTGACCACGGTGCGCCCGATGCACAACCAGTTCATCGAGCCGACCAAGCGCTTCGCCGACGTGATCCTGCCGCACGGCGCCAATGACCCGGCGGTGGACATCATCACCACCAAGGTGGCCAGCCTGATGGTGTGACTGACGTCCGCCCGCCAAGCCGCCTCCGGGCGGCTTTTTGCTGCCTGCTTGACGCCCGCCGCCGCCGGGCACAGAATCGCCTGCGCGCCGCATGGCGCATTCTCAACAAGGACAATCATGCATACGATCAAACCGCGCAATCCGCTGGCTTGCGCGCCGATATTGAAAAAAGGCGGGGCGCACGCGGCCAGCCGCTCCGGACAGCGCCATGCGCAAAAACAGGCGCTGTGGGCCGAACTGCAGGACTGGAACGAATGGGATCACCATCCGCTCGCCGCAAGCCAGGGCGAAGCCGACGCCGAAGAGGCGTTTTTGGCGAACGCAGCCGCAAAAGCAACAGGCCATCATCGAGATGGCCTGTTGCTTTTGCGCGCTGGCACGCTAACAATTCCGTACAATGCATTTACACAAGGCGACATGCGCTGCCAGTAGAATGCGCTTTCGCTATTGCAAATTGGATCACCGCCTCATGAAATGGATCGCCACCACGCTGCTGATGCTGCTGCTTGCCGGCTGCGGCAGCATGGGCCTGAAAAAACCGCAAGTCAGCCTCAGCAATATCGAACCGGGCAAGAGCACGCTGTTCGAGCAAAACTTCCTAGTGACGCTGCGCATCAGCAACCCCAACGCCATCCCGCTGAAAGCCAATGGCCTGACCTTCGAAGTGATGGTGGCCGGCGAGAAACTGGGTACCGGCATGAGCGACCAGCCGATCTCCATCCCGGCCAACGGCGAAGGCCAGGTGCAGCTGCAGGTGCGCACCTCGCTGGCAGGCTGGATACGCCAGCTGGCCAACTGGCAGCAGTTGCCGGGCGGCAAGCTGGACTACGATGTCCACGGCCAGTTGCAAGGGCTGAACGGCATGGCGGACCTGCCGTTCGAAAGCAAGGGGCAGTGGCAACTGCCCGCGCTGAAAAAATAGGCTTTAACGCTGCAAGGGGGCGACGCAGTCGTTGCCCTCGAAGCTGACGCTGAGCACTTCCTGCGTTTTCTTGTCGACCACAAAATTGGTGGCGCAGCGGTACTGGTAGGTGCCGCCGCCGCTGAAACCATTGCTGACCCAACGCCCCGGCGTTTCGATCACCTTGGCTTGGCCGTTGTTGTCGGTGACGGTCACCTTGGTGCCGGGCTCGTAACGGGTGTTCTCGGTCAGCGGCTGCTGCACCGTGCTTTCTTTCACATACGAATACAGCATATTGCCATTGGGCATTTGCATGGTCTTGGTGGGCGGTCCCCATACGCTCAACATTTCGTTGGCGTCGCGGCCCTGCCAGCGATATACCTTTTGCGCGTAGCCTTCCTGGGTGGGAATCATGGAGCAGCCGGCCATGCCCAGCAGCAACAGCGGTAACAACAGCTTGTTCATTGTCAGCCTTTTTCTTGTCCGATACGCATCACGCCGCCCATTTTCCCGTCTGAGCATGAAAAACGCCAGCCCAAGGGCTGGCGTAGCAAATCAAACCATCTGATTTTTACAATTTGAAGCGGCTAAACGCCTGCTGCATGCTGCGCGCCACCCCATCCAGCGCATTCAGCGTTTGCTGCGCCTCCTGCAGCGCGGCATCGGAATCGAGGATCTTGTTGTTGATCGACTCGGTGCTCTGCGCCATCGCCGTGGTGGCGTTGTGCTGCTCGCCGGTGGACAGGGCGACATCGCCTATCTTGTCCACTACCTGGCCCATCGCGCGGGTGATGTCCACCAAGCGCGAGCGCGCCTGTTCGGTCTGGCTGGCGCTGCTGTCCACCGACTGGATGGTGCGCTCCATATTGCCCACCGCCTTGCCGGTTTCGGACAGAATGTTCTGCACCATATTGCCGATCTCCACCGTAGCCGTGCCGGTGCGCTCCGCCAGCTTGCGCACCTCGTCGGCCACCACGGCGAAGCCGCGGCCCTGCTCGCCGGCGCGCGCGGCTTCGATCGCGGCGTTCAGGGCCAGCAGATTGGTCTGATCGGCAATGTCGCGGATCACGCTGGTGATCTTGGAAATCTCCTGCGAACGCTGCTCCAGCGCCGCCAGCAGGCCGGCCAGCTCACCCACCGACTGGCTGGTGCGCGCCATCTCGCCGCTGATGCGCTGCAGCTCCTCGGCGCTGGCCTGGGAGTGGGCGCCGGTATCGCGCGCCAGCTCGTCGGTTTCGCGGGTGGCGTCGGCGATGTGCGAGATGCTGACGGTCACTTCTTCAATCGCCGCCGCGTTGGAGCTGGAAATATCGGCCAGCGCATGCGAATCCTCGGCCACCTTGGCCACCACCGCGCCGACGGAGATCACGCCCTGGGTCAACTGCTCGGCTTCGCTACGTAGCTCGCGGAACATGCCGTTCAGGCGTTCGACAAACTGGTTGAAGGCTTCTGCCATCTGCGCCACCTCGTCTTCCCCTTCCGCGCCGATGCGGCGGGTCAGATCGCCCTCGCCTTGCGAAATCTCGCGCAGCGCGTCGCGCACCTGGATCAAGCCCTTCAGCAAACGCCCCAGATACGAACCCGCCAGCAGCAGCATCACCACCAGCACCACCAGCAGTTCGATCACCATATCGACCATCATCTGCCGCAGCGGCGCGTCGCGCAGTTCGCTGTCCACCACCACGCCCAGCACCCAGTCGCTGCCTTCCACCGGGCTCAGGCGCAGCAGGCGGCGTCCGCCATCCAGCTCCACCTCGGCCGCTTCCTTCTTGTCCAACAGGCTGGCGATGTGGTCAGCATCCATGCCCGGCATCAGGTCGGACAGCGGCTTCAAAGCCGTATCCGGCTTGGGATAAGCAATCAGTTTGCCATCCTTGCCCATCAGGAACACAAAGCCATTGCCCGGCAAGGACACGGACAAGACCGACTTCACCAGCTGGCCGATGGCGATGTCGCCGCCGACCACCTTGTTGCCGGCCGGCAAGGCCTGGGCCACGGTGATGACCAGATCGTTGATGGTGGCGCTGGCGGGCTTGTATGGCGGCGTCACGATCACGCCGCCCTTGGCCTTGGCGGTCTTGAACCAGCCGCGCGAAGCGGGATCGTATTCCGGGCTGGGCTTCTGCTTGCCGGGGATGGAATAGACCATGCCCTTGGTGTCGCCGTCGCCGACGAAAATCTGGATATAGCCGCCGGCCTCGGCCAGCTGCTGCAGATAGAGGGTGGGATCGGCTTCTCCGCCATGGCGCACGGCGCTGGCGATGATCTGCCGGCGCTGCTCCAGCCAATTGGAGACGAAGCGCTGCTGTCCGCTGATGGCCAGATCGAGCTGGGCATCGATGCTGTCGGACAGATTGCTGCGGAATTTCAGATAGGCGCTGACGGCTGTGGCGCAGGTAGCGACCAATATGGCCAGCGCCAACAGCAGGGCGATCTTGCTTCGGATGGATTTCATGGCATTGCGCTTTTCATCGACGATGGGCCGGCCCCACACCACCCGCGCAGAATCTGCGCTGGCAGCGAGCCTCAAAACGCGGCAAATTGTAAATCACAGTTACAAATTGCGCGACCAGTCGTAAGCAAAATAATCCAACATCCTGACCAGCAGACAAGCAATAGCCAGCTGACATGTCGCTTCCGCCACACTGCCGGCCGGCTGCTTCTCGATCTTGTTATAGCTTGAAACGTCCAAACGCGTCCTGCATGGTGCGCGCCACGCGACGCAAATCTTCCAGCGTCTGCATCGCGCCCTGCAGCGCGGCGTCGGAGTCCAGAATCTGGTTGTTGATCGACTCGGTGCTTTGCGCCATCGCCGTGGTGGCGTTGTGCTGCTCGCTGGTGGACAAGGCCACGTCGCCGATCTTGTCTATCACCTGCTGCATGGCGTCGCTGATGGCGATCAGGCGGCCGCGCGCCTGACTGGTCAGTTCCACGCTGGTATCCACCGCGCCCACCGTGCGCTGCATATTGCCCACCGCCTTGCCGGTTTCGCTGAGGATGTTCTCCACCATATCGCTGATTTCCACCGTCGCCTTGCCCGTGCGCTCCGCCAGCTTGCGCACCTCGTCCGCCACCACCGCGAAGCCGCGGCCCTGTTCGCCGGCGCGTGCCGCCTCAATGGCCGCGTTCAGCGCCAAGAGGTTGGTCTGATCGGCGATGTCGCTGATCACGCTGGTGATCTTGGAAATCTCCTGCGAGCGCTGCTCCAGCGAGCCCAGCAGCGCAGATAGCTCGCCTACGGACTGGCTGGTATGCTCCATCTCGGTGCTGATGCGCTGCATGTCGCCGGCGCTCTCGCGCGAGTGCTCGCCGGTGTTGCGCGCCAGCGAATCGGTTTCGCGCGTCGCATCGGCGATGTGCGAGATGCTGACGGTCACTTCTTCAATCGCCGCCGCGTTGGAGCTGGAAATATCAGCCAGGCGATGCGAGTCGTCGGCCACCTGCTTGACCGCGCCGCCGACTTCGATCACGCCTTGCGCCAGTTGCTCGGCCTCATCGCGCAGTTCGCGGAACATGCCGTTCAAACGGCCGACAAACAGGTTGAACGCCTTGGCGGTCTGCGCCACTTCATCATCGCCCTGCACATCGATGCGGCGGGTCAGATCGCCCTCGCCCTGCGCGATCTCCTGCATCGCGTCACGCACCTGGACCAGGCCGCGCAACAGCTTGGCCAGATAGCCGGAACTGAGCGACACCAGCACCAGCAGCACCACGGCCACGCCGCCGGCAATCAGCCAGATCAGCTGCGTCACCGGCGCCAGCACCGCGGCTTCGTCCGCCGCCACCGCCAGCACCCAATCGGTGCCCGGCACCTGGCGCAGCACCACCAGGAAGGTCTTGCCCTCGATCTCCAGCGGCGTCACTTCGCCGCTGTTCACCAGTTGCTGGAAACGGTTGTCGTCCAAAGCCGGAATCAGCTCGCCAATCGGCTTCAACTCCTGGCCCGGCTTGGGATAGGCGATGACCTTGCCCTGGCGGGTCAGCAGGAAGGCGTGGCCGTCGCCGGCCAGCTTGATGTCCAGCACCGACTTCACCAGTTTCTCGATCAGGATATCGCCGCCGACGACGATTTCCTGGCCCGGCGCCTTGTCGGCGATGGTGATCACCAGCTTGTCCTTGGTTTCCGGTTCGGAGTCTTTGTACGGATCGGTGACGATCACGCCGCCGGCGGCCTTGGCCTGCTGGTACCACGGCCGTTGGGCCGGCTGGTATTCGGCGCTGGGCTTGGCGCGGCCGGGCACGGAGTAGAACATTTCGCCGCTATCGCCGTGGCCGGCATAGATGATGTTGAAACCGCCGCCCTTGGCGATCTGCTGCAGATAGTAGCTGGCCTGCGGATCGCCGGCGCGGCTGAGGCTGGCGCCGATCAGGTTCTTGCGCACCGTCAGCCATTCCGACACCAAGCCGCCTTGCAATTGCTGCACCTGGGTGACTTCGCGTTTGGCCTCGTCGTAGGCGTGGTTGCGGATATTCAGGCAAGCGAGAATGGTGACGCTGAGGGTGGCCACCAGAATGGAGGCCGCCGTCAGCAGCATGAGCTTGTGTCGGATGGAGCGCATGATGATAAGCCGATACTGATATAAAAGGCTTATTATCCGGCATGCAGGCTGCGGCGCACCGTTAAAAATAACATTCCATTTAAATAATAACGCCAAATTTCAATCATTCTTGCTGAAAGATGGCAATAAAGCTTAATCGCGCCATTCTGCGCTCTGTTGCCACAGCAGGCTGTCGATGAATTTCAGCAGGGGATCGGCATCGCGGCGCGGATGCCAGACATGCTCCACTTCTATCGCCAGATCGGCGTCGTCTATGCGCCGCCAGCGCAGGCCGGCGTCTCCTCCCCGCAACACTTGCGCGATCAAATCCGGCAGCACCGCCACCGCCGGCAGCCGCTCCAGCAGCAAGGGAATCGCCAGCAGGCTGGCGGTGGAGGCGATCACCCGCCGCGCCTGGCCATGCGCGCGCAGATAGTCGTCCACCAGGCTGGCGTCGTTGCCGATGTACGAGGTGTACAAATGCGGCGGCCGCGCCAGCTGGGCCGCGTCCAGCAAGGAGGGCAATGCCAGGCGGCCGGCGTGGTGCACGCAGACGAAGCGGCTGCGGAACAAACGCCGCCGGCTCAAACGCCCCGGCAATTGCGGAAAATGGCCGATGGCGCCGTCGATGCGCCGCTCGTCCAGCGCGGTCGGCACCTCGGACGCCGGCATCGCCAGCACCTGCAGGCATAGGCCGGGCGCCTGTTCTTGCAGGGAGGCGATCAGCCGCGGCAACAACGCCGCCTCCAGCAAGTCCGGCATCGCCAGCCGGTACGCCCCGTCCAGTTGGGTTGGATCGAAAGCGTGCGGCGCGATCAGCTGCTGCGCCTGCGCCAGCCATGCCTCCAACAGCGGCAGCAAGGCCTCGGCATAGGGGGTAGGCGCCATGCGCCGGCCATCGCGGCACAACAGCGGGTCGCCGCACTGTTCGCGCAGCCGCTTCAGGATATGGCTGACCGCCGGCTGGCCCAGGCACAGCCGCTCCGCGCTCTGGCTGACGCTGCGCGTGCTCAGCAGCGTGTGCAGCACCACCAGGCTGTTCAGATCGAGGCGGCGCAAGCGCAGGGCGTCAATATCATTCACAGTAATACATCCAATGAAAACGATCGATTTTATTAAATCATAAGCGCTTTCTACACTGGCGGCATCCCCCACTATCGGATGCCTCGGCATGCAATCCTCCCCGCACTCGACCAGCCGTGCCCGCCTGCTGGCGATCGCCTTGATCGCCTGGCTGGAATTCCTGCAAAACGGCCTGCTCAACTTCGCCTCCTCGCAGGTCATGGGCGGCATCGGCGCCGGCCCGGAGGAATTCAGCCAGGCGGCGATGGCCTATGCGCTGTGCGCGGTGGTTGCCTTGTTCAACCATCAGTGGTGCGTGGAGCGCTTCGGCTCGCGCCGCCATCTGCAGGCGTCCATCGTTCTGTTCGCGCTGGGCGCGCTGATCGCCGGCGCGGCCGAGTCGCCTGACGGCTTCATCGCCGGCCGGGCGATACAAGGCCTGGGCGGCGCCGCCTTCTTCACCGCGGCGCGCTTGGAAGTGGCGCAATTGCCGCTGGCCAAGCGCGGCCTGGGGCTGGTGGCCTTCGGCCAGGCGCTGCTCCTGGGCAGCGCGCTGGGGCCGCTCTTGGGCGGCTGGCTGCTGCAGGCCCATGGCTGGCGCGCGCTGTGCTGGGGCGTTTTGCCGTTTCTGCCGCCGGCGCTATGGGCCGCCCGCCTGCTGCCCTTGCGCCCGCCCGCGCCCCGTCCCGCGCATTACCCGGCGCAATCGTTTGTCTGGCTGCTGGCGGCAGTGTTTTTGCTGCAATGGCTGATTCAGCAAATGCCATACCAACTGTTCGGCCATCCGCAATGGCTGGCCGCCGCCGGCGCAGCCGGCATCGTCAGCTATGCGCTGTTCCGCTCCCTGCACCGCCGCCGCGCCTCGGACCGCCGCCGCTGGCGCCTGTTGCGGCGCCCCGGCTACCGCATGGGCCTGTTCGGTTACAGCTGCTGCTACCTGCTGGTTTCGGCCAATAGCTATATCCTGCCTATGTTGACGGTGCAGGCCTTGGGTTTCGACCTGCCCACCAGCGGCCTGCTGCTGTCGATCAGCTATCTGGCGGGCATGTTGTTCGCGCTGCTGTACGCCGGACTGTTGCTGCGCGGACGCGCGCCCGGCCTGCGCCAGACGCTGCTGGCCAGTTGCGCGCTGCTGGCGGCCTACGGCTGGCTGATGAGCGGCCTCAACGGCGAGGCCGGCGTCGGCCGCTTGACGCTGATCCTGCTGCTGAACGGCGGCTTCATGTCCCTGTTCATCATGTCGGTGGCACAGAGCACCTTCCGCACCATCGCCCCCGCCGCCTTTGCCCACGCCTATCAAACCAAGAACATCGTGCGCCAGGTTTCGATCTCCGCCGGCGTGGCCCTGGCCAGCGTTTTCATGCAGGAACGCAACGCGCTGCATTACAACCGTCTGGCCGAGCGATTTTCGTGGGATGCGTGGCAATTTAACGACGCTTTGCATCTTTTACGGGAACAATTGCCCAATTTGAGCGATACTCAGCGACTTGGAGTGCTGGCCGGCGAACTGGCCCGGCAGGCCACGCTGATTTCCTGTCTGGACTTTTTCCGTCTGGAGGTATGGATCGCGCTGGCGCTGGCGGGCTGTCTGCTCGCCCTGCGCGCAGCGGATTGATCTGCGGCAGCCGGCTCTCGCTCGTACCCATGTTTCATCAGGAAGAAATTGTCATGCGCAAGAGCGGCACGCAATCGGAGACCTTCAACAAGATCGTCGAGGCCAGCCTGCAGCTGTTCAATCAGGAAGGCGAACGCGTCATCACCACCAACCACATCGCCGAGCGGATGAACATCAGCACCGGCAAGCTCTACTATCACTTCCGCAACAAGGAAGAGATCATCAACGAGCTGTACCATCGCTATGTGAAGGGGATGGCGGAGCAATTGTCCGCCGCGCTGAACCACAACAACTCGATCGAGGCGATGGTGATGGCGATGGAAAAGACGCTGCGCCATATCTGGAGCTTCCGCTTCCTGCCCAAGAGCCTGCCCAGCCTGTTCTGCGTCAACCCGCAGTTGGAAGAGGAACATCAGCAGCTGTCCCGCGGCCAGCTGAACAGCAAGCTGGGCCAGCTGTTCGCCAGCCTGCGCGAACAAGGCATGCTGCTGGTGGACGACCAGCAGCTGGTGCATCTGGTGCAGCATTTCCAAATGGTGCAAACCGGCTGGGTCAACACCATCAAGCAGAACGCCAGCGCGGCGGAGCTGGACAAGCTGATCCAGTCCGGCTGCCGCAGCCTGATGTTCCTCTTGGCGCCCTACGTCAGTCCGCGCTTCCAGTCGCCGTTCGAGCGCGTGTTCTCGCGTTATGCCTAACTAGGCCTGATACCCGCCACGAAACCCACGAAAAACACGAACATCTGCTGCGCGCAACAAACTATTTGGCCAAGCATCGGCACGGCGCGACGTATTGAGTCTCGGTGTAAGCTTTTCGTGGATTTCGTGGCCAAAATCCGCCGTTCAAATAAAAACACCCCGCGATCGCTCGCGGGGTGTTTTCGTTCAGACCGGCAAACCGGGCTTAGATCATGCCCTTGCTCTTCAAGAGTTCGAACATGGTCTTGCCGATTTCGGCCGGGCTGCGGGTGTAGGCGATGCCTGCGCGCTCGAAAGCCTTGAACTTCTCTTCCGCCGTGCCCTTGCCGCCGGAGATGATGGCGCCGGCGTGGCCCATGCGCTTGCCCTTCGGCGCGGTGACACCGGCGATGTAGCCGACCACCGGCTTGGTCACGTAGGACTTGGCGAACTCGGCCGCTTCCTCCTCGGCGGAACCGCCGATTTCGCCGATCATCACGATGGCGTCGGTATCCGGATCATCCTGGAACAGCTTCAGCGCGTCAATGTGGCTGGTGCCCGGGATCGGGTCGCCACCGATGCCGATGCAGGTGGACTGGCCCAGGCCCAGCGCGGTGGTTTGCGCCACGGCTTCGTAGGTCAGGGTGCCGGAGCGGGACACGATGCCGATGCGGCCCGGGTTGTGGATGTGCCACGGCATGATGCCGATCTTGCACTCGCCCGGGGTGATGATGCCGGGGCAGTTCGGGCCGATCAGGCGGATGCCGGCTTCGTCCACGGCCTTCTTCACGTACAGCATGTCCAGGGTCGGCACGCCTTCGGTGATGCAGACGATCAGCTTCACGCCGCTGTCGATGGCTTCCAGGATGGAATCCTTGGCGAAGGCTGCGGGCACGTAGATCACCGAGGCGTCAGCCTGGGTTTGACGCACGGCGTCCTTCATGGTGTTGAACACCGGCAGGCCCAGGTGCTCGGAACCGCCCTTGCCCGGGGTGACGCCGCCCACAACCTTGGTGCCGACCTTCAGCGCCTGTTCGGCGTGGAAAGTACCGTTCTTGCCAGTGAAGCCTTGCACCAGCACTTTGGTGTCTTTGTTTACCAATACGCTCATTTTGTATTCCTCAGCTCAGTGCGGGTCTCAGGCAGCGGCCTTGACGGCGGCGACGATCTTCTCGGCAGCGTCGTTCAGACCCTGGGCGGAAGTCAGTTTCAGACCGGATTCGTCCAGGATCTTGGCGCCCAGTTCGGCGTTGTTGCCTTCCAGACGCACCACCACCGGCACCGTCACGTTCACTTCCTTCACGGCGGCGATGATGGCCTCGGCGATCATGTCGCAGCGGACGATGCCGCCGAAGATGTTGATCAGCACGCCTTGCACCGAGGTGTCGGCCAGGATCAGCTTGAACGCTTCGATCACGCGCTCCTTGGTGGCGCCGCCGCCCACGTCCAGGAAGTTGGCCGGCTGGCCGCCCTTCAGCTTGATGATGTCCATGGTGGCCATCGCCAGGCCGGCGCCGTTCACCATGCAGCCGATATTGCCTTCCAGCGCCACGTAGTTCAGGTCGAACTCGGAAGCCTTCACTTCGCGCTCGTTCTCCTGGCTCTTGTCGCGCATGGCCAGCAGATCCGGGTGTCGGTACAGGGCGTTGGAGTCCAGATTGATCTTGCCGTCCACGCAGGCCAGTTGGCCGTTTTCGCGCAGCGCCAGCGGGTTGACTTCGAACAGGGCGAAGTCGTTCTCGACGAAGGCCTTGTAAGCGCCCAGCATCAGCTTGGTGAAGGAGGCGACTTGTTCGCCCTTCAGTTCCAGCGCGAAAGCGGCGTCGCGCGCCTGGAACGGCTGCATGCCGACCAGCGGATCGATCTCGATCTTGATGATCTTTTCCGGGGTCTCTTCGGCCACCTTCTCGATTTCCACGCCGCCTTCGGTGGAAACCATGAACACGACGCGCTGGCTGCCGCGGTCCACCACGGCGCCCAGGTACAGTTCGCGCTGCACCGGGTACATGTCTTCGCAGACCAGAACCGAGTTCACCGGCTGGCCGGCGGCGTCGGTCTGATAGGTCACCAGATTGGTGCCAATCAGGGTCTTGGCGACTTCCGCGGCTTCTTCGCGGCTCTTCACCACTTTCACGCCGCCCGCCTTGCCGCGGCCGCCGGCGTGCACCTGGGCCTTCACGACGGCGAATTTGCCGCCCAGCTTGTCGTAGGCGGCAGCCGCTTCTTCCGGCGACGTGGCCAGAATGCCTTGTTGCACCGGCAGGCCGTAACGGCTCAGCAGCTCTTTCGCTTGGTATTCATGCAGGTTCATCTATGGTTTCCTTTCGGGGAAATGATGGCGGGCATGCGCCTCTGCCTCTATTCCTTGATCGCTTGCCAAACCTTGTTGGCGCAGGCCGCGCCAGCCCCCCGGCTGGCATCTCGGCCCGTTCCCGGTTGGGTCGTGCGCATTGTACACGACCCGCGCTCCCATCAACCGTGCAACGCGCGCTTGTCGGCGGCGAGCGCGGCTTCGTGCACCACTTCGGACAAGGACGGGTGGGCGTGGACAATGCGCGCCAGGTCTTCGCTGGCGGCCTTGAACTCCATCGACACCACGCCCTCGCTCACCAGCTCGGACACCATCGGGCCTATCATGTGCAGGCCCAGGATGCGGTCGGTCTTGGCGTCGGCCAGTATCTTGACCATGCCCTGCGCCTGGCCCAGGCCCAGCGCGCGGCCGTTGGCGCCGAAGCCGGAAGTGCCCTTCTTGTACTCGATGCCCTCGGCTTTCAGCTGCTCCTCGGTCTTGCCGACCCAGGCGATTTCCGGCGAGGTGTAGATCACCCACGGAATCACGCCGAAATCGACATGCGGCTTCTGGCCAGCGATGCGCTCGGCCACGGCCACGCCCTCTTCCGACGCCTTGTGCGCCAGCATCGGGCCACGCACCACGTCGCCGATCGCCCACACATTGGGCAGATTGCTATGGCAGTGCTCGTCCACGGCGACGAAGCCGCGCTCGTCCAGCTGCAGGCCCACCACCTCGGCGCCCAGGCCCTGGGTGTTCGGCACGCGGCCGATGGACACGATCAGCTTGTCGAACTCGGCCTTCACCGCTTCGCCGTTCAGTTCGTAATTGACGGTGACGCTCTTCTTGCCGGTCTTGATCTCGCCGATCTTCACGCCCAGCTTGATGTCCAGGCCGGTGTCCTTGGTCAGCGTCTTGAACGCTTCCTTGGCGATCTGTTGGTCGGCGGCCGCCAGGAAGGTCGGCATCGCTTCCAGAATGGTCACTTCGGCGCCCAGACGCTTCCAGACGCTACCCATTTCCAGGCCGATCACGCCGGCGCCGATCACGCCCAAGCGCTTGGGCACCGCCGTCAGCGCCAGCGCGCCTTCGTTGTCCAGCACCAGCTGGTTGTCGGTGGCCAGACCCGGCAACGCGCGCGGGCTGGAGCCGGTGGCCACGATCACGTGGACGGCTTCCAGGGTATCCACCACCGCGCCATTGTCGGTGACTTCGATCAGCCACTTGTCGCCCTGGCGGCCCTTGAAGCTGGCCAGGCCATGGATGTTGGCGACCTTGTTCTTCTTGAACAGGAAGCTGATGCCGGCGGCGTTCTTGGTGATGATCTCGGTCTTGCGGGCCAGCATCTGGCCCACATCCATCTTGGCGCCGGACACGCTGATGCCGTGTTTGGCGAAATCATGCTGCACGGCGTGGAAGTTTTCCGACGACTGCAGCAGCGCCTTGGACGGAATGCAACCGACGTTCAGGCAGGTGCCGCCGAGGGAAGGCTTGCCTTCCGGGTTCTTGAACAGGTCCACGCAAGCGGTGTTGAAGCCCAGCTGGGCCGCGCGGATGGCCGCGACATAACCGCCGGGACCGCCGCCGATCACTACCACATCAAACTGTTGGCTCATGGGATTTCCCTTGGGGTCAGGCCTTGCCGACTTTGAACAGCAAGGCCCCGAAAGCAATCATGAACAGCGCGATGACGATCTTGCCGAACAGGTTGTAATAGCTCTCCCGCACGCCTTGCTGGCGCTTTTTCCAGGTCAGGAAAAGCAGCGCCACGCCAGCCAGTACCGAGGCGAGTGCGTAAAGCCAATCCGGCAGATTCATGTTTACTCCGTTCGTGAAATATCAGACAGGCCGGCTTGCGCCGGCCCGGTTCATCACAGGTCGAGCAGCAGACGCGCCGGATCCTCGATGGCGTCCTTGATGGCCACCAGGCTCAGCACCGCTTCGCGACCGTCGATGATGCGGTGGTCGTAGGATTGGGCAAGATACATCATCGGGCGCACCACCACTTGACCGTTCTCAACCACGGCGCGCTCCTTGGTGGCATGCATGCCCAGGATCGCCGATTGCGGCGGGTTGATGATGGGGGTGGACATCATCGAGCCGAAAGTGCCGCCGTTGGAGATGGTGTAAGTGCCGCCGGTCAGCTCTTCCACGGTCAGCTTGCCTTCCTGGGCGCGCTTGCCGAAGTCGGCGATCTGCTTCTCGATCTCGGCCAGGGACAGCTGGTCGGCGTTGCGGATCACCGGCACCACCAGGCCGCGCGGGCTGCCCACGGCCACGCCCACGTCAAAGTAGCCGTGGTAAACGATGTCGTTGCCATCCACCGAAGCGTTGACGATGGGATATTTCTTCAGCGCGGCAACCACGGCCTTGACGAAGAAGCCCATGAAGCCCAGCTTGATGCCGTGCTCTTTCTCGAACTTCTCTTTGTACTTGTTGCGCAGGTCCATCACCGGCTTCATGTTCACTTCATTGAAGGTGGTGAGGATGGCGTTGGTCTGTTGGCTCATGACCAGACGTTCGGCCACGCGCTGGCGCAGACGCGACATCGGCACGCGCTGCTCCGGACGGCCGGACAGGATGCCGGCGACGTTGACGGCGGACGGCGTGGAAGCCAGGGCGACGCCGGCGTTGGCGGCCGGGGCGATCACCGGACCGGCCTGCGACGGCGCGGCCGACTTGGCGGCGGCTTGCACGTCTTCCTTCAACACGCGGCCATCGCGGCCGGAGCCGGCCACTTTGGACAGATCAACGCCGGTTTCGGCGGCCAGTTTGGCGGCGGACGGCATCGCGGCAGCGCCGGCAACCGGGGCGGCGGCTTGAACCGGAGCCGGCGCAGCGGCGGGCGCCGGGGCGGCGGCAGCGGCCGGAGCGGCTGCGCCTGCCTTGGCGGCGGTGTCGATCTTGGCGATCAGCTGGCCAGAGGTCACGGTCGCGCCATCCTGCTGGACGATTTCCACCAGCACGCCGGCTTGCGGCGCCGGCAGTTCCAGCACCACCTTGTCGGTTTCCAGGTCGATCAGGTTTTCGTCGCGGTTGACGAATTCGCCGACCTTCTTGTGCCAGCTCATCAGCGTGGCTTCGGATACGGATTCCGGCAGTTGCGGAACTTGGACTTCAATCAGCATGTTCTTCTCCATGGAGGAGCGGCCGCGATGCCGCCCCTTTTCTCTCATTGGCTCAGCGGGAAACCGTCATCGCTTCTTCGACGAAGGCCTTCAACTGGGCGACGTGCTTGCTCATATAACCTACGGCCGGCGAGGCGGACGACGGACGGCCGGCGAACGACAGCTGCTGCTTGGCGTTCAGCAGGCCTTCCAGGCGATGGCGGATCTGGTACCAGGCGCCCTGGTTGCGCGGCTCTTCCTGCACCCACATCACTTCCTTGGCCTGGGTGAAGCGCGCCAGTTCGGCGGCCACCTGCTCGGTCGGGAACGGATACAGCTGCTCGATGCGCACGATGGCCACTTCGTCTTCCAGCCCGCGTTCCTTGCGGCCGGCGGCGAGGTCGTAGTACACCTGGCCGGCGCACAGCACCACGCGCTTGACCTTCTTCGGATCCTTGGCCACGGCATCGCCAATCACCGGGCGGAAGCTGCCGGTGGTCAGGTCTTCGATCGGGCTCATGGAGTCCTTGAAGCGCAGCAGGCGCTTGGACAGGAAGATCACCAGCGGCTTGCGGTACGGACGCAGCACCTGGCGGCGCAGCATGTGGAACATCTGCGCGGCTTCGGACGGCATCACCACCTGCATATTGTGCTCGGCGCACAGCTGCAGCCAACGCTCGACGCGGGCGGACGAGTGTTCCGGGCCCTGGCCGTCGTAGCCGTGCGGCAGGATGGTGGTCAGGCCGCACAGACGGCCCCACTTGGTCTCGCCGGAGGAGATGAACTGGTCGATGGCTACCTGGGCGCCGTTGGCGAAGTCGCCGAACTGCGCTTCCCAGATCACCAGCTGATCCGGCGCGGAGCAGGCGTAGCCGTACTCGTAGGCCAGCACCGCTTCTTCGTTCAGGATGGAGTCGATCACCAGGAAGTCGCCCTGGTTGTCGGACATATTGCGCAGCGGCACATAGGCGCCCTGGTCCCAGCGTTCGCGGTTCTGGTCGTGCAGCACGGCGTGGCGGTGGCTGAAGGTGCCGCGGCCGGAGTCTTCGCCGGAGATGCGCACGCCGAAGCCGTTGGTCACCAGGGAGGCGTAGGCCAGCGTCTCGGCCATGCCCCAGTCCACGTTCTGCTCGCCTGCGGCCATCGCCTTGCGGGCGGCCAGCACCTTCTGCACCGTCGGGTGCAGCTTGAAGCCGTCCGGCAGCGTGGTGAACTTGTCGGTCAGGCGCTGGATGTCGGCCAGCGGCAAGGAGGTGTCGGTCGGATGCGCCCAGTGGGTGCCCAGGTACTGGCTGAAGTCCAGCGCGTGCTCGCGCTTGTAATTGGACAGCGTGGTCTGCTCCACGTGTTCGCCCTTGTCCAGCGCGTCGCGGTAGGCCTGGATCAGCGCGTCGGCTTCCTCGGCCTTCAGCACGCCTTCCTGCACCAGACGCTCGGCATACATGGCGCGCACGCCTTGATGCTTGGCGATCTTCTTGTACATCATCGGCTGGGTCAGGAACGGGTCGTCGCCCTCGTTGTGGCCGAGCTTGCGGTAGCACACCAGATCGATGACCACGTCCTTCTTGAAGGTCATGCGGTAGTCCAGCGCGGCCTGCATCACGTAGCACACGGCTTCCGGATCGTCGCCGTTCACGTGCAGGATAGGCGCCTCGATCATCTTGGCCACGTCGGTACAGTACATCGTGGAGCGGATGTCGCGGGTGTCCGAAGTGGTGAAGCCCACCTGGTTGTTGATGACGATGTGGATGGTGCCGCCGGTGCCGTAGCCGCGGGTCTGCGACAGGTTGAAGGTGCCCTGGTTGACGCCCAGACCGCCGAAGGCGGAGTCGCCGTGAATCAGCACCGGCACCACGGTCTTGCGCTCATTGTCCTTGCGGCGCTGCTGGCGCGCGCGCACCGAGCCTTCCACCACCGGGTTGACGATTTCCAGGTGCGAGGGGTTGAACGCCAGCGACACGTGCATCGGTCCGTTGGCGGTCGGGATGTCGGACGAGAAGCCCATGTGGTACTTCACGTCGCCGGAAGCCATCTGCTGGGCGGCCTTGCCTTCGAATTCGGCGAACAGGTCGCGCGGCTGCTTGCCCAGGGTGTTGACCAGCACGTTCAGGCGGCCGCGGTGGGCCATGCCGATGATCAGTTCCTGCACGCCCTGTTCGGTGGCGTTCTGGATCAGGTGGTCCAGCGCGGCGATGGTGGATTCGCCGCCTTCCAGCGAGAAGCGCTTCTGGCCGACATACTTGGTATGCAGATAACGCTCCAGCGTCTCGGCCGCGGTGATCTGCTTCAGGATGCGCTGCTTCTTGGCCGCGTCGTAGCGCGGGGTGGACAGATCGCCCTCGAAGCGCTTTTGCACCCAGTGCTTCTCGTCGGACTGGGTGATGTGCATGTACTCCACGCCGATATTGCCGCAGTAGGTCTGCTTCAGGCGGGACAGGATGTCGGACAGCGGCAGCTTCTGCGCGCCCACCAGCGAACCGGCGTTGAACTGCACCGCCATGTCGGCGTCGGTCAGGCCGTGGGTGGCCGGGTCCAGTTCGCGCACGATGGCCTGGTCCATCCGCTTCAGCGGGTCCAGATTGGCCTGGCGCGAACCCAGCACGCGGTAGGCCGAGATCAGCTTCAGCACGCCCACTTGCTTCTGCATCGCCTCCCAGTCGGTGGCGGCGGCGGTGCGCTGGCCGGTCAAGGGCTTCTTGGCCAGCTGGATGAACGACTCCTGGATCGGCAGGTGCGGCACGTCGCGCTCGGCGGCGCCCGGCGCTTGCGCCAGCTTGTCGAAGTAATCGCGCCACTCGTGCGGCACGGACGTGGCGTCAGCGAGGTACTGTTCGTACAGCTCCTCGATGAACGGGGCATTCCCGCCGAACAGGTAGGAATGGCTGTACATGGATTGCATCATGGTCTGGCTACCCTTTGTCTGGATGTTGCAGCATTTGCGCAAAGCGCTATGGCAAGACGGTCTTGCCGCAGCGCTCTGAGAGCCTTCAGCGGCTCAAAAAAGGGCTGGTCGAAGCCCCCGCTTCAACCAACCCTGCTTCTTCAAATCAGCGCTTGGCGATGTCCACGAAATCGCGACGCTCGGCGCCGGTGTACAGCTGGCGCGGACGGCCGATCTTCATGCCCGGATCGCCGATCATTTCGTTCCAGTGCGCGATCCAGCCCACGGTGCGGGCCAGCGCGAAGATCGGGGTGAACATGGAAACCGGGATGCCGATGGCGGACAGCACGATGCCGGAGTAGAAATCCACGTTCGGATACAGCTTGCGCTCGATGAAGTACGGGTCGGACAGCGCGATCTTTTCCAGCTCCATCGCCAGCTTGAACTTCGGGCTGTCCTGCAGGCCCAGTTCCTTCAGCACTTCGTCGCAGGTGTGCTTCATGATGGCGGCGCGCGGGTCCATGTTCTTGTACACGCGGTGGCCGAAGCCCATCAGCTTGTAGCGCTTGTCCTTCACGCCCTGCATGAAGTCGGCCACGTTATCCACGGAACCGATCTCGTCCAGCATCTTCAGCACGGCTTCGTTGGCGCCGCCGTGGGACGGGCCCCACAGGCAGGCGATGCCGGCCGCGATGCAGGCGAACGGGTTGGCGCCGGAGGAGCCGGCCAGACGCACGGTGGAGGTGGAGGCGTTCTGCTCGTGGTCGGCGTGCAGGGTGAAGATGCGGTCCAGCGCGCGAGCCAGCACCGGGTTCACCTTGTACTCTTCGCACGGGGTGGAGAACATCATGTGCAGGAAGTTTTCCGCGTAGGTCAGGCCATTCTTCGGATACGAGAACGGCAGGCCCTTGTTGTAGCGGTAAGCCTGGGCGGCGATGGTCGGCAGCTTGGCGATCAGGCGGTGGGCCGAGATGCGGCGGTGTTCCGGATTGGAGATGTCCAGCGAGTCATGGTAGAAGGCGGACAGCGCGCCCACCACGCCCACCATCACGGCCATCGGGTGCGCGTCGCGGCGGAAACCCTTGAACAGGCTCATCAGCTGGTCGTGCAGCATGTTGTGGCGCATCACGCCGCGTTCGAATTCCTTGCGCTGGGCGGTGGTCGGCAGTTCGCCGTTCAGCAGCAGATAGCAGACTTCGAGATAGTCGCTCTTCTCCGCCAGTTGTTCGATCGGGTAGCCACGGTAGTACAGCTGGCCCAGATCGCCGTCGATGAAGGTGATCTTGGATTCGCAGCTGGCGGTAGCCAGGAAGCCGGGGTCAAACGTGAACATGCCGGTCTTGCCAAAGGCGCGGATGTCGACAACGTCCGGACCCAGGGTGCCCTCGAGGACCGGCAGGTCCAGCGTTTCCTTACCCTCGTTGTAGCTGAGCGTTACTTTGCGATTCGTTTCCACAGCAATACTCCCAGTCGTTATTTCGTTGTTGTTAGTGTGGTCGTGGCGGCCGTCACAGCGATCGCAGGATCGCGACAATGGCCATTTGTTCCGGATCGTCGAGATCGGCCTTGCCGTTTACGACATCCAGGAAGTCAGTGTCAGGCAGATCAAGCAGGCTCCGGTAGGCGTCGATCTCGGCCGGGGACAGCCGCTCGAACGGGCCGGCGAAGAATTTCTCCAGCACCAGGTCGAGTTCGAGCAGGCCCCGGCGCGAACGCCAGCGGATCCGTTTCAGTTCGATCGGATCGTATCCGGTCATACCGCGCGCCTAACCATCAGGTCCTTGATCTTGCCGATGGCCTTGGTCGGGTTCAGACCCTTGGGGCAGACATCGACGCAGTTCATGATGGTGTGGCAGCGGAACAGACGGTACGGGTCTTCCAGATTGTCCAGACGCTCGTTAGTGGCTTCGTCGCGGGTGTCCGCGATGAAGCGGTAGGCGGCCAAGAGGCCGGCCGGGCCGACGAACTTGTCCGGGTTCCACCAGAACGACGGGCAGGACGTGGAGCAGCACGCGCACAGGATGCACTCGTACAGGCCGTCCAGCTCCTTGCGATCTTCCGGCGACTGGCGGCGCTCGCGTTCCGGCGGCGGCGTGTCGTTGATCACGTACGGCTTGATCGAGTGGTACTGCTTGAAGAACTGCGCCATGTCCACGATCAGGTCGCGCACCACCGGCAGGCCCGGCAGCGGACGCAGCTCGATCGGCTGCTTCAGCGTGCGGAAGTCGGTCAGGCAAGCCAGACCGTTCTTGCCGTTGATGTTCATGGCGTCGGAGCCGCAGACGCCTTCGCGACAGGAGCGGCGGAAGGACAGCGTGTCGTCCTTGGTTTTCAGCTTGACCAGGGCGTCCAGGAGCTTGTGCTCGGTGGCGTCCATGTCGATGCTGATCTCCTGCATGTACGGCTTGGCATCCTTGTCCGGATCGTAGCGGTAGATGCTGAATTTGACAGTTTCGGTAGTCATCTCTGTTCAACCCTTAGTAGGAGCGGGCCTTCAACTTGATCGTTTCGACAGTCAGCGGCTGCAGGTTCACCGGCTTGTATTCCAGACGGTTGCCGTCGCGGAACCACAGGGTGTGCTTGAGCCAGTTCTTGTCGTCGCGGCCGTTCGGGGTTTCCGGGGTGTCCGGCGCGTCGTCGCGCACGTGGGCGCCGCGGCTCTCGGTGCGGGCATTGGCGCTGATCATGGTGGACTTGGCCACTTCGATCAGGTTTTCCAGCTCCAGCGCCTCGATGCGGGCGGTGTTGAATACCTTCGACTTGTCGCCGATCTCGGTCTTCGCCACCATCTTTTCCACTTCCAGAATCTTGTCCACGCCTTCGGCCAGCATGTCCTTGAAGCGGAACACGCCGCAGTGCGCCTGCATCACGCGCTGCATCTCGGCGCGCGCCTCATGCACCTGCACGCCGTTGGTTTGACCGTCCAGGCGCGCCACGCGGGCGACGGAGCGCTCCACGTCGGCCATCGCCAATTCCGGCAGGTCTTCCGGCTGCTTCTTGATGAAGTCGATCATCGAGTTGGCCGAGCTCTTGCCGAATACCAGCAAGTCCAGCAGCGAGTTGGTGCCCAGGCGGTTGGCGCCGTGCACCGAGGCGCAGGCCACTTCGCCGGCGGCGTAGAAGCCATGCACCGGCTCGCCGTGCACCACCACTTCGCCGTGGTAGTTGGTGGGGATGCCGCCCATCTGGTAGTGGCAGGTCGGCACCACCGGGATCGGGGCCTTGATCGGGTCCACGCCGGCGAACTTGATGGAGATTTCGCGAATGCCCGGCAGCTTGGACATGATCACCTCGGGGTCGAGGTGGGTAATGTCCAGCAAGACGTGATCCTTGTTCGGACCGCAGCCGCGGCCTTCGTTGATCTCGGACACCATGGCGCGCGACACCACGTCGCGGGAAGCCAAATCCTTGGCGTTCGGCGCGTAACGCTCCATGAAGCGCTCGCCGGAGCTGTTGCGCAGAATGCCGCCTTCGCCGCGCACGCCTTCGGTGATCAGCACGCCCGCGCCGGCCACGCCGGTCGGGTGGAACTGCCAGAACTCCATGTCTTCCAGCGGGATGCCGGCGCGGGCGGCCATGCCCAGGCCGTCGCCGGTATTGATGAAGGCATTGGTGGACGACGCGAAGATGCGGCCGGCGCCGCCGGTGGCGAACAAGGTGGCCTTGGCCTGGAACACTACGATCTCGGAGGTTTCCATTTCCATGGCCACTACGCCCTGCACGCGGCCTTCGGCGTCGCGGATCAGGTCCAGCGCCATCCATTCCACGAAGAAGTGGGTGTTGGCGCGCACATTGCGCTGATACAGCGCGTGCAGCATGGCGTGGCCGGTACGGTCGGCGGCGGCGCAGGCGCGGCGCACCGGCTTGCCTTCGCCGAATTCCGACATATGGCCGCCGAACGGACGCTGGTAAATGGTGCCGTCCGGGTTGCGGTCGAACGGCATGCCGAAGTGTTCCAGCTCCACCACCACCTTCGGCGCCTCGCGGCACATGAATTCGATGGCGTCCTGGTCGCCCAGCCAGTCCGAACCCTTCACGGTGTCGTACATGTGCCAGTGCCAGTTGTCCGGCTCGGAGTTGCCGAGCGAGGCGGACACGCCGCCCTGGGCGGCCACGGTGTGGGAACGGGTCGGGAATACCTTGGACAGCACGGCGGTTTTCAGGCCGGCTTCCGACAGTTGCAGCGCGGCGCGCATCCCTGCGCCGCCAGCGCCCACGACAACTGCATCAAAATGACGAATGGCGATACCCATTACAGCCCCCAAACCACTTTAACGGAATAGATGAAACAGGAAACCAGCCAGACGATGGTGAACACGTGCAGCGCCAGGCGGATGCCCACCGGCTTCACGTAGTCCATCCATACGTCGCGGATGCCTACCCATACGTGCAGGAACAGCGCCAGCAGCGAAACCTGGGTGAACAACTGCACCCAGGTATGGCTGAACAATTCTTTCCAGCTGTCAAAACCGGACGGCAGCGACAGCAGGAACAGCGCCATCGCCACGGTGTAGATCACCATGATCACGGCGGTGACGCGCTGCATCACCCAATCGCGCAGGCCGTAGCCGGCGCCGACAACAATGCGGTTTACCATAGAGCGATGCCTCCCAGAACCAGCGTCAGCAGCAGGCTGACGGCCAGCACGGTTTTCGCGGTGGCGCGGGCGGTCTCCAGCTCGAGACCCTTGTGAACGTCAAGGAACAGAAAACGGATGCCGGCGCAGAAGTGGTGCATGTACGCCCAGATCAGGCCCAGCAATACCAGTTTCATCAGCGGGTGGGAGACTACGGCGCGGTAGGTTTCAAACGACTCGGCGGAGCTGAGCGAACCGTGCAGCAGATAGATCAACAGCGGGAGGGAAAAGAACAACGCCACACCACTGACCCGGTGCAGGATGGAGACGAAGCCCGGCACGGGCAGTCTGATCCTGGCCAAGTCCAGATGCTTCGGTCTTTGCTTCTGCATAAGGCTTTCCTTGGATGTTTTTGTGACCAAGTGGGTTATCAAACGCCGCGCCCACCCGGACGCGCCGCCAGGCAGACTCAAACCTTTATCTCTGGTCCGATGCCTGCCCTTACCTGGCATATTGCAAAGCATGCGTTTGCAATATGCGCGGGGGATTCTAACAAATGTCGGCTTAGGACGCTGCCCGCTCGCCGTTTAATCCAAATCAAAGCGCCGGCGCCTCAGCCGTGCTTCACTGTATAAGCCAGCTGGTGCGTCAGGCAGTAACGCTGCCGCCACTCCAGGGGCCGGCCGTCCATGTCTGCCGACAAGCGCAGCAGGCACAGCGCCGGCACGTCGGCCACCATGCCCGTCACGCCGAGCAGGCTGGCCTCCTCGCGCGGCAGCATTTCCGCGCGAAACTGCTCGCTGACAATCTTCAAGCGCACGCCGAAGCGCTGCTGCAAGGTGCCGTACACGCCGGCCGAGCCGCGCAGCCAGCGCGCGTCCATGCCTTCAAACACTTCCGCCGGCAGCAGCACATCGTCCAGCGCCACCGGCGAGCCATGGCGACGCCACAGCTGACGAATCCTCAATAAAGGCGCCAAACGGCGCAACTGCAAGGCCTCTGCGATATCTTCGCTGGCATTCAGCCGCGACAGCCCCAGAAACTCCCGCGCCAGCTCGTCCGGCTGCTCCGTGAACAAGCCCGGCGTCACCAGCCTGGCGTCATCGCCCCAGTCGCCCGGCACCGGCGCCACATAGGTGCCCCGCCCCTGCTGGCGATACAGCAAACCGGCGTCCACCAGCTCAGACAATGCCTTTCTTACCGTGCCCTGGCTGGCCCCCAGCTCGTCGGCCAGCTCCCATTCGCTGGGCAGCGCATCGTGCGTCTGCCACTCCCCGGCGCCTATCCGCTGCAGCAGCAGCAGCTTGACCTGGGCATAAAGCGGCTGTCTTTTCAGCGCATTGACTGTCATGGTCTGTGTTTTAACACCAAACAAATCAAGCGTAAAGGCATGTCTTATATAAGACATAAGACTCAAACGACTGTTTGACGCCATATTCTTGTCTGATTAGTCCAAATCGATAAACAGCCGTGATACACTCTGGCCACATCTATACTGCAGAGCAACATCTGCAGCTCATTATCGGATACGTCAAAGGAGAGTCCGCCAATGAAAGCCCCCGTTCGCGTTGCCGTTACCGGCGCTGCCGGCCAGATCGGCTACAGCCTGCTGTTCCGCATTGCCAGTGGTGAGATGCTGGGCAAGGATCAACCGGTCATTCTGCACCTGCTGGACCTGCCGCAGGCCCAAACCGCGCTGAAAGGCGTGATGATGGAGCTGGAAGACTGTGCCTTCCCGCTGTTGGCCGGCATGGTAGCCACCGACGACCCGAACGTGGCCTTCAAGGACGTCAAGGTCGCTCTGCTGGTGGGCGCCCGCCCGCGCAGCAAGGGCATGGAGCGCAAGGACCTGCTGGAAGCCAACGGCGCCATCTTCACCGTGCAGGGCAAGGCGCTGAACGACCACGCCGCCCGCGACGTCAAGGTGCTGGTAGTGGGCAACCCGGCCAACACCAATGCCTGGATCGCCATGAAGTCCGCGCCGGACCTGGACCCGAAAAACTTTACCGCCATGTTGCGTCTTGACCACAATCGCGCCCTGTCGCAGATTGCCGCCAAGACCGGCAAGCCGGTGTCGTCGATTGAAAAGCTGGCCGTGTGGGGCAACCACTCCCCCACCATGTACGCCGACTACCGCTTCGCCACCATC
The DNA here is from genome assembly GCF_002902845.1 of Chromobacterium sinusclupearum. Classification (GTDB taxonomy): domain Bacteria; phylum Pseudomonadota; class Gammaproteobacteria; order Burkholderiales; family Chromobacteriaceae; genus Chromobacterium; species Chromobacterium sinusclupearum. Next base: position 43,387 of record NZ_PPTF01000019.1, read on the forward strand.
GATGGCCAATCGGTCAAGGCCATGATCAACGATGAAGCCTGGAACCGCGACGTATTCCTGCCCACCGTGGGCAAGCGCGGCGCCGCCATCATTGAAGCGCGCGGCCTGTCCTCCGCAGCCTCCGCCGCCAACGCCGCCATCGACCACATCCACGACTGGGTGCTGGGCAGCAATGGCAAGTGGGTGACCATGGGCGTGCCGTCCGACGGCTCCTACGGCATTCCGGAAGGCGTGATGTACGGCGTGCCGGTAGTATGCGAAAATGGCGAATACAAACGTGTTGAAGGCCTGGAAATCGACGCGTTCAGCCGCGAGCGGATGGACCTGACCCTGGCCGAACTGGAAGAAGAGCGCGCAGCCATCGCTCACCTGTTTGGCTAATTCCCGGCCTGACTGAAGAGAAGCGCACCACTCGGTGCGCTTTTTGTCTTTGGTCAAACCAGAAATTCACATTTGAATTTACTAATACAGACTGCCATTTGGAGCGAAAGCATGATTGAAGTTGAAGTTTTGAACCAAATTGCGGCCAAAATCGAAGACCTGGCCGCCCGCGCCGCCGATATTCGGGGGTATCTTTGACTACGACGGTAAAAAAGACCGTCTGGAAGAAGTCAGCCGCCTGACCGAAGACCCGGATATCTGGAACGACCCGAAAAAGGCGCAGGATCTGGGCCGCGAGCGCAAGCAACTGGAAGACGTGGTGCTGGTGCTGGACAGCATCAACGCCACCATCGCGGACAGCCGCGAACTGTTTGAAATGGGCAAGAGCGAGGAAGACGACGACACCATCCTCGCCGTGCAGGAAGATCTGGTCGGCGTGGAGGAAAAAGTGGCGAAGATGGAATTCCGCCGCATGTTCCACGACCCGATGGACCCGGCCAACTGCTTCATCGACATCCAGGCCGGCGCCGGCGGCACCGAAGCCCAGGACTGGGCCGGCATGCTGCTGCGCATGTACACCCGCTACGCCGAACGCAAGGGCTTCAAGGTGGACGTGCTGGAGGTGTCCGAAGGCGAAGTGGCCGGCATCACCAGCGCCACGCTGAAGATCGAAGGCGAATACGCCTTTGGCCTGCTGCGCACCGAAGTGGGCGTGCACCGCCTGGTGCGCGTGTCGCCGTTCGACTCCAACGCCCGTCGCCACACCTCGTTTTCGTCCGTGTTTGTCTACCCGGAAGTGGACGACAGCTTCGAGATCGACATCAACCCGGCCGACGTGCGCACCGACACCTACCGCGCCTCCGGCGCCGGCGGCCAGCACATCAACAAAACCGACTCGGCCGTGCGTTTGACGCACATCCCCACCGGCATCGTCGTGCAGTGCCAGAACGACCGTTCCCAGCACCGCAACCGCGACGAAGCCTGGCAGATGCTGCGCGCCAAGCTGTACGAGCTGGAACTGAAAAAGCGCAACGAAGCCAAGCAGGCGCTGGAAGACACCAAAACCGACGTGGGCTGGGGCCACCAGATCCGCTCCTACGTGTTCGACCAGTCCCGCATCAAGGATTTGCGCACCAGTTACGAAGTGGGCAACATCAAGGGCGTCATGGATGGCGACCTGGACGGCTTCATCGAAGCCAGCCTGAAACAGGGCGTGTAATCGCCATAGACCGGCCGCATGCGGCCGGTTTTTGCCGTTTTTTATAAAGTGTATTTTGCCGAAGGACCCCAACCCGGCACGGAGTCATCATGTCTGATCACGAACAAGCACAGGCGCAAAGCCAAGACGAAAACCAGATCATGGCGGAACGCCGCCTGAAACTGAAGGCGATCCGCGAAAAAGGCATCGCCTACCCCAACGACTTCAAACGCAGCCACTTCGCCAAACCGCTGCAGGACGACCACGCCGATAAAGAAGCCGAAGCGCTGGAAGCCGAAAAAATCGAAGTCGCCGTCGCCGGCCGCATGATGCTTAAACGTGTGATGGGCAAAGCCAGCTTCGCCACCATGCAGGACGTCAGCGGCCGCATCCAGGCCTTCATCTCCCGCGACAACGTGGGCGAAGACGTCTACGCCGACTTCAAGCGCTGGGACATGGGCGACATCATCGCCGTCAAGGGCCTGCTGTTCAAAACCAAGACCGGCGAACTGACCGTGCAAGCCACGGAAGTGCGCCTGCTGTCCAAGAACATCCGTCCGCTGCCGGAAAAATTCCACGGCATGACCGACCAGGAGCAAAAGTACCGCCAGCGCTACGCCGACCTGATCATGAGCGAGGAAAGCCGCGAAACCTTCATCAAGCGCTCCAAGATCATCCAGAAGGTGCGCGACGTGATGGTGGGCGAAGGCTACCTGGAAGTGGAAACCCCGATGATGCACCCGATTCCGGGCGGCGCGTCGGCCAAGCCGTTTGTCACCCACCACAACGCCCTGGACATGCCGCTCTACCTGCGCATCGCCCCGGAGCTGTACCTGAAGCGCCTGGTGGTGGGCGGCCTGGAACGCGTGTTCGAGATCAACCGCAACTTCCGCAACGAGGGGATGAGCACGCGCCACAACCCCGAGTTCACCATGATCGAGTTCTACGAAGCGTACAGCGACTACCAGCGCATGATGGACATGACCGAAACCATCATCCGCGAGTGCGCGCTGGTCTCCTGCGGCTCCACCACCGTCACCTACCAAGGCAAGGAAGTGGACCTGGGCAAGCCGTTTGACCGCTTCACCATCGTGGGCGCGATCAAGCACTACAACCCGCAATACACCGACGCCCAGCTGTCCGACGCGGCCTGGGTGGCCAGCGAGATCAAGCGCCTGGGCGGCAAACTGCCCCCGGCCCCGGGCCTGGGCAGTCTGCAGCTGGCGTTGTTCGAGGAATGCGCGGAATCCCTGCTGTGGAACCCGACCTTCATCATCGACTACCCGGTGGAAGTGTCCCCGCTGGCGCGCGGCTCCGACACCCAGCCGGGCCTGACCGAGCGTTTCGAGCTGTTCATCGTGGGCCGCGAGCACGCCAACGGCTACTCGGAGTTGAACGATCCGGAAGACCAGGCCGCGCGCTTCCAGGCGCAAGTCGCCCAGAAGGACGCCGGCGACGACGAGGCAATGCACTACGACGCCGACTACATCCGCGCGATGGAATACGGCCTGCCGCCGACCGGCGGTTGCGGCATCGGCATCGACCGTTTGGTGATGTTGTTGACGGATGCGCCGTCTATTCGTGATGTGATACTATTCCCACATATGAGAATGGAATAAAATCTAGTATTAATTTGACTTAAAAGCCACTTATTTCTATGAGTGGCTTCTTCTATGCAAAATTTATGCCGCCATTTTAAGTATCCCATGGCATTACCAGAAAGTCATGCTCAACAAGCTGACTAATTTCATCCACAATGAAAACTCCAATTTTGAAAAATTTACAAAACTCGTCAATCACAGCCTAGAAGAATAAAAACCAATCCGAGCGATTTTTCAACACTAACTTTCAATGTATTAAATAATAAAACCTCATTAAAAATGGTAGAATTTTCACATGTAAAAAAACATCATTATGAGTTTTCGATTTCGTTTTTCATATCAAATACTCAGCCTCTCTTTCAGAGACTGACGAAAAAATCCGTGCTCTAGTAGCAATTGATTCTTTGCACGGTGACAATTACTTTGCTAGCGAATGCAACTACGGAATCTGATTGATTTTTTAAACAATTCACATCAAGCCGTATATAATTCTCAGCCATACCACCGCAGAAGAGTATATATGAAAATAGCAAACAAATTGAATCAACTAACAGGGCTTCGCTACTTTGCTGCCTTATTGGTTTTTCTTTCACATCTCAAGTGGAGTGGCAGCAGCGAAATCTTGGTGAAAATTTTTGAATCTGGCTATGTGGGGGTCTCATTTTTTTTCCTACTTTCCGGTTTCGTTCTTTCCCACTCATACAAAGAAAGAATATTAGATAAAAGCTTAAGCTGTTTCAAATATATATTACTAAGACTTGCCAGACTCACACCCTTGCATTTCTTAACTGCTTTGCCATTTATCCTACTCGCCACTTACAAAGCAGATATAAATATTTTCAAAGCAATAGTAAATCTTAGCTACCTACAGAGCTGGATACCGAGCTCCAGCTATTATTTCTCCTTCAACGCACCATCTTGGTCTTTGTCGAATGAGATGTTTTTTTATTTTTGTTTTTTCCCACTTGTTTTTCTTAACACCAAGAATCTGGTTAAAATTTTTCTTGCTCTTCTTTTAACCATACTGACTTCTGCCTTATTTTTCACCACACAACTCTCTGGACTGAAACTATTTGGTGGAAACACTTTGGCTCATTGGCTATTTTACATCTTCCCGGGTTTTAGAATTTTAGAATTCATAGCTGGCATGTTAATTTTCCAACTATGGAAAACTGGTTATAGATTGCCACACTGGGTAACCAGTGCTTCATATATTCTTCTTATTACCTCCATGTACTTTGCAAATCAAATACCGGAGCCATTCAGACTATCTCTGTACTTTATTCCATTTGTTTCCCTATTCTTCTATGCAAATTTGACAGAAGATACTCCATCCTACCGGCTATTCTCAACAAAATATTTAACCCTTCTTGGCAATGCATCGTTCGCCTTTTATTTAATCCATCAACCATTGATTAATATACTTGAACGCCTGACCCAAAAATATAATTTATCTTATCTCCCATTTTTCATACTTTGCTTAAGCGTCGCCACCTTAGCTTCAATTTTCATCTACATTTTTTACGAAAAGAAAGCTGAATCATTCTTAAAAAACTACATTTCCAACAAGATACAGAACCAGACAATTCTTGCAACCAAGGCTAATCACTAAGTGCAGAATTCACTTCAAAAATAACATTTATTTCTCGCCTTAAAAACTGCTTGAACGAACCGACAATTCAACTACACCCGGCGCTATTGGAGGGTGATATATTTTCTTCTTCACATTTTGGCGTAGAATTAAAGCCATCCGACGGGGTGGCTTTTCACATCATGCCGAGCAGCTACTAAGCAGGCAAAACGGCTTGGAATTTATGATCAAAATCACGCCAAAATTTAGCCCAATTCAGCTTTACACCTATAGCGGCAAGCACCTCATTATGAGGAAACAATGTCCAACCACTTTTAGTTTTCCGACAAATCAAACCTGGGGAGACATTGTCAGGATCTAGGATTTTTGCGATCTCCTCAACAATACCAACTTCAATACAGTAATCGTGCCACTTAGGGTTTATTTTAACTGTGCATGAATAAATTATATCTTCTACTTTATAATCAACAACATATGGTATTTTCCATTTTTTCTCCTATTGTATTTATGGAATACAAAAGCCCTCGAGGCTTAGAGAGCATCAAGGGCTTTTTTGGATGAGTTTCTCCCATCCAATTATTATTCTATCATCTCAACACATAAAAAGTCAATATAACCCACCTCAGACACGTGAAATATTCATATAATCTCTACTCTTTGATATTGCCACCATACATCCACGGCTTTCTCACTACCAAATATTTTCAAAATTTTTTGCTGAGGTAGTCTGAGACTTTATAGGACCGTAGGTTGGGCTGAGCCAAGCAAAGCCCAACGTTTACCGCGCAATACCGATTGGTTTTGTGTCCACTCCGGGGACAAATAATTAAATGCCGGTTCCGTCCGGCTGGACGGGTCCATTTCTTTTGCCTCGCCAAAAGAAATGGACGAAAGAAAAGGCGCCCCAACAGCGCTGCGAAACCCCGCCTCCAAAGCCCTTTCCAAGGCGCCGCCGAACTCGCGGGGCGCTAACGTCGCCCCGCTCAAACGGGCGGCGGCTTAAAATCTTGGAAAGGGCTTCGGAGTCGGCTTGCGCTGATGGGATAGGGACAAGTCGGTTCGGCTCTACAACCGATTAAACAAGCTCCATTACATGCCCCAACACAGCCAAGCGCTCACAAAAACTGGCACGTTAGCGATGCGCCCCTCCCCCTTCAAGCCTGCCGCCGGGTGGCAGGCCCGAGGTCTTAAGCGGCTGCATGTCTAAGTCCCGCGACGTTAGCGCGGGACGTGTTCAGCCGCGCCTCGGGCATGACGGGAACCGGCGGGAAGCCGAAGGCCAGGCTTGCAGGGTGGCCTTTAGGGGTGGAGGGGATATTTGGCCAAGCAAATATCCCCTCCCTGCCGCCGGGCAGCCCCGGCAATCCAAATCATCATCCGCGCAGCGGATTCCCAAAAGCACATCACGGGCAGACCGCCCGCTACTTGCTCGCCTTGTCCAGCAAGCCGCCAAACATTTCCGGGTCCACCAAGTCTCTCAGCGCCACGCCCAAGGCGTCAGCCAGTGCGCCCATGTTGTCGATGGAGACATTGCGCTCGCCGCGTTCGATCTCCGAAACATAGGTTCTGCTCATCCCCGCCTGCAAGGCCAATGCCTCCTGCGACACGTCGTGCAGGCGTCTGGCAATGCGCAGGTTGCGGGCGAAAACCGCGCGGGCGGTTAAGGGTTTCGTTGTGTTTTCCATACCCCGATAGCATCAGCGCTTGCTAGTGCTCAAGCCACGCGGTATGATTTGCAAAATGATAACTATAAGTGTCTTTTTGATTGTTATTGATATCTTCATGACACTCATTATGTGCTATGCGCTGCTTTGACAGCCACACATGGAGGTGCTTATGCAGAAAATTCCCATCCCGTAATTCACAACAACCAAGCCTGATCGTTCCGTCAAGATCGTATCCAGCGCTACATCAGCCAATCGGCGACAGCGCCCAATCAAAATGAGGGTTTTGCCATGCCTAGCATCACCCGCAGTTCGTCTCACCTTGCCGTTTCACTGAAAAACCGTCACCCCGCCCGCAGCCGTTGGCTACTGCACAATCAAGTCCCCACGCATCCGCCCAGCCTGCTGGCCATGACCCGGCTGCATGAAGCCTTTGCCGCCTTGCAAGAGCAATTGGCCGGCAAGGATCAAGCCAAGGTCAGAGAACCGGCCGCGCGCGTGGCGCATTTGTGCCACGACATCGAACAGGCGGTGGTGGAGTCCATCTGCCACCTCGCCCATGGCCAATTGGTTTTGCAATCCGTGATCGATTTGCTCGCTTGCCTAGGCGACGACGTGCGCCTGCCATCCAGCCGCATCAAAGAATTGCTGGAGCCGCTGGACAAACGCATGGGCGAGTCGCTGACGCTGCTCACCCGCGTGTTATAAGCCGCGTTCCATAAAAGCCAGCCCGGAGCAGCGGACTGGCTGTTTTGCCAAACCCTTGCCACCTTAGCCACTTTTGATGGCAGGCTGGCGCCTTCTCACTCATGAGCATTGCCGATATACGGCAATGCCGTATAATAATGGTATGTACACCGTCATTGAGACAGCAGTCTTCAAGCGTTGTGCTGATGAAATCTGGTCCACCACTGAACGTTTGGTCTTTATTGAATGGCTTGCCAACAACGCCCTTGCGGGAACCGTTATCCCCGGAGCGGGTGGTTTGCGCAAGGTGCGTTGGTCCCGCTCAGGTATAGGCAAGCGCGGTGGTGTCCGGGTGATTTACTACAATTTGCTTGAAGATGGGCAAATTTACTTGCTGATTGCCTATACCAAGGCCAAGTTCGACAACTTGCCCGCGGCATTCCTCAAGCAGCTACGTGAAGAGGTGGAGCGTGGATAAGGAAATGGAACAATTCCAGGCTGACTTGCTGCAGTCGGTCAAGGAAATGAAAGCCGGCGAAGCCGCCCGCGTCACTAAAGTGGAGATTTCGCCCATAGCCGCCACTCGCGCCAAGGTGGGCCTGTCACAGGCCGCGTTTGCTGGCCTCCTGGGTGTCAGCACTCGCACCCTGCAAGACTGGGAGCAAAATAGGCGGCAGCCTACCGGCGCGGCAAAAACGCTGCTAAAAGTCGCTGAACAACATCCAGAAATTCTGCGAAATCTGAAAACTGCATAAGTCCCCAACATTCGAACTTACAGTCGCTCGACTGTCTACTTGTGAGCAAGACGACGGCTTCCTCCATACTGCCGCATCAAAGAATTGCTGGAGCCTCTGGACACAAGCCGTGGAACGAATACGACGCGTCCTCTTCTCCTTCAGCGCGCACCGTCACTCAATCATCGTCCATACAGCGGGTGCCACAGCCATGGCGGATCGCCCCTGCGCGGCATCCCTTTGCCTTGCTGGCCTATAGTGAAGCAAACCGTCCATCAGGCCGCTCCAGCCCTTGTCCACGCGGCCGGCAATCTGTGAGCTACGCCCATGCGCCTATTCGCCCTCTGCCTCGTCCTGTCTGGCCTGCTTGGGCAATCGGCATGGGCTGCGGAGCTGACTGCCGTGGTGTTATCGGTCAATCCTCAGCAGTATCTGGCCTTCCACAATGCCGCCCAGCAATTTTCAGCGGCCCATCCGGCCATCAAACTCACGCTGCGTGTGGTCGAAAATGAGCAGTACAAGCGGGAGCTGCCAGCCATGCTGAGCAGCGCCAGCCCGCCCGATGTGCTGTTTATGTTTGGCGGCGTGGCGCTGACCGACGCCGTGCAAAAAGGCCAGTTGGCCATGCTGGACAGGCCCGGCCAGGCCAACGACTGGCAGCAGCACATGCCGCCGGCCCTGCTGCGCTTGGTGACGGTTGAGGGCAAACCGTATGGCGTGCCGCTCAGCTATTACCCTTGGGCCATTTATTACAACAAACTGGCGCTGGCCAAGGCTGGCGTTGCGCCGCCCACCACCTTTGCCGAGCTGCTGGCCAGTTGTGACAGATTGCGGGCCGCGGGCGTGGCGCCCATTACCATTGCCGCCAAGGATTTATGGCCATTGGCCGGCTGGTTTGACTATCTGGACTTGCGGATGAATGGCCTGGAGTTCCATCAGCAATTATTGCAAGGCAAGCTGTCCTGGCTGCGGCCGCAGCTCGCCCAGGTGTTCGCCGCCTGGCAACAACTGCGTGATCACCATTGCTATGACAGTGACAGCGCCGCGCTGGATTGGCGCGCGTCGCTGCCCATGCTCTATAACCAGCGCGCCGGCATGATGTTGATGGGCAGCTTCTGGACCGGGCAGCTGCCCAGCCGGAAAATCAATGAAATCGGCATGATCGCCTTTCCAAAGATTGCCGCCGCAGAGAGCACCTATGAAGAAGCGCCCGCCGATGTGCTGGTGATGACGGCCAAGGCGGCCCATCGCCAAGAGGCGGAGCAATTCCTGCGCTTTTTTGCCACGCCAGCGGTTCAGGCAGCACTGGCCAGCGCCACCGGGCTTTTGCCAGCCCGGCAGGACGCGCCGGTGGCAAACGCGCCGTTTTTACGGCAGGGCCGGACGCTGCTCAATCACGCCGGCGGGTTTTCCCAATTTTTTGACCGCGACAGCCATGCCGAATTTGCCGCCCGCGCCATGCCGATCTTGCGTGAGTTTGCCTACGGCCAGCTCAGCGCCATGGAGGCTCAGCGCAAGCTGGAGGCCGAGCGCAATCGCGATTACGGCCCGTTAAGCGGCAAGCCATGATCCGCGGCTAACGTCTTCGCACACGGCGGCCAAGCCCTGCCGCAAAGCGTCAGCCCCCTCGCTTGAGCAAACTGGGTGCTTTGACAATGACGCCCAGCATCGCCGCGGCATGCTCGCTCCCGATTGTAAGTGCCATTTACTCGCAGCCAAGCCTCAGCCTGATTGGCTCCGCGCAACTCATGCCTTTCCCATCGCAGCCAGTCAGTCAAACACGGTTACACAAACGCCAAACAGCGTGGCGGACGCTTGTCATGCCGGGTCTTACACTGCCGCACCTAAAAAATAAATCAGTTCATATGAAAACATCCGTGATCATCATTTTGGGGGCGGCACTGGCAAGCGGCGGCTGCAGCAACATTACCGCCAAAGACGTCTTGATTGGCACCGCCGTAGTCGGCACCGTCGCCGCCGCCGGTTACTACGCCAACAAGCAGAGCAAGAAGCAACGCGAGCAAGAGCAGCAGCCGCGCATGCTGGCGGCCGCTGCCTGGACCTTGCCGGCGGCGCCAACGCCAACGCGCCGTTGCAACTATGGGACTGCCACGGCAGGGAGAACCAGCGCTTCCGGCTGGACAATGGCCAGCTCAAGTCCGGCAGCCTGGACGTGGCAGGCGCCGACCCGCGCCGCGGCGCGCGCGTCATCGCCTATACCTGCCACAACGGCAGAAACCAGCAATGGGAATGGGCCAACGGCCAGCTGCGCAGCAAGCTGAATAAGCGCTGCCTGGATGCGGAAGGCGGCAACAGCCGCAACGGCACGCGCTTGCTGCTTTGGGACTGTCATGGCGGCGCCAACCAGCAATTCATTTGGCGCGCGTAAAGAACCGCTCAGCCCAGGCCGGCGCCGCACTGCGCGCAGAACCTTGCGCCGGGTCCGGCCTCTTGCCCACACTGACCGCAAGGCGGCGGCTGCAGACTGATGCCGCAATGCTGGCAAAACCGCGCATGCGCTGCGTTGCCCTGGCGGCAAGAGGGACAGCCCTGCAAGGCCAGGGATGGCGGAGACCCCGCCGACGCTTGGCGATCATGGTGTGTGGATTCGTGATGTCCGTGGCGGCGGCCAAACCATTTGCCAAAATGCCCCATTGCTCATCTCCTTGTTGATTGAAGCCTGGGCGCATTTCACAGCCTGTAGCGGCTACAGGGTCAAGCTCCGTTTGGCAGTTTGATGCGTTCAAAGCCTGCCCTGCTGGTCGCCTCGCCTTACCGCGTCATCACCCCTAGCGCTTCCAGCGCGGCCTTGGCCGCATCCGCGATGACGGCATCGCTGTGCTTGATGTCTTTCTTGGACGCGCGGGTATAAACCGCCATCACGATGGGCGCGCGGCCAGTGGGCCAGATCACCGCGTAATCATTGGCCGTGCCGTACACGCCGCAGGTGCCGGTTTTGTCGCCCACCGACCAGCCGGCCGGCACGGCGGCGCGAATGCGCTGGTTGCCGGTAGTGTTCCCCTTGAGCCAATCCACCAGCTGCTGACGCTGCGGCGCCGCCAGCGCCGTGCCTAGGGTCAGTTTTTGCAGGCTTTCCGCCACAGCGCGCGGGGTGGAGGTATCGCGTGCGTCGCCGGGTATGGCGGTGTTCAGCTCCGGCTCCCAACGCTCCAGGCGGAAAGTGCTGTCGCCGATGGAACGCATGAAGGCCGTCAGTCCGGCCGGGCCATCCAGTTGCTTCATTAAGACATTGGCGGCGGCATTATCGCTGTACTGCACCGTGGCCGCGCACAGGCCGGCTACCGTCATGCCGCTGGCCTGGTGCTTTTCCGAGATGGGGGACCAGACGATCAGGTCCTCCTTGCCGTAATGGAGAGTTTGATCCAGAAAGCCAGGTTTACTCTGGCTATGCGCCAGCGCGGAAGCAGCCAGAAAACCCTTGAACGAGCTGCACAGCGGGAAGCGCTCGTCCGCGCGGTAACTCACGGTGGCGCCTGAGCCGGTATCCAGCGCATACACCCCGATCTGGCCGCCGAAATCGCGCTCTAGCCTGGCTATTTTCTGCTCGGGAAGATTGGCAGGCATGGCTGCGGAAAAGCCTGCCTGCGGCAATAGCAGGCAAGACAGCAAAACGAGGCGGCGGGACAGTCTCATCAGGAACACTCCTTCTTGAAGGTGGAAGTAGGATTCTGGCCCCACAACAAACCGCTTTCACCCCATGAAAGTGTAACTGCCGTAACAGACTTGTTCTTGCCTCTCCGCATGTCCGGACTTGCCGCAGCCGTGGGCACTCGATACAGTCATGGCGATGGCGACCTTGGAGTATAGGCAGAGAAGCCAGTCTCTAAACGGTCCAAACGGCCAAATGCCTTCAGCCCGATTTTTCCCTAGTGTGATGGGGCCGCCAGCCCGGAGCGGCCCACTTCACTCTCAGGGAGCCATCATGCTCAAAACCATCACACAAGGGGACGCCTCCCAATCGATTGATCTTGGCGATCAGGACATGCTGATTGCCGTGCTGAGCAGCAGCAACAACGCCCTGCTGACCGAGTCCTACGGCAATCTGCTGCGGCAGCAGCAAGCCCTGGCCGGCACCGGCATTGACAGCGGACTGGCCATCAAAATAGCCGCCTACCAGGGGCAGATGAACCACCAGGCTCAATATTTCCAGCAAAAAAATCTGTCCGGCCTGATCAATCTGATCACCTACGCCTCCAACTTTGCGGCCCTGGTCAGCGCCTTCAACAATGGTTTGTCCGCCGACGATCAACAGCTCTACGCGCTGCGTCAAACTTATGCCCAGCAACTCAACGGCTTGGCCGATCTGGCCGAGGACTACCAAGTGGGCGCCAAGGCAACCAACACCCAGTACCAGGTGACGGTGGATAGCCTGAACCAGCTGATGGCGTCTTATGACCAATCCATCGTTCAATTGATCAATAGCTTGTCCGACGAAGCCAAACAGCTGAACAAGGACATCGACGCGCTGATCCAGGCCATTGCCGCCAATATCCAGGCCATTGTGGACCAGGGCGAAAAGGCCGGCGCCGGCGTGCGCGAGCTGGGCCTGGCTATTTTGTCCAGCCTGACCCTGAAAGAAGAGAAAGGCAAAGACGGCAAACCTGCGGCAAGCAAACCCGGCGACCAGGTGGAATACATGGTATCCGGCATCACCGCCCTGACCGGCGGCATTGCCGGCTCCAGCCAGGCCGCCAAGGACCTGCGCAGCAATAATGACAAGCTTGCCACCGCCTACCAGGCGCTGGCGCAGGCCAATGCGATGATCACCGTCGCCAAGTCGGTGCAGGCGCAAACCCAGTTGTTTGTTGAAGCCTATCGCAATACGCAGCAAAAAGTCGTCCTGTTGCCCCAATCCTGGGGACAAATCGCCGGCGCTTTCCGCAAGTCCGCCTTCGCCTGGCAAAACCTCAACCCGGACGACGATCTGGCGCGCATCCGCCGCAATGTCTCGCTGTGCAATACCGAATGGCAATTGCTGGCCGGCCAGGTGGCCGACATCAAGGAAAGCTACGCCGGCAACGGCTCGCTTCCGCTTGCTTGACCCTTTATCCAAGGAGAACCAACATGATTCGAGAGAACCTTCCCGTCGACATGGGCCAAGGCATGGCCGGCCAATCTTCGCAATCGCTGCAAATCCAGACTTACTGCAACAGCGTGAAGCAACAGGTGCCGGTGGATTTCAGCCAGTTTCCCAACCTGAAAGACAACCAGGAACAGATCAATGCCGGTCTGGCCACGGCCAAAGGCCATGCCGATCAATACCTGACGCAAATCCAGCCGCAGATCATCACCAACATCGCCAATATCGGCAATTACTACGCGCTGCAAAATGCCATCCCGACCGTGCTGCCTCCCGGCACCAGCAAGGCGGAATGGCTCAATACCCTGGCCGCCCTGCGCGACCAGGCCCAGTCATACCAGGCTTTGTCCAACACCACCCGTCTGGTCATCATCAAGCTCAACGACAACCTGATCGTCGACTCCCAGGCCTTCATGAGCATCGTTGCCAATCTCAACACCAAGGTACAGGGCGATAACGGCGTGCTGGCGCAACTGAACAAGGAAATCGACCAGATCAATTCGGCCATCACCGGAGCCATCGCCGGCATCGTGGCAGGCGGCCTGCTGGTGATTGGCGGCGCCTTCGTCACTGCCGTGGGCGCCGTGGCGGACTTTGTCACTGCCGGCACCTCCACCCCGGTGGTGATAGGCGGCGTGGCGATGATGGTGGCTGGGGCCGGCGGCATCACGGCTGGCGCCATCGTGCTGCACAACTCCTTGAACACCCGTCAGGACCTGTACCAGAAGCAAAGCAGCCTGAAGAGCGAAGTCCTCACCGCGACCCAGATAGGCAACGGCTACCAGGGCCTGCAGGTGCAAGCGCAAAACGCCGTGACGGCCGCCACCCAGATGAGCAACGCCTGGGATGCGCTCACGGCTGACCTGGGCAGCCTGATCACCGACATCGACAAGGGCATCACCAGCCCGGATGCGCTGCGCCAGCTGTGGCTGACCGCAGCCAACACCACGGTGAAGACCGTCCTGACCGACGTGAGCACCATCAAGAGCCAGATGGCCGGCATCTCCCCGCTGCCGGTGCCCAAAACCACCACTATCTCCGACTACATCGGCGCGCTGGCCGCCGCCTAAGTCCCCTCGCAGCCGGGCCCGTCCCGGCTGTTTTCTCATCTGGAGAACCCCAGCATGGCAAACGGCATTCTCACTCAGGCACTGAACAACCTGCTGCAAACCGAAGCCACCATCCGCGCCTTCCAAGGCTTGCCGGACAGCGCAGTCAGCATCCAACGCAATGCGGAACAAGTGGTGGACCAACTGGTGCCGCAAATCCGAACGCTGCAAACCGATACCCAAAGCGTGGGCCAGCGGCTGCAGTCGCAAGTCCAGGGCTTGCTGGCCAACTTCGATCAAGCCAGCCCGCAACAGATCAAAGACAGCGTCAGCCAGATGCAGGCCGAAGCGGGGCCGTTGTCGCAGCAGCTGCAAACGGTACAGCAGGCCTGCTTTTCCTCTAACAACCAGTTGGCTAGCGACAGCCAGCAGCTGCAAGCCATCACTGCTCAACTACAGGCCAACATCGCCGGGCTGCAGTCCAACTTGGCCGGGGCGCAGCAGGAGCTGGACGCGCTGAACAAGAAAAAGCTGTATCTGATCGGCCTGGGCATACTCGGCCTGCCCGGCCTGATCGCCATGGCGGTCTTGTTGAGCCAGGCGCAGGATAAGGTGAACAGCCTGGAAGGGCAGATCAAGTCGCTGCAAAGCCAGATCAACCAGCAGCAGAGCTTCCGCGACCAGACCAGCCACTTCAGCGGCGACATGTCGGACCTGATCGACAAAGTCGGCAAGATCAACAACAGCCTGCAGTTTGTATCCAGCGATCTGGTCAATGCGCTCAATGATCTGGACCAAAGCAACAAGGCTGCCGCCAAGGTCTTCCTCACCGCCGCATCCATGGAAATCAACACCATGTTGCAGGATGCTTCCTGATGCGGGTAGACCAAATGCCACATTAGACGAGGATGGAATGACAGGGCCTGCACCCATGCCAGGCCCTTGTTTGCTCCATGGCTTTAAAGGGGCGTAAAGCGGATTGAGTATTGCCAGATAAAGCAGCCGTTCTGATCGGAAAACAAGAGTTTGGTCTGGCTATCGGCCGTGCGCAGACGCGCCCGCAATGCTTCCACGGTCAAGGTAGACAAGGCTTGGGCGCCGCTGGGCAGCGTCAAGGCGCGGACCACGGTTTCGCCGGTGATTTCCTCCAGTTTGCACTGTATCCCGGCAGCGGCCGCTTCGCGCGCCTTGGCAAGCTCCTCCGCCTGGGCGCGGACAAAGGATTGGGCGTCCTGCATCGTCCTCATGCCCGCATTGAGCTGGTTGATTTGTTTGATTTTTGGCGCCAGCTGTTCCGACTTGCGCTTCAAGCTGGCTTGCTGTTCCGGCGATAATTGCAGTTCGCCTTTCTTGACGCGGGCAACCACGCCGAAATAACGCTTGAGTTCGTCTTCTTGGGTCAATAGCGCCAGCGCCTTTTTCACCGTTTCAAGCTTGTGCAGCCCTTCCTGTTCTTGCTGTTGTATCGCCTCCAGGCGACGGCCAAAGCCGGACAAATCCGGTAGCAGCATGCAAATCGCCGTTTCCTGATCCGCCCGCGCCCCGGCCTTGCCAATATGGACCTGTTTGGCGGCGATGGCGCAGCCGCTGGCCTGCTGGATGTCCACTTCATCCGCCAGGATGGTGCAGCTCTTGGCCTCGACGATATTCACGCGCTGGCCAATCACAATCGCATTTTCCGCGCGCGCGATGGTGATCTCGCCCTGCTCGGCGCGCACCTGGGCATTGGATACCAGCCCCTCCACGCTGATCGGCCCGGCATCGTTGTGGGCGGCGCCGCCCACCAGATTCTGCTTCAGCAGGATGCGTCCGCCGGTGGAGCGGACCGTGCCGTAAACATTGTTGAACATGGTCAGGTTCTTGCCGGTAACGATGCGGCGTTCCTGCACCTCGCCATGCTCCTCGTATTCATCGCCCTGCAAGGCCAAATCGCCGGTCGTGCGGACGCTGACGCCTTCGCGACCGATGATTTTGTCGACAATCGAGATCTGGTTGGTTTCGCTATCGATATTGAGGAAGCCATCGCAGATGGCGACGATCAGCTCATGGCCCTCTTTGTCGATCTGCACTTCCGTCCCGCTGCCGGCCAAGGTGCCCAGATCAAAGTCAAACGGCTCCGGCACATGGATGATGCCGCCGCTGAGGGTACGGCCGGGACGACCGGGACGACAGGGCGTCTTCATCAGCAGCACGGCCCGGGCCTTGATCTGAGGATAGCGGTTTTGGAATTGCGTCAGATCGACGCGGCCGCCGGCAAGCTTGCGCGGGTGATCGTCGCGGTGGATCTCCGCGGTCTGCTCTTGCACCCCGGCATCGACGCCGGGCACCGGCGCGCGCGCAGTGGCAATCAGATAACGGCCGGTCTTGTGTTGAGCGAGGATGTCCTTGATCACCGCCTGGTGCAGGCCAAAGCGCACGCCCTGCTGCCACATGAAGGCAACCAGTTCGTCAAATTCCAGCTGGGTGACAATGGTTTGAATCTCTTCGCGCCGGCCAATCACAATGGCTTGTCCTGAGGCATCCCTGCCATAGACCGGCACCTCAACGGTTTGCGTCAGATACAGCTGCTCAAACAGATACTCGATGCCGGCTTCGGCCCGGATCAAGCCTCGGTAAAGCACTTGCCGCTCGGCAAGAAAAGGCAGGACGCACTGGGCGATATAGTGCGGTTGGGTCACCGCGGGATGCGCGGGGTCAAAATCATATAAGTAATGGCACAGCAGGTCGTAATTCAAGCCATACAGATAATAGCCGGCGCTGAACAGGTGATCGATCGCCTGGCGGAAGTCAGAGGCCGAACCCACCGCATCCGGCAAAACAAAAAAACCATCCGACCGTATTTGCAGGAAATGCGGCAAGGTCAAAGGCTGGCTGTGGTCGATGGGCCGGCCAGGTTCAACGGGCTGGGTTATCGTCGGATCGATGGTGTTGGGCATGATCGCTTCTGTATGGACTCTCGCCGAGTATCCGTCGCGGCCTTGCGTGGGCACTCTGCTGGCGGCGACCATGTTGGAGGATTTCTAGACTGTCCCACACTAGCAAGCTAGCAAACTCCCGCGCGGTTTGCCGATTTTGCCCTAGCGGATACGTCAACAGCCAGGCCGCCATCCCGTCGGTCTGGCTGTCAGCTCATGCCCCCCGTTGTCGATGCCGCGCGCCGGGGGGATGAATCCGGCGATGCGGGCATGACCCCGCGGCGGGATGCCCTCCATCAATCTCCCTCACAAACGGTATTGCTTGAGCGTGGCAATCTGCTGGTTTGCCAAATCATCCAGGCGCACGGCGTTATTGGCCGCCTCCTGCGCGGCGGCGGACGACTCCTCGGTCATCTGCGCAATATCCTCCACCCGCTTGGCGATGTTGTTGGTGGCATTGCCCTGCTCTTTGATCGCGCCGGAAATCTCGGCCACCATGTGCACGGTATCGTTCGTCGCCTGGCCTATCTGGGTGATCGCCTTGTCGGCATTGTCCGCGCGCTCCACGCCGTTGCGGACCAATTCTTCCGCGGTATTCATGTGCTCGGTGGCGGTGGCGGAACGGTCCAGCATGGCGGTAATGGTGGTGGAGATTTCCTGGGTGGACAGCGAGGTGCGCTCCGCCAGTTTTCTGACTTCATCCGCCACCACGGCAAAGCCGCGCCCCATCTCCCCGGCCCGCGCCGCCTCGATGGCGGCGTTCAGCGCCAGCAGATTGGTCTGATCGGCAATGTCCTTGATCACGCCCACCACGGTATTGACCTGCGTGCTGAAGTTTTCCAGATCGCGGATGCTGGTGCCGGCGCTGGCCACGGCGCGCGAGATTTCGCGGATATCCTGTATCGTCTGGGCAATGGTGTTCGAACCCTGCTGCGCCAGCTCGCCGGCATTTTGCGCCAGCTTGCGCGATTCCTCCGCCCGCTCCGCCACATGATTCACGCTGACCGTCATCTGCTCGATGGTGGCCGCCATATTGGCTGCGGATTCGCTTTGCGCCTCCGCGGCGGACGATACCTGGGTGGCGGTTTGCGACAGGTTTTGCGAGGCGCCGGCCACGTTGTTGGCGCCCGCCAGGATGGACTGCAGGCTGCTTTGCAAATTCTCCAGCAAGGCATTGAAGGCGAGCGAGGTTTTGGCGATCTCGTCATTGCCGCGCACCGGCGCCCGCTGCGTGAAATCATGGCTGCGGCTCACCGACTCCAGCGTGCCCTGGATATCGTTCAAACCGCGGCTGATGGTGGCGTAAAGCGACCAAGACAATATCAGCATCACGGCGACCACGACGGCTATCAGCATGCCCATCTGCACCATGACGCCATGGTAAGCCTTGTTATTGGTTTCCAGGGTGTCGAAGGAAAGCTTGATATTGTATTCGATATGGTCGGCCAGGCTTTGGCGCAAGGCGAGAGCGGCCTCCTTGATCGGGCCATTGGTGATCATTTTTGCCGCTTCCGCGCTGCCGCCGGGGGTGCGGTTCATGGCGAAGAAGCTATGCATCGCCGTTACATAGGCGGCCAGATTATTGCGATCAGTAGCCAGCAACTGCCGGTCCTTGTCATCCGAAATGTCGTTTTTCTCATAGGTGGCGAAAGCGGCCTCCGCTCTTTTCACCGCCGCATCCGCTTCGGCCTCCGCCGCCTGCTTGGCGGCCAAATCGCTAGACACCGCATGCTTGGTGACGGCGGACCGCACATCCATGAAGGCATAAGTGGCGGCATTCAGATCGCGCACGCTGGGCGAAAAATTACTGACTACATCGTCGAAACGCTGCTTCGACTGCCCCAACTGGTACACACCCATCGCGCCCAACGCGCCCAAAGCAATCAACGCCACCAGAATCGTCAGCAGCAATTTCCGGATGATGGTCATAACCTTCTCCACGCAATCATGCCTCCCGCGGGCCATCGCCAGACGGGGCGTTGTGACTTTCAGCTTGCGTTCAATTTATAGAGCATTGTCAATGCCACTACTAAGCAAATATACGAGGAGGGAGCGGACAGCCGCGCCGAGGGAGATCGCCCTGCGGCAGATTGAAAATCACTGGATATCCGGCAGCGGCATGCCAATGACAAACCGCGCCAGCGGATGGCTAGCGCGGTTTATCGATTCGGGCTGGCGCAATGGATGCGCGCCCTGGCGACTCAAGGCATGATTTCAACGTATTCGTAAACTTCGCAATCGCGCAGCTGCCGGCGCACCGGCAAGCTTGCGCGCTCAAACCAGGCTTGCGGCTGATGGCGGTCCACCTCCTGGCCGATGAAGCGCAATAGCTCGCAGATCGGCTCCACGACCTGGGTCCGATAGTCGACATCGCCCTGCTCATAGCCCCGGTACAAGTTCTTCATGCAGTTGCCGCGGCACCAGCTATAGGCCTCGCAATCGGGGCACGGCATGGCGGCGGTGGCCTGCAGCGGGCTGGCGCGCAGCCAGTTGCCCTTTACATCGCCCATTTTCATCTGCGGCAAATACAGCATGTCTGGACAGGGGTAGATTTCGCCGCTGGGCATCACATTGAGCAGATGGGTGGAAACCCGGCATTGGGTGCGGCCGGCGTAGCGCTCCTGCGCCAGGGCGGGGAACAGCTTGTTGCGGACAATGCCCATCAGCGGGATCAATGGATAAATACGCTCCGTACAGGCGAAGAAGCGCTCAATCAGCCGGATCAGCACGGCCTTGCGCTTGGCGATGGCGTCTCCGCCATACATGGCGTCGGCCACAAACTGCCAGTACAGGTAATCGAACGGCGAATCCGCCGCCAGCAGCTGGTCCAGCTCTTCAAACGTGGTATCGGCATTGCCCCAGGTGACGCGGGCGGTCAGGCTGCCGCCGAGATGCGGCCGCACCTTGGCCAGATTGCGCAGCACCTGGCGGTAAATGCCGCGGCCGCGGTAGCCGTCGGTGATGGCCTCGCCGCCGTCTATGGACACCAGCACATTCGACAGCCGCGCCAAAGCCCAGGCGGGCACATCGTCCAGCAGCGTGCCGTTGGTCTGCAGCTGGAAGCGGAAGGCGGGAAAGCGCCGCATCACCTCTAGCATCAGCGGCAGATTCAGCGTGGGTTCGCCGCCGTAAAAAGTAACGTAAACGTCCTTGCCGGCCAGATGGGTATCGACAAAGGCGGCCAGTCGTTCGATGTCGTATTCAAGCTCGGTTTGCGAACCCAGCACCTCGCCCACGCCCAGCGAGCAATACGTGCATTTCAGATTGCATTTCAGCGTGGTCAGCAGTTGCAGCTCCACGCGCGCGCCGACGATGGGCGGTTCGGCGCCGGCCTTGGGCGGACAGGATTCGTGAAAACGGATAGGCGTGGCAGGCAGGGAAGAGACGGTCATATCGATGCTCCGGTTGGTGAAACCGGGCATCTTGCGCCTGGGCCGACCGCTCATCTTTGATCTGCGCCAACGTCCCGGCGTCAGATGACAGGCTGCCACAGCGTTGACTGGCTAAGCCAATATGCCAAGGCAACTCACTGAAACTGATCGCCATAGTTCTGCAGCGTCTTGCGCCCGCACGCTTGGCAAATCACATAGCGATCCACCAGATCGATGGCTGCTGCGCCGCCGCCGCCCCAACCGGAAAAGAAACCATCCAGAAAAGCCTTGAGCTTCTCCTTGCGGCTAGCGCCGTACTTGGACGGCTTTTGCTGGATCCACTCCCTATGCTCGGTTTGTTTGCCGCATGTCTCGCAAAATTGCTTGGCCATCTCTGCGGTTCCCTATGTGATCCCGACTCAATGTGCGGAAATCGGCAGCGCGCCATCGCCCGGCTGCGACAATGGCCATTCCTATCCTGCCTTTCTACATAGGCGCGATTTTGATTCTTTTGTCATAAAAATCAATGTGATCGCTTTTGGCATACTAAAACGACAACAGTGCCCGTCACCGCTCACCATGACAGAGCGCCGCGCCGCTCATGCTCGCGCGTCGTGAACAAGCACCCCAGTAGCCACGAAGCCGGTTTAGCTTTCGGATGAAGCTAGAGCCTGGCCCCGATGCGGCGCAGGTAGTCGATGAAAGGAAGCCGCCCCTGGCGCTGCTGCAGCGTCCATATGGCCAGCCCCAAGAGGGCGGCGGCCATGGCTGTGGATACCGCGAAATAGCCCACGGTGCCCAGCGCCCCCATCGCCAGCGAGCACAACAGCGGCCCCAGCGTGCCGCCCAGCGCGTACAGCGTCAGCAGGGCCGCGCTGGTTTCCACCCGTCGCTCGGCCGGCATGGCATCGTTGGCGACGCCGCTCAGCGTGCCGTAGAAAGTAAAAGCCACGCAGACGTACACCAGCACCAAGGGCAGCAGCAATACCGTATCCAGCAGATGGGTCAGCAGCAGCGAAGCCACCACCACGGTCAGCGCAGTGCGCGACAACAGCAGGCAACGGTCGCTGCGGTCCGCCCATTTGCCCATCGGCCACTGCAACAGCGGCGCGGCCAGCAGCGCCAGGCCCATGAAATTGCCGATCTGGTGCGGCAGATAGCTCAACTGGCTCAGCACCACCGGCAACATGCTGTAAAAGGCGCTGTTGAAACAGCCCGCGATCAACACGCCGTACAGCGCCAACGGCGCCAGCCGCCGCAGCTCGCCCACGGTGCGCAATGTGCGCAGCACCACGCTGCCGGCCGGCGCGGCCACCAAGGTCAGCGGCCGCTGGCTGGTCAGCGTCACCGGAATGATGGCCAGCGCGAACAGCATGGCCACCACGATGAAGGGCCAGCCTGGCTGGGTCAGCGGCAGCTTGAGCAGCCATTGGCCGGCGCTGGCGCCGAGGTAGCTGACCATCATGTACAGCGAGAACAACTGGCCGCGCTGCGCATTGCCGACGCAGCCATTGAGCCAGCTCTCCACCACCATGAAGATGCCGACGATGGCCAGGCCGTTGACGAAGCGCACCAGCGCCCACAACAGGGGCGAATGCACCAGCGCCTGCGCCAGCACCACGATGCAGATGACGGCCGCCAGCGCGGCAAAGGCGCGGTGGTGGCCATAGCGGTGCACAATGGCGCTGCAGAAGAAACCGCCGATGAAGAAGCCGGCGTAATAGGCCGACTGCACCAGCCCGGCCACCGTCACCGGCACGCCCTGCTGCAGCAAGGCGAGCGAGGTCTGGGTATTGCTCAGCGCATTGCCCACCATCAGCAAGGCATAGCCCAGCAACAGGCTCGCCACCACGCGCAGCAGCCTGCTCCATTTATGCACCTCTACGACTTCGCCATCCCCGGCCATGCCTTCCCCTCGTCCGCCCTGCTGTATGGTTACGCCATCCGGATTCTACGCAATACGGGCCGCCAGTTGGCGGGCAGCCTGGATCAACGGGCCGGAATACGCGCGTATCTGGGCGTCGCTGAGCGACTCCGCTCCAATACAGATGCTGACGGCGGCCACGGGTTCCCCGCGCAAGTCCGCCACCGGCGCCGCCAGGCAGCAGGTCCGGCTGTCTATCTCGCCGCGGGTGACGGCATAACCGAGCCGGCGCGCGCGTTCCAGCTGTTCGCGCAAGGCGCCGATGTCTTCATCGGCCAGCAGGCCCAGTTGCCGCTCGGCCTGCAGATAGCTGTCCAGATAGGGCGTCGCGCGCAGGCTGAGGATGGCCTTGCCCGCCGCCGCGCGGTGCATGGCCAGCGTCTGCCCGACGTGCACCGGGTAGCCCTTGCCCAGATACGACTCCAGACAACCCAGCACCACCACCTTGTTGCCCACCGGTATGCTCAGCAGCACCGTCTGGTGGATTTCATTCTTGAGGATTTCCGCTATCGGGTGGAAGTACGGCAGGATGCTCTGCCGGCTGTAGATGGCGGAGGCCATCTGAAAAATCTTGGAGCCTATGCAATAGGCGCGCTTGCGCCCCGGATCCAGCGACACCATCTGCGATTCGAGCAGGCTGCCCAGGATGCGGTAGCAACTGGCGGCCGGAATGCCGGTATGGCTGCTGATCTCGTTCTGCGTCAGCGGATACGGCGCGTGGACCAGCAGCTGCAGGATGGCGATGGAATGGTCCACGGCGGGGGCGGTGGGTCTGTCTTGCACGGCTTCTACCAAGTCAAAGCCCGCCGCGGCCACAGACCGAGCGGGCAGGTTCGAAATCAGTTCAAAAAATAGCGCTGGGCAGCGGCTAGCGCCAGTCGTCCAGGATCATCTGCGCGCCCTTCTCCGCCACCATCATCGTCGGCGCATTGGTATTGCCGGAAGTGATGTTGGGGAAGATAGACGCGTCCACCACGCGCAGCCCTGCCACGCCGTGCACCTGCAAGCGGCTGGACACCACGCTGCGTTCCGGGTCCGGCCCCATCGCGCAAGTGCCGCACAGATGATAGATGGAACCCGATTCCTGGCGGAAGAAGTCCAGCAGGCTGTCCGCATCCTCCGCCATCCGGCCGCCGGGGCTGACCTCCTCCACCGTCACCTCGCGCAGCGCGCGGGTGGCGGACAGGCGGCGGATCAGCCGGCAGCCCTCCACCGCCTCGCGCCGGTCATGCTCGGTGGACAGGTAGTTGGGGCGGATCGCCGGCGCGGCCTGCGGATCGGCGGACGCTATGTGTATCTCGCCGCGGCTGGTGGGCCGGCACGGATTCACGCAGATCAGATAACCGGAATACGGCTCCGGCTTCAGCTTGGCCTTGGCATTCTTCGGAATCGTGTAGGACAAGGGGTTGAAATACAGCTGCAGATTGGCTTGCCGCGCCGCTTCGCCGCCGCGAAAGAAACCGCCGGCCTGATTGACGCTGAGCGAGAGCGGGCCGCTGCGGTTCACCGCATAGCGCAGCGCCGCCCAAGCCTGGCCCAGCGGATTGCCCAGCTCGTCGTTCAGCGTCCTGCGGCTGGACTTGTAGTAGAACGACACGCACAGGTGATCCTGCAGATTGCGCCCCACCGCCGGCAAATGGCGCACCGTCGGAATGCCCAGGCCAGACAGGCGCGCCTCGTCGCCGATGCCTGACAGCTGCAACAGCTTGGGCGAATCCACCGCGCCGGCCGCCAGGATCACCTCCTTGCGGGCGCGGAAAGTCCGCTCCGCGCCGTTCTGCAGCACCGTCACGCCGCATGCGCGCTTGTCGTCGTCGAAAAGCACGCGCTGGGTGCGGCAATGGGTTTCCAGCCGCAGATTGAGGCGGGACAATGCCGGCCGCAGATAGGCGCGGCTGCTGGAGGCGCGCACGCCGCCGTCGATATTGGTCTCGTAGAGGCCGGCGCCTTCGAAGCGCTCGCCGTTGAAGTCGTCGCTGCGCGGCAGGCCCAGCTCGTCGCAGGCGGCCAGGTAGTCGGCGCAGATCGGATGGGCATGCGGCTTCAGCGGCGTCAGGCCGATGGCGCCGCTGCCGCCGCGCCAGCGCGTTTCGCCGCCCGGATGGCGTTCCAGTTTTTTGAAATACGGCAGCACATCGGCGTAGCCCCAGCCCGGGTTGCCGGCAGCCGCCCAGTCGTCGAAATCCGCCGGCTGGCCGCGCACATAGATCATCGCGTTGATCGAGCCGGAGCCGCCGACCACCTTGCCGCGCGGCGCGTAGAGCTTGCGCCCGCCCAGGTTAGGCTCCGCCTCGGTGTAATACATCCAGTTGCTGGCCGGATTGTAGTAATGGTTGACGTAGCCCACCGGCAGGCGGAACCAGAAGGAATCGTCCTTGCCGCCGGCCTCCAGCAGCAGCACGCTGTGCCGGCCGCACTCGCTGAGGCGGCTGGCCAGGATGCAGCCGGCCGAGCCGGCGCCGACGATGATGAAATCGTATTCGCTCATAGCATTCCGCCATTGTTCCAACGGTTGTTCCAGGCGTCGCGCGATTGCGGACGCACGTCGAACGGCTTGTCGTCCATCAGCAGGTGCAAGCTGTGGCCCTGGTAAGGCGAATGGGCGCGAACCACGTCCATGTTCAATTCCACGCCCAGGCCCGGGCGATCGGATGGGATGATGAAGCCATCTTCCCACTGGATGGGCTGCTTCAGCACCTCGGCGTGGAAACCGCCCCAGGTCATGATGCTTTCCTGAATCAGGAAATTGGGGCTGGCCGTGGCCAGATGGATGCTGGCGGCGGCGCCGACCGGGCCGTTGTACAGATGCGGCGCGATCTGCACGTAGAAGGCCTCGGCCATGGCGGCGATTTTCTTCGCTTCCAGCAGGCCGCCGACGCGGCCGACATTCATTTGCAGGATGGACGCGCCCTTGCCGCGCAGCAGGTCCAGGAACTCGTACTTGGTGGTCAGGCGCTCGCCGGTGGCCACCGGGATGCTGGTGGCGGCCGCCACCTGCGCCATGGCATCGGTCTGGCCCGGCGGCACCGGCTCCTCGAACCACAGGGGGTCGTACTTCTCCAGCCGCTTGGCCAGACGAATGGCGGAAGCCGGCGTCATCTGGCCGTGGGTGCCGAACAAGAGATCGCAACGGTTGCCCACCGCCTGGCGGATCTTGGCGCAGAACGTCTCGCAACGGTCCATCAGCTCCAGCGACAGATGGTGGCCGGAATACACTGAATACGGGCCGGCCGGATCAAATTTCAGCGCGGTGAAACCCTGGGCCGCGAACTGCGCGGCACATTCCGCCGCCAGGTCCGGATCGTCGTAATCGAACTGACCCTGGGCATTGCGCGGGTAGAGATAGGTGTAGGAGCGCAGCCGCTCATGCACCTTGCCGCCCAGCAGCTGGTAAACCGGCTGGTTGGCCGCCTTGCCGATGATGTCCCAGCAGGCCATTTCCAGACCGCTGACGATGCCCATCATGCTCAGGTCCGGCCGCTGGGTGAAGCCGCTGGAATAGCATTCGCGGAAGAAGCGCTCCACCTGATGCGGGTCATGGTCCAGGAGATAGCGCTCGAACACGTCCTGGATGGCCGGCACCATCACGCGGGGATGGAAGGTGGCGGCGTAGACTTCGCCGACGCCCTCGATGCCGCAGTCCGTCTTCAGGGTGACAAAGATCCAGTACATGCCGCCTACATGCGGTGGCGGCACCGCCACCACATGGGTTTCCATCGATACGATTTTCATGCGTTCTCCTCCTGTCGCTGTTGCGACTTTCTGAATCGGTAGATGACAGCCGCGCCCAGGCAACCGCACAGCGCGATGTAGCCGAAATACAGCTGGTAGCCGAGCACGCCCGGATAACGCGCGCTGATCCAGCCATTAAGCAAGGGCAGGAAAATATCCGGCAGATAGCCGATGACCGAGACCAAGCCGATGGCCAGGCCGGTGACGCGCAGCGGAATCTTGCAATCGTCCAGCAACGACCAGTACAGGCCGCGTATCGCATAGGTCAGCACGCCCACCAGCAGCACCAGCGCCAACAGCGGGTAGATGCCGGCGGAAACCGGCAGCAGGATCAGTCCGAACAGCCCCAGCGACGAGAAAACCATGCTGCCGGCCAGCACGCCGGTGCGGGAAAAACGGTCGCCCAGGAAACCGCCGCCTATGCCACCTATCGGCCGCATCCACAGCTTGGCCACGGTGATGAAGCCGGCCGCCACGGCGCTGAGGCCGTAATGCTGCTGCAGGTAAGCGGAAAACGAATACGTGGCCCAGAACAGCTGGTAGCCGCACAGCACGATCAAGGACATCAGCCATACCTGGCGCTGGCCCAGCAGCAGCTTCAGATCGTCCCATTGCGAGGTGGCGCGGCTTTCCTTTTGTTCCGCCTCGCCACGGCCCTTGTCCAGGAAAATCCAGATCAGCGCGGCGATGGCGAGGCAGGTGAAGGAATACAGATAAATCACCTGCTGCAGCGCCAGCCGGCCATCGCCGTCGCCATCCATGTGATAGGCGAACAAGGCCAGCGCCAGCGTGGCCAGCAGCGCCTCCACCAGGCCGCGGCCGCCGTCCAGCACGCCGAAGAAGCGTCCTTGCTCGTTAGCCGCCGCCAGCATCTTCACGCCTTTCAGCAGGGCGGCCCAGAAGGTCAAGCCGGCCGCCAGCCCCCAGCCAATGAAGATGATCTCCAGCGCGCGGTAGCCCGGAAACGTGGAGAACCACAGGCCGAGCAGACCCACCGCCGCCAGCGAGAAGCTGATCAACAGCCGCGGCGACATGCGATCCGCCAGCCAGCCGCTGGGCAGATAGGCCAGCGCGTAGACCACGCCCAGCATCGAATAGAACACCCCGAGGTCGCCCACGGTGATGCCGAAGCTCTGCAGGATGGTGGTCTCGAAGTTCTGCCGCAGATACAGCAAGGGATAAATGGCGCCGGCCGCCACCAGCAGCAGGCCGAACTGGAAGTAGCGCCCGCGGCCGAGCGCGGCGCGTTCCGGCGCCAACACACGCGTTTCGTTCATTCAAGCTTCTCCTCTGGTCTGCGCCGGACGGGCCGGCGCGCTTTCTCTTTGTCGTGTTTTGCCGCCTGCCTAGCGGCTTATATTTATTTCCCGGCATGGGTACAGCAGGCCGCCCGCCGGGTAAGCGGCGGAACGGCAGTTTGGGTAATGGGGGAAAATCAGTACTTCATGATCACCAGGCGGGTCTGCGTGAACTCCAGCATGCCGTGCTTGCCGTCGTCGCCGCCCAGGCCGGAACGTTTCCAGCCGGAGTGATAGCCCTGGTACGGATCGGCCGGCGTGCGGTTGACGTACAGTTCGCCGGCCTCGATCCGGTTGGCGAAGCGCATCACGGTGCGATAGTTCTCGGTGTACAGCACCGAGGCCAGGCCGAACTGGTGGTCGTTGGCCAGACGCAGCGCCTCTTCGGCGGTCTGGTACTTCAGCACGCACAGCACCGGGCCGAAGATCTCTTCCTGCACGATCTCCATGTCCTGGCGGCAGCCGGTCAGCAGCGTGGGCGGATAGAACCAGCCCTTGCCCTCGGGCAGCACGCCGCCGGTTTCCAGCACTGCGCCGTCATCCACCGCGCGCGCCACCATCTGGTGGATGTTCAAGCGCGACGAGGCGTTGACCAGCGGCCCCATGTAGTTGGGATGCTCGGCGCGGTTGCCCCATTGCCGGGCGGTGAAACGCTCCTTCAGCAGACGCACGAAGTCGTCGTATACCGATTCATGGACATAGGCCCGCTCCACCGAGGTGCACACCTGCCCGCAATGGCTGAGCGCGGAGCCGACGATGTCGTTGGCGGCCTGCGCCAGATTGGCGTCCGGCTCGATGATGGCCGGCGTCTTGCCGCCCAGCTCCAGCGAGGACTTGGCGATGTTGACCTGCGAATACTCCAGCACCTTGCGGCCGGCCCCCACACTGCCGGTCAGCGTGATCATGCCCACCTTGGGGTGGGTGCAGATGGTTTCCGCCACCTGGTGGCTCATGGTCAGAATATTGACCACGCCGGCCGGCAAGCCAGCCTGCTGCACGGCTTTGGCGATTTCAAACGCCGAGCACGGCGTGTTGTTGCTGGGGCGGACCACCACGGCATTGCCGGCGATCAGCGCCGGCGCGATCTTGCGCAGCAGGGTGTAGACGGGGAAATTGAACGGAATCAGGCAGGCCACCACGCCGATGGCTTCGCGCATCAGCAGCAGGTTTTCATCCGGGTTGTCGCTGGGGATGACTTCACCTTCCAGGCGGCGCGCCCATTCGGCGTGATAGCGGGTGATCTCGGCGGCGTAGCGCGCCTCGGCGGTGGCATCCGCCAGGCTCTTGCCGGACTCGGCGGCCAGCGCCTGGCCGATCTCGCCGGCGCGGGCATCCAGCGCGTCGGCCAGCTTGTGCAGATATTGCCCGCGCGCGACGCTGGGCAGCGCGGCCCAGTCCTTTTGCGCCCGCGCCGCGGCATCCACCGCCGCGCGCGCCTCTTCGGCGCTGGCGGACGGGACTTGGGCCACTATTTGCTCGGTGGCCGGGTCCTGCACGTCGATGGCGCCGCCGCCGATGGACTCGACAAACTGGTTATTGATGAAATTGCGGTAATCACGCATGTCTCTGGCCTCGTGCTTGTGTTGGCATCCATCACACCAGCCAGGCCAGACAGCGTCAAAACAATTTCAGATATGGATTTTTTATTTCATATATGAAATCAAAGTCCTTCCATCCCTCCCGAGTCCCACGCGCCGCCCTTCCCTGGCCAGCCTTCCTCGCCACAGCGAGGCCCTCGCAGCAGCGCATCGATGAGCAATCATTGCGCCAGCCGCCAGGGTACAAAATTGGAAACCATTGCCGGCGTGAAGTTCGCGGATGAGCAAACAGGGCCTGCCAAAGTCAGAGCATGCAAGCAAGATTCAACAAGGAACACATCATGAAACGCATGCTCGTCGCCACGGCATTGGCCTCCTGCGCGCTCGCCGCCACTCTGCCCGCCCGGGCCGACGTGGGCGTGTCCGTCCATATAGGCGAGCCCAGCTTCTACGGCCAGCTCGACATCGGCGGCGCGCCCGCGCCGCAACTGGTCTACCCGCAGCCGGTGATCGTCCAGCCGGTGCCGGTGGCCGCCCCGCCCATCTATCTGCGCGTGCAGCCGGAGCATATGCGGCACTGGGACCGTTACTGCCGCCAATATCATGCCTGCAACCACAGGGTCTATTTCGTTCGCGACGAATGGTATAGACAGGTTTATGTGCCGCACTACCACACGCGCTACTCGATGCCGCCGCACGATCATCATGAATATCATGAGGCCTGGCACGGCGATCATGATAGGCGCGACTGGTATCAGCGCTGACAGCCATTCACGCCAAGGGCGTGCGGCAAGCACGCCCTCTTCACACAAATTAATCACGCCGCATCGGCATCATGTTCTGCTTTTACCGTTGCAGACAGTGTAATTCGCCGAAATGGACAACATCCGAGAAATTGGATTTCAATAAGCGGCTTCCGCCCACAGCGTGCGGCATTTTGCCGCAGCCTCAGCAGCGACGGCCTTGGCCATACTTCCCAGACAATGTGAACAAAAAGGGAAATCCCATGACCGCTCGTCATCTCGTCAAACTGCTGCCGGCCCTCCTCGCCGTCACCGCCTCTTCCGGCGCCTACGCCTGCGCCAGCTGCGGCTGCACGCTGAGTTCCGATTGGGAAAGCCAGGGCTTCACCACCCAGCCCGGCCTGAAAATGGACATCCGTTACGATTACCTGGACCAGGACCAGCTGCGCAGCGGCAGCGGCACCATCTCGCCGGCGGCGGCCAGCCAGCTGAATCAAGGCAATCAGGAAGTGGAGAAGTACACCCGCAATAATTATCTGACGCTGGGTTTCGACTATTCCTTCTCGCCGGCCTGGGGCGTCAACGTGACGGTTCCGTACATCGATCGCAAGCACAGCACACTGGGCACCGGCTCCGATGGTTACACCGCGGCCAGTGACGGCGGGGCATACAACTCCAGCACCTCCGGCCTCGGCGATATCAAAGTGATCGGCCGCTATCAGGGCTTCGCCGAAGCGCGCAACTTCGGCCTGCTGTTAGGCCTGAAGCTGCCCACCGGCAGTCACACCGAAACCGGCACCTCCACCGACCCGGCCAATCCGGGCGCGCCAGCCGTGATCGACCGCGGCCTGCAACCCGGCACCGGCACCACCGACGCCATCTTCGGCGCCTACTATTTCGGCGAATTCAACCGCAACTGGAGCTACTTCACCCAGGCCACCGTGCAGAGCGCGCTGGATACCTCAGACCAATACCGCCCCGGCACCGGCGTCAATCTGAATCTGGGCGTGCGTTACACCGGCTTGGCCGGCTGGATGCCGCAATTGCAGATCAATGCCCGCTACGTCCAGCACGATGCCGGCAACAACGCCGATACCGTCAGCACCGGCGGCACGCTGATCTACCTGAGTCCGGGACTGACAGTGCCGCTGACCAAACAGACCTCGATATACGGCTTCGTACAGCTGCCGCTATACCAGAACGTCAACGGCGTGCAACTGGCGCCGCGCTATACCGCGTCCGTGGGCGCGCGCATTTCGTTCTGACCACGCGGCAAGAAAAAGGCCCGCGTCTTCTGCGCGGGCCTTGTGCATGCCTGAACGGCTGTCACCCATCCTGCGGCAGCAGGCTGCCCTGGGTCAGCAGCGCGGCGAACTCCTCCGCCGGCAGCGGCTTGGCGATCAAATAGCCCTGGACGAAATCGCAACCCTCTTGTTCCAGGAACTGCCACTGCTCCATCGTCTCCACCCCCTCCGCCACCACCTGCATATTCAGGTTCTTCGCCATATTGATGATGGCGCGGGCGATGGCGCTGTCGTCGGCGTCCTGCGGGATGTCGCGGACGAAGGAGCGGTCGATCTTCAGCTTGTCGGCCTTGAAGCGCTTGAGGTAGGACAGGCTGGAGTAGCCGGTGCCGAAGTCGTCGATAGACAGCCGCAGCCCCATGCTCTTCATGGTGTCGATCGCCTGGATGGTGGCCTGCGCGTCCTCCATGATGACGCTCTCGGTCACTTCGATATCCAGGGCGTGGCCCGGCAGATCATGCGACGACAAGGCCTGCTGCACCTGTTCGGCCAAGTCGGGCTGGCGGAACTGCAGCGCCGACAGGTTGATGGCCAGCGTCACCTCCGGCAAGCCGGCCTGGCGCCACGCCACCATCTGCCGCGTGGCCTCGGCGATCACCCAATTGCCGATCTGCACGATGAAGCCGCGCTCCTCGGCCACCTGGATGAAGCGCACCGGGCCGAGCAGGCCCAGCGACGGGTGGTTCCAGCGGATCAGCGCCTCGGCGCCGATGATGCAGCCGGTTTTCATGTCCACCTGCGGCTGGTAGTGCAGCACGAACTCGTCGCGCTCCAGCGCGAAACGCAGCTGGCTTTCGATGGCCAGGATCTCGCGGGCGCGGGCGTTCAGGTCCGCGGTGTAGAACTTGTAGCTGTTGCGGCCGGAGGACTTGGCGTGGTACATCGCCGCGTCGGCGTTGCGCACCAGGGTTTCGTAGTCGCGGCCGTCGTCCGGGTAGACGCTGATGCCGATGGACGGCGTGATGGTGATCACGTGGTTGTGCAGCTCGATCGGGCTGGCGAACACCTCGCGCACCCGCTCCGCCGCCAGCGCCGCCTCGCCCGGATCGGAAATCAGAGGCAAGAGGATGATGAATTCGTCGCCGCCCTGGCGCGCCAGCATTTCGCCCGGACCCAGCACCGAGCGGATGCGGTCCGCCGCCACCTGCAGCAGGGTATCGCCGGCCGAGTGGCCCAGCGACTCGTTGACGGTCTTGAAGCGGTCCAGGTCCAGCAGCAGCAGGGCCAGCCGCTGGTTGTCGCGCACCGCGTTGTGGATGGCCAGCTCCACCCGGTCCTGCATGTGCACGCGGTTGGGCAGGCTGGTCAGCACGTCGAAGTGCGCCAGGAACTGGATGCGGTCGTCAGCGGCCTTGCGCTCGGTCAGGTCGCTGAAAATCGCCACATAGTGGGTGATCTCGCCCAGGCTGTTGCGCACCGCGTTGATCGCCAGCCACTCCGGATACACCTCGCCGTTTTTGCGGCGGTTCCACAGCTCGCCCTGCCAGGAGCCGTTCTCGCCGATGGCCTGCCACATCTGTTCGTAGAACGGCGCGTCGTGGCGGCCGGACGACAGGATGCTGGTCTTCTGGCCCAGCACCTCGTGCTGGGTATAGCCGGTGATTTCGGTGAAGGCGCGGTTGACGCTGCGGATGCGCTTGTCGGCGTCGGTAATCATGATGCCTTCGACGGTGTTCTCGAACACCTTGGCGGCCAGTTGCACCCGCTCCTCGGCCGCGCGCTTTTCCGAGATGTCGCGCACCATGCGCCACACCGCGTTGATGCGGCCGAAGGCGTCGCGCATCGCCACCGTCTTGACGCTGACCGGCACCTGGTTGTCGAAGCGGTTGAGATAAGTGGCTTCGAATTCGTCGCAATAGCCGAAGCGCAACACCTTGTTGTCCAGATTGAAGCGCTCCAGCGCCTCGCTCTCCTCCGCCACCAGGCTCCAGAAATTCTGCTGCTTGAGCTGGTCCAGGCTGTAGCACATCAGGTTGAGGAAGGCCGGGTTGGCGTCGATGACCTGCCCGTCCAGCGAGCTGATGACGATGCCGTCCAGATTGGACCAGAACAGCTCGCGGTATTTGTTCTCGGAGCGGCGCAGCGCGTCTTCCACTTCGCGGCGGCGCGAGATATCGGCCTCCAGCGCCAGCGTCTTGGCGCGCAGCTCGTCCACCAGGCGTTTCAGTTCCGAACGGGTCCACTCCAGGTGGGTGCCCAAGCGGCCCAGCTCGTCGCGGCGCGACCATTCAAACGGCGTGTCCAGTTTCAACTCGGCCAATAGCCGCGCCTGCTCGGTCAGCAAGCGCATCGGCCGCAGGAAACGCGAGTGCAGGATGCTCATGATCAGCATGATGGACAGCACCAGCTGCGCCGCCAGAATCGTCAGGATGTTCTTGACCTGATTGCTCAGCGCGATGGCCAGGTTCTCGTTGTCGAACTCCATCGTCACCTGGCCGATGGCCTCGCCGCGGTAGATGACCGGCTTTTCGACAAAGGACACGCTGCCGATGCGGCGCTCGCTGTGCACCGCCGACAGAAACACCTGGTTGGATTGGGTGTCGGTGACGCGGATGGAGATCACGCGCGGGTCTTCCATCACCGACGCGATCAAGGGGTTGCCGGCCTGGCGGCTGAGGTTCCACAGCGGCTCCTGCATGCCGAGGGCGACGATGTCGAGCAGACGCCGCTGGTCGGTGTCCAGCTGCGCCGTCAGATTGTCTTTCTGGATGTTGAAACTGAGATAGCTGATGATGGAGGCAGGGATCAGCAAGCCGAGTATCACGGCGATGAGAAACACGTCCCTCAGATTCAGGCCAGTGCTGGCAGTGGTTTTATCGTCTGCTTGTTGAGCCATGTCGCGCTAGTCTTTGCTTCGCCGAAGTTTCGGAGTTCGTATCCGGAGTGGGTTTTATATGTGCAATCAGCAGTATACACCGGCGTCGGCCGGCATTTCCTCTATATATCCACAAGTCATCTGCAATTGTCATTTTCACGCATGGATGCGCCAATACCGCTGGAGATAAAGGGCGGCGCATTGCCTTGCCGGGGCCACAGGGCCTAAAATCCACGACACTTTTTGACAACGCGTTCAGGATTCACACCATGCCGCAATCACGTTATGAAAAGATTATCTCCGCCCGCTGGATCATCACCGTGGAAACGGATGGCGAAATCCTGGAAAACCACGCGCTGGCGATCAAGGATGGCAGGATTGCCGCCATTATTCCAGCGGCCGACGCCGCCGCGCTGGAAGCCGACGAACGGCTGGAGCTGCCCGACCACGTGCTGATGCCCGGCCTCGTCAACCTGCACGGCCATTCGGCGATGACGCTGCTGCGCGGCCTGGCCGACGACAAGGCGCTGATGGACTGGCTGCAAAACCACATCTGGCCGGCCGAAGGCAAGCATGTGCGCGACGATTTCGTGTTCGACGGCGCGCTGTTGGCCATGGGCGAAATGATCCGCGGCGGCACCACCACCATCAACGACATGTATTTCTACAACGCCGCGATGGCGCGCGCCGGCCTGGCTTCCGGCATGCGCACCTTCGTCGGCTGTTCCATCCTGGAATTCCCGACCAACTACGCGACCAACGCCGACGATTACATCGCCAAGGGCATGGCCGAGCGCAGCCAGTTCCTGGGCGAAGAGCTGGTGACCTTCACCCTGGCTCCGCACGCGCCCTACACCGTATCGGACGATACCTTCCGCAAGGTTGTGACGCTGGCCGAGCAGGAAGACATGCTGATCCACTGCCACATCCACGAAACCGCCGACGAGGTGAACAACAGCGTCAAGGAGCACGGCCAACGCCCGCTGGCCCGCCTGCAGCAGCTGGGCATGCTGTCGCCGCGGCTGGTGGCCGCCCACATGGTGCATCTGAACGACGCCGAAATCGAGCTGGTGGCGAAATACGGCGTGTCCACCGCCCACAATCCGGCCTCGAACATGAAGCTGGCCTCCGGCATCGCTCCCATCGGCAAGATGCTGGACGCCGGCATCGCCGTGGGCATCGGCACCGACGGCGCCGCCTCCAACAACAAGCTGGACATGCTGGCGGAAACTCGCCTGGCCGCCCTGCTGGCCAAGGTGGGCACGCTGGACCCGACCACCGTGCCCGCCGCCGCCGCCATCCGCATGGCCACGCTGAACGGCGCGCGCGCGCTGGGCATCGCCGAGAAGACCGGCTCGGTCAAGGTGGGCAAGGATGCCGACCTGATCGCCATCGACCTGTCCGAACTGGAAACCGCGCCGGCCTTCGACCCGATCTCGCATGTGGTGTACGCCGCCGGCCGCGAGCAAGTCAGCCACGTCTGGGTCAAGGGCCGCGCGCTGATGGCCGGCCGCAAGCTCAAGACGCTGGACGAGGCCACTCTGAAAGCCCGCGCCGACGACTGGCGCAACCGCATCCTGGCAAAGTAAAAGCATGAGCAACGTAGACGAACTCGAAATCGACAAATTCAGCCAGCTGGCGCACAAGTGGTGGGACAAGGACAGCGAATTCAAGCCGCTGCACGAAATCAACCCGCTGCGTCTGGACTACATCGACCGCCACGCCTCCCTCGCCGGCAAAAAGGTGCTGGACGTGGGCTGCGGCGGCGGCATCCTGGCCGAGAGCATGGCGCTAAAAGGCGCCCAGGTGACCGGCATCGACCTGGCCAAGAAGTCGCTGAAGGTCGCGCAGCTGCACAGCCTGGAATCCGGCGTGCCCATCGATTACCGCTGCGTGCCGGTGGAGGAACTGGCGGCGGAGATGCCGGCCAGCTTCGACGTGGTGACTTGCATGGAAATGCTGGAACACGTGCCGGACCCGCAAAGCGTGGTGCGCGCCTGCGCCACGCTGGTCAAGCCGGGCGGCTGGGTGTTCTTCTCCACGCTGAACCGCAACGCCAAGGCCTATATGCTCGCCGTCCTCGGCGCGGAGTATGTGCTGAACATGCTGCCGCGCGGCACGCATGAATATGCGCGCTTCATCAAGCCGTCCGAGCTGGGGCGCATGGTGCGGCACGCCGGCCTGGGCCTGCACGGCCTCAGCGGCATGGGTTATAACCCCATCACCCGCATCTACTCCTTGAACGACGATACCGACGTCAACTACCTGATGGCCACCCGCCGCTCGGCGGAGTAAGCCTCCCGCGCGCCGCTCTAGCAATCTTGGACGGCGCGCGCCTCCCTCAGACCCGCTAACAAAACCCCTGATCCTGCGTTGCGCCGCCTTGCCGTACGATTTGTACTGTCTGCGTCGGCGCGCCTTGGCTCAGGTTCTCTAACGAGGTTTTGTCAGCGGCTCTATGCGCAAGCACTCAGCCCCTTCCGCGCCGCTGGCGACAGATAATTCCACGCCCAGCTGTCAACAGAAACACAAAACATGCGTTTTAATCGTCTGATTGATATCATGGCCGCCCTTTCTGAAGCAGATGCATGATAATGCGCCACCGCAGGGTTGCGTCATTAGGCTCGACGCCCGCACTGGATACAAACCGGCAAACCAACAGGATATTGCCGGACAATCTGGCATCATCATGCCTTACAATACGTACGAGAACGATAACATTCCATTCCGGAGATGACGCATGACATTCAAGGCCAACGACCTGTTGACCGAACAGATCGCCCAATATCTCGGCAGGCAGATCATCCAAGGCGAGATGAAACCGGGAGAGCGGATACAGGAACTGCGCATCGCGTCCGAGCTGGAAGTCAGCCGCGGCTCGGTGCGCGAGGCCTTGCTGATTTTGCAGCGCCGCCATCTGGTGGACATCTTCCCGCGCCGCGGCGCGGTGGTGGCCAGCATCAGCGCGCGCGACGTGCGGGACTTCTTCGATCTATGGTTTCTACTGCTGGAGCGCGTGGTGCAAAATCTGGCCGCCGGCTGGCAGAACGACGACCTGGCGCGCTTCATCGAGCTGATGGCGCAGCTGGAAGAAGCCAAGCGCCGCGATGACCTGCAAGCCTTCTACGATTACGGCATCGAATTCCTGTCCGCGCTGTACCGTCATGCCGACAACCGTTACCTGACCGACACCCTGAACGACATGCTGCCGCTGACCCAGCGCTGCCTGTACGCCATTCTGCGCGCCGGCCAGAGCCAGATGGAGCGCACCCACCTGTTCCTGGAAAGCCTGCTGAAAACCTTGATCGCGCGCGATACCGCGCGACTGAAGCAAATGGTGGCCGATTTCGGCCGCGATTACAGCCAACTGGCGCAAAGCGCGGCCGAGGCCTTGGAGGGCCGCGGCTGAGCGTGGCAGGCGCTTGCCGAGGCATGGAATGACAAGGGCTGCCCCAGGCAGCCCTTTGCTTTTGTCCATCTCAGGCCATCACGGCAATGGCCAGCGGCGCTGCCCGTTTTCGTCGTACAGGGTTTCCGTCAGCGCCATGCCATTCAGTTCCAGCCGAATGAAGCCGTTCAGCACCCGCTGCGGGTACTGGCTGTCGTCGGCCGAGCGCGTTTCCGCCCATGCCACCTGCGGCTTCCCGTCCAGAATGCTGGCCGGGCCATAGGGAATGGCGCCATGGCCGACGCAGCGCCCCAGCATGCCGTTGCGCGGCTGATAGCAGATCACATTGTGCAGATGTCCCCAGTACCAGTAGTCCGGCGCCCGCCCCAAGGCCGCGGTCACTTCGTCGTACAGCGGGGTGGTCGCCGAACCGTCTATCGAATAACCCTGGTGGTGCGACAGCAGCAATATCTTGCCCTGCCAGCCGGCGGCCATGTTTTTCAGCCAAGCCGCCTGCGCGTCGCCCAAGGCGCCGTCCATATACAGTTTGTACTTGTCCGACCAATAGGCGGTATCCAGGCCAAGAATCAGCCAATTGGCGTTGCACAGGCTGAAATAGCTGGTGCCCTGCTGCAGCGGGAAGCGCAGCCCTAGCTCCTGGAAATAGCCAAACGCGCCGCTGTACATCTCATGGTTGGAGTTCAGCGTGAATTGCCCGCGTCCGCCGGCCGGCCAGTTGGCAAAGTCGCGGCTCTCATCCGGGCTGGAGCCGGCGTAATAGACATCGCCCAGGTGGATGGTGTAATCGGCCGGCTGCTTGGCCATCGCCGCCGCCACCTTGCCGGCGATATAGTCGCCGCTGCCCCAGTCTCCAGCGATATTGAAGCTGACCTGATCAGGCAGGGTCAGCGCCGCCGGCTGGCTCGCCCACGGCGCGCGATTCGCCAGGTGCTCGAACCAGGCCACCAGCGACTCGCCCCATAGCGGGTCCAGCAGCTCCCACTTGCGGCAGCCCAGCAGCGTGCCGTCATCCATCACGCGGGTGGGCAGCTCGGCCTCGGTAGTGGGCAGCGGCTTGCCGTCCAGCACGCCCTCGAGGATGGACAGGCCATGGGCAAACTCCCACGGGATGCCGGCCGAAGAGGTGGAGCCGCTATTGATCACCTCCCACACCTGATCATGCGCCTGCTGCAAGCGCGCCAGCATCTGCTGCTTCTGCTGCAGATTCTGTTCGGTCGCCGCCAGATCGCTCTCAATCCTGCTCTTCCAATCTGCAAACACATCCATCGCCCGCCTCCTTGTTTCATCGCCGATGATTTACAGCGTCTTCATGTACTCAATCAGCGCCCATTTATCGCTGTCGCTCAGATGAACGCCGTATTCATGCCCGGTGTTGTGATTGCCCGGCAAGCGCGTATCGAACTGGAAGTAACCGCCGCCCTTGCTGTCCGGCCCGCCGCTGAGAAAACCCACATTGCGGGTGTCGAACACGCTGGAGCCGCGATAGAACATCTTGGGCCGCTTGTCCGATGGCTGCAGCAGGTCCCACAAGGTCGGCACCGAACCGTTGTGCAGATAGGGCGCGCGTAGCCAGATGCCATCGGTGGGCGTATTGCTGTAGCTCTGCGTCTTCCTATAGGCGCCAAAATCGAACGGCGGTTTCTTGAACTGATGAAATTTGTCCACCAGGCCGACGGTGAAAGAGTTGACGCGGTAGGGATCGGTGCCCAGCTCATCCAGCCCCACCGTCACCTGCCCGGTGTCGGCTTTGCCAAAATCATGGCACTGGGCGCAGT
Organism: Chromobacterium sinusclupearum; assembly: GCF_002902845.1. Lineage (GTDB taxonomy): Bacteria > Pseudomonadota > Gammaproteobacteria > Burkholderiales > Chromobacteriaceae > Chromobacterium > Chromobacterium sinusclupearum. The sequence goes on from NZ_PPTF01000019.1 coordinate 82,217, forward strand.
TCTGCTCCCACAGCGTGCGCCCGCGCGCCACCCGCACTTGATCGAGGCCGCCGAACGGCCATTTGGGCGGTTCATGCGTCAGCAGCCAGTCGGTCACGCGCTGGAATTCGGCCGGCAGCACCGACTGCGGCGTCGCCCCCACGGCCATGGCCGCGGCATAGTTGCGCTCGTGGATGTCGTTGTTATTGCCGTCCCAGTGCAGGTACATTGATTCGCGCGGCTTCTGGTTCCAGATTTGCGGCAAGTCCACCGTGCCTATGGTGGAGTCGTCCGGGAAACCGAAGATCGCCATCTTGGTGGGGTTGAAGGTGTCGGTGCGTCCCGGCCCCTGCAGCGGCCGCAGCTTTTGCCAGGCGTACTGCTTCTCCTGCTTGAGAAAAGCCTGCTGGGTGGCCGGCACGATCAGGAAGCGGTAGAACAGCTTTTCGATGGGCCCCAGATCGTAATGCTGATTGATGGCGTCCATCACCTTGGACTTGAAGTCCGGATCGCCGGCGCAGTCGTAGAGGAACCACTGGAACGACTCCAGATCCAGCAGCGCCGCCGGCGCCGTGGGCACCGGCACCGGCACGTCATCCGCGCTCTTGCGGTACTGGCCGGTATGGCACAGGGCGCAATTGGGCTCCACCGACGGATAGCCGATCTGCCGCTTGGCCAGTCCGATGGGCAAATCATGTCCGCCTTCATAGATGAAGCCGAAAGTCTGCCAGCCCGTTCCCATTCTCGGCATGCGTTGCGCGCACACCTGGGGCAAAACCGCGAACACATACAACGGAATGCGGGCGTCCGGCCCCAGGCCGATGGCGGCATACTTGAAATGCTCGACATCGGATTGCAGCGCGGGCTGCGGCACTTCGCGGAACAGATTGGTCCAGGTTTCATAGCCGACGAAGGCCAATACCAGCACGATGACAATCGCCGCCTTGCGCCTGGCGCCGCTGAAACCATGCGCCACGCAGCGCCACAGGGTGCACAGACCGGAGCACAGCAAGGACCACGGCCGCTGCTCCGGCGGCATGCCGGCATACAGCAGCCCGCCCAGAATCAGGAACATCGCTCCGTCCGAATACAGCAAGGGCCGGAAGGCGTCCGGATAACCCGAAGTCTGGATCAGGTAGACCCAGAACACCGCGGCGATCAGCCTGGACAGCACGCACAGCCAGGCATACACCGGGTAGCGCGTGGCGCAGATGCCGGCCGGCGCATAGAACAGGCTGATCCCCACCAGCAGCATGCCGGCGTTTTGCAGCCAAGGGTAAACCGCCTGGGTAGGCAGGCCGAAGCTGGCATTCAGATAGCCCGGCCAGAACAGCGCCGGCACCGCGAATACCATATTGATGACGATCCCGATCCAGATGAAACGCTGAAACCACCGGATCCAGGGGTTGGCGGAGCATGCGTTTTCCATGACTTGTCCTCGTGGCGGCAGAGAACCCGCGCCGCAAGGCGCGGGTACGGCAAGAGTCAAACCTGAGCGGTCTTGTCCAGATGGGCGGCGATGGCCGGATAGACATCCGCGGCGGCGTCCTTGCCGAAGATGCAGTCGATATGGCCATACCCCGGCACCACCACGCGGCTGTAACGCTCCGGCCCATAGCGCTCCACCAATTTGTCGTAGGTGCGCTGGGTACTCTCCGGCAGGTAACACTCGTTGTCCGCGCCGCTGATGAACAGAATCGGCAGCTGCAGCCGCTCGAAATGCGGCATGTAGACATCGGCGCCGTCGAACGCCACCAGCCGGCCTTCGCGGCACATGCGCGCCAGATGCTCCATCGTGCGCATATTGGCGATGCCGAACAGTTCGTGCAGATTGTCATGCAGGGTTTCGTTCAGCGTGGCATGCCGGTACAGGGACGCGTACATGAAGGTGATGCGGTGGCACACCGGGTTGTCGCAATAGCCCTGCGCCTCCTCCAGCGCGTAGTCCTTCAGCGCGGCGTCGTACAGCTTCTCGAACCAGCTCGAGTCAGAAGCGGTGTAGGCCGTCAGCGAATGCACGCCGAGTTTGTCCAGCACCGACGGCAGATGCAGCCCGGTTTTGACCTTGGTGGCCGGCGGCACCACGATGTCTGCGGCGATCTGCGAGCACACCACCGAACGCACGCCCTCCAGACCGGCCAGCAGCGACATGAAAAAGGTGGTGGCGCCGTAGCAATGCACCACGCATTGCACATCGGGTGCGCCGGTCCGCTCCCGGATCTGCCGGATCGCCGCCGGGAAGTCGTAGCGGGCCACCTGGTCGCCGTCCCACTGTTGCTTGCTGGCGTCCAGCAGGATGCTGACGCGGAAGTCCAGCAGCCACACATCGTAGCCTCGCTGGTACAGGTACTCCACAAGATTGGTGGGGATGGTGTCGGTGGAAAAGATATTGGAGCCCACGCCCAGGCCATGCACCAGCATGACCGGCCCCTTGCCGCCGCCCTGGTAGCGGGTCAGGCGCAGATGGACGCCGTCGTCGGTCGCAAAAAACACGACCTCAGGCGCGCCGACGTTCAACGGCCGCTTCTTGCGCGGCGGCGCGTCCGGGTTGAAATAGACATTGGGCGCCAGCACCCCGCCGTAGCTGTCCCACAGCACGCCGGCAAAGTATTCCCCGAAGCGCGCCAGCTGCTTGAGCCGCTCGGCTTCGCTCTCCACATTGAGCACCTTCATCGTGGTCATCTGCCGCGCGAAATCCGCCGGCTCGATATGCAGCACGCCGCTGCCCACCACTTCTCCGCCCTCATCCCCGCCGCGATACACGGTGACGTACAAGGTGCTGGTATCGGACCACGCCTGCAGCACGCTGTGGTTGCTCGGCACGGACTTGAAGGCGCTGAAGAAGTATTCTGCGCCGTCCTCCGCCGTCAGCCGCATCTTGTAGTTCATGTGCCGCACGCCCACCTGATCGGGAAACGTTTCGAACAGATTGAATACGCCGTGGGTGACGGTCAACGGCCGCGGCGACAGCGCCGGCGTGTCCAGGGTGCCGACAATGGTCGCCGGGTGTTGCGGGTTCGATATCAGTTGATCCAGATCGTCCGAGCGCACGGTGACCGTGAAGCCCATGTTCGACCCCGCATCCTTGCCAGCCTGATACGCCGCCTGGTAGGCCGCCAGATCGGTGCCGGCCGGCTGGCGGCGGGCGGTGGAGAAGAAGCCCTTCATCGTCTCGGTGAATTCGATGCCGGGTTTGGCGGGCGACTGACGCCGGCGCGGCGCCGACGGCAAGGCATAGTCTATGGTCCAGCCGCGATCGGCCGCCAACAAGGCCATCGCCCGCTCGCTGACCGCGGAGATGGTGAGCAAGGGATTGACCGCCAATGAGGTGGGGATCACGGAACCATCGGTGACATACAGCCCCGGATAGACCGCGTCTCCAGCCGCGCCGCTGAACACCTGGCCCTTGTGGTTGACCACGCCCTGGGCCGCGTCCTCGCCCATCACGCAGCCGCCCAGCGGATGAACGGTGATCAGGCTGTGGCGAAACAGGTCGGTCCAGATCGGGTTGCGCACATAGATGCCGCCCAGCGCGCGGGTCGACTCCAGCAGCCGCGCGTTGCCGATCTCGAAATTGGGCTGCTCGCCCACGCCAGGCCATTCCAGCTTCAACTGGTCATGCTCGTCCAGCGCCATGGTGCCTGCGCCATCGTCGTGGCTCATGATCAGATACGTCTGCAGCCGGTTCATCGCGCCGTGATAGGGCCCGCGCAAGGCGCTTTCCGCCTCTCGCGCAAGGTATTTGAGCTTGGCCAGCGGCCCGCTCTCCGCCGCTTGCCCCAGCTCCGCCGAAGCCGCCGCCATCGCCGGCACCATGGCAACGCCTATCGCGCCCGGAATGGAGCCCTCCTCTATCACCATGCGCTTGCGCCAGTCGGTCTCGTCGCGCATGTCGATGATGGAGGTGATACAGGGCCCCACTGGACCGATGTCCTTGCCCGAATGGCTGCCGAAGCCGATGCCGTTGATTTTGTCGTCGTTGTTGTAGCCGAAGCCCAGGATGTCGCCGTTGCCGCTCATGTGCTTCCCGAGCTCGCCGGACAGCGCGAGTCCTTGATCGCGCGAGCGCAGCAGGATCTCGGTGGAGCCCAGGGTGCCGGCGGACAGGATGACGATGTCGGCCTTGACGAACAGCGTCGGCGCGTCGAATTGTTCCCGGCCGGTGCCCACGTACTGGTAATGCACGATCCAGCCGTCGCCGTCGCGCTGCAGATAGCGCACCGAGGCCTGGCAGAAAATTTCCGCGCCATGATTGCAGGCGTCGGGCAGATAGTTCATCAGCGTGGTGTTCTTGGCCTTGTTGTTGCAGCCGGAAACGCAGTCGCCACAGTAATTGCACGGCTGTTGCTCCACGCCGACGTGATTGAGATCGTCCGGAAACGGCTCGAAAGTGACGTTGATCGGCGGCCGATAGAAACTGTGCTTGTCCTTGAGCCGCTCCGAGGATTTCTGGTTGGCCTGCAGCTTGGGCAAGGGCGGAGCCGTGTCCGGATAGGGATTGGGCCGCAGCATCTCCTGAGCGCGGGCGAAGCCGTCTTTCAGCAGGGTGTCGGCGTGCTCCCGCACCGCGCGCGGCCAACGCGGATCTTCAAACACCTGCGGCTCCGGCTGCAGCGAGACATTGGCGTTGATCAGCGAGGTGCCGCCCAGGCCGCATCCCACCATGACGTTCTGCTGCGGATTGACGTGCAGATCATACAAGCCGGTGCGCGAGCCGAGATGGCCGTCCGGATGGTGCACCTGGAATTCCGGCGTGGCTTCGGCCAGCGTGGCCGGGTATTCGCCGGGAACGATCTCGCGCCCGCGCTCCAGCAGACAGACGCTGCGGCCCGCCCGCGCCATGCGGGAAGCGGCAATGCCGCCGCCGTAGCCGGAACCGATCACCACGACTTCGTAATGCTCTTTGATCTCGCTGATGGGGGTGGAGATGCGCGCCATTCTCGTGCTCCTGTATCGGATAGGATTTCAGGCCACGAATACCATGCAGAAGGCGCGGCGCAGTCAGGCTGCGGGCGCGAGGCCGGCCAGGCCGGCGTTGTTATTGATTTGAGCGTTTGAACACGCGCTAAACGCTTTTCATCAGGTCTAGATCAAAAAAATAACGTTATCAATGATAAATGATTAGGGCTGATCATAAAGACATTCCGCTTCTGCAAATGACAAAGCCGGAAGCAAACGCTTCCGGCCAGATAATCCACAGGCGCGGCGTCTCGCGAATACGCTGAGTCAGCGGCGCAGGTACTCGACAAAGGCGTAAGCCAGCCCGTTGGCGCCCACCGTCGGCTCGCGCGCGGTCTCGCGCCAGTCAGCGGCGGAAAACGCCGGAAAATGTGCGTCGCCGTCGAAAGCCTGGCCGATCTCGGTCAGGCACAGCTTATCGGCGATGGCCAGCGCCTGGCGGTACAACTCGGCGCCGCCGATCAGGCAGGCCTCGTCCACCGCGCCGGCCAAGGCCAGCGCTTCCTCCAGGGAATGGGCCACTTCCGCGCCGTCCGCGCGCCAGTCGGCTTGGCGCGTCACCACGATATTGCGGCGCCCCGGCAGCGGCCGGCCAATCGAGTCCCAGGTCTTGCGGCCCATGATCACCGGCTTGCCCAAGGTCACCGCCTTGAAATGCTTCAGGTCTTCCGGCAGATGCCAGGGCAGCGCGTTGTTGATGCCTATGGTGCGGTTGGCGGCCATCGCGGCCACCAGCGTCAGCATCGGTTTGCTCGCCTCGCTCATACCGCCACCGGCGCCTTGATGTGCGGATGCGGATCATAGCCTTCCAGCGCGAAGTCCTCGAACGTGAAGGCGAACAGGTCTTTGACTGCCGGATTCAGTTTCATGGTCGGCAGCGGGCGCGGCTCGCGCGTCAATTGCAGCCTGGCCTGCTCCAGATGGTTGCTGTAAAGATGGGCGTCGCCCAGGGTGTGGACAAAATCGCCTGGCTGCAAGCCGCAGACCTGCGCCACCATCATGGTCAGCAAGGCATAGCTGGCGATGTTGAACGGCACGCCGAGGAAAATATCGGCCGAGCGCTGATAAAGCTGGCAGGACAGCTTGCCGTCGGCGACGTAAAACTGAAACAGGCTGTGGCACGGCGGCAGCGCCATCTGGTCCACCAGCGCCGGATTCCACGCCGATACGATCAGCCGGCGCGAGTCCGGATTCTTCTTGATCATGTCCAAGAGCTGGCTGATCTGGTCTATGCTGCGGCCATCCGGCGCCGGCCAGCTGCGCCATTGATAGCCGTACACCGGGCCAAGGTCGCCGTTCTCGTCGGCCCACTCGTCCCAGATCGATACGCCGTTTTCCTTCAGATAACGGATATTGGTGTCGCCGGACAGGAACCACAGCAGCTCATGGATGATCGATTTCAGATGCAGCTTCTTGGTGGTGACCAGCGGAAAGCCGTCCTGCAGATCGAAACGCATCTGGTAGCCGAACACCGAACGGGTGCCGGTGCCGGTGCGGTCGGCCTTGTCATGGCCGTGTTCCAGCACATGGCGCATCAGGTCGAGGTACTGTTGCATGTCGATTTTCCCCACTCCGCCAAGGCGGCAAAACCAAAGGCCCAGATTGTAACACTGGCCGGAGCGGCCCGGCATACGCTAACATTCATTTTAAAATCAAGACAAAAGCATTATTAAAGCAAAACTGAAACGAGCCCATGGCAGAAGACTCTGACCTCGAACGCACCGAACCCGCGTCAGCCAAACGGCTGTCAACGGCTCGAGAAGACGGCAATATTCCCCGATCGCGGGAATTGTCGACGTTCGCCATCACCATGGCCGGCGTTTCCCTGCTGATGGTGCTGGGCGGCAAGATGGCCGTTTTCCTGCGCGAAACCATGCGGCAACTGCTCACCTTCAATCAAAGCACCGTGCAGAACACCGAGCCGGCGCTGCGTCAATTCAAGGAAGCGATCTTCGGCGCGCTGTCGCAATTGGCGCCGTTTTTCGGCGGGCTGGTGCTGGTAGCCCTGTTCATCCCCACCCTGGTGGGCGGCTGGAATCTCACCACCAAGGCGCTGGAGCCGAATTTCGGCAAGCTCAATCCCCTGCCCGGCATCAAGCGCCTCTTTTCGCTGAATGCCGCCACCGAGGGCCTGAAAGCCATTCTGAAAAGCCTGCTGATCGGCGGCATCGCCACCTGGTACATCTGGAAAGAGCGGGATGAGATCATCGGTCTGATCGCCATGCCGCTGGAAGCCGCCATCCTGAAGATGACCGACATGATCATCCACACCTTCTTCATCGTCACCGCGGCGATGATACTGCTGGTGGCGATCGATGTTCCCTATCAACTGTGGAGCTACTACAAGAAACTCAGGATGACCAAGGAAGAGGTCAAGCAGGAATACAAGGAGGCGGAAGGCTCGCCGGAAGTGAAGGGCCGCATCCGCCAGATGCAGCGCGAAGCCGCGCGCAAGCGCATGATGCAGGAAGTGCCCAAGGCCAACGTGATCGTCACCAACCCAACCCACTTCGCGGTCGCGCTGAAGTACGAAGACGGCATGCGCGCGCCGCAGGTGGTGGCCAAGGGCTCGCTGAAACTGGCGGAAAAGATCATAGACACCGGCAAGGACAGCCGGGTGCCGGTGATGCGGTCGCCGCGTTTCGCCCGGGCGCTGTATTTCAATGCCGAACTGGGCGAAGACATCCCGGCCGCGCTGTACGCGGCGGCGGCCCAGGTGCTGGCCTATGTGTTCCAGCTGCAGCAATACCAGTCGGTCGGCGGCGCGGCTCCGGTGTTCCCTGACCAGTTGGATGTGCCCGAGGAGCTTGACCCGTACAGCAAACGTCCGCAAGATTCGGCGCCAGAAGAAAGCCGATAAGCCAGCATGGACGCCATCCTCCAAATACTGCGAAACATGAAGATCGCCCAGCTTGCCGGGCCGCTGCTGATCATCCTCATCCTGACGATGATGATCCTGCCGCTGCCGCCGGTGCTGCTCGACATCTTCTTTACCTTCAACATCGCGGTGTCGGTAATCGTGCTGCTGGTGGGCATCAATGTCCGCAAGCCGCTGGACTTTTCGTCCTTCCCGTCGGTGCTCTTGATCACCACCATGCTGCGGCTGTCGCTGAACGTGGCCTCCAGCCGCGTGGTGCTGCTGGAGGGCCATACCGGCCCGGACGCCGCCGGCAAGGTGATCGAATCGTTTTCCCACTTTCTGGTGGGCGGCAATGTCGCCATCGGCATCGTGGTGTTCATCATCATCACCATCATCAACTTCGTGGTGATCACCAAGGGCGCCGGCCGGATCGCCGAAGTCTCGGCCCGCTTCACCCTGGATGCGATGCCCGGCAAGCAGATGGCCATCGACGCCGATCTCAACGCCGGCCTGATCGGCGAGGACGATGCGCGCAAACGCCGCGCCACCATCGCCGAGGAAGCCAACTTCTTCGGCGCCATGGACGGTGCCTCCAAATATGTGCGCGGCGATGCCATGGCCGGCATCCTGATCATCCTGATCAACGTCATCGGCGGCCTGATCGTCGGCGTGGTGCAGCACGACCTGCCAGTGGGCCAGGCGGCGGAAACCTACACCCTGCTGAGCATAGGCGACGGCCTGGTGGCGCAGATCCCGGCGCTGATCATCTCCACCGCCGCCGGTATCGTGGTGACGCGCGTCGGCACCGATCAGGACATGTCGGAGCAGTTCCTGACCCAGCTGTTCACCAAGCCGCAGGTGCTGTACATCACCTCGGCGGTGATCGGCATGATAGGCCTGGTCCCCAATATGCCTCATCTGTCCTTCCTGCTGATCGCCGGCTGTCTGCTGGCGCTGGCGCGGACGATGGAGAACCGCAACAAACAGCAACTGGCCAAGGAACTGCAGGCCGCCCAGCCGGCGCCGGCGCCGGAGCAACAAGCGGCGGAGGTCGGTTGGAACGATGTGCAGCATGTCGACCAATTGGGCATGGAAGTCGGTTACCGGCTGATCCCGCTGGTGGACCGCTCGCAGGATGGCGAGCTGCTGCGCCGCATCCGCGGCATCCGCAAGAAGATCGCCCAGGACCTGGGCTTCCTGGTGCCGCCGGTCCACATCCGCGACAACCTCGAAATCAAGCCCAGCGCCTACCGCATCCTGCTCAAAGGCGTGGAAGTCGGCCAGGGCGAGGCCTTCATCGGACAGTTCCTGGCGATCAATCCCGGGCGCGTCACCAGCGAGATCGGCGGCACACCGACCACCGATCCTGCCTTTGGCCTGCCGGCGGTGTGGATAGACGCCGGCAAACGCGAGGAAGCGCAAAGCCTGGGCTACACCGTGGTCGACGCCAGCACCGTGGTGGCGACCCACATCTCCAACCTGTTGCAGACCCATGCCGCGGAATTGCTCGGCCGCGAAGAAGTGCAGGCGCTGATCGACCATCAGGCCAAGGAATCGCCGAAACTGATTGAAGACCTGGTGCCCAAGGTGGTGCCGGTGGGCACCTTGCAGAAAGTGCTGCAGCAATTGCTGACCGATGGCATCCACATCCGCGACTTCCGCACCATCATTGAAACGCTGGCCGATCATATCCCGCAGAATCAGGACATAGACGAGCTGACCAGCGCGGTGCGCACCGCGTTGTCACGCGTCATCGTGCAGCAGCTGTTCCCCGGCGAATCGGAACTGCCGCTGATGACGCTGGAGCCGCAGCTGGAAAACGTGCTGATGCAGGCGGTTCAATCCAAGGCCGGCGGCGGACTGGAGCCGGGCTTGGCGGAAAATCTGCTGTCCAGCGCCGCACAACAGACCGAGCAAGTGGAAATTCAAGGGTACAATCCGGTATTGCTGACGGCGCCGGGCTTGCGGCCGCTACTGGCCCGCTTCTTGCGTCGGGCATTGCCGCAGCTGCGTGTGATTTCGCATAATGAGATTCCAGACAATAAATCCATTCGTATAATTGCGGTAATAGGTGGCAGCAAGGGCTAATCGACAATGGTGGTGAAAAAGTTCTTCGGGAAGACCACTCGAGACGCACTCAGGCAAGTTCGCGAAGAACTGGGGGCGGACGCCCTCATTTTGTCCAATCGCCCCACCATGGGCGGCGGCGTGGAAATCATGGCGGTGGCCGATTCCGACGTCGCCAACCTCGCCAGCACCCTGTCCACCTCCAGCAGCAAGCATCCGCCGCGCAACGCCCCGCCGGTGGTCAACCGGCCGCAACAACCGGCCCCTATTCCCCCTGCCGTCAACGGCAACGCCATGAACCGGGCCATCGCCCGCACTTACGCCATGCCGGTGGAGCCGCTAGAAAGCCCGGCCCCGCCGCGCGTAGACGCGGTCCAGCCGCGGCTGGAGCCGGTTTATGCGCCGCCGCAGCCGGCCCCCGCCATGGCGCCGCAATATCAAGCCCCGGCCATGCCCGCGCAGCCTGCGCCGGCTGTGGCCCAAGCGCCGCGCGCCGCGCCCGCCTCGCCGCCGCCTCGGCTAGACATCGCGCCGCCAACGCATGCCAATGGGGAGGAGCCGGAGCAGATGGCGCAGGAATTGAAACTGATCGGCGACGAGATCAAGCTGCTCCGCAGCCTGCTGCAAAGCCAGTTGGCCAGCTTCGCCTGGTCCGATATGGAAGGCAAGGCGCCCAACCGCATCGAATTGTTCAAGCACCTGCTGGCGATGGGTTTCTCCGCCCAGTTGATCCGACAGCTGATCGAAAAAATGCCGGCGCAGTATCAGGGCGAAGTGGCGGTGAAATGGGCGCGCTCCGCCCTGGTGCATAACCTGAAGTGCGCCGACGCCGACCGCGAAGTGATGGACCGCGGCGGCATCTTCGCGCTGGTCGGCCCGACGGGCGTCGGCAAGACCACCACGGTGGCCAAGCTGGCGGCGCGGGCGACAATGCGCTTCGGCGCCCAGCACGTGGCGCTGATCACCACCGACAGCTACCGGATCGGCGCGCAGGACCAGCTGCGCATCTACGGCAAGATCCTCGGCGTGCCGGTGTTCTCCATCCAGAACGAGGGAGATCTGCAGCTGACGCTGGCCGACCTGTCCAATCGCCACATCGTCTTCATCGACACCGTGGGCATGGGGCAGCGCGACGCCCGGGTGCTGGCGCAGATCGACATGCTGCGCACCGCCGGCCGGCCCATCGAACGGCTGCTGCTCCTGGCCGCCAACACCGATGGCCACACGCTGGAAGACGTGGTGCGGCGTTACCGCGGCGAGGGTCTGACCGGCTGCATCCTGTCCAAGATTGACGAAGCCGTGGCGCAAGGCCCGAGCCTGGACGTGATCATCCGCAATCGCCTGAAGCTGTTTTACATCACCAACGGCCAGCGCGTGCCGGAGGACTTGCACTCCGCCAATGCCGCCTTCCTGGTGGACCGCGCGATGCGGGCGCAACAGATCGGCTCGCCGTTCTCGCTGCAGGGGGACGAACTGCCCATCATGAACGCCGCCCAGTCAGGTTGGTTGTAAGAGATGCAGGACCAAGCCGCCAGTCTCCGCTTGCTCGCCGCGCAACAGAAGCGCGCCCCCAGCTTCGCCTTCATCGGCTCGCCGCACGCCGGCGCCACCACGGTGGTGACCGAGCTGTCGCTGGGACTCGCCTACGCCGGGCTGCGGCCGCTGGTGGTAGACTGCTGCCTGGGCCAGGTGCAGACGCGCCGGCTGGGCGTCCCCGCCACCGCCACCCTGGAAAGCCAGGTGACCAGCGTGGGCGGGCTGGACGAAATGATGATTCTGTCGCGCCAGGGCGTGCAGCTGATCAATCTGTACGCGCGGCCGGAGCAGCGCGCGCTGTTTTCCGCCCAATTGTGGCTGAGGATGGGCAGCGAGTTCGGCGCGCTGGAGCGCGATGCCTCCGCCCTGCTGATCGATGCGCCTAACCCAAGCCAGGACGCGATCCCTGCCAGCGTGGCCGACAATCTGATTTTGGTATTAACACCGGATGCCGATTCTCTGACCACCGCCTACGCTAATATCAAGCGGCTGGCCAGCCTTTATGGCCGCCAGCGCTTCAATGTGCTGATCAACCGCGCGCGCCATCTGGACGAAGCGCGCGAGCTGTTCACCCGGCTGTCGGCGGTGGCCAGCGAGTTTCTGACGGTCTCGCTGCGCTGGGTGGGCTTCGTGCCGCACGACAATGCGGTGCGACGCAGCCAGACGCTGCACCGCCCGCTGATGGAGGCGTTTCCGGACAGCGAGGCCGCCGCCGCCTTCTCGCAGCTGGCTGCGGTCCTGCTGCAATGGGACGCGCCGGAAACCGTGCGTGACAGCACCGGATACATGGACTTGCTGATTGCCGCCTCGCGCGATTGGGCCGAGGCGGATGGAGCCAAACTGTTATGAACCCGTCCTTCCGCCGATCGGGCTACGTCGCAGCCGCCCCCAGCGTCGAGATCGACGTGGAGGCCTACGCGCCGCTGGTGCGCAAGCTGGCGAGCATCATGATCGCCCGGCTGCCTGCCTCGGTGGAGTTGGGCGACCTCATCCAAGTGGGCATGATCGGCCTGATCGAGGCTTCGCGCCAATTCGACCCGGCCCAGGGCGTGATGTTCGAAACCTTCGCCAGCCAGCGCATCCGCGGCGCCATGCTGGATGAGCTGCGCCGCGAAGACTGGTTGCCGCGCCAGGCGCGGCGCAACTCGCGACAGATCGAGGAAGCCATCTGCAAGCTGGAACAGCTGCAGGGGCGCGCGCCGCTGGAATCGGAAATCGCCGCCGAACTGGGCATGGAGCTGGAGCAATACCAGGAAATGCTGGGAGAATGCAAAGGCACCACGCTGCTGCATTTCGAGGACTTCAACAGCGGCGACGACGAGCACGGCCATAATCCTGTAGCCAATGTCGCCGATGATGACTCGCCGGACCCGCTGGCCGCGCTATCGGACGACAGCTTCCGCCAGCAGCTGATCTCCGCCATCAAGCTGCTGCCGGAGCGCGACCAACTGGTGATGGCGCTGTATTACGAGCAGGAACTGAACCTGAAGGAAATCGGCGCGGTGCTCGGCGTCACCGAGTCCCGCGTCTGCCAATTGCACAGCCAGGCCATCGCCCGGCTGCGCGCCAAACTGAAAGACTGGCTGTAAGGGAGAGTTCGGTGATTAAGGCGCCGGATTTCAGACCAGATCAATAACGGAAACCATGTGGACAAGATCAGTTTAATCGCAGTGGTGATGGGCTTGACGGCCATTATTGCGGGGCAAGCCATCGAAGGGGGCAGCATCGGCTCGCTGATGCAGCTGACGGCTTTCATGATCGTCATCGGCGGCACCACCAGCGCGGTGATGCTGCAAAGCACGCCCAAGCAATTCATGGCCGGCCTGCGCATGCTGCGCTGGGTATTCCGCCCGCCCAACTTCGACCACGAACGAATGATCCGCGAAGTGGTCAGCTGGAGCCAGGGTTCGCGCAAGGGCGGCCTGCTGTCGCTAGAAGGCATGATCGCCCAGCAGCGCGATCCCTTCACCAAGAAGGCGCTGCAGATGCTGGTGGACGGCACCGAGCCGGAAACGCTGCGCGCGGTGATGGAGGTGGAAATCAGCATGTTCGAGCATGCCCGCAAGCAGGCCGCGCGCATCTGGGAATCGGCCGGCGGCTATGCGCCGACCATGGGCATTCTGGGCGCCGTGCTGGGCCTGATCCACGTGATGGAAAACCTGTCGGACCCGTCCAAGCTGGGCGGCGGCATCGCCGTGGCCTTCGTCGCCACCGTATACGGCGTCGGCTCGGCCAACCTGTTTTTCCTGCCGATGGGCAACAAGCTGAAGCACTTGGTGGCTGCCGAGGTCGCCATGAAGGAGCTGGTGGTGGAAGGCGTGGTCGCCATCGCCAACGGCGAAAACCCGCGCATCATTGAAAGCCGGCTGCGCGGCTACCTGGCAATGCACGAATAAACCTCGGCCATCGGACATCAAAAAGGCAAGCTGCGCAGCTTGCCTTTTCTGTTTACAGCATGCGCAATTCGCGGTCCGGCTTGCGCAGCTCGCTCTCCAGCAGCTTGTAGTAATCGAGATCGAATGCCGGCTCGCCTTCCAGCGCCCCGCCATTGCGGCGGCTGCCCAGGTAGCACCAGCGGTCGAACAGATGTTCCACCACGTCGCCGCACACGATGTCGCGCTCTTGCACCGCGATGGCGCCCTCGAACGGCCACGGCTTGACCTTCAGCCGCTGCAGAGCAGACAACAGACGAGCATTGTGGCTGTCCACCGCCTCCTGGCCCACGCAGCCGCCGCGGCAGCGGCCGATCTGGTAGGCCGCGCAGGGCATGCCTTTGCGGCTGGTCACCTGCTCCACCCCCAGCACGGACTGGCACAGGCCCTGAGCCAAGGCGATCTGCGCGAGCGCCTTGCGGCCCTCGCGCGCATTGCGGAACAGGCCGTACAAATCCGCCGTGCGGCTGAAATCGATATCGCGCGCCGACACCGTCAACGGGCGGACAAAGCCGTCGGCTCCAGTCTGCAGCTGCAAGGTGCACACCTCGCCCATCATCCTGGCCCGCGGATTGTGCGCCGGCTGCAAACGCCCCAGCCACTGCAGCTCCAGCAACTGCGCGCCAAACTCGCTCAAGCACTCGCGCCATTCCACCCGGGCCACCGGCTCGTCTATCCGCACTTCGTGGCGGCTGGGCTTGCGCTCGGCGAAATGCCCCAGCGTCTTGCGGTACAAATTGGGCGCGCGGCCCACATACAAGGCCCGGCTATCCTCGCCGAACAAGGCATACACCCCGGCGGAATCCGGCATGTCTTCGATCTGCCGCTGCAATTCCGCCGGCAGGCTGGAGACTTCGGCAGGTTGCGACAACAATTGCGCCGCCTCATGCGCCACTTTGTCCGCGCCCAGCTCGCGGCTGGCGATGCCGATGAAGCGGTATACCGCCTCGGCGTCGGCCAGGGCGCGGTGGCGCTCAGGCATGTCTATGCCATGGCGGGCGATCAGGCTATCCAGGCTATGTTTGAAATGCTGCGGGTACAGCCGGCGCGACAGCTTGACCGTGCACAGCGCGCGCGCCTGAAAACGGCGGCCCAAGCGGCGGAATTCGTTGCGCAGGAAGCCGTAATCGAAACGGGCATTGTGCGCCAGCAGCAGACGCCCTTGCAGGCGGGCCAGCAATTCGTCGGCCAGTTCGGCAAACGGCGGCGCGGCAGCCACCATTTCATTGCTGATGCCGGTCATGTTTTCGATGAAGGGCGGGATGGGCTGGCCGGGATTGACCAGCCAGGACAGGCGCTCGACGCGCTCGCCATCCACCAGCACCAGGCCGACTTCGGTGATGCGGTCGCGGGCGATGTCGCCGCCGGTGGTTTCCAGATCGACAATGGCGCAAGGCTGTTCAAACAGGGTATTCAATCTCGCTTCGCTTTCCTTGGCGCAGCCATGAATCATGACGTTTAGTTCAAAATGTTGGCCTGCCGCGACAGGAACAGGCGGCCAGTTTACCGGCTTTATAAAAAAAATCCTACGCTGTGTTGACACCCATATTTCACCTCTGTATTATCCGGTCTCTCGCAAGACACAACGTCTCGCGACACAGCGCACCCGTAGCTCAGTTGGATAGAGTATCTGGCTACGAACCAGAGGGTCGGGCGTTCGAATCGCTCCGGGTGCGCCAGGCATGTCCCTATAGTTTAGCGGTTAGAACACCGCCCTTTCACGGCGGTAGCCGGGGTTCGATTCCCCGTGGGGACGCCACAATACGCACCCGTAGCTCAGTTGGATAGAGTATCTGGCTACGAACCAGAGGGTCGGGCGTTCGAATCGCTCCGGGTGCGCCAGCTGTCCCTATAGTTTAGCGGTTAGAACACCGCCCTTTCACGGCGGTAGCCGGGGTTCGATTCCCCGTGGGGACGCCAGGATTCAGAAAAAGCCCAGCATTGCAAAATGCTGGGCTTTTTCGCGTTTCCACGCCGGAACGCAGGCGGCTTGCGCCGCCCCGCCGCCTAACTTTGCAATGCCAGCGTCGGCCGCAGCCGCATGGCGCCGAGCACATGGCGGCACACCGCCAGCGCCGCCACCACCAGGCATAGCAGCAAGGACAATAACAGCGTCCAGCCGCCAATCGGTGCCCTGGCGACAAAACCAGCCAGATAGTGGCGAATGAACAGCCAGGCTGGCGGCAGCGACAGCGCCGCGCTGACCGCCAACACCAGCAGGAACTCGCGGCTGACCAGCCCGGCAATCGCCAGGCCGCCGGCGCCATACAGCTTGCGCAGCACCACCTCCCGCGCCATGCGCTGCACCGAGTATGCCGACAGCACATAAATGCCGAAGGCGGCGATGAGCATGGCCACCGCAGAGGCAATCGCCAGCAACTGCGCTGTGCGGATGTCCTGGCCGTAGCGCTTGTCCAGTTGCTGGCCGGCGCTGACCGGCAGCAAGGGATAATCCGGAAAGTAGCGCGGCCATAGCTCGGCCAAGGCCTGCCGCATGGCGGACTCGCTGCCGCGGTAGCGTATCGCCAGCGTGCTGGCATAGGGGTTTTGCGAGCCAATCACGAAATACACCATCGGAATCGCCCGTTCACGCGAGGTTTGCTCGGCGATATCCGCCACCACGGCGCTGATCGGCTTCTTGCCGTCGGCAAAAGCCTCGGACTCGACAATGCGGCCAATGGCCTGCTGCGGCGAGGCGAAACCCAGGCGACGCGCGGCCGATTCGGACACGACCAGTCCCGCGCCGGGCCGCGCGGCGCCATTGCCGTCGCATGCCGCGGCGCTCCCCCTCGCCAACAACGGCAGACGATAGGTCGGCAAAAAACCGCAATCAACCATGCGATAGCGCATGTTCTGGTAGGTTCCGCCGGCCAGGCGGAAATTGTTGGCGTTGTTGCTGTCGCCAGCCGGCGGCCCATCCACGTAGCTCAGAGCCGCCACTTGCGGCTGGCGCGATAGCGCCGCGCGCAGCACCCTGCGTTGCGCCAGATCCTTGGCATTGGCGTCGCCCGCCGCCACGAACAGCAGCCCATCGCGCTCGAACCCAGCCGGCAGACGCGTGCCATGCCAGGTTTGCCAGGCCACGGCCAGCGTCACCCCCGCCAGGCCCATGGCGATGCCGAACTGTACCACCGTCAGCCCGCGCCGAAGCCAGACGCCTTGGCGGGTTTCCTGCTGATCGCGACCGGACAAAGCCTGGGTCGCGCGCACACGGGCGGCAATCCAGGCCGGATAAACGCCGCTGAGCCCGCCTAGCGCGGCGGCGCCTAGCAGCGTCAGCGCAATACTCCGCCAGCCTATCATGCCGGCCAGGTCGCGCTGCAACAGTTGGCCGAACAGGGGCAGCAGCAGCCAGGCCAACAGCAGGCCAAGCAGAGCCGCCACCAGCGCGATCAACATCGATTCGGCGATGAACTGCCCAGCCACCCGCCCCACGCCGGCGCCCAACACCTTGCGCACGCCGATTTCGCGCTGGCGCCGTATCGTGCGGACTGTCGCCAGATTGATGTAATTGATGGCTGCCAGCAGCAGGATCAGCAGGCCGATGGCGGCGCAGCCCAGCAGCATGGCGCGGTTGCCATGGCGCGCCGGGTCGGCGCTCTGATCGAGTTCCGGGTCCAAGTAGACATCCGGCAGCTTCACCGCGGAGAAGTCAATCAAGCTTCTCCCCTGCTGCTTGGCCTCAATCGCCTGAAGGCTGGGATCGCGATAGCTGGGAGATTGCTTCAAGGCTTGCGCCAGCAGTGGCCCGACCTCAGCCGCCTCATGCCCCGGCTTGAGACGGAAATACAAGGACGCGCCCCAGCTGAACCAGTGTGTATAGAAGTCGGCGTACACGCCATCGCTGGCCATTCCGCTCACCCGCCCGCCGAGAATGGCGTAGCGTTGGGTGGCGGTTGCCGGCGGGGTGGCGACAATCGCCGCCACGGTCTGCAGCTTGCCCGCTACGGAAAACGTCTTGCCCAGCGCCGCGGCGGTGCCAAACATCCGCATCGCTTCTTCTTCGGTCAACGCGGCGCTGTCGGGCCGGGTCAAGGCCTGATGCAGGTCTCCCGCAAGCGTTTTCAGCTCGAACAATTCGGCAAAATCCGGATCGACCAGCGTCACCCAGCGATTGCTGACCGCGTTGCCCACGCGCACCGGCGCGAAGTTGCCCATCGCCATGCTGACCCGCTCCGCCACGCCATGATCGCGCAGCACCTGGCCTGCAATCACTGGGACTTCCTGCTGCCAGTCATTGCGCACGCCATCCATATTCGGCTTGGCCTTCAGCATGTAAACGCGCTCGCGCCCGGCGATATGCCGGTCAAACTGCACAGAGTAGGCGACATAAGCCCACAGCAGCACGCAGCAGGCAAAGCCGATGGCCAAGCCGCCGATCACCAGCGCGGACCAGCCCGGTTCTTTAAGCAGCCAGCGCCAGCCGACGCGAAAATCTTCCCCTCGCAGGAAAGCCATGTGTTCTCCCCTATTCCATACAGGCCAGACCGTCGCCAGGCGCGCCCGGTCTGGCCATTTTCTTGTCAACCGCGCAGGGCCAATACCGGACGCAAGCTCAAGGCAGCCAGCAGATGGCGGCACACCGCCAGCGCCGCCACCACCAAGCATAGCAGCAAGGACAATAACAGCGTCCAGCCACCAATCGGCGCGCGCTCGACGAAACCGGCCATGTACTGCTGGATATACAGCCACGCCGGCAGCAAGCCGATGACCGCGCCCGCCAGCAGCACCCACAGGAATTCCCGGCCGATCAGGCTGGCGATGGCGGCCTTGCCCGCGCCGTGCAATTTGCGCAACACCACTTCGCGCGCCATGCGCTGCACGGAATAGGCGGCGAGCACATAAATGCCAAAAGAAGCGATCAGCAAAGCGACGCCAGCCGCCGCGGCCAGTAGGCCCGCCTGCCTGGCGTCAGAAGCGTAACGCTGATCCAGCCTGTAACGCGCGCTTTCCATCTTCAAGGGATAGTCCGGGAAATAACGCGGCCACAAACCGGCAATGCCCGCGCGCACCGCGGCTTCGCTGCCCTGGAAACGCACGGACAGCACGTCGGCGACATGCCCGCTCGCCAAATACAGCCAGGAACGCGCTTTTTCATGCGCCGACTGCAGGCGAATATCCGACACCACACCCACCACCATGCAGCCGTCACCAGAGCCTTCGGCCCGCAGTTTTCTGCCCAGCGCCAACTGCGGCGCGGCATAACCCAGATCGCGCGCGCCAGACGCGCTCAGCACGCACTCGCGCCTTGCCTCATCCTGCGGGCTGGCGCAGCCGGGCAGCAAATGCCCGGCCAACAGCTTGACGCAATAGGTCTCCAGATAATCGCAGCCAACGCTGCGCACTTCCAGATTGACCGAGCTGCCCCCGTTCTTGACGCTGGTGAGGTTCATGCTGCTGTCGGCCAAGTTATTGACGCTCAGCGCCGCGCCGCGCACGCCGGGCAAGGCGGCCACCGCGGTACGCAGGGCCGCGCGCTCGGAGACGCTGCTGCCAGTCTGCAGGGTCAGCAGCCCCTCCACCTGCAGGCCGGTGTCCAGCCGGCTGCCATACCAGGCCTGCCAAGCGATGGCCAAGGTCACGCCGCTCAGCGCCATGGCGACGGCGAATTGCGTCACCGTCAAGGCGCGGCGCAGCCAGACGCCGCGCGCCGTTTCCTGCTGATCTCGCCCAGACAGCGCCTGCGTAGCCCGCACCCTCGTCGCCACCCAGGCCGGGTAAGCGCCCGCCAAGCCGCCCACGGCCACCGCCGCCAGCAGGGCCAGCGCCACGCTGCCCAGAGTGAACATGCCGGCCAACTCACGTTGCATCAGGAATGCGAAACCCGGCAGCAGCAGCCACGCCAGCAGCAAACCCAGCATCATCGCCAGCACGGACACCAGCACGGACTCCAGCAGGAACTGCCCGGCCACGCGGCCCACGCTGGCGCCCAATACCTTGCGCACGCCTATTTCGCGCTGGCGGCGTATCGTGCGCACCGTGCTCAAGTTGACGTAATTGATCGCCGCCAGCAGCAGGATCAGCAGGCCGATGGCGGCCAGCCCCCACACCTCGCCCGGTTTGGCATGGTCTTGACCGTCGCCCCCCAGGCCGGAGTCCAGCTTGGGGTCCAGGTACACATCGGCCAGCGAGGCTGCGTCATACGTCACCATGGGCCGGTTCTTCAGCATTTGCCGAAACTCCGGAGGCAAGCCGCGCGAGAAGGCGGAATGCTCGAAAGCCTGCTGCAGCTTGGCCACCACCTGCTCGCTGGAAACGCCGGCGCGCGGCTGGAAATAGACACTGCCTGACACCCCGCCCCAGTTATCCAGCATGGCCCGCGCCATTTTGTCATCCATCACCGAGAAATGGCGCGCCGCCAAAATGTCATAGCTCCGGGTGGAGGTGGGCGGCGGCGCCGCCACTACGGCGGCCACCACGATGTTCTCGCCGTTGATGCGCAGCGTCTTGCCGACCACAGCCGCGCTGCCGAACAATTGCCTGGCCTTGTCATCGGTCAGCGCCACCCGATCCGGCCGGCTCAACGCCGCGGCCAGATCCCCCGCCAGCACCTTGACTTCGAACAAGTGGGCGAAGTCAGGATCCACCTGCAACACCTCCTGCATGCTGACCGCCCGTCCCACCCGCACCGCCAACAGGCTGCTCCAGGCGATGCTGGTCCGATCGACCAAGCCGCCGTCGCGCATCGCCTGAGCGGCGGGAAAAGGCGCGACGTTAAGCCACTTGTTATCCATGCCCGGCAGATTGAAGCGCGCCTCCAGCTGGTAGACCCGCTCCCTATCCTGCAGATGCTGGTTGTATTGCAGCGAATAGCGCGCGTAGCCCATCAACAGGAAGCAGCAGGCGAAGCCCACCGCCAGGCCGGCGATCACCAACGCCGACCAGCCCGGCTCCTTGATCAGCCAACGCCAGCCGACCCGAAAATCTCGCAGGATTTCATGCATGCCCGTCTCCTTACAGCTGGATGGCGTCAACCACTACGCGGCCGTCCAGCATATTGATCGTGCGCGAGGCCAGCGCGGCGTGGGACGGCGAGTGGGTGACCATCACCACGGTGGTGCCGTCGGCGTTGATTTCCCGCAGCATTTTCATCACCTCGTCGCCGTGGGCGCTATCCAGATTGCCGGTGGGTTCGTCGGCCAGCAGCAAGGCCGGCCGCGACACCAGCGCGCGGGCGATGGCCACCCGTTGCTGCTGGCCGCCAGACAACTGCGACGGACGGTGGCCGGCGCGATGGGCCACGCCCAGCCGCTCCAGCGCCGCGTCCACGCGCTGCTTGCGTTCGGCCGACGGCACGTCTGAATACTCCAGCGCCAGCGCCACGTTTTCGCGCACCGTCAGCTCCTCGATCAGGTTGAAGCTCTGAAAAATGAAGCCGATGCGGCCGCGCCGCAGCTGGTTGAGCCGCGATTCGCTCCAACCGGCGACGTTTTGGCCGTCGAACCAGTATTCGCCGCCATTGGGCACGTCCAAGAGGCCCAGCAGCGACAGCAACGTGGACTTGCCGCAGCCGGACGGGCCGGTCACCGCCACGTACTCGCCGGCCTCGATTTCCAGATCCACGCCATTGAGCGCGCGGGTTTGCACTTCGCCGCCGATATGCAGCTTGCTGATGTTCTTCAGCTTGATCATCGTTTTCTTCTCCCTTGTCATTGCAGCGTCAGTTGCGCGTATTTGCCGAAGGCGGCGTAAGACGAGACGATGACCCGCTCGCCGGCCTTCAATCCGTCCACTACTTCCAGCTGGGTCTGGCTGCGGCGGCCCAGGCGGATGGCGCGGCGCTCGGCGCGGCTGCCGTCGGCATTCAGCACCATGGCCCATGCGCCGCCGGTATCGTTGACGAAAGCGCCGTTGGGCAACACCAAGCCCGACACCGCCTGTCCCAGCATCAGCCTGCCGTCCAGCCCCTGGCCCGCGTTCAGCGCGCCGGCCGGCTGCGCGTCGAACAACAGCTCAAGCTGGAAATGGCCGTCCTGCACCTGCGGATTGATATTGCTGACTCTGGCGGTCGTCGTCGCGCCGCCGTCCAGCTCGATGGCGGCCTGCTGGCCGCGCTTCACCCGCGCCAGATAGAACTCGTCCACTTGCGCCGTCAGCTTGTAACGGCCCTGCCCATCGACCCGGCCCACGCGGTCGCCCGGCTTCAGCGAGCTGCCGACCTGGGCGGTGAAATTGGTCAGCTGGCCATCCATGGGCGCGCGCAGCGACAACGCCGCCAGGCTGTCCGATGCCATCTTTGTGCCGCGGCTCAGCTCATCCTGCGCCTGCTGCATCTGCCGCAACGCATTTGCCTTGATGCCCAGCTCGCGCGCCTGGCTCTGCTGCTCGTCGCGGTAGTCTTCGCGATACTGCTGCAGCCGGTCGCGCGAATCCTCCAGCGCGGCGGTGGAGATAAAACCCTGCGCCGCCAGCGTCGCATCGCGCCGGTATTGGCGCTCCTGCTGCTTCAGTTTCAGGGCCAGGTCGCTTAGCCGGCGGCGGTAGTCGCTGCGCGTCGCCTCCAACTGTTCGCGGGTGGACGACAGATTGGCGTACTGCTGCGCCAGATCGGACTTGCGCGCCAATAGGTCCAGCTGGCGCTGCGGATTGGACAGCCGCAACAGCACCTGGCCGGCCTTGACCTTGTCGCCATCGTGAACCAGCACCTCGTCCACCCGGCCGCCCTCTACCAGATCCAGCAGCACCGACTGCGCCGGCTGCACCGTGGCGCGCAGGATCACCTCGTCGCTGAAGCGGCCCTGGGTGACGGTGGCGATCTGCAGCTCGCTCGCCGCCACGCGCAATCCGGACGGCTGCCAAGCCCACCATGCCGCAGCGCCGCCCAAGGCCAACAACAGCGCGGCCAGGCCAGCCAGGCGGCCGCGGCT
The DNA here is from genome assembly GCF_002902845.1 of Chromobacterium sinusclupearum. GTDB lineage: Bacteria > Pseudomonadota > Gammaproteobacteria > Burkholderiales > Chromobacteriaceae > Chromobacterium > Chromobacterium sinusclupearum. The sequence continues at coordinate 104,917 of NZ_PPTF01000019.1, forward strand.
CCAGCGCTTGCGCGCCACCACCTCATCCATGGCCGCGCCGCTGACCGGCGCCTCCGCATGCGCCTCGCTCACGCCACTCCTCCCGCCAGCCAGGACAATTGCAGTTTCAGACTGAATACGCCCAGATTGGCCGCCACCCGCATGCCGCCCGCTCCCAGGTGGCAGGCGAAAGACAGCGACGCCTCCTCCAGGACGATGCCCATCAGGACCAAAACGGCAAACAGCGCCAACACTATCCAGGGAAATTTGCGGTTCATGACATCACCTCGCTTCGACTATGCCCTTGTCACAGCAAGCTCCGTGCCAGAATTTAAATCATTGAATATGAATGGAAAATTGATTCAGCCTCCCAAAACCGTCCGGAACCGGACAGCCATCGGCGTCCGATAGCGGACACTGTCCGCCCGGCGGACAGCGCCGCACTTGCCAAGCCGCCGGCGACGACGCAACATCATGACTTTGTGCTAATTAAAAGGTGGGCCGATGAGCCGCCCCGTGATCTTGCTGATAGAAGACGACGAAGACGTCGCGCTAGCAGCGCGCATGCTGCTGCGCAAACTCGATGCCGACTTCGTCCACCTGCCGCATCCGCAGCTGTTCGATGCTTGGCAACGCCATCGTCAAGCCGATATCGTGCTGCTGGATCTGAACTACTCCCCCGGCGCGATAGACGGCGCGGAAGGCTTGGCCATGCTGGCCAGGCTGCGCGCGCTGGCTCGGCCGCCGCAGGTCTTCGCCTTGACCGCCTATGCCGACGTGCCGCTGGCGGTGGCCGCGCTGAAGCAAGGCGCCAGCGACTTCATCACCAAGCCCTGGCAAAACGACAAGCTGCTGCAGACGGTGGCCAGCGCGCTGCGCGCATTGCAAGCCGCGTCACCGTCCAGCCACGCGGCGGACGACGAACTGCTAGGCCAATCGCCGGCGATGCGGACTTTGCGCGCGCTGATCGCCAGCGTGGCGCCCACCGATGCCAATGTGCTGATTCTGGGCGAAAACGGCGTCGGCAAGGAGCTGGTGGCGCGGGCGATCCATCGCGCCTCGCAGCGGCGTCATGGCCCCTTCCAAAGCGTGGACATGGGCGCGGTGCCGGAATCGACGTTCGATAGCGAACTGTTCGGCCACCGCAAGGGCGCGTTCACCGACGCCCGCGCCGACCGCACAGGCCGCTTCCAGAGCGCGGCTGGCGGCACGCTGTTTCTGGACGAGATAGGCAATCTGCCCTTGGCCAACCAGGCCAGGCTGCTGACCGCGCTGGAACGCCGCCAGATCACGCCATTGGGCGCAGACCGGCCGGAAGCGCTGGACGTGCGGGTGGTCAGCGCCACCAATCTGCCGGAAATCCAGCTGCATGATCCGCAATGTTTCCGCCGCGACCTGCTGTTCCGCCTCAATACCATCGTGCTGCGCGTGCCGCCGCTGCGCGAGCGGCGTGAGGATGTCCCGCTGCTGGCGCGACACTACCTGCTCCATTACGCCGAGCAATACCGCAAGCCCTTGCGCGAGCTGTCCGAAGCCGCGCAGCAAAGCTTGCAGGCGCATGACTGGCCGGGCAATGTGCGGGCCCTGCGCCACGCCTGCGAACGCGCGGTCATTCTGGCCCAGGGCGAGCGTTACCAGGCGGCGGATTTCGATTTGGCCGGGGTCCCGGCGATGGAAACGCCTTTGGCGGCCCCAGCCGGCGGGCTGAAACTGGAAGAACAGGAAAGGCAGACCATACGCCAGGCGCTGGAGCAATCCGCCGGCAACATCAGTCACGCCGCCAAGCTATTGGGCCTGTCGCGCGCCGCGCTGTATCGCCGGATGGAAAAACATGGCCTTCAAGCTTGAGCGCCTGCGCGGCCTGATCCTGTCGCAAAGCGCCGGCCTTGCCGCCATCGCCGCCACGGCCATGGCATGCCGCGATGCCCCGCGCGTGCTTGTGCTCTGCCTGTTGGCCGCGCTGTTGCTGGCCGCCTGGCAATGGCGCAGCAGCGCCTTGCTGGGCAAGCTGTCGGTCCAGGCGGCTGCCGAAGCCGAGCCGGAACCGCCCAGACCATCTGCGCTGGCCGTCCATCCGCCGGAAATCCGCCTGGAGCACGCGCCAGTGGCCTTGTTCCGGCTCAGCGCCGACCATGTCGAACCACTGAACGCCCGCGCCCGCAAACTGACTGCGCCCGGCAACAGCCGTGATCCCGCCGCCCTGTATCAGGCCTTGCAGGAGCAAAGCAGCGACCGCCGCTGGATACGATTTGAAACCGAGCGCGGCGTGGAGCGGGCGCTGGCCTCGGCCAGCAGCCTGGTGATAGAAGGCCGCCCCGAGCGGCTGCTGGCGGTGCTGCCGCTGGAAAGCGAACTGGAGGCGGAAACGCTGCGGGCCTGGCAGCAACTGGTGCATGTGCTGACGCATGAGATCATGAATTCGCTGACGCCGGTGGCCTCGCTCTCGCGCAGCGCCGCCGGCATGCTGGAAGACACGCCGGCGCTGCCTGACGATTTGCGCCAGGAGCTGGAGCTGGCTTTCTCCGCCATCAGCCGCCGGGCCGACAGCCTGGCCGATTTCGTCACCAGCTACCGCAATCTGTCCGCCGTGCCGGACCCCAGCCCGGAAATCGTCGACATCGCCGAATTGTTCGAACGCCTGCAGGCGCTGACCGCGCCCGCCTGGCGCGCCCGCGGCGGCCAGGCCGTCTTCCTGGTGGAGTCGGCCGCCATGGAGTTGAAAGCCGACGGCGGGCAGCTGGAGCAAGCCTTGATCAACCTGATCAAGAACGCCTACGAGGCCACCGCCCACCTGGCCGAGGCCAGGCTGACTGTCAGCGCCAGCCTGGGACGCGGCGGCCGGCTGAAGCTGGAAGTCAGCGACAACGGCCCCGGCGTGGCGGACGACAAGATCGAACAGATCTTCACGCCGTTTTACTCCACCAAGGCCAAAGGGCGCGGCATCGGCCTGGCGCTGGTGCGCCAGCTGGTCAACAACAACGGCGGCACCGTGCGCTATGCCCGCAGCCTGGGCGGCGGCGCCCGGCTGATCCTGACATTCTGAACTAAGCGATATATTCCTAAGTCATTAGTTTTGCAATAATTATTGGCTAAACAAAAATGACATAGTGTTAAATTGTGTTTTCCGAAATTTGCATAGGACCAGCCAAGCCTGGTTAGATTCCGTGAAAACACAGTTTAATTTTCATTTTACTGTCATTGCAGCAGCCCTGCTGTCTTACACCGGCTTGGCGCACGCAGACGACTCCCAGCCCGACGCGCTGGACAAAATCACCGTCACCGGATCGCGCATAGCGCGCTCGGCCAAGGAAGGCCCGACCAGCGTCACCGTCCTCACCGGCGCCGACATCGAAAAACAGGGTTACACCAATGTCTACGACGCGCTGAACAATCTGACGCAAAACACCGGCTTCACCCAGGGCGCGGACTTCGGCAACACCTTTACCCCCGCCGCCAACGCGATCAGCCTGCGCGGGCTCGGCCCCAACCATACGCTGACGCTGATCAACGGCCGCCGCATGGCCGACTATCCCACCGCCTACGATGGCCAAGTCAACTTCGTCAACTTGGCCGATATCCCATCGGTGCTAATCGACCGCATCGAAATCCTCAACGGCGGCGCATCAGCCATCTACGGCTCGGATGCCATCGCCGGCGTGGTCAACATCATCCTGAAAAAGCACCTCGATGGCGTCAACCTCAACCTCAAAGTCGGCGGCGCCGAGCATCATGGCGGCGAGAATGCCCGCCTGCAGCTGACCGGCGGCAAAAGCTGGGATCAGCTGAACGTGATTTACGGCCTGGAGCTGAGCCAGCGCAATCCGATCTGGTCGCGCCAGCGCGGCTTCATGTCGGACGCCACGGCGCAGGGCGAGGCGCCGGCTCCCATCCTGGCGCGGCGCATCGCAGGCGGACGCTATCTGGACGCGGGCAGCGCCTGCGGCAACTTCGCCGGCATGTTTGCAGGCAGCGTACAAACCGTAGGCAATGCCCAAAAAGGCTATTGCGCCAGCGGGCTGCTGAAGCCGTCCTACTGGACGATCCAGACCGGCCAAACCACGCAGAACGGTTTTTTCAGCGCCAACTATCTGCTCAACCCGCACGCCGAATTCTTTACCGATGCCATGCTCGGCTTCAAGCGCACCGAGAACAACACCCGCGGCCCCAGCTGGACAGCGGCGGCGGGCCAGGGCAATTATTTCCTGAACCAGAACACCGGCAATTATGAAAGCTGGGCCAAGCGCTTCGCGCCGGAGGAACTGGGCGGCGCCAGCAATTACAACCGCAAGTGGGATGATCTGGCCGCCAACCTGACCCTGGGCGTGCGCGGCGATCTGATTGGCAGCTGGAATTACGAAGCGGCCTACAACGCTTCGCTCTACACCAGCCAGACCACCACACCCGCGCTGTTGAGCAGCGTGAATAGCTATTTCCTGGGGCCCCAACTCGGCACCGACAGCAGCGGCGTGCCGATTTACGCGCCCAACCTCGGCCGTTTCTACCAGCCGCTGACGCCGGCCCAGGCATCCAGCCTGATAGACAATAGCGTCAGCCACAATAAATCCTGGCTGCAGGTGCTGAGCCTCAGCGCCAGCGGCGAGGCCTTCCAGCTGCCGGCCGGTCCGGCCAAATTGGCCGGCCTGCTGGAATGGGGCAGCCAGGGCTTCAGCAACGAGCCGGACCAAAGGCTGAACCAGGGCGTGTTCTACAACGCTTCTCCAGCCATCAATGCCAGCGGCTCCCGCTCGCGCCAGGCGCTTGGGGCCGAGCTGCTGCTGCCGCTGGCCAAACCGGTCAACCTGACGCTGTCCGGCCGTTATGACCGCTATGAGATCACCGGCAACAGCGAAGGGAAGTTCACCTATGGCGCCGGGCTGGAGTATCGCCCCGCCAGCAGCCTGCTGCTGCGCGGCAACTATGCCACCAGCTTCCGCGCGCCGGACATGAGCTATCTGTTCCAGACCCAAACCCGCGGCTACTACTCCTCCACCACAGACTACTGGCGCTGCGCCCAGTCCGGCCAGCCGCTCGCCAATTGCCAGTACGCCGGCATGTCGCCGGGCTCCAACTACGTCAGCAATGGCAACCCCAATCTGAAGCCGGAAAACGGCAAGTCCTATGGACTCGGCTTCGTCTGGTCGCCAAGCAAGGATGCCGACCTGTCGCTGGATTACTGGAATATCACCATCAACGATCTGGTCACCACGCTGAGCGCCGATAAACTACTGCGCGACGAAGCCGCATGCCGCGGCGGCACTCTCGACATCCATTCATCGGCATGCCAAGACGCGCTCAGTCGCGTGCAGCGCAATCCGGCCAATGCGCTGGTGGATCCGGGCGCCATCAACACCATCGTGGTCAATCCGATCAACGCCGCCAGCGAGCGCACCAGCGGCATCGACCTGAGCGGCAAGTACCGTTTGCGCACGGCAAAACTCGGCGACTTCCTGTTCAAGGCGACTTACACCAAGGTGCTGACGCATACCTACCAGCAGTTTGCCAACGATCCGGTGCAGAACGAATTGACCGACTTGACCAACACCGACTGGCCGGACAAGCTCAGCCTGACCACCGACTGGAACATCGGCGACTGGTCCAGCACGCTGCAGTTGACGCGCTACGGCAAGATTCCCAACGGCGCGGGCACCGGCTACCTGACACCCACCGTGCTGGCCAACCTGAGCATCACCTATCAGGTCAACAAGAAAACCTCGGTCGGACTGATCGTCAACAATCTGCAGGACTTCATCAAGAAAGACTACACTGGCGGCTGGCCTTACTACCCTGTGGGCAGCTACACGCCTTACGGCCGGCAAGCCTGGCTTGAACTGAATCACAAGTTTTGAGAGGGGAATATCAAGCGACGGGATGCCGATAGGCATCTCGTTTTTATTTGCGCGCGGGAAACCGCAAATCTCTCGCGGATGACGGAAATGCGAAAAAGCCCAGCATTTTGCAATGCTGGGCTTTTTCTGAATCCTGGCGTCCCCACGGGGAATCGAACCCCGGCTACCGCCGTGAAAGGGCGGTGTTCTAACCGCTAAACTATAGGGACAGCTGGCGCACCCGGAGCGATTCGAACGCCCGACCCTCTGGTTCGTAGCCAGATACTCTATCCAACTGAGCTACGGGTGCGTTATCTGGCGGAGAAAGAGGGATTCGAACCCTCGATACAGGTTTAAGCCCGTATGCTTCCTTAGCAGGGAAGTGCCTTCGACCACTCGGCCATTTCTCCGTTCAGAGAGCGCCATATTAAATATCGACGCCCCTGGTGTCAAGCATCAATCCGAAATTATTTACGCCGGCTGGTCCAGTCCGAAAACCTTATGCAATACGCGAACCGCCAGTTCCAGGTACTTTTCGTCCACCAGCACCGACACTTTGATTTCCGAGGTGGAGATCATCTGGATGTTGATGCCCTCTTCCGCCAACGTGCGGAACATGGTGGAGGCGATGCCGCAGTGCGAGCGCATGCCCACTCCGACAATGGAAATCTTGGCCACCTTGTCGTCGGCGTCGATCTTGGCGGCGCCGATATGGGTCTGCACTTCGCGCAGGATGGACAGCGCGCGCTGGAATTCGCCGCGCGGCACGGTAAACGAAAAGTCCGTGGTGCCGTTCTCGCCGACATTCTGGATGATCATATCCACTTCGATGTTGGCATCGGCGATCGGCCCGAGGATCTGGTAGGCGATGCCCGGCTTGTCCGGCACGCCCTTGACATTGATGCGGGCTTCGTTGCGATCGAACGCGATGCCTGCCACTACCGCCTTTTCCATGCTCTCATCTTCCTCAAACGTAATCAGGGTGCCCTCGCCTTCTTCCTCGAAGCTGGAGAGCACGCGCAAGCGTACCTTGTATTTGCCGGCGAATTCCACCGAACGTATCTGCAAAACCTTGGAGCCGAGCGACGCCATCTCGATCATTTCTTCGAAGGTGACCGTCTTCAGGCGGCGCGCCTCCGGCACCACGCGCGGATCGGTGGTGTAGACGCCGTCCACGTCGGTGTAGATCTGGCACTCGTCGGCCTTCAGCGCCGCGGCCAGCGCCACGGCGGAAGTATCCGAACCGCCGCGGCCCAGCGTGGTGATATTGCCTTCCTCATCTACGCCCTGGAAGCCGGCGACGATAACCACGCGGCCTTCTTTCAAATCGCCGCGCATCACATGCTCGTCTATCGACTGAATGCGCGCCTTGGTATGCGCCTGGTCGGTCACCACCTTCACCTGCCAGCCGCAATAGCTCTTGGCCGGCACGCCGATTTCCTTCAATGCCATCGCCAACAGGCCGATGGTGACTTGCTCGCCAGTGGACACCACCACATCCAGCTCGCGCGGATCGGGATAGTCCTGAATGTCCTTGGCCAGGGCGATCAGGCGGTTGGTTTCGCCGCTCATCGCGGAAACCACCACCACCACATCATGCCCCTGGGCCTTCCACTTGGCGACGCGGCGGGCCACATTCTTGATGCGCTCGGTCGTCCCGACCGATGTGCCGCCGTACTTCTGTACGATGAGTGCCATACGTGCTTCTTAATTGATAAAAGTTGAATATCGAGCTTCGATTCTGACCATAGAATGTCCAGAATTGCAAGACGGAAATGCCCTGCGCCTATCCCCTGGCGAAATATCCGTCTATTCCCGGCGTGGGTTCGCCAGCACATCCGGCAGGCTGTTTGCATCCCCACAGCGCAACGGCTACAAACAGTATGAAGACTATGTATCCGAAGACGGGACCGATGCATGATTGCCCCTGTTCAACCCTGGCGCTGGATCCGGCTGGAAATAGGCTTGGCCATCAACGGGGCAATACAGTATGCCTTGTTCATAGATCATCCCCTGTTCTGGCCCGCCGTCGGCCTGAGCACGCTCCTGATCACGCTGCTGGTATTGTGGCCATCATCGGCGCCCGCCATTGCGGCGCATGACGGCGACCAATCCGCGTACTGGCGCAGCGTGGCTGCCCATGTCTACGCGCTGCTGCCCCTGTGGGCCGGCCATGTCGCGCTGGGGCGGGAGCAGATAGACGAAGCGGCCCTGCAGTTGACCGCCCGCTTCGACCACATGCTGCGCCAATTGGACAGGCCCTCCCCGCCATCGGATGATTCGCCCCATCCTCTGGCCGCGGCGCAGAACAAGCTGACCGATGCGCTGGAAGCGATGCAACTGCCGGCGCCGCTGCAAAAGCAACTGTTGCCGCAATTGCAGCAATTGAAGCAATCCGGCCAGCAACTGGCGCTGCTGGCTAAAAACCTGCCTGCCGGCGAAGCTTCGCCGGCAGCCGCTGCCGAGCAGATCGGCGAGCAAGTCGGCTTATTGCTGCGGCAACTGGAGTCCATCGATGCCGATGTCCACGACAGTTGCCGCGCCTGTCAGATGAAACTGGACGACCCTGCCGCCAGCCAGGATCTGCAGGCGACGATAGAAGAGGTGTTGACTCATTTGCAGTTCCAGGATCGGGTCAATCAGATTTTGTCCCATGTGCAAAACGATATCTGGCAACTGGAAGCCATGCTGCATGAATCCTTGAACAGTCGAGAGGACGCGCTGCCTGAGCCGCCGGATACCGAGGCCTGGCTCACCGCCCTGAAAAACAGCTACACCACCCATGAACAACGCGCGCTGCACAACCGGGATCAAAACGACAAAACGCCCGGCGCCAGCGACATCACTTTTTTCTGAATGACGGGGAAGGCGGATGAGCAAAACGATATTGATCGTCGACGACTCCACCACGCTGCGCCAAGTGGTGAGGATGACCCTGGTCGGCGCCGGCTATGAGGTGCTGGAGGCCGGCAACGGCAAGGAAGCGCTGGACATCCTGGACGGCCGCAAAATCCACCTGATCATTTCCGACGTCAACATGCCGGTGCTGGACGGCATCGAATTGCTCAAGAACATCAAGCTATTGGCCCACTACAAGTTCACTCCGGTCATCATGCTGACCACCGAATCCTCCGAGGATAAAAAACGTGAGGGAAAGGAGGCCGGCGCCAAGGCCTGGGTGGTCAAGCCATTCCAGCCGCCAGCGCTGCTGACAGCCGTTTCCAAACTGATCCTGCCCTGAACGGCAACCGATACCTGACGCAGGAGAGGACATGACGCTTTCCCTTGTCGCCGGGCATGAGCAAACCATCTACCAGGCCGCGCAATGGCGCGCCGATCTGGAACAGGCGCTGCGCAGCGAAGAGGACATCGTGCTCGACTTGTCCACCATAGAGGAGCTCGACTGCGCCGGCGCCCAGGTGCTGATCTGGCTGCGCCGCGAAGCAGAACGGCGCGGCCGCAAAGTGGACCTGCGCGACCCCAGCCGCTGCGTGCGCGAGTTCGCCCTGCTGATGGGCCTCCAGCGCGAGCTGCTCCCCGCCGCAGACAACGAGGAGACCGGCGATGGATCTTGAGCTGGCCATGCAAACCTTCCTGGAGGAAGCGCGCGAACTGCTTGGCGACATGGAAGGCATTCTGCTGGACATCGATCCGGCTCGCGCCGATGGCGAACAGCTGAACGCGCTGTTCCGCACCATGCACACCATCAAGGGCTCAGCCGGCCTGTTCGGCCTGGATGACATCGTCGGCTTCACCCATCAGGCGGAAAATCTTCTGGATCAGCTGCGCGACGGCCAACTGCGGCTGGACGATGAGCTGGTGGGACTGCTGCTGCGCTGCCACGACCACGTCAAGCTGATGATACAGGCGCTGGACGACAAGGCCGATCTGGCGTCTCTGCACGACGCGGCCTTGCTGGAATCGCTGCAGGCTTATCTGGCCGCGCCGCCCCCGGCGCCCGCGCCTGAACTCGCCTCGGCCATGGAGGCGCAAGAAGGACAAGCCGAACAAGACCCGCCCGACGCCCTGCCGCCGCAAGAACCCTGGCTGCTGTCGCTGCGCTTCGGCCCGGATGTGCTGCGCAACGGCCTCGACCCTTCTTCCTTCCTGCGTTATCTGGCCACGCTGGGCAGCATCGAACAGATCGAAGCGGTCAGCTGCAATCTGCCCATCGGCGAGGACTTCGACGCCGAAACCAATTATCTGCGCCTGGAAGTGCTGTATCGCAGCGACATCGACGAACAGACGCTGAACGAGGTATTCGAATTCGTCCGCGAGGACAGCGAGCTGCATATCTGGCCGCTCGGCCGCGCAGGCGTCCATCTGGCGGAGGCTTACGCCAATGCGACGCCGGCAGAGGCCGAGGCGGTGCGACTGGCTTGGCGGCGGTTCGGCGCGCTGGGCGATGACGAAACCGAAGTCCAAGCCATCGAGCCGGCGCAGCCTCCCGCCGCCGAACCCGAGCCGCCGCGCGAGGCCGCCGAAGCGATTCACGAGCCGGCTCACCCAACAACGGACACCATGCCGGCCGCCGGCGAAAGCCGCCGCCAGCACGAGAGCAAATTTCTCAAGGTGGAAGCCGGCAAGCTAGACAGCCTGATCAATCTGATCGGCGAACTGGTCATCGCCGGCGCGGCGGCCAATCTGCTGGCCCGCCGCTCGCAACAGCCGCAATTGGTGGAATCGACGCTGGCGATCGCCAATCTGATCGAACAAATTCGCGCCGGCACCCTGTCGATGCGCATGGTGCAGATAGGCGAAATCTTCCAGCGCTTCCCCCGCGTGGTGCGCGACGTCTCGCGCGAGCTGGGCAAGGACATCCAGCTGCACATCGTCGGCGCGGAAACCGAACTGGACAAATCGATGGTGGAAAAGCTGGGCGACCCGCTGCTGCACATCGTGCGCAACGCCATCGACCATGGCATAGAATCGCCGCCCATCCGGCAAGCGCACGGCAAGCCGGCCACCGGCAATCTATGGCTGAACGCCTATCACGAATCCGGCAGCATCGTCATCGAAGTGGCGGACGACGGCGGCGGCCTGGATCGCCAACGTATCCTGGCCAAGGCGCGCGAACGCGGCCTGCTGGGCCACGAGGACGAACCGCCGGACAGCGTGGTGTTCCAGCAGATATTCGAAGCCGGCTTCTCCACTGCCGACCATGTGACCAATCTGTCCGGCCGCGGCGTGGGCATGGACGTGGTCAAACGCGGCATAGAACAACTGCACGGCACGATAGAGATCGACAGCGAAGCCAGCCGCGGCACCACCTTCCGCCTGCGGCTGCCGCTGACGCTGGCCATCATCGACGGCTTCCTGGTCGATGTCGGGCATTCCACTTTCGTGCTGCCGCTGGAAGCCGTGGTGGAGTGTATAGAGCTGCCGGCCGATCTGCCGGAAAACGGCGTGCACGACTGCATCAACCTGCGCGGCGAACTGCTGCCGCTTCTGCATCTGGGCCGCTTCTTCGAACTGCCGCCCATCGCCGCCGCCCGCCGCAACATCGTGGTCGCGCAATACGGCGAGCGCAAGGCCGGCCTGGTGGTGGACGCGCTGCAAGGCGAGTTCCAAACCGTGATCAAACCGCTGGGCACGCTGTTCAGCGCGCTGAAAGCGATCAGCGGCTCCACCATACTCGGCACTGGCGAAGTGGCGCTGATTCTAGACGTGCCGGCTCTGATCCAGCACGCCTGCCGCAAGGAGCTGGAGCGCCTCGCCCACACCATGCCCTCCACCGCCGATATCCTAGCCAACGGAGCACGCCATGACGGCCCTTAAAGACATGCGCATCGCCACCCAGCAAGCACTCGGCTACGGCGCCATCATCGCGCTGCTGCTGGCATGCATCGCGCTCGCCATGCTCGGCCTCCAGGATCTGGGCGAAGTGATCCACGGCATCACCGTCAACAATCAGGAAAACCGGCTGGCGCATCAGCTGCTGGAGCAGAACCAGGAAGTACGCATCAATATCCGCACCTCCCTGCTGGCGGACCAGCCGGGAGAAACCATGCAGGCCAACCAGGCGTTTCAGGATTCGCTGCGCCGTTACCAGGACATCGAACAACAGCTGGCGCAGCTGTTCCAGCGCGAGTCAGACACCCGAGTCCGCGAGCGCGAGCTGATGGGCGCGATCCAGACCGCCAGCCGCGACGCGCACCAGGGCTACCAGCGAGCGCTGGAACTAGCCATGCAGCAGAGAGGCCCGGAAGCGCGCGCGCTGGCCACTGCCGGCAAGGGCGCGATTTTGAATCAGAGCATCGCCGCGCTGGCCGAGTATGAAGACCAGCTGAACAAGAGCCTGGTGCAGCAAAGCGAACACACCACCGCATCCAGCCGCAATCGCCTGTTGCTCATGGCTGGATTGGCCATCGCCGCCAGCGTGCTGATCGCCTTGTTCACCCGCAATGAACTGCTGCGCACGCTGGGCGGCGAGCCGCGACAGGTGGCGGCCATGATGCACGAAGTGGCCAAGGGCAATCTGCAGTGCCGGATTACGCTGCGCGAGGGGGACCGCGGCAGCCTGGCGGCCTCCATCATGCAAACCGTGCAGACGCTGGCCACCATCATCGCCGAGGTCAAGGGCGGCTCGGAAAGCCTGTCCGTGGCCGCGCAGCACATCCACGCCACCTCGCAGCTGCTGGCGCAATCGGCGAGCGAGCAGGCCTCGGGCCTGGAGGAAACCTCCAGCTCGGTGCAGCAGATGTCGGCCTCGATCAATCAGACCAGCGACAACGCCAGGATGACGGAAGGCATCGCGGAAAAAGCCTCCAGCGAAGCCGCCGCCGGCGGCCAGGCGGTGCAGGAAACGATACGGGCGATGCGCCAGATCGCCGACAAGATCAGCATCGTCGACGACATCGCCTACCAGACCAATCTGTTGGCGCTGAACGCCGCCATCGAGGCGGCGCGCGCAGGCGAGCACGGCAAGGGCTTCGCCGTGGTGGCGGCCGAAGTCCGCAAGCTGGCGGAGCGCAGCCAGGTGGCGGCGCAGGAAATCAGCACCCTGGCGCGGGGCAGCGTCGGACTGGTGGATCAGGCCGGGGGCCTGCTGGAGGAGATCGTCCGCTCCAGCCGCCGCACTTCCGACCTGGTGCAGGAGATCGCCGCCGCTTCCGGCGAGCAGTCCGGCGGCGTCGGCCAGATCAGCCTGGCGATACAGCAGCTGAGCCACACCACGCAGCAGAACGCCAGCGCCAGCGAAGAGCTGGCCGCCACCGCGGAACAGATGAACCGCCAGGCGGAAAACCTGCATGATCTGATCGGCTTCTTCCATCTGGGTACGCTGCAGGGCGGCTCGCACGGCGCGCCCGCGGCGCCGCGGGCCAGCCACAGCGCCGATGCTTTCCGACGCATCGAATGACCACCGGAGACGCAGCCATGGCAGCACTGAACATTCTGCGCCGCAGCGACGGCCACCCGGTCCAGGAGGAACAAGGCGACATTCGCCAGTTCCTGACCTTTCAACTGGCCGGCGAAACCTTCGCCGTCGGCATCCTGCGGATACGCGAAATCCTGGAATACATCAAGCTGACCACCGTGCCGCTGATGCCGCCGTTCATCCGCGGCGTGATGAACTTGCGCGGCGCGGTGGTGCCGGTGATCGACCTGTCGCTGCGCTTCGCGCGCGATCAAACGGCGATCAACCGCCGAACCTGCATCGTCATCATCGAAATGGAACATGCGGAACAGTGCCAGCTGATCGGCGTGCTGGTGGACACCGTGCACGAAGTGCTGGCCATCCCGGACAGCGAAATCGAGCCGCCGCCGCAGTTCGGCAGCAAGATCCGGGTGGACTTCATCGAAGGCATGGCCAAGGTGGACAGCCACTTCGTGGTGCTGTTGAACGTGGACAAAGTGCTGTCGCTGGAAGAAATGTCGCTGCTGTCCGAACTGAGCCGCCAGGAAATGGCAGAGGAGGAGTGATGCGCGCTCGCCATCATGCAGTTGCGGGCCGTCGTGGACAGCCACCGGCCCGACGCGGAGACCCCCGATGAAAAACCTCACCATCCGCCAACAATTCAGCCTGTTGATCGTCTGCGTGCTGCTGGGACTGGGCCTGCTGACCGTCACCGCCTGGCAGGGCTTGCGCACCGTGATGATCAATGGCGCGCTGTATCATCAGATAGTCATCGGCAAGGATTTCATCAACGACCTGGACCCGCCCAATCAGGACCTGGTCGCCGCCTTTCTGGCGGTGAACATGCTGCGCAACACCACCGACCCCTCGCTGCGCCAGCAGTGGTTCAACCAGCTGCGAGCCAAGCGCGCCGAGTTCTATGACAGCCAGAAAAAGTGGCAGGCCAGCGATCTGCCGCCAGATATGCGCGCCATGCTGGAACAGAAAGTCAAGCCCACGGCGGATGCCTTCTTCCAGGAATTGGAGACGCATTTGCTGCCAGCGCTGGAAGCCCATGATCAACTGGAGATCAACCGCTCATTCGACCGGCTGTCGGCCGACTATGAGCTCAACCATCAGGCCATCCTGCCCTTGATCGACAAAACCAACCAGATGCAGCAGGCAACGGAAACGGAAGCCGAACGCAATACCCGGCTCACCTTCTCCTTGCTCGGTTCGGTCAGCCTCGCCGTGCTGCTGCTGCTGACCGGCTCCTTGACCTGGATATACCGTCAGCTGGTGCGCCAATTGGGCGGCGAGCCGCAGGCGGTGGCCGATATCGCGCGCGAAGTAGCCGCGGGCCGGTTGAACATCACCACCACGCCCGCGCCGCAGGAGAGTCTGCGCGACGCCATGCAGCAAATGTGCCAGCAACTGCGGACCATCATCGGCGATGTGAAGATAGGCGCGGATGGCATCGCCAGCGCGGCCCAGCAAATCAGCGCCACCTCCATGGCCTTGTCGCAAAGCGCCAGCGCCTCGGCCGCCGGCGTGGAACAAAGTTCGGCCTCGATCGAGCAGGTCTCGGCCTCGGTCAGCCAGACCAGCGACAACTCGCGCACCACCGAAGCCATCGCCGAAAAGGCATCGGAAGAAGCCACCGAAGGCGGCAAGGCGGTGCAGCAGACGGTGCTGGCGATGCGCCAGATCGCCGAACGGGTCGGCATCATCGACGACATCGCCTACCAGACCAATCTATTGGCGCTGAACGCCGCCATCGAGGCGGCGCGGGCAGGCAAACACGGCGCCGGCTTCGCCGTGGTGGCGGCCGAAGTGCGCAAGCTGGCGGAGCGCAGCCAGGTGGCGGCGCAAGAAATCGGCGAACTGGCCGAACACAGCGTCACCGTGGCCGAGCAGGCCGGCCGCCTGCTGCTGGAGATCGTCCGCTCCAGCGGCCGCACCGCCGACCTGGTGCAGGAAATCGCCGCCGCCACCCAGGAGCAGGCCGGCGGCATAGGCCAGATCAGCCAGGCCATTCAGCATCTGAACCATTCCACCCAGCAGAACGCCGCCGCCAGCGAGCAGTTGGCCTCCACCGCGGCGGAGATGAATATGCAGGCGGAGCGGCTGCAACAGGCCATGGCCTTCTTCCATCTGGGCCATACGGCGGGGATGGCAGCCGGCGCTGCGCCCGCCTTAGCCATGGCGGCAGCGCCGGCCTTCACGCCGGATGCGGCCAAAACGGACGAGCACGACGATATGTACCGTTTCTGAAACTCGGACTGTACTAGATTGAAATGACACACAAGCCGCCGGCTCGACCCGACGCAAAACAAGGAAGCCTTGCATCATGGCGCCATCCCCGCCCAGCGCAACAGGAGCCCCGCCCGCAGCCGATTCGTCCAGCGACGCGGTATTCCTGCATCCTGGCGAATGGCACTTCGGCGGCAGCGGCACCCGCATCCGCACGCTGCTCGGCTCCTGCGTGTCGATTGTGCTATGGCACCCGCAGGCCCGCGTCGGCGGCATGTGCCATTACCTGCTGGCCCAGCGCAACCACCGCCGTACCGAAACCCTGTCCGGCCGCTACGGCGACGAGGCGATGCTGTTGCTGCTGCGGGAAATTCTGGCCTGCGGCCTGCCGCTGCAGGAGTTTCAGGCGCGGCTGGTCGGCGGGGCCTCGATG
Source organism: Chromobacterium sinusclupearum (assembly GCF_002902845.1). Classification (GTDB taxonomy): domain Bacteria; phylum Pseudomonadota; class Gammaproteobacteria; order Burkholderiales; family Chromobacteriaceae; genus Chromobacterium; species Chromobacterium sinusclupearum. The sequence goes on from NZ_PPTF01000019.1 coordinate 120,743, forward strand.
ATGCTCAGCCGCGAACGCAAGCTCAGCCACGATGTCCCGTCGCGCAACATCAATCTGGCGCGCGCGATGGTCAAGCAGCTTGGCCTGCGGCTGCAGGGGGAAGACTTGGGCGGCAACTGCCCGAGGCTGGTGCTGTTCGATGTCGCCAGCGGCAATGTTTGGATCAAACAATCACAAGAGGCCGAGCTGGAAGCGATGCCGCCTCCCAACGCAAGGACGCGCACATGAGCATCAAGGTTCTGATCGTCGACGACTCCGCCGTGGTGCGGCAGGTGTTGAGCCAGGTTTTCGACAAGGCCAGCGGCATCGAGGTGATGGACGTCGCAAATGATCCGTATATGGCGATGGACAAGATGAAGCTGCATTGGCCGGACGTGATCGTGCTGGATGTGGAAATGCCGCGGATGGATGGCATCACCTTCCTCAAGCAGCTGATGGCGACCCGTCCGACGCCGGTGGTGATCTGCTCCTCGCTGACGCAAAAAGGCACCGACATCAGCATGCAGGCATTGGCGGCCGGCGCGGTGGAGGTGATCGCCAAACCGGCGGCCGGGGTCAAGGGCTTCCTGGAGGAAAGCGCAAATCAACTGGTGATGGCGGTGCGCAGCGCCGCCGCCGCGCGCATGAACCGGATGCGGGTGATGCCGTCGGCCAGCGGCGCGGCGCCCAGCGGTGGCAGCAGCGCGGCGGCGCTGGAGACGCGCCCCAAGTTGTCGGCGGACGCCATCCTGTCCGCGCCGACCGGCAGCAATGTCTTCGCCACCACCGAACGCATCGTCGCCATCGGCACCTCCACCGGCGGCACCCAGGCGCTGGAGGCCATCCTGACCGAGCTGCCGCGCACCTGCCCGGGCCTGGCCATCGTGCAGCACATGCCGGAGAAATTCACCCGCTCCTTCGCCGACCGCCTGAACAGCCTGTCGCAAATCGAAGTCAAGGAGGCCAGCAACGGCGACCGCATCCTGCCCGGCCGCGCGCTGATCGCGCCAGGCGGCAAGCATATGATGGTCAAGCGCAGCGGCGCCTACTACCAGGTGGAAGTGGTGGACGGCCCGCTGGTCAGCCGCCACAAGCCATCGGTGGATGTGCTGTTCCGCTCCGCCGCCAAGTTCGCCGGCCGCAACGCGCTGGGCGTCATCATGACCGGCATGGGCGACGATGGCGCCAAGGGGCTGAAGGAAATGCATGACTGCGGCGCCAAGACCATCGCCCAGGACGAAGAAAGCTGCGTGGTGTTCGGCATGCCCAAGGAAGCGATCAAGCTGGGCGCCGCCGACGAAGTGATGTCCTTGGACATGATCGCCAAGGCGATCTGCCGGCAGGGATAGGCGCCGCCATGGTGCTGCAGATGGACGATGTACTGGTGGTGGAAGACAGCGCGGTGCAACGCCAGCATGCCTGCGATCTGTGCCGACAGCTCGGCATCGTCAATCTGCGGCAGGCGGCGGATGGCAACGAGGCGCTGGCGCGGATGCGCGAACAACTGCCCAGCCTGGTGCTGATCGATCTGGAAATGCCGCAGCTGGATGGCGTGCAGCTGATCCAGCAGATGGCCAAGGAAGGCTTGTCCGCGCCCATCATCGTCACCTCCGGCAAAGACTACCTGTTGATTTCCACCGTCGAACTGATGGGGCGGGAGCTGGGCCTGCCGGTGCTGGGCGGCATCAAGAAGCCGCTGCAGCAACAGGCGCTGGAGGATCTGCTCCGACGGGTATGGACGCCGCCATCGGAAAGCGGCGCCGAGGTGGAGCTGTGCCAGGATAAGGACGTGCGGCTGGCGCTGGACCAAGGCCAGCTGGTGCCGTATTACCAACCCAAGGTGACCCTGGATGGCGGCCTGTTGAAAGGCGCGGAAATGCTGGTGCGCTGGCATCATCCGGAGCTGGGGGTGATCCCGCCGTCGCGCTTCATTCCGGTGATAGAAGCCTGCGACTGGGCTACCGAGCTGACGCTGACCATGCTGGAACAAGGCTTGCAACAATGGCAGGAGTGGGCGCGGCGCGGCCTGCGGCTGCCGCTGTCGGTCAACCTGTCCGCGCTGTCGCTGAAAGGCACGACCCTGGCCGACGAGATAGACCAGCGCATCCGCGCCAGCCGGGTGCCGCCTCGCTTCATCGTGTTCGAGATCACCGAAACCGCCGTCGCCGACAACCTGGCCGAAGCCATAGGCATCGCCGCGCGGCTGCGTCTCAGCGGCGTCGGGCTGTCCATCGACGACTTCGGCACCGGCTTCGCCACCTTCCAGCAACTGATGCGCTTCCCGTTCACCGAGCTGAAAATCGACCAGTCGCTGGTGACGTCGATCTCCAACAAGCCGCACCTGGAGGCGGTGTTCAACAGCATACTGGAACTGGCGCGCCGGCTGCAGCTGACCACGGTGGCCGAAGGCATCGAAACGCCCAAGGACCTGAGCTTCGTCGGCGAGCGCGGCTGCGTGATGGGACAAGGCTATTATTTCGCCAAGCCGCTCGCGGCCGATCAATTTGAAAGCTGGGTCAAGAACCGCATGCAGCGCAAGCCCGAACCCAGCCAGGAAAACTAATTCAGCGCGTCAGTTGGACCACAGCGGCGGCTCGTCCATCAGCGCGATCTGCTCGCGCAGCCCCAGAATCTGCTCCTCCCAATAGCGCGGGCTGCCAAACCACGGGAAGGCCGCCGGAAACGCCGGATCATGCCAGCGCCGCGCCAGCCAGGCGCTGTAATGGATCAGCCGCAGCGTGCGCAGCGCTTCCACCAGGTTCAGCTCGCGCAAATCGAAGTCGCAGAAGTCTTCGTAGCCGGCCAAGACTTCGGCCAATTGGCGCGACTGCTCCTCTCGCTCGCCCGACAAAAGCATCCACAAATCCTGTACCGCCGGTCCGCTGCGGCTGTCGTCGAAATCGACGAAGTGCGGACCGGCGTCGGTCCACAACAGATTGCCGACATGGCAATCGCCATGCAGCCGCAGAGCGGCGACATGGCCGGCGCGCTCGAAACAACGCGCCACGCCGTCCAGCGCCTGCTCCGCCACGCCGCGATATACCGATGCCAGCTCCGGCGGCAGCCAGTCGCCGGCCAAGATGAAGGCGGCCGGCTCGCGGCCAAAGCTTTGCAAATCCAGGACCGGACGATGCTGATAAGCCTCGGTCCGGCCCAAGGCGTGGATGCGGCCGAGAAAACGGCCAATCCATTGCAGCGTGTCGGCCCGGTCCAGCTCCGGCACCCGGCCGCCGCGGCGCTCGAACAAGGCGAAGCGGAAACCGCCGTGATGATGCAAGGTCTGGCCCTGCAACAGCAGCGGCGGCACCGCCGGGATCTCGCGCTCGGCCAGCGCCAGGCTGAATGCGTGCTCCTCCAGGATGGCCGCGTCGCTCCAGCGCTGTGGCCGGTAGAACTTGGCGATCAGCGGCGGCGCGTCATCGATGCCGATCTGATAGACGCGATTTTCATAGCTGTTCAGCGCCAGCAGGCTGCCGCTGGCCCTCAGGCCCAGGCTCTCGACCGCATCGAGAATGGCGTCCGGCGTCAAGGCGGCGAACGGGGGAAGCAGTGTGTTTTCCATCGCTCGATTATAGCGGCGCGCGCCACAAAGCGGCCGCTGATCTGCTAAGCCTAAAGTGTGGTATCGGCGCGCGGAGGCAAACGATGAAACTGCATCTTCCTCACCCCCATCTGCATTTCGACGGCGAGCAATGGCAACAAGGCACCGAGCGCTGGGCCGATATCACGCTGCAAGGCTGGCTGCTGTTATTGGACAGCCAAGCTCGTCGCCAAGCCTGGTTGCGCTGGCGCGAGCGCCGCCCGCCCGCGCGCGAGGTCTTGCTCGGCCTCGCCTGCTGGCTCAGCGGCAGCATGGTGTTGCTAGGCCTGGTCTACTTGCTGTACCTGCTTTCCACGCACTGGTAAGCCATGTGGACGACAGGGTCTCTGCAGCTCATTCTCGTTTTCATTATCATTTACTTTTGCAATCGAAATTTAATGACCGATAGCAAAAACAATGAGAAAATAGCGCCTTCCCTCGTACGGACAACCGAGATGAGCCACAGCCACCACCACATCGACACGCGCAAGGAACCGGACAGCGCCGAACGCCAGCAGGCCGCGCGCACCAGCACGCTGGTCAGCGTGGTGGTCAATATCGTCCTGTCCACGGTACAGATCATCGTCGGCGCCTGGGCGCACTCTTCCGCCCTGATCGCCGACGGCATCCATTCGCTGTCCGACCTGTTCGCCGATTTTGTCGTACTGTTCGCCGGCAAGCACAGCGGCAAGGGCCCGGACCACGATCATCAATACGGCCATCAGCGCTATGAGAACGCCGCGTCTTTGGTGCTGGGCCTGCTGTTGCTGGCCGTGGGCGGCGGCATGCTGTATTCCGCCGCGAATAAATTCATCCATCCCGAAGACATTCCGTCGGTGCATGCGCTGGCCTTGTGGATCGCCGCGCTGGCGCTGATCGCCAAGGAAAGCCTGTTCCGCTACATGCTGGCGGCTGCGCAGCGGGTGCGCTCCAGCATGCTGGTGGCCAATGCCTGGCACGCGCGCTCCGACGCCGCGTCATCGCTGGTGGTGGCGGCCGGCGTCGCCGGCAACCTGCTGGGCTATCCGATACTGGACCCGGTGGCCGCGCTGGTGGTGGGGCTGCTGGTGGGCAAGATGGGTTGGAGCTTCGCCTGGGACGCGCTGCATGATCTGATGGACCGCGCCGCCAGCGAAGACGATGTCGCGGCCATTCGCGCCACCTTGCTGGACACCCCAGGCATCATCGGCGTGCACGACCTGCGCACGCGCAAGATGGGCGATCTGATCCTGGTGGACGTGCATCTGGAAGTCGACGGCAGCATCAATGTGTTCCAGGCCCACGCCATCACCGAAGAAGCCCAGCAGCGCGTCATGCGCAGCCATCCGGTGCTGGACGTGATGACCCACATCGACCCAGCCGAGCACTATCAATCAAATAGCATAACCATCGCCAGTTGATGGTATAGTAGCCGGCTGCAACTTTTGCGGCGCCAGCCCGTCTATTGCTAACATGACGCCACAACTCCGATACTCACAACGCAGATTGCTGCAGATCATGACGGCGCTGACCGTGCTGTGGCAGTTCGAGACCTATGCCGTAGGCCACGCGCCGCTTGCGCCGGCCGCGGAGGAACCCGCCATCAGCACCTGGAGCGAGCATTTGCCGCCGGACACGCCTTTCCTGCTGGTGCAGGAGGTCCGCGACCAGTTCCGCCATACCGACGCCAAGCGCGATGCCGGCACCCCGGTGCGCGACATCGCCGCGCTGCCGCCCCGGCCTGACGACGCCGCCTGACGGCGCAAGGCAAAAGGGCCGGTTGTCTCGCGACAAACGGCCCTTGCGCTTTCATTCCCGGCTCAACGATTCATAGCGCTTTCGGCAACTGTCCCTGCGGATTGCAAAGCGGGCAGCCCGGATTGCTGCAATGAATCGAGCTGTTATGCACCAGCCCTCGCAGCTGGGAAAGCCGCTCAAAGTCGGCCGCGCCATCCCGGCTCTTTTTCGTCAGCAAAGCGCTGCCATGGCTGCTCAGCGTCGGCTCCATCGCCATCTGCAACGGCTCCGCCTGCGCGGCCGCGCCAGCGCCCAGCATCACGCCGCCAGCGCTCAATACATAAACCAGACTTTTCTTCATACGCATTCTCCCCTTTGCAGGATCTGATGTCCTGACATGTTTGAAGCATATCTCCGCCCGCGCGGAGTCGTTGAAAAAACAAACCCCGCCAAAGCGGGGTTGCGTCAAAATCAGCGAATCAGCTCCACTTTGTAGCGTGGAGGCAACAGCAAAGCCGGAATCTCGCGCTTGCCTTTGCGGCTGCGGCGGCCAGGCGGGCGCGGCTGCTTCAGGCCTTCGCCCTTGACGGCCGCCAGCACCGGCATCGACGACATCGCAGGTTCGCGCTGCGCCGGTTTCGGCCGCGGCAACCAGGATGGCCAGAAGCCATCCACGTTCTGCGGCGGCAGCGTCTGTTTGGTCAGACGCTCGATCGCCTCGTGCTGCTTGGTTTCTTCCGGGGACATCAGCGAAATCGCCACGCCCTTGGCGCCTGCCCGGCCGGTACGGCCGATCCGATGCACATAGTCCTCGGGCGAGTTCGGCAGCTCAAAGTTCACCACATACGGCAGCTCGGAAATATCCAGGCCGCGCGCGGCCACGTCGGTGGCCACCAGCACGCGCAGATTGCCGTCCTTGAATCCGGCCAGCGTCTCCAGCCGCGCGCCCTGCGTCTTGTCGCCGTGAATCGCCTCGGCATCCAGGCCGTCGCGCTTCAGATCGCGCGCCAACTGGTCGGCGCTGATCTTGGTCTTGCAGAACACGATCACCTGGCTCATCTCGCGCGAACGGATCAAGTGGGCCAGCAGCTGGCGCTTCTTGAAGTTGTCCACCTGGAACACCAGCTGCTCGACTTGGTCGTTGGTGGCGTTCTGACGGGCCACTTCCACCGTCTGCGGCGAATGCATGAAGTCCGCCGACAGCCGACGGATTTCCGGGGCAAAGGTGGCGGAGAACAGCAGCGTCTGCCTGTCCTTGGGCAGCATGCCCATGATCTTGCGGATATCCTGGATGAAGCCCATGTCCAGCATGCGGTCGGCCTCGTCCAGCACCAACACTTCCACCTTGTTCAGCTGAATCGACTTCTGCTGGATGTGATCCAGCAGACGGCCCGGCGTGGCGATCAGGATTTCCACGCCGCGGCGCAATTCCTGCGTCTGCGGGTCCATATTGACGCCGCCGTAGACGGTGGTGGCGCGCAACGGCAGGTATTTGGTGTAGCTCTTGACGTTCTCGCCGATCTGGTCGGCCAGTTCCCGGGTCGGGGAAATCACCAGGGCGCGCACCGGGTGCATGGCCGGCGATACGCTGGTATTGGCAAACTTCTTCAGCCGCTCCAGGATGGGCAGCATGAAGGCGGCAGTCTTGCCGGTGCCGGTTTGCGCCGCAGCCAGCAGGTCGCGGCCCGACAATACCAGCGGGATGGCCTTTTCCTGGATCGGCGTCGGCTGGCTATAGCCCTGCTCCTCGATCGCTCGCAGGATCTCAGGCGACAAGCCCAGTTCCGAAAACAACATTTAACACACTCCTGCAATACGGAGGGGCACGTTGCGCCATTGCGCCAACGCGCCCCGATGTTCATCAATCGACCGGCGGCGGATAAAGCAATTGCCACTCCTGAGAGTGGCAACACACCGTCAGCCCATATGGCTGGCCACGCTGATCAACAGCACAACCGCCAGCCACAACAAGGCGGATCGCCATACCAAACCCACCGCGCTTCTCAGGTAACTGGGATCGGCTTCGTCGCCCAAGCCCAGCTCCGGACGGTATTTCACCGAATAATCCTGGCGCAGCGGATCGCCCAAGCGGACGCCCAGCGCGCCGGCGGCGGAGGCCAGCAAAATCCCATTGGCGTAGTTGCCCCAGGTTCTTGCCTGGGAACGCCAGCAGTACACGGCATCCTCGAAATCGCCCATCACGGCGAAAGCCGCCGCCGTCAAGCGCACCGGCAGCCAATCCAGCCAAGCCGCCGCTCTGGCGGCAAACAGGCCAAACAAGTCATCTGTCGCGCCGCGGATGCCCCACTTCTGATTCAGCATAGAACACAAGCGGTACAGCAAGGCGCCGGATGGGCCCGGCAGCAACACGAACCAGAACATGGTTCCGAACACGTGGCGGTAGCTGTCCACCACGCCTTGCTCTATCGCCAGACGGGAGATCTCCTCCACCGACAACTCGGCAGTGGGTTGCCCGGTCCAGTTGGCCAGCGCTACGCGCGCATCCAGGTCCCGTCCCTCCGCCAGGGCCAGCGAAATCTCGGAAAACGCGCTGGAAAAATGGCGGAAGCCCATGGTCAGATACAGGATCAGCACGTTGAAGGCCAGCGCCAGCAAGGGACTGACCGCCTTCAGCGAATAGAACACCAACAGGCTCAGCGCTATGGCGGGCACAATGGCGGCCAGCCAAGCCAGCACGCCGTGACGTTCGGCACCGGCATTCAAGTTGCGCTCGAGATGGTTGGCGTAACGGGTGAACAACAGCCACACCCGGTTGCGGTTGCCGAGCGGCCGCAACTGTTCCAAGGCCAGGGCGAGAATCAAGGAAATCAGGGTCATGGGTTCTGGATGTGATTTTCACGGGACCGCTGGGGAAGATACCACAAAGGGGGCGACTGCGCCCAGCCGCGATGATTCGGACAGCGGGCAAAGAAAAGGCGCCTTGCGGCGCCAAGCTAACAGACCGGCGGCTCAAGCCGATCCCAATAAGCGGCGGCCGGTCACCACGTCGGGACGATTGCCGTCGCGGTCGTAGCCCAGCGTGGAGGCGGCCGCCGCGCGCAATGCGGTCAAGGCGCCCTCAACTTCCTGCAAACGTTCGGATACGAAGCCGGCGTTAAGCTGGTTGACGCCCTGCGCGCGGCCAACCACGTCTTCCAATTGCACCCAGGCTTCGCAGGCGGCTGGCTTGTCGGCCAGCCAGATATACAAGGTATCCTTATCCTGCACACCCTGCCCCGCCAGCAGCTTGCCGCGCAAGGCGGACTGCTGCGCCAGTTCGTCCAGCACTTCGCTCTTTTCGTCGGCCAGCGCATCCAATTGGTGCTCCAGCCTATGGACCAGCAAGGATTGCTCCTGCTCCAACAACGCAAGCAGCCGGGACATGAGTGCTATCTCAGCCCGGCACAACTCTGTGAATTCATCTATGACAGACATCTTGTCGCCTCATCGCTACCGGCGATCCGCCCGGTTCGCCGCTCAGCCGTGCAGCAGTTCCTGAGCCGAGGAGATCAGACCGTCGGCAATCTTGTCGGCATTGATGCTGAAGCTGCCGTTGGCGATGGCGGACTTGATCGACTCCACCTTGGCGGCGTCGAAAGACGGCTGCTGCGCGCTGGGATCATTGCCGATGGCGCTCAAGCGGCTGGCCACCGAATTGATCTTCACACTGTCGCTGCTCGCGCTGCTGTCGCTGGTGCTGGAACTGGACGGCGCCCGGGGAGTGGTCTTGCTCTGGGTGCTGTAGGTACCCGACAGCTTGCCCGAATTGTCGATTTTCATGGCCTGGCCTTCCAGAAGCTATACTCAACTGACTCTATTATCGACCGAAAAAACAATCTCTTGAACTATTTTTCTAGACGATATCTGCTAAAAAACCACAGCGACGCTGCCATCCTGCCGAACCATGCCGCGCACCACCCTTCCCGTGCTGAGCCGCACATTGACCTGCTCGCCCAAAGCGGCGTTGCCCATCGCCATGCCCTCCGCCTCCGCGGCGAAGCCTTCGCCTTCCGCCGACACCTTGACCTGCTGGTTCACCCGCACCAGATAGGGCGCCCGCACCATGAAGTTGCGCAGCCAGGCGCCAGACGGCGCACCTGAGCGCATCACCTGCCCCACAGCCTGGCTGGCATCGGTCAGCACATTGCTGGCTAGCGCCGGATTGCTGATCTCGACCATTCTGACATCATCCGCCGTCAGCTGCTCGCCTGGGGCCACGGCCCGGTTCAGCGCCACGCCCAATCGCTTTTCATTGATCATCACCGGCAGGCGCAAGGTCCAGCCTAAATCGGGACACGAGAGCAAAACCGCTGTCGCGCCAGTGGTGACTGCCGGATTGGCCCATTCCGCCTTCGGTTTGGCACAGGCCGGCACAGCCAGCCTGCGATCCAGTTGCCCCAGCTTCCAACTGGCCTCGCGCAAGCCCAGCTCGCGTTTCAAAAACTGCTCGGCCAGCTTTTCCAACACGCCCAGATTCTGGATGCCGTCGGCTCGGGCCGACAGGGCCAGCAGCAGGCAGCAACCGCACAAAAAAAGTCTTCGCATGGCTGCATTTTAGCTCAAGCGCCCCATGACATGGGATGTCATTGACAAGTGGCTGCAACATTCGAATAATCGTTTGAATAGAGTTTAGACTCTTAAACCAAATAAAACATTTGCATGCTCGTTTTCACGAGGAGACCCTGATGCGCATCCGCTTGACCGCTCTCGCCCTGGCCACCGCAATGGCCCTGCCCGCCGCTGCCAATGCTTACAGCAATATCTACTTCTTTGGGGATAGTCTGTCCGATGTGGGCGCATTCCAACTGCTGCCCACGCCTACCGGAGGTCAATGGCCGCTTAATGCTCGCTGGACCACAGGTAATGGCGCCAACTGGACTGACGTGCTCAGCGGTCATTACGGCCTAAACTCCGTCGCCAATAATCCGAGCAATGCGAATACCAGCAAGCAGGGCAACAATTATGCCCAAGGCGGGGCCATCGCCCAGGACTACACATCGGCGACGACCAACTTCCCCACAGCAGCCGCAGGCATCGAATCGGTCGGTCCCGACAACGCTACCAAAATCCTAGAGTTGCCCACCCAGATCCAGAATTACCTGACCGCCACTGGCGGCAAGGCCGACGCCAATGCCTTGTACACCGTGTGGATCGGAGGCAATGACGTGATCGCCGCGCTCTCTACCGCATCGAGCACCACCGGCCAGCAATTCATTACAGCGTCCGCCCAGGCTGCCGCCACCAGCGTAGGGATGCTGGAACGCGCAGGCGCCAAAACAATCATTGTTCCGACACTGCCAGACATGTCGGCTGCGCCGCTGGCAATATATGCCTCGCTGCAAGCGGTGCAACAAAAACTTGGCCTGACTGACAATCAAGTGAATACCGCCTATGGCGCAGCATGGCAACAATTGAGCGCCGCATCCGGCGCGGGCAACGACCCCAAGTTGATCCAGGCCGCTCTGGCCGCGGCAAACAGCGCTTTGAGCCTGCCGACAGGCACGGTTGCGGCGTTCTACAACGGCACATCGACCCAAGCTGGGGTGCAACCTAGCCTGCAGCAATTGTCCTCCGGCTATAACCAGCTAGTAGACATGATGTTGAGCGGCAGCAACCTGCAGCACAATGTGGTGCGCGCCAATGTCGCCTTGCTGTTCCAAGAAATCCTGGCTAATCCGGGCAAGTATGGTTTCACCAATGTGACCGGCTCGGCCTGCCCCCAATCCGCCATCAGTTGCCCAGCCAACGTTCTGCCTAATCAGGTCTATGTTTTCACCGACCCTCTGCATCCGACGCCGGCTGCGCATAAGCTGATAGGCGACTATACCTACGGCCTTCTGCAAGCGCCGTTGTTCGCCGCCGCCATGCCTGAATCTGCCTTGAACAACGCCCGCCAGCTCGGCAGTGCGCTCGATGCCCGCTACCAGGCTATCCGCTCGCAACAGCGCGCCGTCGGCACGGTCAGCGCCTTTGTGGACGGCGCATTCAACCAGGACAAGATTGCTTACAACGGACTGGAATCCAAGCCCAAGGGCCAGCTATACACCCTGGGCCTGGATTTCCAGGCCACGCCGGCGCTGAGCATGGGTCTCGCCATGTCACGCCAGCAAGGCAAGTCCGATGTGACGAGCTCCGGCACCCCTGGCACGCTGAACGACCGCACCACGCTGATGACCGGCCTGGTGAGCTACAACCAGGACAAGTTCTGGATAGACGGCGACGTGCATGTCGGCTCCGGCGACGTCGACACCAGCCGCAGCGTGACGGAAGGCCCGGCGACGATCAACATCGGCGGCAAGACGCGCCAGACGCAGTACGGCATGCGCATTGGCGGCGGCTATCGCCTGCAATACGGCAGCCTCACCCATGGCCCGGTGGCGGGTCTGGATTTCGCGCACGCCAAGGTTGGAGGATTTACCGAACAAGGCGGCAACAGCAGCAGCATGTATTTCAACGAGCAAACCCGCAGCTCACTGGTGGGCCGCGTGGGTTGGCAGCTGGACGCCACCGTGGGCCAGTTCAGCCCTTACGCCAAGGTCAGCTACGCCCACGAGTTCAAGCAGGATGACCGCAATGTCACCGCAGGCCTCGCCACCGCTCAGGGCGACTGGACGACCAATCTGGGCAAACCCGCCAGCAACTGGATGGAATGGACGGCGGGCGTCAGCGCCAACTTCAACAAGAAGGTCACCGCCTTTGGCCAACTCACCGCCACCAGCGGCAAGAACGGCGGCAACCAAACTGGCGGCAACATCGGCGTGGCCGTCTCGTTCTGATCCTTCACGCAAGAAACAAAACAGGCTCCGCATGCGGAGCCTGTTTTTTTATGCCATCACGGCGGCTTAGGCCAAGGTCTTCTCGATCAAGGCCTTGACCTGGCCGGCATCCGCCGGCAGCGTCACCACGCGCTGCGGCAAGGATTCCAGCCGCTCGAAACCAGCCGGCCGCGGCGGGTCGCGATCCAGCGCCTCGCGTATGGTTTCGGCGAACTTGGCCGGCAGCGCGGTTTCCAGGCAAACGATGGTTTCGCCGGGACGGCGCAGCGCGCGCGCCACCTTGATGCCGTCGGCGGTGTGGGTGTCCACCACTACGCCGTCCTCGGCGTCGACTTGGCGGATGGTGGCGAGGCGGTCGGCGTGCGCGCTCCTGCCGGAGACGAAGCCAAACTGCTCGCGCACGCGGCTCATCGTTTCCGCATCCAGCTGGAAGCCGCCGCCGGCGTCCACCTCGGCCCACAAGCGCTTCACCGTCTCGCCGTCGCGGCCCATCAGGTCGAACACGAAGCGCTCGAAGTTGGAGGCCTTGGAGATGTCCATGGACGGGCTGGAGGTGACATAGGTGCGCTCGCTGCCGCGCGGCGCGTAGCGGCCGGTGCGGAAGAACTCGTCCAACACGTCGTTTTCGTTGGTGGCGACGATCAGGCGGTCTATCGGCAGGCCCATCTGCCGCGCCACATGGCCGGCGCAGACATTGCCGAAGTTGCCGGACGGCACGCAGAAGCTGACTGGCTGATCGTTGCTGTCCGTCGCGCGGAAGTAGCCGTGGAAGTAGTACACCACCTGGGCCACCACGCGCGCCCAGTTGATCGAGTTGACGGTGCCGATCTTGTGGCGCGCCTTGAAGGCATGGTCGTTCTGCACCGCCTTCACGATGTCCTGGCAGTCGTCGAACATGCCCTGGATGGCGATGTTATGGATGTTTTCATCCTGCAGGCTGTACATCTGCGCGCGCTGGAAAGCGCTCATCTTGCCGTCCGGGCTCAGCATGAACACATGGATGCCGCGCTTGCCGCGCATGGCATACTCGGCAGCGGAGCCGGTGTCGCCGGAGGTGGCGCCCAGGATGTTCAGCGTCTCGCCGCGCTTATCCAGCACGTATTCGAACAGCTGGCCGAGGAACTGCATGGCCATGTCCTTGAACGCCAGCGTCGGGCCATTGGATAGCTCCAGGATGACCAGGCCGTCATGCAGGCGCTTGATCGGCGTGATGGCCTCGCTGCCGAAGGTTTCCGCGCGGTAAGCGCGCTCGACGATGCCCTTCAGGTCTTGCGCAGGGATGTCGTCGGCGAACAGGCGGATGATTTCAAACGCCAGCTCGGCATAGCTCAAGCCGCGCCAGGCCTCCAGCGTGGCGCGGTCAATCTGCGGGTAGCGCTCCGGCAGCAGCAGGCCGCCGTCCGGCGCCAGGCCCATCAGCACGGTTTCGCAAAACGGCAGCGGCGCCATGCCGCCGCGGGTACTGACATATTTCATTGCTGTGTTTCCAGATATTGGCCGCAGGCGGCGGACGCCTCCTTCAGGCGCTGTTTGCCGCGCGGGTCGTCTTTCTTGATCTGGCCGGTGAGCACGCCCATCACCTCCTCCGCGGTGAAGGTATTGGCCAGTTTCTCGCTGGCGCACTGGCAATAACGCTGCACCTGCTCGTTGCCGGGCTGGCCGACGCCGTCGGAAGCCGGCGTGCGCTTCAGGCAACCGCGCATCAGGAAACCCTGCAGCAACTGATGCTGACCGGGGCTCAGCGGCGTCGCCGCGGCGACGCCGGTAAACAGCGCGGCGTACAAGCCGGCTTGCAAAGACTTAGTCATTCAACTCTTCCATCCTCAGACGCACTACCTTGCCAGCCACGCTGTCCAGCGCTTCGATGCTGGCTATGGCCCGATTGATCGCTTTTTCCTGCACGCGGTGGGTCAGGATCACCACTTCGGCGGTGCCGTCGCTGACCGATCCCTTCTGGATCAGCGCCTCGATCGAGATGCCGTTCTCGGCCAGCAGGCGGGTGATATTGGCCAGCACGCCGGCGCGGTCCACGGCGCCGATGCGCAGGTAATAGGAGCTGGTGACGTCCGCAATCGGCAGAATCGGCAAGTCCTGCAACTGGTCCGGCTGGAAGGCCAGATGCGGCACGCGATGCTCCGGGTCCGAAGTCAGCAAACGGGTGACATCGACAATGTCGGCCACCACCGCCGACGCGGTGGGCAGGGCACCTGCGCCGGCGCCGTAATACAGCGTCGGCCCCAGCGCGTCGCCCTTGACCAGCACCGCGTTCATCACGCCGTTGACGTTGGCGATCAGCCGGCTTTCCGGAATCAGCGTCGGATGCACGCGCAGCTCCACGCCCTTGTCGGTGCGGCGGGTCAGGCCCAGCAGCTTGACGCGGTAGCCGAGCTCCTCGGCGTAGCGGATGTCGCGCCCATCCAGCTTGCTGATGCCCTCCAGATAGCACTGATCGAACTGCATCGGGATGCCGAAGGCCAACGCCGCCATGATGGTCAGCTTGTGGCCGGCGTCGTGGCCTTCGATGTCGAACGTAGGGTCTGCCTCGGCATAGCCAAGCCGCTGCGCCTCGGCCAGCACGTCGGCGAAACTGGCGCCCTTGTCGCGCATCTCGGTCAGGATGAAGTTGGAGGTGCCGTTGATGATGCCGGCAATCCATTCGATGCGGTTGGCGGCCAGGCCTTCGCGCAAGGTCTTGATGATGGGAATGCCGCCGGCCACGGCCGCCTCGAACGCCACCATCACGCCCTTCTCCTGGGCGCGGGCGAAAATTTCCGTGCCGTGCAACGCCAGCAGCTTCTTGTTGGCGGTGACCACGTGCTTGCCGTTGGCGATGGCCTTCAGCACCAGCTCCTTGGCGATGGTGTCGCCGCCGATCAATTCAACCACGATGTCCACGTCCGGGTTGTTGACGACCAGCAGCGCATCGTCCACCACCTGCACATCCGGCCCCAAGGCGGCGCGGGCCTTGGCCACGTCGCGGTTGGCGGCCTGGATCAGACGGATTTCGCGGCCGGCGCGGCGGGTAATCTCGCCGGCGTTGCGTTTCAACACGGTGGCGGTGCCGCCGCCGACGGTGCCGACGCCCATCAGGCCGATATTGATCGGTTTCATATACATCTCCATTCTGTCCCTGGTTTTTATTCGGCTCAAGGCCGTCTGGACAGGCTGCGCCTGTCCGCACGGTCCTGGCGGCGAGGTTTCCCCCGCCGCCCGCTTTCATGCGCTTATTCGGCGCTGCCGTGGCGCTTGCGGTAACGCTCGAGGAAGCTGGCGATCCGGCCGATGGCCTCGATCAGATCATCCGAGTTGGGAAGGAATACCACGCGGAAGTGATCGTGCGCAATCCAGTTGAAGCCGCTGCCCTGCACCAGCAGCACCTTCTCCTGTTGCAACAGCTCCAGGATGAACTGCTGGTCGTCGGCGATCGGATAAACCTTGGGGTCCAGCTTGGGGAACAAGTACAAGGCGCCCTGCGGCTTGACGCAGCTGACGCCCGGGATCTCGGTCAACAGCTTGTGCGCCAGATCGCGCTGGCGCGCCAGGCGGCCGCCCGGCGCCACCAGGTCGTCTATGCTCTGGTAGCCGCCCAGCGCCGTCTGGATCGCATACTGCGATGGCACGTTGGCGCACAGCCGCATCGAGGCCAGCATGTTCAGGCCCTCGATATAGTCCTTGGCATGCGTCTTCTCGCCGGACAGCACCATCCAGCCGGCGCGGTAGCCGCAGGCGCGGTAGTTCTTGGACAGGCCATTCAGCGTCACCACAAAGAGGTCCGGCGCCAGCGAGGCGATGGAAGTGTGCTTGACCGCGTCGTACAGCACCTTGTCGTAGATTTCGTCGGCGTAGATGATCAGCTGGTGCTGGCGCGCCAGGTCGACGATCTGCTGCAGCAAGGCCGGCGGATAGACCGCGCCGGTCGGGTTGTTGGGGTTGATGATGACGATGGCGCGGCTGGACGGGGTGATCTTGGCGCGGATGTCGTCGATGCTGGGGAACCAGCCCTGCTCTTCGTCGCAGACGTAGTGCACGGCCTTGCCGCCGGCCAGGCTGACCGCCGCGGTCCACAGCGGATAATCCGGCGCCGGCACCAGCACTTCATCGCCGTTGTCCAGCAGCGCCTGCATGGCCATCACGATCAGTTCGGACACGCCGTTGCCGATGATGATGTCGTCCATCGCGACATTGGGCAGGTTCTTCTGCTGCGCGTAATGCATGATGGCCTTGCGCGCGGCGAACAGGCCCTTGGAATCGGAATAGCCGGAGGCGGCCGGCAGGTTGACGATCACGTCTTCGATGATCTCGTCCGGCGCGAAAAAACCAAACGGCGCCGGGTTGCCGATATTCAGCTTGATGATGCGATGGCCCTCATCCTCCATCTTCTTGGCGTGCTCGAGCACCGGGCCACGAATGTCGTAGCAGACGTTGGCGAGCTTGTTGGATTTATGTACGGGCTGCATGGAGGGGGTTTCCGTTTCGGGCTGCCCGCCAGACGCTATGGCGTTTCTTTGGCGGTGTGGCTGTTTCATGGGATCTCTCGTATTGGTTGGCCGGCGGGAAACCACATACAGGGCGTGGTCGCGTCCACTCCGGGTCTGGGTATAATCCTATCCCAATCTTTGACGCACTGCACAGCGCCGACGCGCGGCGCGCGCATCGTCCGCAACCCAGAGTCAATGGAGCCATTCCGATGAAAATGCATCAGTCGCTGGGACAGGGCAAAAACCTGTTCACCGGCTACGGCGAAGGCCATGTGCTGATCAACGCCCAACGCCACGACGGCAACCTGATCGTCAGCGGCGACGAGATCGTCAGCTGGGCCGCGCCGGACTTCCCCAACCTGGCCGCGGAGCATTTCGAGGTCTTGCTGGCTTATCAGCCGGAAGTGGTTCTGTTCGGTTCCGGCAAGAGCCAACGCTTCGTCCATCCCAAGCTGTACGCCGCGCTGACCCAGGCCGGCATCGGCATCGAGTGCATGGACACCCAGGCCGCCTGCCGCACCTTCAACATCCTGCTGGCGGAAGACCGCCGCGTGATCGCCGCGCTGCTGGCGATCTAAGCCGCCTCCTCCGCCCGCGTCCGCGCGGGCTCGCGGTGATAGGCCCACACCACGCCCGCCGCAGCCAAGGCCAATAGCGCGAGCAGGGCGAACAGCGCCGGCTGGCTCCACGACAGCCCGATCAGCACGCCGCCCAGCCACGGCCCCAGCACCGAACCGATGCGGCCGATGCCGAGGCTCCAGCCTACGCCGGTGGCGCGCAGGCAGGTGGGATAGGCGCTGGCCGCCAGCGCATTGACCGCCGGCTGGACGCCGATGACGCAGAAGCCGGCGCAAAACAGCAGCCCATACAGCCACAAGGCCTCGCCTTCGATGCCGCCCAGCGTCCACAAGCCCAATGCCGCCAGCAGAAAGCTGGCCAGCAACACCTTGCGGAAGCCCAGACGGTCTATCCAGTGACCGAAGGCCAACGTGCCCACCACTCCGCCCAGTTGCAGCATGCTGCCCGCCAGCAGGGCATGGCGCATGTCCAGCCCTTGCGCCCGCAGCAGCGATGGCATCCAGTTGGACAGGAAATACAGCACGATCAGATTCAGAAAACTGAGCAGCCACAGCAGCAGCGTGCGCCGGGCCAAGCCATGGCGGAACAGTTCGATCACCGGATTGCGCGAAGCCGGCTGTTCCGCCAGCCACGGCTGACAATCGGCCGGCAAGGCAGGGTCCATCCGCCGCAGCCAGAACAGGGCCTGCGCCGGCCGACCGCGCAGCAGCAGGAATTTCGCCGACTCGGGCAGACCGCGCAGCATAGGCAGCCACAAGAGCAGCGGCGCGGCGCCGCCGACGATGAACACCGCGCGCCAGCCATGGGCCGGAATCAGCCAGGCGGCCAGCAAGCCCCCCAGCAGCGCGCCGGCGGTGAAGCCGCAGGAAATGATCATCATCAGGCTGGCGCGCCGCCGCGCCGGGCTATATTCGCCGGCCAGAGCCATCGCATTGGGCATGATGCCGCCCAAGCCGATGCCGGTGATCAGCCGCAGCGCGATCAACTGCGGCAGGCTGGCGGCCAGGGACGTGGCCAGCATGCCGGCGGAAAAGAGCAGCGTGCACAGCAGCAACACCGGGCGGCGGCCGATGCGGTCCGCCACAGCGCCGAACAGCAGCGCGCCCAGCATCAGCCCCAGCAGGCCGGAGCCGAACACCGGCCCCAGCGCCGCCTTGGCAATGCCCCAGTCTTCCAGCAGGGCCGGCGCCACATAACCCATGGCCTGCACGTCGAAGCCGTCCAGAATCATGCACAAGCCGCACAGAATCAACAGCCGATACTGAAATGCGCCCAACGGCCGCTCGTCCAACCACTTGCCCAGCTCCATGCCCGCCCCTTCGATATGCAAATGTCAAAACAGCATCGAGGAATGCGGGGAATGGGTCAAGCTGCGGCGCAGCACCAGATGCTGGCAAGCAAATACAAAAGAATAATAAATGACGGCATTAATCGGCAGCGTCCCACTCCCCTTTGGCCCGTGCCGGCAAAACAGACTTGGGCCAGGGGCTTTTAAGCCGCCGTTTTTTTGATCGGCGGCGCCTGGTCCAAGCCTGTTTTGTCGGGGTTTCTCGGGCCGTAGGGGCGGCCTGGGGGTGCCGGGGGGCTGGCCGCGCAGCCCCCTGGCCTGCCCATCGGGCAGCCTAGCCATGCAAACATCCATCCGTACAGCGGACTCCACATAAAACAAAATGCCGCTCACTTTCCGCAAGTGAACGGCATTCGCTAAAACCTTCCGAGCCGGACCTAAACGGCCCAGCACACCATCAATGCAGCTTCAAGGCCGGCCGCGCCGCGCGGCGCAGCTTGTCGCCGATGAACAGCAGCACCGCCAGCACCCAGCCGTGCACTGCCGCCTGGTGCATGCGGTACAGCGAGGCGTAGATCAGCTTCGCGCCGCGGCCTTCCACGTGGTAATCGCGCTTCGGCCCCACCACGGCCGCCAGGCTGCCGACCGCGGTATGCTTGCCCAGCGACACCATCATGCCCTGCGGCTTGAAGACAAACGGCCGAGCCGGCTTGTCGTCCAGCCGGCGCGCCAACTCTTCGGCCAGATAGCGCGCCTGCTGGTGCGCCACCTGGGCGGTGGCGGACAGCATGCGGCCGCTGTCGCCGTCCGGCGCGGCGGCGCAATCGCCCATCGCGTAGATGCAGTCGCCGCCGGCACAATGCAGCCGGGTATCCACCACCAGTTGATTGACGCGGTTCACTTCCAGACCGTCCAGCGTGGCCAGCCAAGCCGGCGCCTTGACGCCGGCGGCCCACACCGTAATGTCTGCCTCGATCTTGCGGCCATCCTTCAACGCCACGCCATCGGCCTCCACCGCAGCCACCAGGCTATTGGTCAGCACCTGGATGCGCTTGCCGGCCAACTGTTCCTCGGCGTAAGCGGACAGCGACGGCGGCGCGGCGGCCAAGATACGTTCGGCGCCTTCTATCACGCTGATCCTCACCCGCTCCGGCTGCAGACGCGCGCCGTAGTGGTGCAGTTCGCACATGGTATGGTTCAGCTCGGCGGCCAGTTCCACGCCGGTGGCGCCGCCGCCGACGATGGCGATGGACAGCGCGCGCGCCGGCGCCGCGGCGCCGCTGGCGCGGAAGGCCTGCTCCAGCACCCGATGGCGCAGCTTTTCGGCATCGGCCGGCGTGTTCAGGAACATCGCATGCTCGGCCACGCCGGGCGTGCCGAAGTCGTTGGCCTGGGCGCCCACCGCGATCACCAGCCAGTCATAGGACACATCGCGCGCCGGGCTCAGTTCGTTCCCATCCTGGCTCTGGATGGCAGACAACCGTATCGTGCGTTGCGCCTGGTCCAGGCCGGTCATGTAGCCGAATTCGAAATCGTAGCCGTTGCGGTAGCCGTGGGCGAAGTAATTGACTTCGTCCTCGCCGGTATTCAGCGCGCCGGTGGCGACTTCGTGCAGCAGCGGTTTCCAGATATGGGTGGGCGAGCCATCGACCAGCACGATCTGCGCGCGGTGGCGCGCGCCCAATGTGCGGCCCAAACGGGTGGCCAGCTCCAGCCCCCCGGCGCCTCCCCCGACAATGACGATGCGCGGCAGCGCCGCGTTGCGGCTTAACATAAGCAGCTCCTGATGAGTGGTATTTTTGGCCAAGATTACCGTATTTTTCCTGCCATCAACGGTGAACGGCGAAAATTAGCCAGCGTCATGGGCGGGTCATGCCAATGGCGCGTAAACGCTGCGGATAATCGCGCGCCGACGGGTAGCTTATCCACAGCCATGCTAGATTTTGATTTTTATCCACAGATCATGCGCATGATCCATGCTTGCGCCAGCAGCCTAGTAGGGCGGATGCCCCACAGGGGCGATCCGCCATGCCGCGGCATCGCCGGCCGAACCTTTCGAATGAATGCGTTCGCATGAAGGCATTGCGCGGGCAAGACCTGCCGGCCTGCCCGCCCCACGCGGTTGACGTAAGAATCGACGGGCCAGCGCGGAAGTGGGGCGGATCGCCCCGCAAGCGGGGCATCCGCCCTACAGCAGATTTTTGGCCAGCAGCGCCGCCAGCAGCAGGGCGATCAGCAGCAGCAGGAAATTCTGCCGCTTCTGTTCGCGCATCAGCTGGATATAGCCTTCCACCAGCAGGTCGGTCTTGGCCGAGCTCAGCGTATCGTTCAGCTTGCGCGGCAAGGTCGGCAAGGTAGTAGCCCATTGCGGCGCTTCGTGCTTCAGCGTGCGCAACAGGCCGCGCCAACCGACCTGCTCGTTCATCCACTTGGTCAGGAAGGGCTTGGCGGTGTCCCACAAATCCAGCTCCGGGTCCAGCTGGCGGCCCAGACCTTCGATATTCAGCAAAGTCTTCTGCAGCAACACCAGCTGCGGCTGGATTTCCACATTGAAGCGGCGGCTGGTTTCAAACAGCCGCAACAGCACCATGCCGAAGGAAATTTGCGACAGCGGCTTCTCGAAGATCGGTTCGCACACGGTGCGCACCGCGGCTTCCAGCTCCTCGGCGCGGGTATCCTTGGGCACCCAGCCCGATTCGATGTGGGCGGTGGCCACGCGGTGGTAATCGCGGTTGAAGAAAGCCAGGAAGTTGACCGCCAGATAGTGCTTGTCGGTATCGGTGAGGCTGCCGACAATGCCGAAGTCCAACGCGATATAGCGGCCGTCGGCGGCCACGAAGATATTGCCCGGATGCATGTCGGCATGGAAAAAGCCGTGGCGGAACACTTGGGTGAAAAAGATTTCCACGCCGTAGCGGCTGAGCTTGCTCAGATCGATGCCGGCCTGTCGCAGCCGCTCCACCTGGCCTACCGGAATCCCATGCATCCACTCCAGCGTCAGCACTTCGCGGCTGGAGTAGTCGTAGAACACTTCCGGCACGATCAGCTTGTCCGAGCCCTTGAAGTTGCGCCGCAGCTGCGAGGCGTTGGCCGCCTCGTGCATCATGTCCAGCTCGTCGTGCAGGTATTTGTCGAACTCGGCCACCACTTCGCGCGGCTTGAGCCGCTTGCCGTCGGCGAACAGCTTCTCCACCCAGCCGGCCAGCGTGCGCATCAGCGACAGGTCCTGCTCGATCACCGGCAAAATGCCGGGCCGCAGCACCTTGACCGCCACTTCGCGGCCGCGGCTGCCGTCCGCTTGCCGCAGCCAGGCCTTGTGCACCTGGGCGACGGAGGCGCTGGCCACCGGGGTCTGGTTGAAATCGACATAGATTTCATCGATCTTGCGGCCCAGGCTGCTTTCCACCGCCTGTTGCGCCAGCGCGCCGTCGAACGGCGGGACCCGGTCTTGCAGCAAGGCCAGCTCGTCCGCATATTCCGGCGGCAGCAGGTCGCGCCGCGTGGACAGCACCTGGCCGAACTTGACGAAGATCGGCCCCAGGCTCTCCAGCGCCATGCGCATCCGCGCCGGCAGGGGCGCGGAGGTGTCGCGCGGGATAGGACACAGGCGGAGCAGCTTGTGCAGGAAGGCCAGCCTGGAATGCCCTTCCAGGAAATCATCCAGACCGTAGCGGTACAGGGTGGCAACAATCTTCAGCGAGCGCGATATCGACATAAAGTCCGTCAGGTCTGGGAATTCTGTTTATGGTTGAGCGCGGCTTCCAGCCGCTCCAGCCGCTTGTCCAGCCGGCCGGCGTCATCACGCAGCTTGTCCACGTCTTGCACGAAGCGGCCCACCTGATGCCGTCCAGCCAGCACGGCGCCGTCTTCGCGCAAGTGCTCCAGCCAGTTGTCGGCCAGGCGGAAGGCCAACTGCCCCTTGAAGCCGAACAGGCCGCGCGCCAGCGTTTCGATGCGCTGCGCCGCCACATCGCCAAGCACCCGCGACAGGTCTTCGCTGGCGTGCCATTGCAGCTGGCCGATAATGCGGCCGAGCGCGGCAGCCAGCTCGGCGTCGCCCTCCAGCGCGATGTCAGACAACTGCGGCGCCTGGCCGGTCAGGTGAGAGAACAGCACGCCGTGGCGCAACACCAGCTTGGCTTCCGGCTCGCCCTCGCAGGCGGCCAGCCAGCCCTCATCGGTAATCACGCCGGCCACATGCAGCGGCGGCAGCGCGATGGCGACCCGCCGGCCGAAAAAGCGCGCTAGCTCGGCGCGGCGCGCCGGATGCTGGTTCAAGAGATGATTGAATGCGGCGATGGTCAGAGCCATGTGTTTACTCCGGTGAACCGTCACGCCCGCCAGCGCCAATGCCAGGGCTCGTACAGATAGCCGCTGGCGTTGCCGCGCGGGTAGCTCAGATGAAAGCCGAAATCCGCCGCCCGCCGCTCAAGCCAGCCAAAGGCGGCGGTGGTTTCAAACGCTTCCTCCAGCGGCGGCGAGCCCGGCGCGCCGATATCGACGGCGCAGCCGCTATGGTGCTCGCTGAAGCCGGGCGCGGCGCTGACTCGCAGTATCTCGTCCAGCCGCTGGCCGCGCGCCAGTTTGGCGGCCACGATTTCATGCTGCCGCGCCACGCTGCGAAAAGCCGACAGCAGGAACATCTCCACGCCCTCGTCCGCCGCCGCGCGTCGCATAGCCTGCCAGGCGGCCGCCGCCGCTGGGACGAGCAGAAACTCTCGCCCTTCGGCATTGGTCTCCGCCAACGCCAGCTCGGCCGGCTCGGCATGGATTTCCAGCCCCCGCGCGAGCAAGTCAGCCGGAGCGATACCCAGCTCGGCCAGACGCTCCGCCAGCTCCGGCGTCATCAGAACTTAACGCCCTTGTGCAGCGCAACAACGCCGCCGGTCAGATTATGGTAGTCCACCTTGCCGAAGCCCGCGTCCAACATCATCTGCTTCAGCGTCTCCTGATCGGGATGCATGCGGATCGATTCGGCCAGGTACTGGTAGCTGTCGGCGTCGTTCGCCACCAGCTTGCCCATGATGGGCAGGGCCTTGAAGGAGTAGAAGTCGTAGAGCGGCGACAAGGGCTTCCACACCTTGGAGAACTCCAGCACGAACAGCTTGCCGCCCGGCTTCAGCACGCGGCACATCTCCTTCAGCGCCGCGTCCTTGTGCGTCATGTTGCGCAGGCCGAAAGCCACCGACACCGCGTCGAAATAATTGTCCGGGAACGGCAGCTTCTCGGCATCAGCCAGCGACACCGGCAAGATCATGCCTTCGTCCAACAGGCGGTCGCGCCCCACGGTCAGCATTGAGCTGTTGATGTCGGTCAGCCAGACTTCGCCGCTCTTGCCCACGCGCTTGGCCCAGCCGCGCGCCAGATCGCCTGTGCCGCCGGCGATGTCCAGCACCTTGTCGCCGGCGCGCACGCCGGAGGTGGTCAGCGTGAAATGCTTCCACACCCGGTGCAGACCGCCGGACATCAGGTCGTTCATCACATCGTACTTGCCGGCCACCGAGTGGAAGACTTCGGCCACCTTGCTGGCCTTCTCGCTCTCCGCCACGGTCTTGTAACCGAAATGCGTGGTCTTATCCATGTTCACTCCCTGCTCGCGCCGGCGGCGGCGAGCTTGTCCAGATATTGCTGCCAGTACTGGTCGCGCTTGGCGCCCAGCTCGTATAGATAGCTCCAGCTGTAGAGGCCGCTGTCGTGGCCATCGTCGAAGGTGATCTTCAGCGCATAATGGCCCATGGGCTCCAGCGCGGTGATGCCGACATGGCGCTTGCCGGTCTGCAGCTTCTCCTGACCCACGCCATGGCCGCGCACTTCGGCCGAAGGCGAATAGACGCGCAGATACTCGCACGGCAGCTCGAAACGGGCGCCATCGTCAAAGGCGATCTCCAGCACCTTGGAGATTTGGTGCAGCTGGATTTCCACCGGCTGCGCGGCGTCGGGGGTGAGTCCGGACATGGCCTTATCCTCGGTTAAATCCTGAAAAAACTCATTAGCCACTTAATCCACGAAAACCACAAAAAAACGACCGTAAACAAAGCGCTTAAAACTCACACAGACTTCCACACCTTCTTTGTGCGTTTTTTCGTGTCGTTTCGTGGATTTCGTGGCTAAAAAATGCTCAATCAATCTTTCCGTTCCAGCAGCATGGCGTCGCCGTAGCTGAAGAAACGGTATTGCTGCTCCACCGCATGGCGGTAGGCATGGAACATCTCGTCATAGCCGGCGAAGGCCGACACCAGCATCAGCAGCGTCGATTTCGGCAGATGGAAATTGGTCAGCAGGCGGTCCACCACGCGGAAACGGTAACCTGGCGTGATGAAGATGTCGGTCTCGCCGCGTCCCGCTTTCAGTTCGCCATGCTGCGCGGCCGATTCCAGCGCGCGCACGCTGGTGGTGCCGATCGCCACCACGCGGCCGCCGCGGGCGCGCGCCGCGGCGACCGCGTCCACCGTGGACTGCGGAATATCGTAGATCTCGCTGTGCATCTTGTGATCGGCCACATTGTCCACCTTCACCGGCTGGAAAGTGCCGGCGCCGACATGCAGCGTGACGAAGGCGGTGGCGATGCCTTGCGCCTGCAGCGTCGCCAGCATGTCATCGGTGAAGTGCAAACCGGCGGTAGGCGCCGCTACCGCGCCCTGCTCGCGGGCATAGACGGTCTGGTAGCGCTCGTCGTCGTCCTGCTCGGCGCTGCGTTCGATATAAGGCGGCAGCGGCAGCTTGCCGGACGCCTCCAGAATATCGTAGACGTTCTCTTCGGCCAGGAAACGCAGCTTGAACATCGAGTCGTGGCGTTCCACCATCTCCGCTTCCCAGCGGCCGGCGAAAATCAGCCGGCTGCCCGGTTTGGGCGACTTGGACGCGCGGACATGCGCCAGCGCGGTGTGGTCGTCCAGCACGCGTTCAATCAGCGCCTCAACCTTGCCGCCGCTGGCTTTTTCGCCGAACAGGCGGGCGCGGATGACGCGGGTGTCGTTGAACACCAGCAAATCGCCGGCTTGCAAACGCGATGGGAAATCGGCGAAAGTGAGGTCGGACAGCATCATGCCGTCCACATGCAACAGTCGGCTGGCGCCGCGCACGGCCGGCGGGTGCTGGGCGATCAAGGCCTCAGGCAGGTGGTAATCGAAATCGGAGAGCTGCATGGTGAAAGCTATGGTTCAGAACCGGCCGATTATACCTGCGCCCAACCATCGGGCACAGTGCCGGGAACGCCAATACCCAATGCCATGACGTACTAGACGCGTAAATATTTTCTTGACATATTGCAGATACGCTACACTGCGGCACCCTGATTCAGCTAAGTTTTTTACTCTAAAACCAAGATCTTGCCCTGCATTCCAGCCGCTAAACGATTGTTTTAATTTCTGCAAACGCTGGACATCTTGCGGCGAAGTGCGGCAAACTCGCGGCCAAGATGAAAAACGGGAGTCAGGCCTTGAGCCGATCCATCCTTGTGCTGCACGGTCCCAACCTCAATCTGCTAGGGGTCAGGGAGCCACAACACTACGGCCGGGACACACTTGACGCCATCAACCAGCGGCTGGCCGATCAGGCCAAAGCCGCCGGCTTTGCTTTGACAGCATTGCAGAGCAACGCCGAGCATGTACTGATTGAACGCATACATCAATGTCTGGATGACGGCACCGCCTTCATCCTGATCAATCCGGCGGCGTTCACCCATACCAGCGTCGCGCTGCGCGATGCGCTGGCGGCGGTGAAAGTGCCGTTTATCGAAGTGCATCTATCCAATGTCCATGCCCGTGAACCCTTCCGCCAGCATTCGTATTTTTCGGATCTGGCGCTCGGAGTGATTTGCGGGTTGGGCCCCCACGGTTACGAGCTGGCGCTGGCGCACGCGCTGCGGCATTTGTCCGCGCAGCCCTGATCGCCGTAACTGAACACCCCATTCGAAGGATCAACAATGGATTTGCGTAAACTCAAGAAACTGATCGACCTGGTCGAAGAGTCCGGCATCGCCGAACTGGAAGTGACCGAGGGCGAAGAAAAAGTCCGCATCACCCGCGTATCCGCCAACCAACAGCAAGGCTACGCCCAGCCGGTGGCGCAAATGTACGCCGCCGCGCCCGCCGCCCCTGCGGCTGCCGCGCCGGTTGCGGCCGCTGCCCCGGCCCCTGCCGCCGCCAATGAAAACGCGATGAAGTCGCCGATGGTCGGCACCTTCTACCGCTCGCCCAGCCCCGGCGCCAAGTCCTTCGTCGAAGTGGGCCAAAGCGTCAACGCCGGCGACACCCTGTGCATCATCGAAGCGATGAAGCTGATGAACGAGATCGAAGCCGACCGCTCCGGCGTGATCAAGGCCATCCTGGCGGAAGACGGCCAGCCGGTGGAATACGGCGAGCCGCTGTTCGTCATCGAGTAAGACGCTCCGACGACCTCGCGAGATTCAGGGCACGGCCAAGGTCTGTGCCCTTGTCGTTTGACGTGACAGCAAAGGCCGGTCGATCATCCCAACGCTGGCCGGCTTGTGGAGAATTCCATGTTCGAAAAAATTCTAATCGCCAACCGTGGTGAAATCGCCCTGCGCATCCAACGCGCCTGCCGCGAAATGGGCATCAAGACCGTGGTCGTGCATTCCGAGGCCGACCGCGACGCCAAATACGTGAAGCTGGCCGACGAGTCGGTGTGCATCGGCCCCGCCCCGTCCGCCAAGAGCTATCTCAACGTGCCGGCGCTGATCGCCGCCGCCGAAGTCACCGACGCCCAGGCCATCCACCCCGGCTACGGCTTCCTGTCGGAAAACGCCGACTTCGCCGAGCGCGTCGAGCAATCCGGCTTCGTCTTCATCGGCCCGCGCCCGGACACCATCCGCCTGATGGGCGACAAGGTATCGGCCAAGAACGCGATGATCGAAGCCGGCGTGCCCTGCGTGCCCGGCTCCGACGGCGCCTTGCCGGACGACCCGGTGGAAATCACCAAGATCGCTAAGAAGATCGGCTTCCCGGTCATCATCAAGGCCGCCGGCGGCGGCGGCGGTCGCGGCATGCGCGTGGTGCATACCGAAGGCGCGCTGATCAGCTCGGTGCAGATGACGCGCACCGAAGCCGGCGCGGCGTTCGGCAATCCCACCGTCTACATGGAAAAATTCCTGGAGCATCCGCGCCACATCGAAATCCAGGTGCTGGCCGACGAATACGGCAACGCCATCTATCTGGGCGAGCGCGACTGCTCCATGCAGCGCCGCCACCAGAAAGTGATCGAGGAAGCGCCGGCGCCAGGCATCACCGACAAGCAGCGCCAGAGAATCGGCGAAGCTTGCGCCGAAGCCTGCCGCCGCATCGGCTACCGCGGCGCCGGCACCTTTGAATTCCTGTTCGAAAACGGCGAGTTCTACTTCATCGAGATGAACACCCGCGTGCAGGTGGAACACCCGGTGACCGAAATGATCACCGGCGTGGACATCGTGCAGGAGCAGATCCGCATCGCAGCGGGCGAGAAACTGCGCTATAAGCAAAAAGACATCGTGATCTCCGGCCACGCCATGGAATGCCGCATCAATGCCGAGGACCCGTTCACCTTCGTGCCGTCTCCCGGCAAGATCGAGAGCTACCACCCGGCCGGCGGCCCCGGCATCCGCATCGACTCGCACATCTACCAAGGCTACGTCGTGCCGCCCCACTATGACTCGATGGTGGGCAAGCTGATCGCCTACGGCGACACCCGCGAGCAAGCGATGGCCCGGATGCGCGTGGCGCTGTCGGAAATGGCGATTTCCGGCATCAAGACCAATATCCCGCTGCACCAGGAGCTGTTCATGGATGCGGCCTTCCAGCGCGGCGGCACCAGCATCCACTACTTGGAAAACCGCCTGTCGCAGCAGAAAAAAGGGAGCGCCTGATGGCCTGGTTGCAAGCCACCATTGATTCCGATTCCTCTGTCGCCGAACGGCTAGCCGACGCGCTGATGGACGCCGGCGCGCTGTCCACCGCCATCGAGGACGCCTGGGCCGGCACCGACAAGGAGCAGCCCATCTTCGGCGAACCGGGCGAGCCGGTTGACCAGCTATGGAGCCAGAGCCGCATCATCACGCTATTCGACGAGAACGACGACCCGGCGCTGCTGATCGCCGCCGCCGCCACCGCCTGCCAGCTGACCATGCCCAGCTACAAGATCGAGCGCGTGGAAGAGCAGGACTGGGTGCGGCTGACCCAATCGCAGTTCGACCCGATCCGCATCTCCGACCGGCTGTGGATCACCCCCACCTGGCACGAGGCGCCGGAACCGAACGCGGTCAACCTGCAGCTGGACCCGGGCCTCGCCTTCGGCACCGGCAGCCACCCCACCACCCGGCTGTGTCTGCAATGGCTGGACAAGCAGCTGAAAGGCGGCGAGTCCGTGCTCGACTACGGCTGCGGCTCCGGCATCCTGGCCATCGCCGCGCTGAAACTCGGCGCGGCCTCGGCCGTGGGCATCGACATCGACCCGCAAGCGGTGCGCTCAAGCAAGGACAATGCCGAGCAGAACGGCGTGCAGGCCGACTTCTTCCTGCCGGACGCCAATCCGCAAGCCCAATACAACGTAGTGCTGGCCAATATTCTGGCTAATCCGTTGCGCATGTTGGGCGACTTGCTGGCAAGCCATGTGAAAACCGGTGGTAGAATCGTGCTTTCCGGCATCCTCGCCGAGCAGGCCGACGAGCTGTCCGCCATCTATAACCAGTGGTTTGAGATGGACGCGCCTGTGTTCGACGAAGGGTGGACACGATTGACAGGAACCCGACGCGCCCAGGTATGACATATACGACACAGTGCCCAAACTGCCAGACCCGTTTCAAGGTCAACGACGTCCAGCTGGCCGCCGCCGACGGACTGGTTCGCTGCGGGCGCTGTTCGCATGTCTTCAAGGCGCCGGATCATTTTGTCATCACGCAGCCGGCGCCCGCGCCGGTTGCGCCTCCCCCGCTGATTACCACGCCGCCGCCAGCCATCACGTCGACCGCCGCGCCCGAGCGCGACCCGATGGACGACTTCGAGCTGGAGGTGCCGGACTTCGACCCGCACGCCAACGCCGCCGAACTCTCCTCGCCGATAGCAGCGGCGCCGCAGTACGACCTTCCTGCCGAGCACGCCGCGCAGCCGGCCGAGCCGCCGGCGGAAGAAGTCGAAGCCTTCCAGCGCGCGCTGGCCGAGGCCATGCAGAACCGCAACATCACGGCGCCGATAGGCAATCCCTTCAATGAGCCGGCCCCCGGCCCGGCCATCGCCGCGGAACCGGAAGTATTTGGCAGCCGCCGCCGCGCCGAGACGCCGCCGGAACCGGAGCCGATCAAGCCCGCGGCCCGTATCGAGCCGGAGGAGCCGCTGTTCACCGACGCCGATGCCGAGGAGGAAGACGAGGCCCGCAAGCAAAAGCCCGCCGCGCCCTGGCTCAACGGCTTGCTTGCGGCATTCGCCTTGCTGGGATTGCTGTTTCTGGCCGCGCAGCTGGTCTACATCAATCGCACCCGCATCGCCGCCGAGGCGCCGGAAGCCCGTCCCGCGCTGGAACAGCTGTGCAAGTCCATGGGCTGCGACGTGCCCTGGCCGACCGACATCGCGCTGATCCGCACCGAATGGTCGGAACTGGCCTTCGTGCCGGACTACCCCAATCTGATCCAGCTGTCCGCCACGCTGAAGAACCACGCCCAGTACGCCCAGGCTTACCCGATGCTGGAAGTGACGCTGAAGGACAGCGACGACCAGGTGCTGATCCGCAAGGTATTCACGCCCAAGGAATACCTGAAGCCGGACGACCTCAAGCTGGGGCGCTTCAATGGCAACAGCGAAGTCAAAGTCACCATGCGGCTGGACGCCGGCAAGGTGCACGCCATGGGTTACAGCCTGTATTGGTTCTACCCCTAAGCCACGACTTCGCGCCTGATCTCATCGCTAGCCCGTCGGCGGAACGCCCGCCATGCGGGCTTCCGCCCTAGCGGAAAAACTCTTCCAGATACTCGACAAACACCCTGACCTTGCCCGGCACATGCCGCCGCACCGGATACACCACGGACAGATCCAGGCAGTGCCAATCGTACTCCTGCAGCACCGGCACCAGGCTGCCATCGGCCAGCGCTTTCTCCAGCAGAAAACGCGGCTGCAAGACGATGCCCATGCCGTGCACCGCGGCGTCGGTCAATACGTCGCCGTTATTGGCCCGCAGCGCCCCCTTCACTCTCACCTTGTCCTGGCTGCCGTCGGGCCCGCGGTAATCCCAGATGTTGGGCTGAGCGGTCAAGGCGTACAGCAGGCACTGATGCTCGGCCAGCTCAGCCGGGTGGCGCGGCGTGCCGTGGCGCGCCAGGTAGTCCGGCGATGCCGCCACCAGGTCGCGGATCTGCGCCAAGCGCCTGGCCACCAGGGTGGAGTCGGTCAGATTGGATACCCGCAGCGCCAGATCGAAGCCTTCCTCCACCAGATCCACCCGCCGGTCGTTCAGGTTCAGCTCCACTTCGATGCGCGGATGGCGCTGATGGAAGCCGCCGATGATGGCGCCGAGGTAGCGCATGCCGAACGATACCGGCGCCGACAGCCGCAAGCGTCCCACCGGCTCGCTGGCGCCGTGCGACAGCCGCGCGTCCAGTTCATCCAGCTCCGCCAGCAGGCTGCCCGCCTGCGCCAGATAGGTCTCGCCGGCTTCGGTCAGCGACAGCTTGCGCGTGGTGCGATGCATCAGCCGCGCGCCCAAGCGGTTTTCCAGCGCCGCCACCAGCTTGGTCACCATCGCCCGCGACAACTCCAGCCGCTCCGCCGCGGCGACAAAGCTGCCCAGTTCCGCCACGGCGACGAAGGCGCGTATTTCCGAAAAACGGTCCATATAGTTTCTTATTGGTAAATAATAATTTCAATAGAACGATATTTATTGAATATAAGGCCGATGGTCAAATAGCGCCATCCCCATTCTTCAGGAACAAACACCATGAACCGTCTGCAAAATCCCTACCTCGCCACGCTGTTGCTGCGCGTGGCGCTGGGTCTGATGTATCTGTCGCACGGCGCATTGAAACTTTTCGTCTTTGGTCCGGCCGGCACCGCCGGCTACTTCGCCAGCCTGGGTTTGCCCGGCTTCTTTGGCTATATCGCCATCCTGGTGGAAATCGGCGGCGGCCTGCTGCTGCTGGCCGGCATCCAGGCGCGCTGGGTGGCGCTGCTGCTGATTCCGCAGCTTCTGGGCGCCATCGTGCTGGTTCATGCCGCCAATGGCTGGATGTTCGCCAATGCCGGCGGCGGCTGGGAATATCCGGCCTTCCTGATCGCCGCATCGCTGGCGCTGTTCCTGCAAGGCGATGCCAAGCGCGCCCGCGCCGCCTGAGACCCGCTAATCAAACCCTTGATCCTGCGTTGCGCCTCCTTGCCGTACTCAAGTACTGTCTGCGTCGGCGCGCCTTGGCTCAGGTTCTCTAACGAGGTTTTGTGAGCGGCTCTAAATGCCCTTTCATCCGGCCCTCCCGGGCCGGATGCCGCCTTTCTCCGTTTTAGAGTTGCATTACAAAAATGCAACAACCGCCCCGCCGCCCTTCCCGCCGCTAATTCCAGCGCAATCAAGCTACAATAACGGGCTTGCCCAGCTATGGTGCAACGCAGCACTTAATTCGAACAATTCAGACTTGCACATTTTCTTGATTGCCATCAAGCTGCTGCGTAATTTGCGTGTAGTTTAACTACAAACCTTGGCAAGATATAACGCAACCCAGTCGTCGATGTCTGCAGATGGCGACCTGTATATAATCGCCGAAAGCCAGTCAGGACAAGCCAAGCCGTCAAGAGGCGCAGAAATGGCCCTTGAGCTGGCGCAAACAAGAACCGGTTTGATTGACGCTCGTAATAAAACGACTGGAATTATCCACGAATTGAGGAGTTTCTCATGGGCACCTCCGCACCAAGACTAGACATCCTGGCCCCCCTCTCTGGATGGCTGGTCCCCTTGGACAGCGTTCCGGACCCGGTATTCGCCGGCAAAATGGTCGGCGACGGCATCTCGCTTGACCCCACCTCCGGCAGCCTGCTGGCGCCGGTCGGCGGCGTGGTCAGCAACCTGCATCCGGCCCATCACGCCCTCACCATCACCACTGCGGAAGGCGTGGAAGTCATGGTGCACGTGGGCATCGATACCGTGATGCTGAAGGGCGAAGGCTTCTTCCCGCTGATCGAACAAGGCCAGCAAGTCAGCGCCGGCCAGCCGGTCATCGACTTCGATCTGGACCTGGTGGGACGCAAGGCCGCCAGCCTGTTGACGCAGATCATCATCACCAACGGCGAGACCGTGGCCCGCATGCAGCCGGCCACCGGCATGGTGGATGCCGGCAAGAACGTGGTGCTGTCGCTGCAGCTGGCCAACGGCAAGGATGTGCTGCAAGCCGTCGTCGGCGAGCCGCAACTGTCCGCCGACATCACCATCGGCAACCCGGCCGGCCTGCATGCTCGTCCGGCCGCCGTGTTCGCCAGCAAGGCCAAGAGCTTCGGCTCCGACATCCAGCTGCTCCTGGATGGCAATGAAGCCAATGCCAAGTCGGTGGTCGCCATCATGGGCCTCTCCACCAAGTTCGGCGACAAGGTGCGCATCCGCGCCCAAGGCGACGATGCCGCCGCCGCCATCGCGGAACTGACCCAACTGCTGAATGACCGCTGCGGCGAGAAAGCCGACGAGGCGCCGCTTGCGCCGGCTGCCGCTCCGGCCTCGGCCCAGCAACAGGACAGCGATACCCAGCTGGCTGGCGTGGGCGCTTCGCCCGGCATCGCCATCGGCCGCATCGTCCATCACCGCCTGCAGGAATTCGACGTGCCGGAACAGGGCAAGGGCGCCAATGTGGAACAGCAGGCCTTCGCCCGCGCCACCGAGGAAGCCGCCGCCCAGCTGGATCTGGTCAAGGCGCAGCTGACCGACCCGGCCAAGCAGGCCATCCTGTCCATGCACCAGGAGCTGCTGCAAGACCCGGACCTGCTGGCGCAAACCTATACCGGCCTGGCCGACGGCAAGTCCGCCGCCTGGTCCTGGCGCGCCGCCTTCAGCGCCTACTCCGCCCGCCTGGAAGCGCAGGACAACGCCCTGCTGCGCGAACGCGCCAACGACATCCGCGACGTGGGCCGCCGCGTGCTGGCCCTGCTGGCCGGCGTGAAGCAGGCCTCTCTGGAACTGCCAGCCGGCTCCATCCTGATCGCCGAAGACCTGGCCCCGTCCGACACCGCCTCGCTGGATCCGTCCAAGGTGATGGGCTTCTGTACCCGCACCGGCGGCGCCACCAGCCACGTGGCCATCCTGGCGCGTTCGCTGGGCATCCCGGCGATCTGCGGCATCTCGCAGTCCGCGCTGAAGCTGCCGGAAGGCCTGCAAGTGATTCTGAACGGCAATGAAGGCACGCTGGCCATCGCCCCGACGGCTGAAGACCTGGCCGCCGCCGAGCAGGAAATCGCCCGCCTGGCCGAACGCCGCGCGTCCGAAGCCAAGAGCTCCATGCAGCCGGCCGCCACAAGCGACGGCGTGCGCATCGACGTGGTGGCCAATATCCGCAACGCCGCCGACGCGCGCGAAGCGGTGGCCAAGGGCGCCGAAGGCGTGGGCCTCTTGCGCTCGGAATTCCTGTTCGACAACCGCGACACCGCGCCGACCGAACAGGAACAGGCGGCAGAATATTGCGCCGTGGCCGAAGCGCTGGGCAAGGACCGCCCGCTGGTGGTGCGCACGCTGGACGTGGGCGGCGACAAGCCCCTGTCCTATCTGCCGCTGCCCAAGGAAGACAACCCCTTCCTGGGCCTGCGCGGCATCCGCGTCAGCCTGGACCGTCCTGACCTGTTGCGCACCCAGCTGCGCGCCATTCTGCAGGCCGCGCCGCTGACCAAGCTGCACATCATGTTCCCGATGGTGGCCTCGCTGGAAGAGCTGCGCGCCGCCAAGGCCATTCTGGCTGAGGAACAGGCCGCCGCCGGCGTCACCGACGTCAAGGTCGGCATCATGGTGGAAGTGCCGTCGGCTGCCGTGCTGGCCGCTCGCTTCGCGCCGGAGGTCGACTTCTTCTCCATCGGCACCAACGACCTGACCCAGTACGTGCTGGCGATGGACCGCGGCCACCCGCAACTGGCCAAGCAGGCCGACGCGCTGCACCCGGCGGTGCTGGCGATGATCGCGCTGACCTGCGAAGGCGCGCGCGCCCACGGCAAGTGGGTGGGCGTATGCGGCGGCTTGGCCTCGGACGAACGCGCCGCGCCGCTGCTGGTGGGCATAGGCGTGACCGAACTGTCCGCCAGCACCCCGGCCGTGGCCTCGGTCAAAGCCACGCTGTCGCGCTGGAGCCTGGACGAGTGCCAGCAACTGGCCAAGGATGTGTTGGCGCTGTCCACCGCGACCGACGTCCGCCACTACCTGAATCAACACGCTCGTTAATCGGATAAGCGCCGACGCGGCGGGAGCTGCGGCGCCGGATGGGGAGACCGCCAGGGCAACCTGGCGCCGTCCGGCGCCACCTAGCGCAGCGTCCAGCCACGGCGGTGCTTTATAGAGGGGACGGCCTCACAGCCGCTCGACATTCCATAAGCATGTCAAAGCAGGATAATAATCATGTTTAGTCAATCGTTCGCTTTTCTGCAGAAGATAGGCAAGGCGCTGATGCTTCCAGTAGCGGTGCTGCCTGTCGCGGGCCTGCTGCTCGGCATCGGCGCCACCGACTTCCACACCCAGAACGCCATCGCTCTGGCGATCCTGTCGCTGATGAAGCACTCCGGCGATGTGATCTTCGGCAACCTGCCGCTGATCTTCGCCGTCGGCGTGGCGCTCGGCTTCACGGAAAACGATGGCGTGGCCGCCATCGCCGCGGTGATCGGCCATCTGGTCACCACCGTCACCCTGGGCGTGATGGCCGGCATCATGGGTGTGGAAACCGCCACCATCATGGGCCTGCCGTCGATTCAGACCGGCGTGTTCGGCGGCATTCTGGCCGGCGGTCTGGCAGCCTATATGTTCAACCGCTTCTACCGGATCAATTTGCCCGAATACCTGGGCTTCTTCGCCGGCAAGCGTTTTGTTCCGATCATCACCGCCATCGGCGCCATCGGCCTGGGCGTGATCCTGTCCTTCATCTGGCCGCCGATCGGCAACGGCATCAAGGCGTTCTCGCAATGGGCCGCCGTCAGCGACCCGCGCACCGCCGCCACGGTGTACGGCTTCGTCGAGCGTCTGCTGATCCCGTTCGGTCTGCACCACATCTGGAACGTGCCGTTCTTCTTTGAAATCGGCGCCTTCCCCGACCCGGTGACCGGCAAGGTCATCCACGGCGACATCGCCCGCTTCTTTGCCGGCGACCCGACCGCGGGCATCCTGTCCGGCGCCTTCCTGTTCAAGATGTTCGGCCTGCCGGCCGCCGCCATCGCCATCTGGCACTCGGCCAAGCCGGAAAACCGCGTCAAGGTGGGCGGCATCATGATCTCCGCCGCGCTGACCTCGTTCCTGACCGGCATCACCGAGCCGATCGAGTTCTCCTTCCTGTTCGTGGCGCCGATCCTGTACGTGATCCACGCCGTGCTGGCCGCTTCCACCCAGTTCGTGGCCAACACCCTGGACATGCACATGGGCTTCACCTTCTCGCAGGGCGGCATCGACTTCCTGATGTTCAACCTGATCGGCGACAAGGCCAAGCACGCCTGGTACGTGTTCATCCTGGGCCCGATCTACGCCGTGGTGTACTACAGCGTGTTCCGCTTCGTCATCACCAAGTTCAACCTGAAGACCCCGGGCCGCGAAGATGAAACCCTGGAAAGCGCTGGCGCAGTCAGCGAAGACCAGCGCGCTCGCGAACTGGTGCTGGCCTTCGGCGGCCGCTCCAACATCCGCGGCCTGGACGCCTGCATCACCCGTCTGCGCGTGGCCGTGGCTGAAATCGCCAAAGTGGATCAAGCCAAGCTGAAAGCCATGGGCGCCTCCGGCGTGGTGGTGGTGGGCAATGGCGTGCAAGCCATCTTCGGACCCAAATCGGAAAACCTGAAAACCGATATGGACATCTATCTGCGCAGCGCCGGCAGCGATGCCGAACTGTCTTCCGCTCCGGCAGCCTCCGCGCCGGCGCCGGCAGCCGCTCCCGCGGCCGCCCCGGCTGCGGCCAAGGCCGATGTCGCCGCGCTGAAGCAGGCCCTGGGCGGCAACGCCAACCTGGGCAAGGTAGAGGCCATCGCCCATACCCGCCTGCGCGTGGAACTGAAGGATGCCAGCCGCTTCAACGAAGCCGCTGCCCGCGCCGCCGGCGTGAGCGCGGTGACGCAAGTGTCTCCGGGCACGCTGCACCTGATCGTAGGCGATCAGGCCGCCGCCCTCGCCGCGGCGCTGCAAGCCTGATAGGCCCTGTCTCCGGCCCAAACAAAACGCCAGCGGCTCGCCGCTGGCGTTTTTCATGACCCACCGCGCCTCAGCGCGCCACGCGCAGCCCGCCTTCAATCCCCTGCCGGCTGAACAGCACCTGCCACAGCTGGATGTCCCGCGCCCGGAACGCGCCGGCGCAGACATTCAGGTAATAGCAGAACATGCGGTAGAAACGCGGCGAATAATGGCCCGACAACTGCGGCCAGGCCTGCTGGAAACGCTGCAGCCAAGCCATCAGCGTCAGATCGTAATCGGCGCCGAAGTTGTGCCAGTCCTCCATCAGCCAATATTCCGAGCTGGCTTCGGCGATGTGGATGGCGGATGGCAGGCAGCCGTTGGGAAAGATGTATTTCTCTATCCACGGGTCCACCCACATATCAGTCACCTTGGCGCCTATGGTATGCAGCAAGAACAGGCCATCCGGCTTCAGATTGCGGGCGATGGTTTCAAAGTAGGCGCGGTAGTTGCGCGGGCCGACGTGCTCGAACATGCCGACCGACGCGATGCGATCCGCCCGCAGCTGCAGATGGCGATAATCCTGCAGCAGGATTTCCACGTCCAGCCCGGCGCAGCGCTCTCGCGCCAGCCGCTGCTGCTGTTCGGAAATGGTGATGCCGGTCACGCGAACGCCATAATGACGCGCGGCGTATTCCGCCAGCCCGCCCCAGCCGCAACCGACATCCAGCAGATGCATGCCCGGCTGCAGGCCCAGCTTGTCGCAGATCAGCTTGAGCTTGGCCTCCTGCGCCGCCTCCAGCGTGTCGGCGTCTTTCCAGTAGCCGCAGGAATATTGCATATAGGGGTCGAGCATGGCGGCAAACAAGTCGTTGCCCAAGTCATAGTGATGCTCGCCCACCCGGCGGGCGCGGCGCAAGGATTGATAATTGACCACTCTGGCCGCCAGCACGTACAGGATGTCGCGCCAACGGCGCGGCAGGCGATGCTCCAGACCGGCGCGCAACGTCCGCTGGAAGAAGATGTCCAGCCGCTCGCACTCCCACCAGCCATCCATATAGCTTTCGCCCAGCCCCAGCGAGCCCTGTTGCAGCACGCGCCGGTAAAACTGCGGATGTTTGACCTGGATATCGAACGGCCGGCTGCCGTTGACAGCGATGTCCGCCGCGGACAACAGCTCCTCGATCACCGCCTGCCCCGGTTGGCGAACGGCATTGCCCTCGTTTTCAAGACAAGATGAATTCATGGCATCCCCCATGGCCTCAGCCACACTGCACAGCGAACTCGATCGACAATCTTAAAATCAGTTTTGTTTTGGATGGAGACCCGCCAGCCCCAGGCCCGGCATGACGCCTTGACGCCGGCGGGCTGCGAAGTTTTCTCGGATGGTCTTAGCTTAGCGCGCTCCCGCGGCACTTGGCTAGCGGGAGCGAGAAGAGGCGATTTACAGCGCGAATAATTCGCGCAAGTGCCGCGCCACGCCGGAGTCGGCATGGCTGGCGATCTGCCGCGCATGCGGCAGCTCGCGGCGCAGCCGGGGATGCGCGTTGCCCATCAGCCGCGGATGGCCGGCAGCCTGCAGCAGCTCGATGTCGTTCTGCCCGTCGCCAAAGGCCAGGCACTCGCTGGCGGGAATCGCCAGCCTATCCAACACCAGTTGCAGCGCATGGCCCTTGGACACCCCTGCCGCCATCACTTCCAGGCAATGATCGAGCGAGAAGGTGATGTACAGCTGGTCGCCAAAGCGCGCTCTCAACTTGCGCTCCACCTCCAGCAAATGGGCGTGCGGCGCGATGTACAGCACCTTGCCCACGCGCGCGCCGTCGTGGCGGCCCAGATCGCACACCCGATAGACCATGCCGGAATCGCGGTGCATGTCCAGCAACGCTTGGCTCGGTTCGCTGATCAGCCATTCGTCGTCGAGGTAGAAGTTGACGATGGCGCCGGCGGCGAACTCCGGCTGCGCCATCTGGCGCACCAGCTCCGCGTCGATGTCCTGGCGGTGGATCAGCGCATTGTCGGGATCGTGCACGCGGGCGCCGTTCGAGGTGATCAAGTGGGCGCGCACGCCCAAGGCCTGGCGGATGCCCTTGACGTCGAGATAATGACGTCCGGTGGCGATGGCGAACTGGACGCCGCGCCGCTCCAGACGCTGCAGGGTGTCGGCGGTCAGCGGATCGACGGCATGATGCACATCCAGCAACGTGCCGTCCAGGTCGGAAGCGATGAAACGATAGGACATGGAAACTCCAATGCTGCGCGAAGCCAAGATTATACGCCGGCCGACCAAGCCGCACCGCGTTACGCGGCGCTATGCTGATTATCCGCAAATTGACAAAGCCATAAGCGGCAGATAACTTGGCCTATTCAGAGCCGCAAGCAAAACCTCGCAGGGAAGCTGGGCCAAGGCGCGCCGACGCAGGCAGTACGGCAAGGAGGCGCAACGCAGGGTCAGGGGTTTTGCTGGCGGCTCTTCGCAGAAAATTTCCTGCCCATCGGCAGGAAGCCTAATGGGAGCCGACATGGCCAATCGATATGGCGAGTTGTTCCGCACCCCCGGCGTCGTTACGCTAGCGCTGGCGGGCGGCGTAGCGCGCCTGCCCGGCGCCATGGTCGGCATCGGCGTCATCACCATGCTGTCGCTGACGCAGAACAGCTATGGCTTAGCCGGAGCGGTGGCCGCCACCTTGACGCTGGCCGCGGCTTTCCTGTCGCCGCAAGTCTCGCGGCTGGCGGACCGCTACGGCCAGAGCCGCGTGCTGCCGCCGGCCGTCGGCATCGGCGCATCGGCCCTGCTGGCGCTGGCGCTATGCAGCTGGCTGAGCGCCCCGCCCTGGGCCTTGTTTGTCTGCGCCGCGCTGGCCGGCTGCCTGCCCAGCATCCCGGCCATGACCCGCGCGCGCTGGGCCCGGCTGCTGGACGGCCGCACCCTGCTGCCCACCGCGTTTGCGCTGGACAGCGTGCTCAGCGAACTCGCCTTCGTCATCGGCCCGCCGCTGGCCATCGCCTTGTGCATGGGTTGGTTCGCGGAAGCCGGGCCGATCTGCGCCGTACTGATGCTGCTGCTGGGCGCCGCCGTGCTGCTGCGCCAGAAAGCCACCGAACCGCCGGTCCACCCAGATGCGCAGCACGGCGGCCGGCCGGCGCTCTTTTTGCGGCCGGTGCCGACGCTGGCCCTGCTGCTCGGCACCTTGGGCGCCATCAATGGGGCGATAGACGTCACCGCGGTCGCCATCGCCAAGGCGGAAGGCTCGCCGTCGGCCGCCAGTTGGGTGCTGGCGCTGTACGCGCTGGGTTCGGCCACCGGCGGGCTGACCTTCGGCGCG
The DNA here is from genome assembly GCF_002902845.1 of Chromobacterium sinusclupearum. GTDB lineage: Bacteria > Pseudomonadota > Gammaproteobacteria > Burkholderiales > Chromobacteriaceae > Chromobacterium > Chromobacterium sinusclupearum. The sequence goes on from NZ_PPTF01000019.1 coordinate 160,759, forward strand.
CTCAAGCCCGCCCTGCCCTTGGGCCGGCTGCTGCTGTATTGCTGCGTAGCCACCGCGCTCAGCTCCATCCTGATCGCCCTGGCGCCCGACAGCGCCTGGCTGGCGGCCGCCATGTTGCTGTCTGGCTTGTCGTTTGCGCCGACCCTGATCGTCGCCATGGAAATGGTGGAAAAATCCGTGCCGCGCGCCCGCTTGACCGAGAGCCTGACCTGGCTGGTCACCGGCATCCAGCTGGGATTGGCCGGCGGCGCCTCGCTGTGCGGCCTGTTGACGGACGACTACGGCCCACGCGCAGGCCAGAGCCTGGCCCTGGCGGCGGGCCTGGCCGCGCTGCTGGTCGCCTCCATGCTGCCGCGCGCGGCCATCCGCAAGGACGTCAAACCGGCTTGCTGAGCGCTGCGAGGCGCGGCAATGCAAAAAGCCGAACCCTTGCGGATTCGGCTTTTCGTAATCTGGTGGCCAGTCGCGGAATCGAACCACGGACACGCGGATTTTCAATCCGCTGCTCTACCAACTGAGCTAACTGGCCTTGCTGTGGTGGCCAGTCGCGGAATCGAACCACGGACACGCGGATTTTCAATCCGCTGCTCTACCAACTGAGCTAACTGGCCACTTCTTCTTTCAGCGCTAGTCGCGCCGTCAGAGCCACGCATTTAATCAGAGGACGGCTTTTGAGTCAAGGCATAATTGCAAAAAAACGGCTCGCCCTCCGCCTGAAAACATAAACAGCCCGGCCACTCAGCGCGCCCGGGCTGCCGGATCAAACACTTACACCGCGTCAGGCTGCTTGGCAGGATGCGCGTCGGCAAATGCAGGCAGCGCCTCCAACGCCTCCGCAATACGGACGATGGTCGGATACGACGCCAGGTCCACGCCGAAGCGGCGCGCGCTGAATACCTGCGGCAGCAGACACACGTCGGCCAGCGTCGGCGCGTCGCCCACGGCATAGCGCCCGGCCGATTCAGCCAATTGCCGCTCCAGCGCGGCCAAACCGGTGCGTATCCAGTGGCGTATCCACTCAGTCTTGCCCTCTTCGCCCACGCCGAACTCCGCCTGCAGATACTTGCCGACGCGCGGATTCTGCAACGGGTGGATGTCCGCGGCGATGGCCAGCGCGATCGAACGCGCCTGCGCCCGGAGCGCCGGATCGGCCGGCAACAGCCGCGGCGTGTCCGGATAGGCCTCGTCCAGGTATTCGCAGATGGCCAGCGACTGGGCGATCTTCACCTCGCCGTCGTCCAGCAGCGGCACCAGGCCGTGCGGATTGATGGCCAAGTACTCGGCGCTGCGCTGCTCGCCCTGCAGCAGATTGACCGCCCGGTACTGGTATGGCAAGCCCTTCAGGTTCAGCGCGATGCGCACCCGATACGCCGCGCTGGAGCGGAAGTAGCCGTATAGGACGCGCTCAGCCATGCGCCACCACGGCTTGCTCGATGGCGCCGAAGATGCTGCGGCCGGCGGCGTCTTTCATCTCGATGCGCACGGTGTCGCCCGCCTTCATGAACGCGGTTTTAGGCGCGCCATGCTCGATAGTCTCAATCATGCGCTGCTCGGCCAGGCAGCAGGAGCCGACGCTGCGGTCATGATTGGAGATGGTGCCGGAGCCGACGATGGAACCGGCCGCCAGCTCGCGGGTCTTGGACACATGCGCCACCAGTTGCGGAAAGCTGAACTGCATCTCCACGCCGCAATTGGGCTTGCCGTAGAACGCGCCGTTATAGTCCACCAGCAAGGGCAGATGCACCTTGCCGCCCTGCCAGGCTTCGCCCAACTCGTCCGGGGTGACGGCGACCGGCGAGAACGCGGTGGCCGGCTTGCTCTGGAAGAAGCCGAAGCCCTTGGCCAGCTCGGCCGGGATCAGGTTGCGCAGCGTGACGTCATTCACCAGCATCAAGAGGCGGATGTGCTTCTCATCGGCCGGCGCGCCCAAGGGCACATCGCCGGTGATCACCGCGACTTCGCCTTCGAAATCCAGGCCCCAGGCTTCGTCGCGCAGCGGGATGTCGGCCGTCGGCGCGAGGAAGGCGTCGGAGCCGCCCTGGTACATCAGCGGATCGGTGTAGAAGCTGGCCGGCACCTCGGCGCCGCGCGCCTTGCGCACCAGCTCCACGTGGTTCAGGTAGGCGCTGCCGTCTGCCCATTGGTAGGCCCGCGGCAAAGGACTCAGGCAACGTTTGGCGTCGAAGGAGACTTCGTCCGGCACTTGGCCATGGTTGATGGCGTTGTAGACTTCCTTCAGCCGCGGCTCGGCTTGCGCCCAGTTGTCCAGCGCGGCCTGCAGTGTGGCGGCGATGGCCGGCACCGCCACGGCGCGGGTCAGATCGCGGCTGACCACCATCAGCTGGCCGTCGCGGGTATGGTTATGATAGGTAGCTAATTTCATCTTGATGTTCTTTCTGCTAACAGGCAGTGACGCGCTTGCTTGGTATTTAAATGCTTAACGCGGCTTGAGGAGCATTTCGTCGCGAGCGGCCCGAGGTCGAAGCGAGACGCGCAGCTGTACAAGTGGTACAGCGAGCATCGCAGCTTCGAGATCGGCCCGCGCAGCAGAAATGAACTCAAGCTCAAGCTTTGGGCTTCCAGCTTTCCACGTAACCCTGCCACTCGACGGCGGCGAGGCCTGGGCCCTGCTCCAGCGCGTCGCGGGTATCGATCATCACCGCCACTTCGTCGGTGAACTTCTTCGGATCGCTCATCGCCTTGGCGAAGGCCTTCGGATGCGGGCCGTGGGTGAAACCGGCCGGGTGGAAGGTCATCATGCCAGGCTTGATGTTGTCGCGGCTGAAGAAGTCGCCCGCGTGGTAGAAGATCACTTCGTCGTAATCGTCGTTGTTGTGATAGAACGGCACCTTGAGCGCGCCCGGATCGGACTCGATCGGCCGCGGCACGAAGGTGCACACCACGAAGCCGTCTGCGACGAAGGTGGTGTGCGCCGACGGCGGCAGGTGGTAGCGATGGCTCATCAACGGACGGATGTCGCGCCAGTTGACGCGCGCCACCGACAGATTGCCGTGCCAACCTATGGCGTCCAGCGGGTTGAAGGGGTAGGTGACGGTAGACAGCGCGCCGCGGCGCTTGATCACCACCTGCCATGGGTCTTCGGTCTGCTGCGCGCGGAAGGCGTCGTCGATGGCCGGCACGTCCAGCACCGCCTCATCGAAAATGGCATGCGGCCCCACCAGGCCCTTGTCCGGCAATTGGTAGGCGCCGTTGCTGGTTTCGATCATCAGCATGGTGGTGGCTTCGGCCGGCTCGATGCGCCAGCTGGTGGAGCGCGGCACCAGGAGGTAGTCGCCGTCGCGGTAGCTCAAGTGGCCATAGTCGCAGAACAGCTCGCCGCTGCCGGCGTGGATGAACAGTAGATCGTCGCCGTCGGCATTGCGGAACAGCTGGGTCATCGCCTGGTCGCAGCGCCAGATGCGGACTTTGCACTGGGCGTTGTGCAACACCAGCGGCACCTCCCACGGCGCCGACGCGCCGTGCGGCAGTTCGTTCAGGTCGAAAGCGCGCGGGCGCAGCGGGCCTTCCCAGTCGCTCCAGCCGGTAGGCGGATGCTTGTGGTGCAAGTGGGAGGCCGGGCCGAAGAAGCCGCTGCGGCCGACTTCCCGTTCATAGATGCCTTCGGCCGGCAAGTCGGCGTGGGCCTGGCGCGAGATGGTGCCTTCGCGGTGCGGAAAACTGATCCATTTACGCATTTTGAGAATCCTGTTTCGCCGCGGAAATACACAGAAAACACGGAAGACATCCCGAGCGTGAATCCTTGCCTCGGGAGGCTCAAGGATGTTTGCCCGTTCTTGCTTTTCCGTGTCCTTCCGTGTGTTTCCGTGGCCAAGTTGCTTTGGGCTGCCGCCACGCGCCGGTTTGAACGGGAAGCGGCGACGCCCAGAACCGTTTTCAGTGGCTGGCCGCTCAGGCCTTCAGCACGCCGCGGCGGATCTGGTCTTCCTCGATGGACTCGAACAGGGCCTTGAAGTTGCCTTCGCCGAAGCCCTCGTTGCCCTTGCGCTGGATGATCTCGAAGAAGATCGGGCCGATCACCGTTTCGGTGAAGATCTGCAGCAAGATGCCTTCCACCGGCGCGCCGTCGATCAGGATGCTGTTCTTCTTCAAGCGAGCCACGTCCTCGCCATGGCCCGGCACGCGCGCGTCCACCTTTTCGTAATAGGTGTCCGGCGTATCCAGGAAGCGGGTGCCGCGCGCCTTCAGCGTTTCCACCGTGGCATAGATGTCGTCGGTGGTCAGCGCGATGTGCTGGATGCCTTCGCCGTTGTACTGGCGCAGGAATTCCTCGATCTGGCTCTTGTCGTCGGACGATTCGTTGATCGGGATGCGGATCTTGCCGCAGGGGCTGGTCATCGCCTTGGACACCAGGCCGGTCAGCTTGCCTTCGATGTCGAAATAGCGGATCTCACGGAAGTTGGCGATGTTGGTGTAGAAGTCGGCCCAGGTGGCCATATTGCCGCGCGCCACGTTGTGGGTCAGGTGGTCGATCAGGGTCAGGCCCACGCCGAACGGATGCTGGTCGACGCCGTCCACCGGCACGAAGTCCACGTCGTAGATATTGTGTTCCGGACCGTAGCGGTCGACGAAATACAGCGCGGAACCGCCGATGCCCTGCACTGCCGGGATGTTCAGCTCCATGAAGCCGATCGGGCGCTGATAGGGCTTGGCGCCATGCGCCAGCGCGTATTCGTAGGCCTTGGCGGCATCCTTCACGCGCCAAGCCATCGCACAAGCCGACGGGCCGTGCGCGTGGGCGAATTCGCTGGCCGGCTGGCTGGTTTCGGCGTTCAGGATGAAGTTGATGTCGCCCTGCCGGAACAGGCTGACGTTCTTGCTGCGGTGGCGGGCGACTTCGGTAAAGCCCAGCGACAGGAACAACTGGCGCAGCTTTTCCACGCCGGCCTCGTCGGGCGCGGTGTATTCGACAAACTCGAAGCCGTCGGTGGCGAGCGGGTTTTGCAGCATGGCTTCCATTTTCATCTGTTTCTCCTCTGTTATATAGATCGCGCTCCGATGATACGGAAAGCGATAATCCACTCGGTTTGAGCGTTGTGTGTAAACGTCTGCAGGCGATCCGCGTTATGTAAGCAGGCCGCCTGCCCGCCCGCTTTTGCGGGCGGTTGGCAGGTCGACAGGGTGGGAAGAGGCAGACGGGAAAACCGCGTTGCGCACCAGGGACGGGCGCATCGGCGCCGACCGCCGATGGCGGTACGGTTAGCTCTCCTCCGAATGAATCGTTATCTGCTGTCACACACCATCGACATGCGTCGGCAGTCTGGCGCTGCCGTTTGCGATTTAGGCTTTTTATTCTATGGAAAGTGCATAGCAATTATCTTGCCAAATTGCTTTCCATGATTGATATTGAAGAATAAAATGCCGCAACAAACCGATAATCAGGAGAAAATATGCCAAGTCTTACATTAGATAAGACGGACTTGCGTATTCTGGCCGAATTGCAGCTGGATGGCCGGTTGACCAATGTCGAGCTGGCCGAGCGCGTGGCGCTGTCGCCGTCGCCCTGTCTGCGCCGGCTCAAGCAACTGGAAGAGTCCGGCGTGATCCGCCAATACGTGGCGCTGCTCGATCCTGCGCATATCGGTCTGGGCCTGCAGGCCTGGGTGCGAGTGACGCTGGAAAAACGCGGCAATATGCACCTGCAAAGCTTCATCGAAGCGGTGCAGAACTGGCCGGAAGTCATCAACTGCTTCGCCATGACTGGCGAAATGGACTATCTGCTGCAGGTGTACTTTGAAGACATGGAGCACTTCTCGCGCTTCGTGATGGATGAGCTGCTGCAGCATCCCGGGGTGGAGGACGTCAAATCCAGCTTTGTGCTGAAGGAGATCAAGCGCACCACCGCGCTGCCGCTGGGACAGATGCGCGGCATGTGACCACTCCCCCGCAATAAGCAAAACGGCCCTTCGCGGGCCGTTTTGCGTTGCCGGAGCCTGTTCACATCGATTCGGCTCTAAACGGCAGATCAATGCCGCTGGTGCTGCGCGGTCGCGCTGGCCAGCAGCTTGTCGGTATAGGCGATGGCCGCGGCGGACAGCAGGAAGGCCAGATGCAAAAACAGCTGCCACTTGATGGTGTGCTCGTCGATGCGGCTGGCGTTGATGAAGGTTTGCAGCAGGTGGATGGACGAGATGCTGATGATGGCCATCGACAGCTTCACCTTCAGCACCGAGGCATTGACGTGGTCCAGCCATTCCGGCTGGTCCGGGTGGGTGTCGATGCGCAGGCGCGACACGAAGGTCTCGTAACCGCCCACCGTCACCATCACCAGCAGGTTGGCGATCATCACCACATCGATCAGCCCCAGCACCGCCAGCATGATGTCGGTCTCGGTCAGGTGATTCAGCCCTTCCAGCAGCTCCCACAACTGCGCCAGGAATTTCCAGGCATAAACGCCCTGCACCACGATCAAACCCAGATAGATGGGCAATTGCAGCCAGCGACTGCTGAAAATGATCTGGCCGAGCAGCGATTTTCTCGGCGGATTCTGGATGCTCAATGAGTCTTGCATAGGCTTTCCTGTCGTTGGCGGCCGCGGGCGGCCCATGCCGCCCGCGCGCCGTCACAGGCCCAGCCTCTGCCAGATGGTGGAGACCAGGCCTGCCTGGTTCAATGTGTAAAAATGCAGCCCCGGCGCGCCGCCTTGCAGCAGCCGGTCGCACAGCTCGGTCACCACATCCAGGCCCAGCGCGCGGATGGACGCGGTGTCGTCGTAATAGGCCTGCATGCGCAGGCGAAGCCAGCGCGGCACTTCCGCTCCGCACATGTCGGAGAAGCGGCACAGCTGGCCAAAATTGGAAATCGGCATGATACCGGGCACGATGGGGATGTCCAGTCCGCGGGCGCGGATTTCATCGACGAAGCGGAAATAGCTGTCGGCGTTGAAGAAATACTGGGTGATGGCGGAATCGGCCCCGGCGCGCACCTTGCGCACGAAATTGTCCAGATCGTCCTCGGCGGAGCGGGCCTGCGGATGGAACTCCGGATAGGCCGCCACCTCGATGTGGAAATGGTCGCCGTGCTCGGCGCGGATGAACTCCACCAGCTCGTTGGCGTAGCGGAACTCCCCCGCCCCGACCATGCCGGACGGGATGTCGCCGCGCAGCGCCACCAGGTGGCGGATGCCGTTGCCGCGGTATTCATTGAGGATGGCGGCGATGTTTTCCCGGGTGGAGCCCACGCAGGACAGGTGCGGCGCGGCGGCCTGTCCTTCGCTGCGGATTTCCAGCACGGTAGACAGGGTGCCGTCGCGGGTGGTTCCGCCGGCGCCGAAGGTCACCGAGAAAAACTGCGGCTTGAACTGCGCCAGCTGCTGGCGAGTGGTGCGCAGCTTGGCCACGCCTTCCGGCGTTTTCGGCGGAAAGAATTCAAAACTGAAGGTGCGCGGCGTTTGTGTCATCGTGATCCTCTCTATCGCTGTCCTGGCTATCTTGTCATTGTCGGCCTCTAGGTGCCGTTACTTGCGCGGGCCCGAAAAAAACGGACAGCACCATTCTAGGGGGGCTGTCCGTTTCAGTTTGGTTCAAAAATCAATAACGATAGTGATCCGGCTTATAAGGCCCTTGCTTGGGCACGCTGATGTAGGCCGCCTGCTGATCGGACAGTTCGGTCAGCCGCGCGCCGATGCGGCCCAGGTGCAGCCGCGCCACTTTCTCGTCCAGATGCTTGGGCAGCACGTACACTTTTTTGTCGTACTTCTGGCCGTTGGCGAACAGTTCGATCTGCGCCAGCACCTGGTTGGTGAAGCTATTGGACATCACGAAGCTCGGGTGGCCGGTTGCGCAGCCGAGGTTCACCAGGCGGCCTTCCGCCAGCAGAATGATGCGTTTGCCGTCCGGGAAGATGATGTGATCGACCTGCGGCTTGATGTTTTCCCACTGGTGCTGACGCAGGCTGGCGACTTCGATCTCGCTGTCGAAGTGGCCGATATTGCAGACGATGGCGTTGTTGCGCATCTTCTTCATGTGCTCGTGCGTGATCACGCCGACGTTGCCGGTGGCGGTGACGAAGATGTCGGCCTGGTCGGCCACTTCGTCCATGCGCACCACGCGGTAGCCTTCCATCGCCGCCTGCAGCGCGCAGATCGGGTCGATTTCCGTCACCCAGACGGTGGCGCCCAGGCCGCGCAGGCTCTGCGCGCAGCCCTTGCCCACGTCGCCATAGCCCAGCACCACCGCCACCTTGCCGGCGATCATGACGTCGGTGGCGCGCTTGATGCCGTCCACCAGGCTTTCGCGGCAGCCGTACAGATTGTCGAACTTGGACTTGGTGACGGAGTCGTTGACGTTGATCGCCGGGAACGGCAGATGGCCGTCTTTTTCCAGCTGGTACAAGCGGTGCACGCCGGTGGTGGTTTCCTCAGTCACGCCCTGAATGTGCTGCAGGCGCTTGGAATACCACTGCGGGTCGATGGCCAGATGGCGCTTGATCGAGGCGAACAGCGCGGTTTCTTCCTCGTTGGTGGGATGGGCGATGACGCCGATGTCCCTCTCCGCCTTGCTGCCCAGCATCAAGAGCAAGGTGGCGTCGCCGCCGTCGTCCAGGATCATATTGGCCGGCTGGCCTTCGGGCCACTCGAAGATCTTGTGGCTGAACTCCCAGTATTCGTCCAGGCTCTCGCCCTTGAAGGCGAACACCGGGATGCCGGCGGCGGCGATGGCCGCGGCGGCGTGGTCCTGGGTGGAGAAGATATTGCACGACGCCCAGCGCACTTCCGCGCCCAGCGCCGTCAGCGTTTCGATCAGCACCGCGGTCTGCACCGTCATGTGCAGGCTACCCGCGATGCGCGCGCCGCGCAGCGGCTGCGTGGAGCGATACTCGTCGCGGATCGCCATCAGGCCCGGCATTTCGGTTTCGGCGATGTTCAGCTCCTTGCGGCCCCAGCTGGCAAGGGAGAAATCTGCTACGTGATAATCGGAGAAATCAGCCATCGTGAAGCATCCTTGTTCACGCGGCCAGGCAGGATGCGGCCCACCCGTCATCCCATGCCCGCCACGGTCATGAGTCAGGTGAGCGCCGTTGCCTCGCCCGCCGGACGGCAGGCGGCACGCCAAGCCTGGGGAGAACACCCTCCTCGCAGCGCCCCTCGGCATGCCGGGTAATTATACCTAGTCCACGCGGAAAATATAGCCGTTGTCATGCTGGCGCGATACGCAAGCCATTCATCGCCAGCGTCCATGCCCAGACTTCCCGGCTGGCGACCAATAGCCGGCTATCCTGCCAATGCTCACAACAGCCGCCGCCAAGCACGGCAATTTCATTATGAAAGCGGATAAAAAAACCGCCGGCATGAGCAGGCGGTTTTCCAGACCATCGACAAGTTAGGCGCTTACAGGCCGGCGTCGGCGCGCAGCGCCTCCACCTTGTCGGTGCGTTCCCAGCTGAACTCCGGCTCTTCGCGGCCGAAGTGGCCGTAAGCGGCGGTCTTGCCGTAGATCGGACGCAGCAGGTCCAGCATCTGGATGATGCCCTTCGGACGCAGGTCGAAGTGCTTCTTCACCAGTTCCACGATCTTCTCGTTCGGAATGGTGTTGGTGCCGAAGGTGTCGACCGAAATCGAGGTCGGCTCCGCCACGCCGATGGCGTAGGAAACCTGGATCTGGCACTGGCGCGCCAGGCCGGCGGCGACGATGTTCTTCGCCACGTAACGGCCGGCATAGGCCGCGGAGCGGTCCACCTTGGACGGGTCCTTGCCGGAGAAGGCGCCGCCGCCATGCGGCGCCGCGCCGCCGTAGGTGTCGACGATGATCTTGCGGCCGGTCAGGCCGCAATCGCCTTGCGGGCCGCCGATGACGAAACGCCCGGTCGGGTTGATCAGGAACTTGGTTTCCGCGGTGATCATTTCCGGCGGCAGCACCGGCTTGATGATGTCTTCGATCACCGCCTCGGTCAGCGTCTTGTGGTCGATGTCCGGGGTATGCTGGGTGGACAGCACCACGGTGTCGATGCGCTTGGGCAGGCCGGTCGCGCCGTCGTACACGCAGGTGATCTGGCTCTTGGCGTCCGGACGCAGCCACGGCAGGCGGCCATCCTTGCGCAGTTCGGCCTGGCGCTGCACCAGACGGTGCGCGTAGTAGATCGGGAACGGCATCAGCGTCGGGGTTTCGTCGCAGGCGTAGCCGAACATCAGGCCCTGGTCGCCGGCGCCCTGGTTCAGATCCAGGCCTTCGCCTTCGTTGACGCCCTGGGCGATATCCGGCGATTGCTTGTCGTAGCAGGCCATCACCGCGCAGCCGCGGTAATCGAAGCCGAGTTCGGAGTCGTCGTAGCCGATGCGCTTGATGGTTTCGCGCGCGATCTTGATATAGTCGACATTGGCGGTGGTGGTGATCTCGCCTGCCAGCACCACCAGGCCGGTGTTGACCAGCGTTTCCGCCGCTACGCGGGCGTGCTTGTCCTCGCGCAGGATGGCGTCGAGGATGGCATCGGAGATCTGGTCGGCGACTTTGTCCGGGTGGCCTTCGGATACGGATTCCGAGGTAAACAGGTATTCACTCATTTATTCTGCGTTCCCAAAAAATACAAAACCCTGTGGTGATAAAATAGGCCGCTTTCAGACCCAGACTGCTGAGCTCATGTCCAAGCTAGTCCATTTACTACTGTCTGTCCTGGCGCACCTCCCCTTATCCTGGCTACAAGGTTTGGGTGCCGCTCTGGGGCGACTGACTTATCTCGCGTCCCCCGGCTTCGCCGCTAGGCTGCGGGAGAATCTAAGTTCTAGTAAAATCTTCGAAAATTATCCGGTTTTACCAGCCAAAGTCAAACAAAGCGCGGCCGAAACCGGCAAGGGGGCGCTGGAGCTGGCCATCGCCTGGTGCCGCAGCCCCGAAGACATCGCCGGCATGGTCAAACGCTGCGAAGGCTGGGAGCATGTGGAGCAGGCGCTGGCGCTCGGCAACGGTATTATATTCGTAACTCCGCACTTGGGCAGCTACGATATCGCCGGGCGTTATATCAGCTCCCTCCTGCCCTTCCCGCTGACCGCCATGTATCGCCCACCGAAGCTGCAGTGGCTGGAGCCAGTGATGCAGGCCGGACGGGCCCGCGGCAAAGGCAAAACCGCTCCGGCCACGGCCTCCGGCGTGCGCGTGCTGATGAAAGCCTTGAAATCCGGCGAAGCCACCATCATTCTGCCCGACCAAGTGCCCGGCAACGGCGAAGGCATCTGGGCGCCGTTTTTCGGCCGGCCGGCCTACACCATGACGCTGGTGCCGCGCCTGGCGCAAATGAGCGGCGTGACCACGCTGTTCTTCGTCGGGGAGCGGCTGCCCGGCGGGGAGGGCTTTGCCGTGCATATCGAGCCATTGGCGCAACCGTTCACCGGCGACAAGGAAACGGATTGCGCGCAGATGAACGCCCAGGTGGAACAACTGATCCGCCGCTTCCCCTGCCAGTACCTGTGGAGCTACAACCGCTATAAATGCCCGCCCGGCGTCAGCCGGCCGGACGCAGAACAAGGATTCGCATGAAACTCGCTTTTGCCCTGCTGTGGCTGATCCGCCTGCTGCCGATGCGCGCGATCGGCCTGCTTGCCGCCGGCCTAGGCAATCTCGCCTACCTGCTGGCTCGCGGCCGCCGCCGCGTCGGTCTGATCAATCTGCGGCTGTGCTTCCCGGACATGCCGCACGCTGAACGCCGTCGGCTGATCCGCAAGAACTGCCAGCACATGATACGGATGGTGCTGGAATATGGCGTGTGCTGGTGGAGTTCGGCCAAGCGCATCGACGATCTGGTCAGCATCAAGAACCTGCATTACGTCACCGATCTTCGCGACAAGGGCGAGGACGTGATCCTGTTCTATCCGCACTTCGTCGGCTTCGAGATGTGCGTCTACGCGCTGAACCAATACATCCCGCTGGTCAGCGTTTACTCGCACCAGAAGAACGAGGCGCTGGACCAGCAAATCTACGCCGGCCGCCAGCGCTACAACAACGCCTACATCGTGTCCCGCCAGGAAGGCCTGCGCCCCATCATCAAAGCCATGCGCAAGGACCATGCGCCTTTCCTGTATTTGCCGGATCAGGACTTCGGCGTGCGCGACTCGCTGTTCGTCGACTTCTTCGGCGTCAAGGCGGCCACCATCACCGGCATGGCGCGCATCGCCAAGCTGGCGCGCGCCAAAGTCGTGCCGGCCATCGCGCGTCGCGTCGGCGACCGTTTCGAACTAGAATTCTACCCGGCCTGGGACAACTACCCGAGCGAAGACATCGAGGCCGACACCCGCCGCATGAACGCCTTCCTGGAAGACCGCATCCGCGAAATCCCGGATCAGTACTTCTGGCTGCACAAGCGCTTCAAGAGCCGTCCGCAGGGCGAGGCGCGCTTTTACTGATCCATAGGGGCTGTTGACGTTTGCCGAGCTGCCGCGCCCAGCCTGGCTGGGCCAGCGCTGTTCAGTTAGGAATCCATATCGGCCCATAGCAGGAATCAGACGCCCCCGCTCCCTCCTGCTGCCACAAGGAAGCCTCAGCCGGAAAAGCATTCACCTTTTGCGCGGATATCTGGATTTCCAGGCTGGTCAAGACATTGCGCTGCTGCGTATCGCGCAGGCAGCGCAAGCTCAACGCCGTTCCGCTGGCTGCGCCAAAAGCCTGGGTAAAGGCCTGCCGCACCGTATTCGGATCGACCATCGACCCTTGCTTATTCTTCAGATAGCTGCCAAACGAGCTATCCAGCACCGACTGCCGCAATTGCAGCGCTTTCGCAAAATAATCATTGCCGGCAAAACCGAAGCATTGGGCATGTTTGACGAACTCGCTGCTGATCAGATCGTCATCCAATAATTTGGGAACCGCCCTGGCAAGTCGAGCCTGCACCTCATCGGAGAGCTGCGGATCATCAATGCTATGGCTGAAGTAGAAACAGCTTTTGACTCGCCAACTCTCCTCGGTGACGCCTTGTTCCCGCAGGCTGGCCGGCAAGGAAGGCCACAGGCCCAGCAGGCCTAGCGCCCCATCAGAATTCAGCGGCATTTGACAGGACTGGCTCAACTTGCAAAAGCCTGGTTGCCAGGCCAGCGCCAATGTGTAATGGGAAAAATCGCCATTCCTGCTGGCCTGCAGATTGCTTGCCATAGCAGGCAATGATGTGATCAAAATGATGAGCACCAGACGGATCCGTGCAAACATTCCCGCTCCCTTTGGACTAGATTGTCAAAAGCTGTTTCGCCAGCGGATGCCGGCAATACGGCACTCAGCTGCTCGAATCTACCTTAAGAAGCGAGAATGCAAGCCACACTCTCAAACTAAATTAATCAATATTTACAAATATTGAATATTTCACGCAAGTAACATCACGCATTAAGAATTTGAAATACAAGGGTTAATGCAGGCCATATGCGTACCCCGCCGCCGGTCTGAGCCAGGCTGACTGGCCGAAAGAACTGTCGTACTCCCAACACAGCCCGGCTGCAGTAACGACGGCCACATGCGAAGCAACATATCGCCTACGTCGCAATGCAATGCCAGATAGCCGCCTACCAGCCAGGCAAAACAAACGGCTCCGCGCAGCTATCCTCGTATTCGCCGTCAGGCGTATCCACAAAGCTCTCCGCGGCGGGAAAGCTCGCCAGCTTGTCGGCCTTGAGCGTGAACCAGAATTGCGTCAAGACATTGCGGCCTTGTTTGTCTTTGCCGCATTGCAATTGCAGCGAGCGCCGCTGATCGGTGCCGAAGGCTTTGGCGAAAGCGTCCTGCAACTCCTGACGCGTGCGCGTCTGCCCCGCTTGCCCCAACAGATAATCGCCGAAGCCGCCATCCACCACGGCCTGGCGCATCTTCAGCGCCGTCTCGAAAAACTGCTGCGCCGGATAGCCAAAGCACTGAGCATGCTTGACGTACTCATGCAGCAGCAGGTCGTCCTTCAGCTGCGGCATCACCACTTTCAATTCGTCACGCGTTTCCGCAGGCAAGGCCGGCACCGCATGCACATGCGGGAAAAAGGCGCAGCCCTTGGCCCACCATTGCTGAACCGGCACATTCTGGGTGATCAGGCTCTGCGGCTCCGACGGCCACAGCCCATGCAAACCGATTTGCACTTCATGCGATTGCTCGGGCAGGCACCCGTCCCCTGTCGAACAGAACCCAGGCTGCCAGGTCAGCGCGTAGGTATAGCGGGGAAAATCGGCATGCTGGGCCGGCTGCAAGTCGGCGGCGTGGGCCGCGCCGGTGAAGGCCAGCGCGGAGATCAGACAAGAGATGGTTTTCTTCATATCGCCTCAGGATAGCGGGATCAAGATCAAGACATGCAAATGTCAATTCTTTATCACCATAAGGCAATCCATGGCAATACAACTTAACAAAAAAGCACTGCCGTGGCAGTGCTTTTGAGCGCGTGTCGGAAGCAGGCTAGTGAGCCGGCCGGTGCCAGAAATAGCGGTAGACGAAACCTGGGAAGGCCGCCACCAGAAACAAGGCAAGCGTCGTCACGTAGAACTGCCAGTGCTGTTCGTGCACCGGCATCTCACGCGCCTCCAGCAGCCGAGCCAGGCCGCCCACCAGGGCGAACAGCACCGCCAACTCCAGCGCATGCCAGCCGAAATGCTTGCGCGCCACCTTGAAGAAGCCGGCGACGCGATCGCTGGCGAACGGCAGGTTGGCGGCCACAACGGCCAACACCAGCAGTATGGTGATGCTGCTATCCATGGCCGCTACCTTAGATCATGCCCAGCGATTGACGCATCGCCTGCACGCACAGTTCCAGCAAGGATTGCGGCAGCACGCCGACAACCAGCAGCGCCAGCGCGTTCAGCGACAGCACCAGCTTCATGTCGGCGCGGACGGCGATCGGAGCCGTATCCTGCGCCTCATCAAAGTAGATGGCCTTGACCACGCGCAGGTAGTAGAAAGCGCCGATCACCGACATCAGTACCGAGAACACGGCCAGCTTGACCATGCCGATGTCCAGAATGGCCTTGATCACCACGAACTTGGCGTAGAAGCCCAGCAGCGGCGGGATGCCGGCCATCGAGAACATGGCCAGCAGCATCAGCAAGGCGTACCAGCTGTTGCGGCTGTTCAGGCCCTTCAGGTCGTCGATGTTCTCGCACTCGAAACCCTTGCGCGACAGCGCCAGGATAATGCCGAAACCAACCATGGACATGGCCACGTACACCACGGCGTAGAACAGCGCCGCGGCGTAGCCCTGCTGGGTGCCCGCCAACACGCCCAGGAGCAGGAAGCCCATGTGCGAGATGGTGGAGTAAGCCAGCATGCGCTTGATGTTGGTCTGCACGATGGCGGTGATGTTGCCGATGGCCATGGACAGCACGGCCACGATCGCCAGCATGGACTGCCAGTCGCCCACCAGCACGTCCAGGCCTTGGGCCAGGATGCGCAGCACAAAGACGAAGGCGGCCAGCTTGGGCGCGGCGCCGACCATCAGCGTGACGGAAGTCGGCGAGCCCTGGTACACATCAGGCACCCACATATGGAACGGCACGGCGCCCAGCTTGAAGCTGAGGCCAGCCACGATGAACACCAGGCCGAAGATCAGCAGCACCGGGTTGGCGGCGTGCGACTTGATGGACTTGGCGACGGTGGCCAGCTCCAGCGAGCCGGTGGCGCCGTAGATCATCGAGATGCCGTACAGCAGCAGGCCGGAAGCCAGCGCGCCCAGCACGAAGTACTTCATCGCCGATTCGGTGGCCGGGATCGAATCGCGCTGCAGCGCGATCAGCGAGTACAAGGCCAACGACAGCAGCTCCAGGCCCATGTACAGGGTCAGGAAGTGCGAGGCGGACACCATCAGGTTCATGCCCAGGAGCGCGAACAGCGACAGCGAGAAGTATTCGCCCTTGAACAAGCCGCGGTCGGCCGTGTACTGGCGGCTATACACCAGCACGATGGCGGTGGCGCCATACATCGCCAGCTTGACCAGGGAGGCCAGCGGGTCGGCCACGTACATGCCCGAGAAGGTATGCACCGGGTATGGGGTAAAGGTGTAGACCTGCGCGACAGCGGTGCCGGCCAGCGTCAGCAGCGTCAAGCCGTAGGTGATGCCGCGCTTTTCATCGGAGATGAAAAGATCCAGCATCAGCACTACCAGCAAGGCGCCGATCAGGAACAGCTCCGGCATCGCGGGTATCAGGTTGAGATCAGCCCAATTCATTTGTATGTATTCCTTCCGCGCTTACAGCTTGCTCTGCGCAACATGCGTGATCAGGTCGTTCACCGCCAGGTGCATCTTGGAGACGAAAGCCTCGGGGTACAGACCCATGCCCAGCACCATGACGGCCAGGATGGCCAGCACCAGGAACTCGCGCTTATTGACGTCGGACAGTTCCGCCACATGACTGTTACCCACATCGCCGAAGATCACGCGCTTGTACATCCACAGGGTGTAGGCGGCGCCGAAGATCAGGGTGGTGGCGGCCAGCGCGGCGTACCAGAAGTTCACCTGCACCGAACCCATGATCACCATGAATTCGCCGACGAAGCCGGAGGTGGCCGGCAGGCCGGAGTTGGCCATGGCGAACAGCATCATGAAGGCGGCGAAGATAGGCATCTTGTTGGCCACGCCGCCGTAGTCGGCGATGTTGCGGCTGTGCACGCGGTCATACATCACGCCAATGCAGAAGAACATCGCGGCGGAGACGAAACCGTGAGACACCATCTGCACCAGCGCGCCTTCCACAGCCCACTGGTTCATTTCGTTGCCGGCGAACAGGAACATGCCCAGCGTCACGAAGCCCATATGGGAGATGGACGAATACGCCACCAGCTTCTTCATGTCCGACTGCACCAGCGCCACCAAGCCGATGTACACCACCGCCACCAGCGACAGGCCGATGATGATGGGCGCCACTTCGCGCGAGGCGTCCGGCAGAATCGGCAGCGCAAACCGCAGGAAGCCGTAAGCGCCGATCTTCAGCGTGATCGCGGCCAGCACCATGGAGCCGCCGGTCGGCGCTTCCACGTGGGCGTCCGGCAACCAGGTGTGCACCGGCCACATCGGTACCTTCACCGCAAACGACAGGAAGAAGGCGACGAACAGCAGTATCTGCACCGTCAGCGGAATCTTGGCGATGGCGTGGAAGGCCAGGATGTCGAAGCTCTTGCCAGCCTGGAAGTACAGGTAGATCAGCGCCACCAGCATCAGCAGCGAGCCGAGCAGCGTGTACAGGAAGAACTTGATCGACGCGTAGACGCGACGCGGACCGCCCCAGACGCCGATGATCAGGTACATCGGAATCAGCATGCCTTCGAAGAAGACATAGAACAGGATGGCGTCCAGCGCGGCAAAGGCGCCGTTGATCAGGCCGGACATGATCAGGAAGGCGGCCATGTACTGCGCCACGCGCTTCTGGATCACTTCCCAGCCGGCGATCACCACCAACAGCGTGGTAAAGCTGTTCAGCACCACGAACAGCATCGAGATGCCGTCCACGCCCAGGTGGTAGTTGATGTTGAGCGCGGCGATCCACGGCTTCAGTTCTTCGAACTGCATGCCGCCGTTGAGGTTGTTGAACTCGGTGAACAGCGGCACCGACAGCAGGAAGCCCGCGAGGGCCCCTGCCAAGGCCAGCCAGCGCGCCAAGGGCGCGCGCTGGTCGCCGCCGGTGGCCAGCACCACGAGGCCGGCCAGGATCGGCGTCCAGATCACCAGACTTAGCAGATTTGTGGACATAATCAAACCTATATTGTTATTTCAATCCCGGAGGCCGGACTCAACGCAAAATCAACGGCAGGAACCACCAGGTCATCAGACCCAGCACGCCGATGATCATGGCGGTGGCGTAGCTGTAGATGAAGCCGGTCTGCATGCGGCGGATCACGCTGGAGAACCAGCCGATCAGCTTGGCCGTGCCATTCACCAGCAGGCCGTCGATCAGCAGCATGTCGCCCACCTTCCAGAAGAAGGTGCCGATGGCGCGGGAACCCTTGGCGAATACGGCGAAGTAGATCTCGTCCAGGTAGTACTTGTTTTCCAGCAGCGCGTTGATCGGCGCGAACTTCTGCTTGATGGCGGCCGGAATGTGCGGCGCCTTCATGTAGAAGTACCAGGCGGTCACCACGCCGGCCAGGGCCAGCAGGAACGGCAGGCTGGTGAACGAGTGCAGACCCATGGCGACAGCGCCGTGGAACTCATGCGCCAGTTCTTCCATTGCCGGGTGCGCTTCGTTATTGACGGCGATCACGCCCTTGAAGAAGTCGCCAAACACCAGCTTGTCGATGCCGAAGTAACCGACCAGCACCGACGGAATCGCCAGCAGCACCAGCGGCAGAGTCACCACCCACGGCGATTCGTGCGGCTTGTCGTTCGGACCCAGGCCATGGTGATGGTCGTGGGACACTTCTTCCTCATCGCTGTCGCCATGGTGCTCGTGGTGCGAGCCATGGTTCTGCATCCAGCGCTCCTTGCCATGGAAGACCAGGAAGTACATTCGGAATGAGTAGAAGGCGGTCACGAACACGCCGGCGATCACCGCGAAGTAGGCGAAACCGGCCGCGGACAGATGCGAGGCGGCGACCGCCTCGATGATCGAGTCCTTGGAGTAGAAACCGGAGAAGAACGGCGTGCCGATCAGCGCCAGCGAACCCAGCAGCGAGGTGATCCAGGTGATGGGCATGTACTTGCGCAGGCCGCCCATATTGCGCATGTCCTGGTCATGGTGCATGCCGATGATCACGGAGCCGGCCGCCAGGAACAGCAGCGCCTTGAAGAAGGCGTGGGTCATCACGTGGAACATCGCCACCGAATAGGCCGACGCGCCCAGCGCCACGGTCATGTAACCCAGCTGCGACAGCGTGGAGTAAGCCACCACGCGCTTGATGTCGTTCTGCACGATGCCGAGGAAGCCCATGAACAGCGCGGTGATCGCGCCAGCCACCATCACCACGTTCAGCGCGGTGTCGGACATCTCGAACAGCGGGCTCATGCGCGACACCATGAAGATGCCGGCCGTCACCATGGTGGCGGCGTGGATCAGCGCGGAGATCGGCGTCGGACCTTCCATCGAGTCCGGCAGCCACACGTGCAGCGGGAACTGCGCCGACTTACCCATCGCGCCGATGAACAGCAGGATGCAGGTGACCGTCATCAGCGACCACTCGTGGCCCGGGATGATCTCGATGGTCTTGTGCGCCAGCGCAGGAGCGGCGGCGAACACGTCGCTGTAGTTCAGCGAGCCGCCGAAATAGGCCAGCACCATGCCGATGCCCAGCAGGAAGCCGAAGTCGCCCACGCGGTTGACCAGGAAAGCCTTCAGGTTGGCGAACACCGCGGTCGGCCGCTTGAACCAGAAGCCGATCAGCAGGTAGGACACCAGACCCACCGCTTCCCAACCGAAGAACAGCTGGACGAAGTTGTTGCTCATCACCAGCATCAGCATCGAGAAGGTAAACAGCGAGATGTAGCTGAAGAAACGCTGGTAGCCCGGATCATCCTGCATGTAGCCGATGGTGTAGATATGCACCATCAGCGACACGCTGGTGACCACCACCAGCATCATCGCGGTCAGCGAGTCGACCAGGAAGCCGACCGCATACTCGTGGCCGCCGACAGTCAGCCAGGTGTAGACCGGTCCATTGAACACTTCCGCGCTTCCGTTGAGGAAACCCAGGAGCACCTTGAACGACAGCGCGGCGGACACCGCCACGCCGGCTATCGTGACGACGTGCGAAGCGCGCCGTCCGATCGCCCATCCAAACAGGCCTGCAATGATGGAACCCGCCAGCGGAGCGAGTGCAATCAGCAGGTATAAGCTCTTCATATCCATGCTTTTGTGCTTTAGTTGTGGTTCCGGTTTGCCTTAGCCCTTGAGGCTGCCCAAGTCTTCAACGTTGATGCTCTGCAGGTTGCGGAACAGCACCACCAGAATCGCCAAACCAATGGCGGACTCTGCGGCGGCAACCGTCAGGATGAAGAACACGAAGATCTGCCCCGCAGAATCCGACAGGTAATGCGAGAACGCGATGAAGTTGAAATTCACCGCCAGCAGCATCAGCTCGATAGCCATCAGCAGGATGATCAGGTTCTTCCGGTTCAGGAAGATGCCCAGCACGCTGATGGCAAACAGGATAGCGGCCAGCACCAGAAAGTGAGTCAGTGTCAGCACGTTTCCTCCCTTGTGGTTGATTGGCCGTCAGGCCTGTTGCTCACCGGAATCGGCCGCTTCGGCCTCTTCCACTTTTTTCACGGCGTCCATCTTGACGATGCGGACGCGGTCTTGGCTGCGCACCTTCACCTGGACGGCCGGATCGATCACCTTGCTGTCCTTGCGCGTACGCATGGTCAGGCCGATGGCGGCGATCATCGCCAACAGCAGCACCACGGCGGCGATTTCGAACGGCAGCAGATAGGTGGTGTACAGCTGGCTACCCAGCAGCTTGACGTTGCTGAAGTCGGCAGCCAGCGGCGCGGCGGCCTTGAACTGGCTGAGGCCGGCCTGCGGGCTGACCAGGATCAGCGCCATCTCGAACACCATGATGGCGCCGACCAGGGCGGCCACCGGCAGGTTCTTCCAGAAACCCGCGCGCAGCTGCTCGATATTGATGTCCAGCATCATCACCACGAACAGGAACAGCACCATCACCGCGCCGACGTAGACCAGCACCAGGGTGATCGCCAGGAACTCCGACTCCATCAGCAGCCAGTGGCCGGCGCTGGTGAAGAAAGCCAGCACCAGATACAGCGCGGCGTGCACCGGGTTCTTGGCCGTCACCACGCGCAGACCGGCGAAGATCAGGATGGCGGACAGAACGTAGAAAATTACCGTAGTTAGGTTCATGGCCTCCCCTTAGCGATACTTGGCGTCAGCCGCCTTGTTGGCGGCGATCTCGGCCTCGTACTTGTCGCCCACAGCCAGCAGCATCGGCTTGGTGTAGTAGAGGTCGCCACGTTTTTCACCGTGGTATTCGAAGATGTGCGTTTCCACGATGGCGTCCACCGGACAGGCTTCCTCGCAGAAGCCGCAGAAGATGCACTTGGTCAGGTCGATGTCGTAGCGCGTGGTGCGGCGGGTGCCGTCGTCGCGCTGTTCGGACTCGATGCTGATGGCCATCGCCGGGCACACCGCCTCGCACAGCTTGCAGGCGATGCAGCGCTCTTCGCCGTTGGCGTAGCGGCGCTGCGCGTGCAGGCCGCGGAAACGCGGCGAAATCGGCGTCTTCTCTTCCGGGAACTGCACCGTGATCTTGCGGGCGAAGAAGTAGCGGCCAGTGACCATCAGGCCCTTGACCAGCTCCACCAGCAGGAAGGTCTTGAAAAAGTTGCGGATCGAATTCATTTTTTCACCTATCCCCTGTCTCAGTGCCAAATCGACAGCGGGGTAAACATCCACACGCCCACCACCAGAATCCACACCAGGGTCACCGGGATGAACACTTTCCAGCCCAGGCGCATGATCTGGTCATAGCGATAGCGCGGGAAGGTGGCGCGGAACCACAGGAAGCAGAACAGCACCATCGACATCTTCACGGCCAGCCAGAAGAAGCCGCCGGCGCCCAGGATGCCCCAGGAAGCCGGGAACGGAGACAGCCAGCCGCCCAGGAACAGCAGGGAGGTCAGCGCCGCCACCAGAATCATGTTGGCGTATTCGGCCAGGAAGAAGATGGCGAAGGCCATGCCCGAGTATTCCACGTGGAAACCGGCCACGATTTCCGACTCGCCTTCCGCCACGTCGAACGGCGCGCGGTTGGTTTCGGCCACGCCGGAGATCAGGTAGACGATGAACAGCGGGAACAGCGGCAGCCAGTTCCAGGAGAACAGCGAACCGCCGGCCATGCCCACTGCCTGCTGCTTGACGATGTCGACCAGATTCAGGCTGCCGGACACCATCAGCACGCCGACCAGGGCGAAGCCCATCGCCAGTTCGTACGAGACGATCTGGGCGGCGGAGCGCATCGCGCCAAGGAAGGAGTACTTCGAGTTGCCCGCCCAGCCGGCGATGATCACGCCGTACACGCCCATCGAGGTCAACGCCAGGATGTAGAGCAGCGAGGCGTTGACGTTGGCCAACACCAGGTGGTCGGTAAACGGAATCACCGCCCAGGCCGCCAGAGCCGGGCCGATGGACAGCACCGGCGCCAGCAGGAACAAGCCCTTGCTGGAGTTGGTGGGCAGGATGATTTCCTTCATCAGCAGCTTGACCGCGTCGGCGATAGGCTGCAGCAGACCGAACGGGCCCACGCGGTTGGGGCCGATCCGGATCTGCATATAACCGATCACCTTGCGCTCGGCCAGCGTCAGATAGGCCACTGCGCCCAGCATCGGCAGAACGATGGCGATGATCTTCAGCAGGGTCCACACCAGGAGCCCCGCGTCAGTGCCAAGAATACCTTGCAAGAACTCCATGGTTTACCCCTGCTTGATCTCGATAGCGTCGAACATGCCGCCCAGCGCCAGCGTTGCTGCGTGCGCGGTGGCGACCCGTACCACGTCGGCCGGCAGGCTGTCGTCGGCCTCGACGCGCAAGCGCGCCTCGCCCGAACCCTGCTTCAGCAGCGCGGTGGAACCGGCGGCGATGCCCAGCTTGGCCAACAGGCTGCCGTGCGCGCGGGCGACGGCGGCGTCCTTGGCTTCGTTGGTTTCCTGCAGCGGCTTGGCGCGGCGGCTGATGGCGTCGGCCTGGTACATCGGCACTTCGCCGACGCGGACGATGCCGGAGGCGACTGCCGGGTTGGCGGCGACCTTGGACAGCGCGTTGTTCAGCTTGGAGGCCAGATCGCCGAACTCGGCGCGCACGTCCTCGGCGCTGTTCTGCTCGAAGCCAGACAGGTTCAGCATATTGCCCAGCACGCGCAGCACCTTCCAGGCCGGACGGGTTTCGCCCAGCGGACGCACCACGCCGTTGAAGGTTTGCAGCTTGCCTTCCATATTGACGAAGGAGCCGGCGGTCTCGGAGAACGGCGCGATCGGCAGCAGCACGTCGGCGTAGTCCAGCAGGCCCTGGCCCTTGTACGCAGTCAGCGCGATCACGGTAGCCGCCTGCTTCATCGCGGCCACGGCGGCCTGCGGATTGTAGCTGTCGAACTCCACTTCGGTGTTCAGCAGGAAGTAGGCCTTCTTCGGCTTGGCGATCATCGCGGCGGCGTTGTCGCCGTTGATCGGCAGCGCGCCCACCAATTCCGCGCCCACGCTGTTGGCGGCTTCGGCCAGGATGCCGAAACGCGCGCCGCTCAAGCGGGCGACTTCCTGGGCCAGCGACAGCAGCTGGCTGTAGGCCGGATGGTGTTGCGCCACGTTGCCCAGCACGATGGACGCGGTTTCCGCGCCAGTCAGGCTGGCGGCGATGCGGCGCGCCTGTTCGGAGACTTCCACGGACGACAGGTCGATCTCAGAGGAACCGGCCTTGATCTCGGCCACGGCCTTCAGCACTTGCGACAAGGCATTGACCAGCGCCTGCGGCGACACGATCAGCTTGCCGTTGATCTTGGTCAGCAAATTGTCGTCGGCGACATGGATAATGTTCAGCTCGCTGCCCTGCTTGACCGAAGCGCGCAGGCGGGCGGCCAGCAGCGGCTGCTCCTTGCGCAGCGACGAGCCGACAACCAGCACGGACTTGGCGTCGCCGAGTTCGACGATGCTGGAACCCAGCCACTCCGCGCCCTGCTTGGCGGCATCGGCGGAGAAGTCGCTGCGGCGCAGGCGGTAGTCGATGGCGTTCACGCCGAAGGCGCGCGCCAGCTTCTGGGCCAGATGCAGTTCTTCGGTGGTGGAGTGCGGGTTCAGCAGGAAGCCGATGGCGTCCTTGCCGTGATCGGCGGATACGCCGTTCAGGCCCTTCACCACGTAGTTCAGCGCGGTTTCCCAGTCGGTTTCATGCCACTTGCCGTCGAACTTGATCATCGGCTTGGTGAGACGCTCGGCGCTGTTCAGGCCTTCGTACGAGAAGCGGTCGCGGTCGGCGATCCAGCATTCGTTGATGGCTTCGTTTTCCAGCGGCAGCACGCGCATCACTTCATTGCTCTTCACCTGGACGATCAGGTTGGAGCCGAGGCCGTCGTGCGGGCTAACCGACTTGCGGCGCGACAGTTCCCAGGCGCGGGTGCTGTAGCGGAACGGCTTGGAGGTCAGCGCGCCCACCGGGCACAAATCGATCACGTTGCCGGAGATTTCCGAATCCACGGTCTTGCCCAGGAACGGCAGGATCTCGGAGAACTCGCTCCGGTTGGCCATGCCGATTTCCTGATAGCCGCCGATTTCCTCGGTGAAGCGGACGCAGCGGGTGCAGTGGATGCAACGGGACATTTCCTCGGCCGAGACCAGCGGGCCCATGTCCTTGCCCACCACCACGCGCTTTTCTTCTTCGTAGCGCGAAGTGGAGTTGCCGTAGCCGACCGCCAGGTCTTGCAGCTGGCATTCGCCGCCCTGGTCGCAGATCGGGCAATCCAGCGGGTGATTGATCAGCAGGAACTCCATTACGCCTGCTTGGGCCTTCTTGGCCAGCGGCGAGGCGGTATGGACTTTCATGCCGTCGGTGACAGGAGTGGCACAGGCCGGCAACGGCTTAGGCGCCTTTTCCACTTCCACCAGACACATGCGGCAGTTGGCCGCGATGGACAGCTTCTTGTGGTAGCAGAAGTGCGGTATGTAGGTCCCAACGGAGTGGGCCGCTTCCATGACGGTGCTGCCCTGCTCCACCGTCAGTTTCTTACCGTCGATTTCGATTTCAAGCATCGCTCAACACCATTTGTGATCCACCAAGGTCTTTCCGTGTTCGATCGCGTACTCGAACTCATTGCGGAAATGCTTGGTGAAACTGCGAACCGGGAACACAGCGGCGTCGGCCAAGGCGCAGATCGTGCGGCCCGCCATGTTGTTGCCCACGGAATCCAGAAGCTCCAGATCGCCCGGACGGCCCTGGCCGTTGGCGATGCGGTGGATGACCTTGTACAGCCAGCCGGTGCCTTCGCGGCACGGCGTGCACTGGCCGCAGGATTCCTCGTGATAGAAATAGGCCAGGCGCTCCAGCGCCTTCACCATGCACACGTCCTCGTTCATCACGATCACGGCGCCGGAACCCAGCATCGAGCCGGCTTTGGCGATGCTGTCGTAGTCCATGGTGCATTGCATCATGATGTCGGCAGGCAGCACCGGCGCGGACGAGCCACCCGGAATCACCGCTTTCAGCTTCTTGCCGCCGCGCATGCCGCCGGCCATTTCCAAGAGCTCGGTGAACGGGGTGCCCAGGGCGACCTCGTAGTTGCCCGGACGATTGACGTGGCCGGAGACCGAGAACAGCTTGGTGCCGCCGTTGTTGGGCTTGCCCTTCTCCAGGAAGGTTTGCGCGCCGTCGCGGATGATGAACGGCACCGAGGCGAAGGACTCGGTGTTGTTGATGGTGGTCGGCTTGCCGTACAGGCCGAAGCTGGCCGGGAACGGCGGCTTGAAGCGCGGCTGGCCCTTCTTGCCTTCCAGCGATTCCAGCAGCGCGGTTTCTTCGCCGCAGATGTAGGCGCCGTAGCCGTGGTGGGCGAACAGGTCGAAGTTGAAGTCGGTGCCCAGAATGTTCTGGCCCAGGAAACCCGCCTTGCGCGCTTCTTCCAGCGCCTCTTCGAAGCGTTGGTAGTCTTCGAAGATTTCGCCGTGGATGTAGTTGTAACCCGCCTTGGTGCCCATCGCGTAACCGGCGATGATCATGCCCTCGATCAGCGAGTGCGGGTTGTAGCGGATGATGTCGCGGTCCTTGAAGGTGCCCGGCTCGCCCTCGTCGGTGTTGCAGACGACGTATTTGTCGCCCGGGAACGAGCGCGGCATGAAGCTCCACTTCAGGCCGGTGGGGAAGCCCGCGCCGCCGCGGCCGCGCAGGCCGGAGTTCTTCACTTCCGCGATGACGTCTTCTTGGGTCATCTTGGAGTCAAGGATGCGACGCAGCGCCTGGTAGCCGCCACGGGCTACGTAAGCGTCCAGACGCCAGCAGTCGGGCTGCGCGGTGTCGACGCCGTCGAAAATCACGCCATTAGCGAAGACAGCCATTATTTCAACTCCGCCAGTTTTTTATCGATTGCTTCGGGCGTCATGAAGCTGCACATCTTGTGGTTGTTCACCAGCAAGACCGGCGCATCGCCGCAAGCGCCCATGCATTCGCCTTCCTGCAGCGTGTACATGCCGTCAGCGCTGGTTTCGCCGATGGCGATGCCCAGCTTCTGCGAGATGTACTCTGCGGCATTGACGCCGCCGGACAGCGCACAGGGCAGGTTGGTGCAGACGGTGATCTTGTATTTGCCCACCGGCTTCATGTCGTACATGTTGTAGAAGGTGGCGACTTCGTAGGCGGCTACCGGAGCGATCTCCAGATAGTTGGCGACGAACTCGATCACGTCCTTATTCAGGCAACGCGCTTCCGGGGTTTCACCGGTGGCGCGCCGCTCTTCCAGCGCGATGCGCAGCGCGCCCATGACGGCGGAGCGCTTCTGGTCGGCCGGGTATTTGGCGACCTCGCGGTCGATCAAGGCTAGCGATTGTGCGGACAGCATCAGCGGTCAATCTCCCCAAACACGATATCCTGCGTACCAATGATCGCCACCACGTCGGCGATCATGTGACCCTTGGCCATCTCGTCCAGCGCGGCCAAGTGGGCATAGCCCGGCGCGCGGATTTTCAGACGGTACGGTTTGTTGGCGCCGTCGGACACCAGGTAGATGCCGAACTCGCCCTTCGGGTGTTCCGTGCCCACGTAAGCCTCGCCTTCCGGCACGTGCATGCCTTCGGTGAACAGCTTGAAGTGGTGGATCAGGTCTTCCATATTGGACTTCATGCCTTCGCGCGAAGGCGGCGCCACTTTATGGTTGTCCGTGATCACCGGGCCAGGATTGGCGCGCAGCCAGGCCACGCACTGCTGGATGATGCGGTTGGACTGGCGCATCTCTTCCACGCGCACCAGATAGCGGTCGTAGCAGTCGCCGCCCACGCCCACCGGCACGTCGAAGTCCATCTTGTCGTACACATCGTACGGCTGGGTCTTGCGCAAGTCCCAGGCGATGCCGGAGCCGCGCAGCATCGGGCCGGTCATGCCCAGATTCAGCGCGCGCTCCGGAGACACCACGCCGATGCCCACGGTACGCTGCTTCCAGATGCGGTTGTCGGTCAGCAGGGTCTCGTATTCGTCGACATAGGTCGGGAAGCGCTTGGTGAAGTCTTCGATGAAGTCCAGCATCGAACCCTTGCGGCCTTCGTTCAGGCGCGCCAGTTCCTTGGCGTTCTTGATCTTGGACACGGTGTACTGCGGCATCGAATCCGGCAGGTCGCGGTAGACGCCGCCCGGACGGAAGTAAGCCGCGTGCATGCGCGCGCCGGACACCGCCTCGTAGCAGTCCATCAGATCCTCGCGTTCGCGGAACGCGTACAGGAACATGGTCATCGCGCCGATGTCCAGCGCGTGGGCGCCGATCCACAGCAGGTGGTTCAGGATGCGGGTGATCTCCGCGAACATCACGCGGATGTATTGCGCGCGCTCGGGCACTTCGATGCCAGCCAGCTTCTCGATAGCCAGGCAATAGGCGTGTTCGTTGCACATCATGGACACGTAGTCGAGACGGTCCATGTAAGGCAGAGACTGGATGTAGGTCTTGCTCTCGGCCAGCTTCTCGGTCCCGCGGTGCAGCAGGCCGATGTGCGGGTCGGCGCGCTGGACGACTTCGCCGTCCAGCTCCAGCACCAGGCGCAGCACGCCGTGTGCTGCCGGGTGTTGCGGGCCGAAGTTCAGGGTGTAGTTGCGGATCTCAGCCACCGTAGCTCTCCTCGCGAATGATGCGCGGAGTGATTTCGCGCGGTTCGATGGTCACCGGCTGGTAGATCACGCGCTGCTGAGTCGGGTCGTAGCGCATTTCCACGTGGCCGGACAGCGGGAAGTCCTTGCGGAACGGGTGGCCGACGAAACCGTAGTCGGTCAGCAGGCGGCGCAGGTCGGGGTGGCCTTCGAACACGATGCCGTACAGGTCGAACGCTTCGCGCTCGAACCAGTTGGCGGCGTTCCAGATGCCGTTGACCGATGGGATAACCGGGAAGGCGTCGTCTTCGGCGAAGACGCGCAGGCGGATGCGGTGGTTCAGCTTGACGGACAGCAGATGGTATACCGCGGCGAAGCGCGGGCCGTCCCACGGCTCATCGCGATAGGCGCTGTAGTCCATGCCGCAGACGTCGATGCACTGCTCGAAGGCGAGATCGGCGTGGTCGCGCAGCGTCTGGGCCACGGACAGCAGATCGGACGCCTTGCAGACGATGGTCAGCTCGTCCAGGGCCAGCGTGCTGCGCACGAGCTTGTCGCCCAGCGCGGCGGCAACGACCGAACCCAACGCTTCCATTTTCTTGGAGGCCATAAGTTTCTACCTTAGCGGGCGATGGTGTTGGTACGTTTGATTTTGTTCTGCAGCTGGATGATGCCGTACAGCAGCGCCTCGGCCGTCGGCGGACAGCCCGGCACGTAGACATCGACCGGCACGATGCGGTCACAGCCTCGAACAACAGAATAGGAATAATGGTAGTACCCGCCGCCATTGGCACAGGACCCCATCGAGATCACCCAGCGCGGCTCGGCCATCTGGTCATACACCTTGCGCAGGGCCGGCGCCATCTTGTTGCACAGCGTGCCGGCGACGATCATCAGGTCGCTTTGCCGCGGGCTGGGGCGGAACACGATGCCGAAACGGTCCAGATCGTAACGCGCCGCGCCGGCGTGCATCATTTCCACCGCGCAACAGGCCAGACCAAAGGTCATCGGCCACAGCGAACCGGTGCGGGTATAGTTGATAAGCTTGTCGGCTGTCGTGGTAACGAAGCCTTTCTCCAGAATCCCTTCTACTCCCATTCCAGAGCTCCCTTCTTCCACATGTAGACGAAGCCGAGCGTCAGCACGGCGAGAAATTCGACCATCACGCCCAGGCCATACACGCCCAAGTCCTTCAGCACCACGGCCCACGGAAACAGGAATGCGATTTCCAGGTCGAACAGGATGAAGAGGATGGCGATCAGGTAGTAACGGACGTCGAACTTCATGCGGGCATCTTCGAAGGCCTCGAAGCCGCATTCGTATGGAGAAAGTTTCTCAGAGTCGGGACGATTGGGCGCGAGCAGTTTGCCCAAGGCAATAGGGCCCACACCGACCAACAGTCCGACAATGACAAACATCAGAATGGGAAAGTAGTTTTGCAGCATTTCCCGTACACCCCCAAAAAAAGAGGGGTCACCCCCTCTTGGCTCCAAATAAAACAGGCCACCGGAGTCCCGGTGGCCTGTTTTTGAATGGTGGTGCCGACAGTGAGACTCGAACTCACACAGCTTTCGCCACTACCCCCTCAAGATAGCGTGTCTACCAATTTCACCATGTCGGCACAGCAAAGCTTTAAATTGTCACTCCGGAATCTTGGAAGCCGTTCCGGAAGCGTTTTTATTAGGCGCGCCTGCCGGGATTTGCGGCGCAACCTGTTCAATCTTTCCACCCATCACACCAAGGTCATGCTTTCCGCCCCCGGAAAGGTATACCAGACCCATGGCTGTACAGAAGAACACTGCCGCGGCGACCGCGGTGGTTCTACTCAGGAAATTCGCAGAGCCAGACGCCCCAAACAGACTGCCGGACGCACCACTACCAAAAGCCGCACCCATATCTGCACCCTTGCCATGCTGCATCAGAACAAGGACGATGATACTCACTGCGGACAGCAGGTTTACAATCCAAATAAGCGTCTTGAGAAGTTCCATACTATATCAATTTTCCTGCGGCTTGGCAAACCACTCTGAATGAATCGGCGTCCAGCGAGGCCCCTCCGACCAATGCGCCGTCGACGTTTTCCGTCGCCAGAATCGCCTCGGCGTTCTCCGCTTTGACACTGCCGCCGTAGAGGACGCGAATCTTATCGGAGCTGCCAATGTTTTGCAAGCACCAGTTTTTGATGAATGCATGAATTTCGGCGATTTGCTCAAGCGTCGCCACCTTGCCGGTGCCAATGGCCCACACCGGTTCGTAGGCGATGACGTAATCACCATCGGTCAATTCCGGCAGGATAGCAAGCTGCGCCGCAATCACCTCCAGATGCTGGCCTGCTTCGCGCTGCTCCAACGTCTCGCCCACGCACAGCACCGGCGTCACGCCGGCGGCGATGGCATTGCGCATTTTTTGCAGCAACGCGGCGTTGTCCTCGCCGAAATACTGGCGGCGCTCGGAGTGGCCGACCAGCACGTAGCGGCAGCCGATGTCGGCCAGCATGGCGGCGCTGGTTTCGCCGGTATAGGCGCCGTCCGCGGCGAAGCGGCTGACATCCTGGGCCGACAAGGCCAGGCGGCTGCCCTTCAGGGATTCGGCCAGGGCGGCCAGATACACCGCGGGCGCAGCGATGCCGACGCCTTCGCGATTGGTCGCGGCATGGTCCAGCAGCGCGGACACCAGGGCCTGCGCGCTGTCGGCGCGCGTATTCATCTTCCAATTGCCAATCACCAGCTTGCCGGACATGCCACTCTCCCCATCATTATTAAAAGAAGATGGCGCGCATTATAGCGCAGCCGGCAAGCGTCTCCAATGAAGCTGGATCAAGCATTTACGACTTGTAATATTACTGAAAGATTTGAGCTATACGATGGCGGCCATTACAACAGCAGCCCATTACACTTCGGGAGTTAAGCATGAAACAGTCCGTACGTCTCGCCGCGGCTCTTGGTTCCGTATTGATCGCCGGTTCGGTATACGCAGCAGACATCACTGGCGCAGGCGCAACCTTTCCCTACCCGCTGTACGCCAAGTGGGCGGCCAATTACAAGGGCGTCTCCGGCAACAATATGAACTACCAGTCCATCGGCTCCGGCGGCGGCATCAAGCAGATCCAGTCCAAGACCGTGGACTTCGGCGCGTCCGACATGCCGCTGAAGCCGGAAGAACTGGAAAAGTCCGGCCTGACTCAATTCCCGACCGTGATGGGCGGCGTGGTGCCGGTGTATAACATCCCGGGCATCGCCGCTGGCCAGATCAAATTCTCCGGACCGTTGCTGGCTGACATCTACATGGGCAAGGTTGCCAAGTGGAACGACCCGGCCATCGCCAAGCTGAACCCGGGCGTCAAGCTGCCTGACCAGCGCATCTCCGTGGTGCGTCGTTCCGACGGCTCCGGCACTACCTTCATCTTCACCAACTACCTGTCCAAGGTCTCGCCGGAGTGGGCGAAGGAAGTCGGGTCCAACACCGCAGTCAGCTGGAAGGGCAGCTCGGTGGGCGGCAAGGGCAACGAAGGCGTGGCCAACTACGTGTCCCGCATCAAGGGCGCCATCGGTTATGTCGAGTACGCCTACGCCAAGCAGAACAAGCTGTCCTATGGCTTGCTGCAAAACCAGGCTGGCAACTTCGTGAAGCCGGACGAGGCTTCCTTCAAAGCCGCAGCCGCCAATGCCGACTGGAAAAAGGCCCCGAACTTCTACCTGCTGCTGACCAACCAGCCGGGCAAAGACAGCTGGCCGATCGCCGGTGCCACCTTTATCCTGATGCACAAGAAGCAGGACAAGCCGGCTCAAGCCACCGAAGTGCTGAAGTATTTCGACTGGGCTTACAAGAACGGCGACAAGACCGCTCAGGAACTGGACTACATCCCGATGCCGGACAGCGTGAAAACCGTGATCCGCACCAGCTGGAAGCAAATCACCGATAATGGCGGCAAAACCGTCTGGAACTGATAGCGCGACACGCTGAGCGTCGCACTCAGGCCGGGGGGAGCAAGCTCTCTCCGGCCTTGTGTCTGAACCACCAAGACAACGACACATGCAAAAACTCAACAATCAACAGCAGCTGGGGTATCAGCTGTTGCTGGATAAAATCTTCCGCGTGACCACCCGCAGCTTCGCCTTCCTGGTGCTGGCGCTGCTGGTGGGCATTCTCATTTCGCTGCTGATCGGCGCGATGCCGACCATCCAACATTTCGGCCTGGGCTTCCTGACCAGCTCGGAATGGGATCCGGTGCAGGAGAAGTTCGGCGCCGTGGTGCCCATCTTCGGCACCCTGGTCACCTCCATCATCGCGCTCCTGATCGGCGTGCCGGTCAGCTTCGGCATCGCCCTGTTCCTGACCGAGCTGTGCCCGGCCTGGCTGAAACGCCCGCTGGGCATCGCCATCGAGCTCTTGGCCGGCATTCCGTCCATCATCTACGGCATGTGGGGCCTGTTCGTGTTTGCGCCGTTCTTCGCCGACCACATCCAGCCGTGGTTCATCGAACATCTGGGCGACGCGCCGCTGGTCGGCTTCCTGTTCCAGGGCGCGCCGATGGGCATCGGCCTGTTCACCGCCGGCCTGATCCTGGCCATCATGGTGATTCCGTTCATCGCCTCGGTCATGCGCGACGTGTTCGAAGTGGTGCCCACCATGCTGAAGGAATCGGCCTATGGCCTAGGTTCCACCACCTGGGAAGTCGTGCGCCACATCGTGCTGCCCTACACCAAGACCGGCGTCGTCGGCGGCGTCATGCTGGGCCTGGGACGGGCGCTGGGCGAAACGATGGCGGTCACCTTCGTCATCGGCAACTCTTCGCGCTTCACGACCAGCCTGTTCGAGCCGGGCAACTCCATCGCCTCCTCGCTGGCCAACGAGTTCGCCGAGGCCAACGGCGATTTGTACATCGGCTCGCTGATCGAGCTGGGCCTGATCCTGTTCTTCATCACCTTTGTGGTGCTGGCCTGTTCCAAGCTGCTGCTGCTGCGCCTGAAGAAGCAGGAAGGCAAGCCTTCCTGATATGAAAGACGTCACAACGATGAGCCAAGCGACAATGAACGACGCCTTGCCTACCGCTGCCGCCGCATCCGGCCTGAAGATGGATAGCGCCATCTATCGGCGCCGCCGGCTGACCCATAAGCTGACCATGACCATATCGATGCTGACCATGGTCTTCGGTCTGTTCTGGCTGTTCTGGATCCTGATCACGCTGCTGCAGCACGGCCTGTCCGGCATCAACTGGCAGGTGTTCACCGAAAGCACGCCGCCGCCCGGCAGCACCGGCGGCCTGGCCAACGCCATTTACGGCAGCCTGGTGATGACCGCCTTCGGCACGCTGTTCGGCACGCCGATCGGCATCCTGGCCGGCATCTATCTGGCCGAATTCGGCCAGCGCGGCTGGCTGGCGCCGGCCACCCGCTTCATCAACGATATTCTGCTGTCCGCGCCGTCCATCGTGATCGGCCTGTTCGTGTACGAAGTCTACGTGGTGTCGGTGGGCCACTTCTCCGGTTGGGCCGGCTCCTGCGCGCTGGCCATTCTGGTGATTCCGGTGGTGGTGCGCACCACCGAGAACATGCTGCGCCTGGTGCCGAACAGCCTGCGCGAAGCGGCCGCCGCGCTGGGCGCGCCGCAATGGAAAGTGACGATGCAAGTGACGCTGCGCTCGGCCAAGGCCGGCGTGATGACCGGCATCCTGCTGGCCGTGGCGCGCATTTCCGGCGAAACCGCGCCGCTGCTGTTCACCGCGCTGAACAACCAGTTCTTCAACAGCAATATGAACCAACCGATGGCCAACCTGCCTATCGTGATCTTCCAGTTCGCGATGAGTCCGTACGAAGACTGGCACGCCCTGGCCTGGGCCGGCTCGCTGTTGATCACCTTCAGCGTCCTCACCCTGAATATCGTCGCCCGCTGGATGGGCGGTCGCAAGAATCAATCGAATTAAGGCATGACAACCATGACCACCCCTAGCTCCAAGCTCGAGGTTCGCAACCTTAACTTCTTTTACGGCAACTTCCATGCGCTGAAGAACATCCAGCTGGAAATCGCGCCGCGCAAGGTTACCGCCTTCATCGGCCCGTCCGGCTGCGGCAAATCCACGCTGCTGCGCACCTTCAATCGCATGTATGAGCTGTACCCCGGCCTGCGCGCCGAGGGCGAGATCCTGCTGGACGGCCAGAACGTCCTGGGCCGCGACATCGACGTCAACCTGCTGCGCGCCAAGGTCGGCATGGTGTTCCAGAAGCCGACGCCGTTTCCGATGTCGATCTACGACAACATCACCTTCGGCGTGAAGCTGTACGAGAAGCTGTCCAAGGGCGAGATGGAAGACCGCGTCGAATGGGCGCTGCGCAAGGCCGCGCTGTGGGACGAAGTGAAGGACAAGCTGAAGCAGTCCGGCCACTCGCTGTCCGGCGGCCAGCAGCAGCGTCTGTGCATCGCCCGCGCGGTGGCGTCCAAGCCGGAAGTGCTACTGCTGGACGAGCCGACCTCGGCCCTGGACCCGATCTCCACCGCCCACATCGAAGAGCTGATTCATGAGCTGAAAGAGGACTACACCATCGCCATCGTCACGCACAATATGCAGCAGGCGGCGCGGGTGTCCGACTTCACGGCCTATATGTATCTGGGCGAAATGATCGAGTTCGGCAAGACCGACAATATCTTCACCGCGCCGCAGGTCAAGGCCACCGAAGACTACATCACCGGCAAGTTCGGCTGATTGCCAAGCTGTCGAACAATCGGCCCCAGCCCATGCTGGGGCCTTTTGTTTCTTCACCCATCAATGATGATGACATCGACAGAAATCAAGGACTTACCCTGCCAGCCAGGCGGTGCTGTCAAGCGGATTCTGTCGATTGGGTCGGCAAAACCACACGCTTTATATTTTTTTTATTTAAACTTGACGGCTCCCCCGCAGACCCCAACAATCCCGCCTTTACGATAAACACTGACTCGCCATGCTGGACCTGTTTTCCGGGCTCGACACCCATGTAGTCATCACCCTGGTGCTCTCTCTGGGCTTCGTGCTCGCTTTTGAGTTCATCAACGGTTTCCACGACACCGCCAACGCGGTGGCGACCGTCATCTATACCCAATCGATGAAGCCGCGCCTCGCCGTGTTCTACTCCGGGGTATGCAACTTCCTCGGCGTGATGAGCGGCGGCCTGGCCGTGGCCTATGCCATCGTCCACCTGCTGCCGGTGGACCTCTTGATCTCGGTGAACACCAGCCGCGGCATGGCCATGGTGTTCGCGCTGCTGGCCGCTGCCATCCTGTGGAATCTGGGCACCTGGTACCTGGGCCTGCCGGCCTCGTCCAGCCATACCCTGATCGGCGCCATCCTTGGCGTCGGCGTGGCCAACAGCCTGATCAACCACACAGCGCTGTCCCATGGCGTCAATTGGGGCAAGGCCATCGACGTCGGCGCCTCGCTGCTGGTCTCGCCAGTGGTCGGCGCCGTCACGGCGGGTTTGATCGTCATCCTGCTGCGTCGTTACCGGCCGCACAGCAATGTGCACAAGACGCCGTACCAGCGCCAGCAGGTGGAAGGCCGCAAGCACCCCCCGTTCTGGACCCGCTTCATGCTGATCGTATCGGCGATGGGCGTCAGCTTCGCCCACGGCTCCAACGACGGCCAGAAGGGCGTCGGCCTGATCATGCTGGTGCTGATCGGCATCGTGCCGGCCAAGTTCGTGCTGAACCTGGACAGCACGCCGTACCAGCTGGATCGCACTCGCGATGCCGCCGTGCATCTGCAGCAGTTCTACCAGCGCCATGAGATGGAGCTGTCCAAGATCATGGTCAAGACCAATGGCACAAGCCAGTACGAGTGCCATCCGCAGCAGACTGTGGCCACTGCCGGCCAATTGATCAAGCTGATGGGGGATAGCACCGACTATCACCATCTGAGCGCCTCGCAGCGTTGGGATGTGCGCACCCAGCTGCTATGCCTGGACGATGCGGCCAAGAATGCCGCGGCGCTGCCCAATCTGTCCTCCGACGAAAAGCAGCTGCTGAGCAATCTGCGCAAGGACCTGACCACCACCACCGAATACGCGCCGACCTGGGTGATCGTGGCGGTGGCGCTGTCGCTGGGCATCGGCACCATGATAGGTTGGAGACGCGTGGTGAAAACCGTGGGCGAAGGCATAGGCAAGAAGGACATGACCTATGCCCAAGGCGTGGCTGCGCAAACCACAGCCGCGGTGTCCATTGGCCTGGCCAGCTGGTTTGGCTTCCCGGTGTCCACCACCCATGTGCTGTCCAGCGGCGTGGCCGGCACCATGGTCGCCGACAAGGCCGGTCTGCAAATGAGCACCGTGCGTTCTATCGCCCTGGCCTGGCTCTTCACCCTGCCCGCGGCGATGCTGCTGGCCGGCGGCATGTACTACCTGGCGGCGCAGTGGTTCTGATCCAAGCCGCCGCCTCTGTCAAAAAGCCGCTCCTTGAGCGGCTTTTTTCATGCTTGATCCAAGTCAACGGCTTGTTTGTCTGCGCTTGAACCATTAATTAATGAATTGCTAATATGAACGCGCTTCATCAATGGTTTCTTTTGTTTGCAGCAATCCTCCCTCGCCGCCGCGATGCCCCCAATCGCGGCGGATTTTTTTTACGCCTTCAAGAATTGCTCCCGCCCCGCCAACCAGCGCTCCAGATGCGCCTCCGCCGCCTGCGGCCAGCGCTCCAGCAGAATAGGAGCCAGATCGCGCGCCGCCTCCAGCAGGGCTTGATCCTGCTCCAGATCGGCAAAGCGCAGCATGGGCAAACCGCTCTGCCGCGCGCCCAGAAACTCGCCCGGCCCGCGTATCTGCAAGTCCTGCCGAGCGATCTCGAAGCCGTCGGTATTCTCGTAGATCACTTTCAGCCGCGCCTTGGCCAGGTCAGACAGCGGGTTCTCGAACAGCAGCACGCACACGCTGCGCGCGCTGCCCCGCCCTACCCGCCCGCGCAGCTGGTGCAGCTGCGCCAGGCCCATGCGCTCGGCGTGTTCGATCACCATCAGGCTGGCATTGGGCACGTCCACACCGACCTCAATCACCGTGGTGGCCACCAGCACGTCCAGTTGGCCGGCGGCGAAGGCCGCCATCACCTCGGCCTTTTCCGCCGCCTTCAAGCGGCCATGGACCAGCCCGATGCGCCGCCCCGGCAAATCCTGCAGCAGCTGTTGATGGCAATCCACCGCCGTCTGCAGTTGCAAGGCTTCCGATTCTTCGATCAGCGGGCATACCCAATAGGCCTGATTGCCCTCGGCGCAAGTTTTTTCGACGAATTGCACCACCTCGGCGCGGCGCGGGCTGCCGATCAGCTTGGTGACGATGGGCGTGCGCCCCGGCGGCAGCTCATCGATCACCGACACGTCCAGATCGGCGTAGAAACTCATCGCCAGCGTGCGCGGAATGGGCGTGGCCGACATCATCAGCTGGTGCGGCTCCTCGCCCTTGTCCTGCAGCGCCAGCCGCTGGCCGACGCCGAAACGGTGCTGTTCGTCGACGATAGCCAAACCCAGCTTGTTGAAGGCCACATCATCCTGAAACAGCGCATGGGTGCCGACCGCCAGCCGCGACTGGCCGGAGGCGATCTCATCCAGCGCCAGTTGCTTGGCCTTTTTGCGCAGGCTGCCGGACAGCCAGGATACCTTGATGCCCAGCGGTTCCAGCCAGCCGGACAGTTTCAGATAATGCTGCTCGGCCAGGATCTCCGTCGGCGCCATCAGCGCCACCTGATAACCGGCCTCGATCGCCGCCAGCGCCGCCAACGCGGCGACGATGGTCTTGCCGCTGCCGACATCTCCCTGCAGCAGCCTGTGCATGGGATGGGGCTGTTTCAGATCGGCGCGGATCTCGTCCAACACCCGCCGCTGCGCGCCGGTCAGGCTGAATGGCAGCTGGGTCAGCAGTTTTTCGGTCAGCCGGCCATCGCCGACAATGCGCGGCGCCTGGCCCAGCCGCCGCGCGCGATAGGCTAGACGCATCGACAGCTGCTGCGCCAGCAATTCGTCAAATTTCAGGCGCTGCCAGGCAGGCAGCTGCGGATCGGCCAGTTGCTGCGCCGACCACTCCGGCGGCGGCTGATGCAACAGGCGGATGGCCTCCGAAAACGGCTGCAGCGCCAGCGGCGACAGCAGCGGCGCCGGCAACAGCTCGTCCAGCTTTTGCGACTTCAGCTCGGCATGCACCAGCTTGCGCAGCAC
Source organism: Chromobacterium sinusclupearum (assembly GCF_002902845.1). Taxonomy (GTDB): domain Bacteria; phylum Pseudomonadota; class Gammaproteobacteria; order Burkholderiales; family Chromobacteriaceae; genus Chromobacterium; species Chromobacterium sinusclupearum. The sequence continues at coordinate 198,597 of NZ_PPTF01000019.1, forward strand.
CGGCTGAGTCAGACCGTTGACGGTGGGATAGACCGGGGTCAGGCTTTCCGCCAATGGCGCACCCTCGCGGACTTCGCGCGTCTTGGGATGCACCATCTCATCGCCGACAAAACCGCGGCGGATCTCGCCCAGCGCGCGGATGCGGTTGCCCTCGACAAACTGCTTGAGCTGGCTGGGATAGAAATGAATGAAACGCAGCATCAGCGTGCCGCTGCCATCCTCGATCTGCACCCGTAGCTGCTTGCGCGGCTTGTAGCTGACCTCATGCGCGGTGACGGTGCCCTCCACCAGCACCGGCTGGCCATAGGGCGCGTCGGCAATCGGGTAAAGGTGGGTTTCATCCTCGTAGCGCAGCGGCAGATGCAGCACCAGATCGAAGCGGCGGCGGATGCCCAGCTTTTCCAGTTTTTTGACCAGCGCGGCCGGCGCGGCCGGCGGCTGATTGGCGAGATCGAGCGGCGAATTCATGTAGGCGATTGTACCCAACAATGACAAAGGCGGAAGCGGCTTGCGCCGGCTTCCGCCTCTTCGTGCCGATCAGCCGGCAATGATTATTGCTGGCGTTCCCACACTTGGCTGCGGAAGAACGGGCCGATGTAGCCGCGCACGCGCAGCTTCTTACCGTCTTCGATCAGCTTGGCGCCGGAGGTGTAGATCTTGCCGGATTTCGGATCAAGAATCTTGCCATCGCTCCATTCTTCGCCATCCTTCTTCAGGCCCCACAGGATCTGCATGCCGTTGACCGGCTTGTCCTTGTTGGCGCCGTCGCACTTGTCGCACACCGCGTCCGGGTGTTGATACAGCTTGATGACTTTGCCGTTCAACTCGCCGTTCGGGCCTTCGTTGATCTGCACCAGCGCCTTGGCCTGATGGGTTTCGTCGTCGATGGTCTTCCACAGGCCGGCGGCGCTGCCAGCCAGAGCCATCTGGCTGGCCAGGCCGAACACGGCGGCCACGCAAGCGGCTTTGGCGATTCGAATCATGATGTTTTCCTCGTTCGTTTATTATGAAACAACAGTTTGGAGTAGCGGCTCTAGGATGCCAATTGGCGGGCCAACCGTCAAGTCAGCCTCACAGTTGCAACACCCCTTCCCCCATCGCCATGACGCGGCCGCCGACCAGCACAGAGCCATCCATTCCTACTTCCAGATACAGAACATTAGGCCGCTGGATAGCCTCGCCCTGCTCAACGCGCCAGGCCAATGGCGCCAGGCCGTTCAGCGCGCACCAGCCGCCCAAGTTGGCGCAGGCGCTGCCGGTGCCCGGGTCCTCGATCACCGCGCCCAGCTGCTCGAAGAACAGCCGCACCGTGGCTACGCCGTCCTGCTGGTGCCAGAGATAGGCAATCGCCTTGCCCGGCGTCTTGGCCGCGTTGCGCTTGAAGTGTTCCGACTCCGGCTTGGCCCGCAGCACCGCCTCGCGGCTGGCCAGCGGAATCAATAATTGCTCGGCGCCGGCATCAACCCACTCGGCGGGACCGGCCAGATCGGCCTGATCCAGGTTTAACATCGCGGCGACAGTCGCGGGCGACAAACCCGATGGCGAAGCCTGGGCGCTCAGCGCCCGCAGCTGGAACACGCCATCGCCGCGTGTGATGGGAATCAGGCCAGATCGTGTGCGCAGCGTGAACGCGTCGCCGCACTCGCCCATGTCATGCAGCACAGCCGCCGCGCCTAAGGTGGGATGGCCGGCAAAGGGCAATTCATAACCCGGCGTGAAGATGCGCAGGCTGGCGGCGCATTCGGCGTCGCCGGGAAACAGAAACACCGTTTCCGACAGATTGAACTGCCGGGCGATCAGCTGCATGTCCCGCTCCGACAAGCCGCCGGCATCGGTGAACACGGCCAAGGGATTGCCGCCGAAACGCTGCTCGGCAAACACATTGACGATGCGGTATCGGTAAACGCTCATCAGTCCTCCTTATATAGATGGCATGCCCGATCCTGCATCTGATCCTCCACCCTGGCAAGACGCATTTGTACCCGATCCGCCGCCTTGCGCGAGGCCGCTTGCCGCATCTGTTCGCTCAACGCCCGCTGTTTGTCGCCCAGGCGACGGCAACGCTCCCGTTCCGCCAGCCATTTCTTGCGCGCCTCGCGACGCTCGCGCTCTGCAGCGGCTTCGGCTTTTTGCTGCGCCTTCTCCCGCTTGCCCAGCCAGTCCGCCAAGTCGCGCCGATAACGCTGCGTGGCGGCGCGGTCACGCTCATCCTGCTCCACCACGCTGAACGGCTGAGCATTCATTTCGATGCGCTGGCTACCCAAGGGACAAGCCTGCTGGCTGTAAGCGATTCGCCCATCGGCCTCGCGGCACTTATAAACCTGCGCGGCCCACGCTTGATCGGCCAAAATCATTCCCAGCAGCATCAGGATCCGCATCACCCACTCCGCTTGGCATCATGTCGTCACCATGCCAAGGCAGGAGCATTTGACGCTACTGGCCACAAGTCGTGCCGCCTCGTCGTGGCGAGTTGGCACAAACACTGCGCCTTGCTGATCTGATTGCACCAGGCTGTCTCAATTTAGAGACGCGACGAGTAGCGCAATAGTTCAGATCGAAACAATATTGCCTCCCTCAAAAATCACATGAAATTGGCATCTATACCAAAGCAAGTTCTTGCTGCGCCTGAAAATATTTCAAACCGTATGAAATCGACGACCCATTCAGCTATTTCCTAGCTCTTCCTGCACAAAGCCTCCTCATCCCCTTCATCAAGCAAGGTCAAGCGTTCTGATGCAATACCATAAGCATAAGAGTAGACTCTGCGCGGCAATAAAAAATAACAATTCTGCATCTTGGCTCGATGGACACATCTAGACTAAGGATTTCGTGATGAATACAACGATGAAACTCCTGCCCCTCGCCGTGGGCAGCGCTCTGCTTTTGGCCGCCTGCGGTGGCGGCAGTGACTCCAACACCAGCAGCAATGCCAACAATGGCGGCACCACCCCCGTCGCTCAGGGCGTTGGCCCCGTCAGCGGCACGGTCGCGACTGGCGCGCCGCTGGAGAATGCTCAGTTGACATTCAAAGACGTCAACGGCAAAACCCTCACCGCTTCGACGGGCGACGATGGCAGCTACAAAGCCGACCTAAGTTCCTTGAAAGCCCCTGTTTTAATAGAAGCGAGCGGCACCGCGGGCGGCCAAAACCTTGTATTGCATTCCGTGGTGACCCAAGCCGGCACCACCAATGTCACGCCGCTGACAGATGCCATCGTGGCAATGAGTATCGATGGCGATGCGTCAGCCTGCTTCGCAGACAATAGCTGCGCCGCCAAGCTCACCAGCGACAAACTTAGCGCCAGCAGCGCCAATCTCCAGGCAGCGTTGGCTCCGATGCTGAGTGCTCACGGACTGGACAGCAAACTGGATATGCTGCATTCGGCGTTCAAGGCTGACAAGACCGGTCAGGATAAGCTGTTGGAAACCGTCAAGGTAGCAGCAGGGGATAATCCGGGTGAAGTTGCCATCCACAGCGCTTTTGGCGGTGACGAAGTAATTGTAAATCGTTCTCAGAAACCCAAAACTCAAGTGGCTGCTCCCGCGAAATTACCAGACTTCAAAGGCCTAGATGATTTAGCCAAGCAATTGACCGCAGCCTACCAAAAGGCAGATGGTCTCAGTGATCGCTTGAAGCTCCTCTTGAGCAAGGACTTCAACTCCTTTGGTGATAATGCGGCCCAATACATTACCGCCGAACAAACTGATGCTAACGATCCGCAAAACTCATACAATACAGTCGGCACACATTATGGCCGTCCTCAGATCGTACGCTGCGATAATGCGGAACGTTGCGAAGTCAGGATGACAATTACACCGAGCAAAAAACCACCCTATAATTTTTACGCCATAGTTAAATACGAAAACAGTGTCTGGAAACTAGCAGGCAATGATGCTCCGGTTAGCTATGATCTGGAAACCCGCGCGCAACAGCTGATCGATGTTAATAAAAAAAGCACCAAGCGCATGGGTGAACTTTACGTTTCAATTCAACGATATGGCGCATCAGCCCTGCAGCAACAATTTAGTGAAAATCCGCCTGCAGAACAAGTACATAGCGCTCAACTACTAGTTGGCGACAAGGTATTCAAATCCTTTTCCACTCAAACTGGTTGTGGCTTTACAGATGAGCCGGTATTTGGATACGAAGATCCCAGCAGCCATACCATTGCTTGCGGCCCCGCATTTGAATTAAATGATCAAGAAATTCAAAATTATAATGTGGCGCTCCGCCGAGGAACATTGAAGTTGCGCTTCTTCTCCGACGCAGGTTTCAAACAGCAGACAGGCAGGGATGTTTTTATACATACTGCGCTATTTACTTCCAATGACCTCAAAAAAATCAACTTCCCCACTATGGATGATGCTTCTATCGACAGAGCCAATAAAGCAAATGGCAGCACGGAGTTGAGTGTAAGTTGGCAAATTCCATCTTCGCTGAAATTTAATTTCATTGCCTTAAGAATGGTTCAACACACCACGCCAGATCAACCTTGGGGCATTCGTCGTAGTGAAAGCGCAGATGACACCACAACACATTCGGCAATCTTAAAAAATAATCTGGTTACCAAACTGACTCAACCAGATGCCTATCGCATTAGCCTCTATGCAAACGATGCAACGGATCGAGCTGTATTCACCCGCTATCTGTTTCGCTAGGCGCACGCCATAAAGCAAAACCCCGCGCCAAAACGCGGGGTTTTCTTTCCAGCCAGAACAAAAAGCTTACAGCACCATCACCGCTTCCGCCTCCACCAGCACGCCCTTGGGCAGGCTGGCCACGCCGACGGCGGCGCGCGCCGGGAACGGCTGGCTGAAGTACTGGCCCATGATTTCGTTGAAGGTGGCGAAGTTGGACAGATCGGTCAGGTAGGCATTCAGCTTGACGATCTGGTCCAGGCTGCCGCCGGCGGCTTCGCATACGGCCTTCATGTTCTTGAACACCTGGTGGGTTTCGGCGGCAAAGCCGCCTTCCACCACGACCATGGTGGCCGGATCCAGCGGGATCTGGCCGGACAGGTATACGGTGTTGCCGGCCTTGACGGCTTGCGAGTAAGCGCCGATGGCGGCCGGGGCCTTGTCGGTGTGGATGATTTCCTTAGCCATTATTCATCTCCTTCTTTCAGGAACAGGGTGAGCAAATCGTTGAGGAAGCGCTGGCCTTTCAGCGTCGGGCGCAAGATCGCGCCATCGCCGTCCAGCAGGCCTTGCGCCTGGGCGTGGTCCAGCTGGCGGCGGATCAGCGCCAGCGGCAGGCCGGTGCGTTCCTGGAACAGGCGGCTCTCAAAGCCGCCGGTCAGGCGCAGCAAATTCATCATGAATTCAAACGGCAGATCAGTGCGGGCGATCTTCTGATTGCTGAACAGCGGATTGCCGTCCGCCACCGCCTTCAGATAGGCCGCCGGCTGCTTGTGCCGCATCTGGCGGACGATGCCGGCGTGGCTGCTGATCTTGCCATGCGCGCCGGCGCCGATGCCGATATAGTCGCCAAACTGCCAGTAATTGAGGTTGTGCCGGCTGTGGCGGCCCGGTTTGGCGAAGGCCGAGGTTTCGTAATGATCGAAACCGGCGGCGTCCAAGCGGGATTCTATCGCCTCCTGCATGTCGGCCGACACCTCGTCGTCCGGCAGGTTTTGCGGCGTTTGCACGGCAAACAGCGTATTCGGCTCAATCGTCAGGTGATAGGCCGACAAATGCGTGATGCCGTAGGACAGCGCAGTGTTCAGGTCGGACAGCGCCTCGTCCAGCGTCTGCCCCGGCAAGGCATACATCAGGTCCAGGTTGACGTTGTCGAAGTGGGTGAGCGCGATCTCGACCGCCCGCTTGGCCTCGTCGCCGTCATGGATGCGGCCTAGCGCCTTCAGGTGCTTGGGATCGAAGCTCTGGATGCCGATGGACAGGCGATTGATGCCGGCCTCGCGGTAGCCGCGGAAGCGTTCGATCTCGAAAGTGCCGGGATTGGCCTCCATGGTGATCTCGGCGTCCGGATGCAGCTTCATCCGCGCGCGCACCCCGGCCAGCAGCGCGTCCATCGCCTGCGGGCTGAACAGGCTGGGCGTGCCGCCGCCCATGAAAATGCTGGTCAGCGGCCGGCCCCATACTTCCGGCAAGCTGTATTCCAGATCGCGCAGCAACGCGTCTACATAGGCCATCTCGTCGAAGCCGTTTTTCGGCTCGTGCGAGTTGAAGTCGCAATACGGGCACTTGCGGATGCACCACGGGAAGTGGATGTACAGCGACAGCGGCGGCAACTCGCGCAGACCGCCCGTCAGCGCCGAGACGTCGATCACGCTCATGCCAGCGCCTTGAGCTTGGCCATCAGTGCGGCCAGCGCCTGGCCGCGGTGGCTGACGCGGTTCTTCTCGGCTGCGTCCAGTTCGGCCACCGACACGCCATAGCTGGGCAGGTAGAAATGCGGGTCGTAGCCGAAGCCGCCCGCGCCCGCGGCCTGGTCGCGCACTTCGCCCAACCAGATGCCGTCGGCCACCAGTGGCTGCGGATCGTCGGCGTGGCGCACCAGCACCAGCACGCAGTAATACCAGGCGCGGCGGTTGGCCTCGCCCTGCAGCTTTTCCACCAGCAGCGCGTTGTTGCGCGCGTCGGACTTGGGCTCGCCGGCGAAGCGGGCCGAATACACGCCCGGCGCGCCGCCCAGCGCCTCCACGCAGATGCCGGAATCGTCGGCCAACGCCGGCAGGCCGGTCAGCCGGCTGGCGTGACGCGCCTTCTCCAGCGCGTTTTCCAGAAAGGTGTGGTGCGGCTCCGGGCATTCCGGCACGTCGAAATCGCGCTGCGGGCGCACAGTGACGCCCAGCTCGGCAAACAGCGCGCCGAATTCCTTCAGCTTGCCGGCGTTATTGCTGGCGAGAACCAGTTGGTCGAACATCTTTCGCTCTTTCTATCTTGTAAGCGGCCGGACCATCGTTCATGGCGTCCGGCCAGGCCGCCAGCTTAGCGGCTGACCTTCACTTCCGTCCACATCCGCGCCAGCACGCGGCGCTCGGCCGGCGTCAATTCTCGCAGCACGGTCCATTTTCCGGCCTGTTCCGGCGTCGGATTGATCACGGGGTGGGATTTCAGATCAACGCGGAAATACGCGCTGGCGCCGGCCACCGGATTGGTGGCGCCGTTGAGGTTGGTCAGCTGGGCGGCATTCTTGCCATCCAGCATGAAATTGATGAACTGGTGCGCCAGGTCTGGCCGCTTGGCGCTGGCGGTGATGGCCATGGTGTCCACGCCCAGCTCATTGCCCTCGCGCTGCGATACATTGCCGATGTGGAAACGCCGTTTGCTCAGACGGGCATCCTCGCTGGCTTGGAAGAATTCCGTGGAATAGCCCAGCGCCACCCAGATATTGCCGATGGCCAGCTGCTTCAGATAGCTGGCATTGGAGAACGCCGCCCAGTAAGGCTTGGCCTGCTTGATCACGTCGCGCGCGGCGCGCATGTCGGCTTCGGTGGCCTTGTTCGGGTCCTTGCCCAGGTAGAACAGCGCGGCGGTGAATACCTCGCGCGAGCTGTCCAGCACCGTCACCTTGCCCTTGATCTTCTGCAGCACCTTGGGATCGAAAATCACCGACCAACTGGTCGGATCGATGCCCAGCTGCTTCAGTTTCTCCACGTTGTAGCCCACCGAAGTCAGCGACAGCACAGTGGGGATGGTGTAGCGGTTGCCCGGATCGTAGCTTTGCGACAGATACGCCGGCGCCACATTCTTCAGATTGGGAATCTGCCGGTGATCCAATGGTTGCAAAAGCTTCTGCTTGGTCATGGCCTGCACCACGAAACTGGACGGAAACACCATGTCGTAGCCCTTGGCCCCGGCGGCCAGCTTGGCCAGCATTTCCTCGTTGTCGCCATAGTAGTCCTGCACCACCTTGCAACCGCAACTGCGCTCAAACTGCTTGACGATGTTGTCGGACAACGAGCCGCTCCAGTTGTAGATGTGCAGCACGTCATTGGGACCGGCCCAAGCCAGGCCGGAAGACAGCGACAGGGCGAGCATCAACTTCTGCAACTTTTTCAATTGGGATTCACCTCCAGACGGTCATGCCAGGCATGACAATGACAAAAGGCGGCACTAGGCCGCCCGGATCGACAACCGCCAGTTGGGCGGTCATCGCGGTATTCAGGCGCGGCGGCCTTGCAGCGTCGCTTCGTAGGCTTGGCGCAGCAGGCCGGCGTCGGCGCCGTCCAGCAGCTTGGCGTCGGACAGCATGCGCCGCCAGTTGCGCGCGCCAGGCAGCCCCTGGAACAGGCCCAGGATGTGGCGGGCGATGTGGCGGACATTGCTGCCATCGCCTAATCGCGCCGTGACGTAAGGCATCATCGCCTCCACCACCGCCGCGCGTTCCGGGCGAGCGGTTTCGTCACCATAGAACAGCGCGTCCCATTCGGCCATCAGCCAGGGATTGTGATAAGCCTCGCGGCCCACCATCACGCCGTCCACATGCTTCAAATGCTCGGCGATCTCGGCATTGGTTTTCACGCCGCCGTTGATCAGGATTTCCAGGTCCGGCCGCTCCCGCTTCAGACGATAGACATAGTCGTATTTCAGCGGCGGAATCTCGCGATTTTCCTTAGGACTCAGGCCTTTTAGGATGGCGTTGCGCGCGTGGACGATGAAGGTGCGGCATCCGGCCTCGGCCACGGTGTCTACAAACTCGCGCAGGTAATCGTAATGCTCGATCTGATCGATGCCGATGCGGTGCTTGACGGTAACATCGATATCTACGGCATCTCGCATCGCCTTGACGCAGTCGGACACCAGCTGCGGCTCCGCCATCAAACAGGCGCCGAAAGCGCCCTTCTGCACTCTCTCGGACGGGCAGCCGACGTTAAGGTTCACCTCGTCATAGCCCCATTGCTCCGCCAGCTTGGCGCAGGCGGCCAATTCCGCCGGTTCGCTGCCGCCCAATTGCAGCGCCAACGGATGCTCAGCCTCATCGAAACGCAGATGCCGCTCCACATCGCCATGCAGCAGCGCGCCGGTGGTGACCATCTCGGTGTACAACCAGCTGTGACGCGTGATTTGGCGGGCAAAATAGCGGTAGTGGCGATCCGTCCAGTCCAGCATGGGAGCGACGGACAATCTACGTTGCGGTAATGAACGGCTGGGGGCAAGCGTTTGATTCATGCGGGGAAACCAATTCTTCGCAGCGGCAGACAAGCGGCCGGGCTTGCCCGACACCCCGACCCAGGCTCGCTGCGATGCATAAGCGTTTGATCAAACGAGAAATTATCCTACTTACTGCAAGGCAGGGTCAAGGCAAAATGTCTCTCGCCTTACTCAATCAAGCGCATATGGGCGCGTACCCAATCGCGGTCTTCCGCTTCGAAATGCCACCACTCGGTGGCGATGGCGCGGAAGCCGGCCGTCTCCATGCAGTCTCGCAGCAGCAGGCGGTTGGCCAATTGCGCCGCGCTCAAGCGCCCGGCGGCGCGCATCGCCGCTTCGTGTCGCGGCTGGGCTAGCTCGGTGAAATCGTCGAAGCCGGTGCCCATGTCGAGTTCGCGTCCGGCTTCGTCCTCCACGGTGAGGTCCACCGCCATGCCGAAGCTATGGATGGAGCCGCGCGCCGGATCGGCCACGTACACCCGTTGCGGCGTATCCTTGACGATGTCCCATAGCACGCGCTGCACCCGCCCGGGACGCAGCGCGTCGAAAATCCGCAGACGGTATCCTGCCTGCCGCCGCGCAAGCTCCACGGCGGCCTGCGCCAGCTTGGCAGCGGCGTCGCGGTGCAGCCGCGCCGGCGGGGCCGCGCCGTACAAATCGCGCCCGACAAAGTTGTCGACGCCGGCGTAGCGCAGATCGAGGCGGACGCCGGGCAGCCCGTCTATCGGAACATATTCCGGAAAGCTATCCAGCGCTTCCAGTTTGATGGTCGCCGACATGGCGTCTCCTCTCTCCGATGATCCATCGCAAACCTGCGGTTGGACGCGATATGCGATACTCGAATGACAATCCGATACCGGCTTGAACTGACATGATAGCCCGGACCGATAAAACCAGAACAGGAAAGCGGACATGCTTCTTCCCGGCCCTTTGCGTCCATTCTTGCTTGCCGCGCTGCTGGGCAGCGCCTTGCCTGGCTCCGCCCTGGCTGCCAAGCCTCTGGTCTTCTGCGCCGAGGCCTCGCCCGAGGGGTTCGACCCCGCGCTATGGGACAGCGCCACCACTTACAACATCACCAAGCCGGTGTTCCAGGGGCTAGTGGAGTTCCAGCGCGGCGGCGTGACGCTGCGCCCCGGCCTCGCCGAGCGTTGGACCGTATCGGTCGACGGCCTGGAATACACCTTCAAGCTGCGCCGCGGCGTGCATTTCCACCAGACCGACTATTTCACACCGCAGCGCGACTTCTCCGCCGATGACGTGGTGTTCACCGTCAACCGTTGGATTCGGCCGGAGCTGCCATTCAACCAGGCTTTCAAAACGCCGCTGACCGGCCCGGACGGTTATGGCTTGGCCAAGATGATCGAATCGGTGCAAAAGCTGGACCAGCATACGGTGAAAATCCGGCTGAGGGAGCGCAACGCCACCTTCCTCACCTTCTTTGCGATGGGCTTCGCCGGCATGCAGTCGTCAGAATACGCCGAGCAATTGCTGAAAGCCGGCAAGCCGCAACAGATCAACCAGTTGCCCATCGGCACCGGCCCTTACCGCTTCAAGAGCTATGCCAAAGACTCCACCATACGCTATGAGGCCAATCCGCAATACTGGGGCCATGCGCAGAAAACCCGCAGCCTGGTGTTCGCCATCGTCGCGGATCCCCAGGTTCGCATCCAGAAACTAAAGGCCGGCGAATGCCAGGTGGCGGCCGCAGTGCGCGAGTCGGACCTCGACACGCTGGCGGCGGACAAGCGCATCAAGATCGCCTCCACCGGTGCCAGCAACATCTCTTATCTCGCCTACAACCTGAAGCGGCCGCAGTTCGCCAAACGCGAGGTGCGGGTGGCGCTGGACATGGCCATCAACCGCAACGCCTTGTTCAAGGCCATGTTCCCCAAGGGCGGCGCGATCCAGGCTATCAATCCGTATCCGCCATCGATCTGGAGCTGGAACCCGAAAACCCGCAACGAATACAACCCGGCCAAAGCCAAGGCCTTGCTGGCCCAGGCCGGCTATCCCAACGGCTTCACGGTGAATCTGTGGGCGCTGCCGGTCCAGCGCCCCACCAACCCCAACGGCAAGCTGATGGCGCAGATGATCCAACAAGACTGGGCCAAGATAGGCGTCAAAACCAATATCCAGAGCTATGAATGGGGCGAGTACCTGAAGCGCGCCGCAGCCGGCGAACACGATGTCTATATGTCCGGCCTGACCAGCAATTCCGGCGACCCGGACGACTTCCTGTGGAACAGCCTGTCCTGCAGCGTCAGCAAGGGCGGCCAGCGCTTTTGCAATACCGAGTTCGACAACTTGCTGCAGCTGGGCCGCCAGACCACCGATCAAAAGCAGCGCACGCGCTACTATCTGAAGGCGCAGGAAATCTTCAAGTACCAGCGGCCATGGATCACCATCGCCCATTCGCGCATCTATATTCCGCTGCGCAACAATGTGCAGGGCTTCATCATGAATCCGAACGGTTCTTTTGATTTCGAGGACGTATGGCTCAAATGAATCCCGCCTGGCCGTCCAGCTTCAGCAGCCATCGCTACCAGGCGCTGACGGACGGCCCGCGCTTGATCGTCACCGGCGCGGTGCACGGCAATGAAGTGTGCGGCGCCATCGCCATCCGCCGCCTCATGGCGGAGCTGGAACAGGGCGCGCGATCACTCGTCCGCGGCATGCTGACTCTGGTGCCGGTAGCCAATCCGCTGGCCTACCGGCTGGGCCAACGCGGCGGCGAGCGCAATCTGAACCGCAACCTCGCGCCCCAGCCCAGCCCGCAAGACTACGAAGACCATGTCGCCAACTGGCTATGCCCGCTGCTGGCCGAACATGAAGCGCTGCTCGATCTGCATTCGTTCCAGTCGCCAGGCCAGCCCTTCGTTTTTCTGGGGCCGCCGGATAACGCAGGCACGCTGGAGCCGTTTTCGCATGCGGCAAAAGAGGAAGCGTTGGCGCGATGTTTGGGGGTTAGCCGCGCCATGGATGGCTGGCTCAGCACCTATGCATTGGGTGTGGAGAGACGCCAATCGGCAGCGCTGGGCGACGCGCGGCAACACGCGCTGAACAGCGATGTCCGCTACGGCGTGGGCACCACCGAATACATGCGCAGCCAGGGCGGCTGGGCGCTGACGCTGGAGTGCGGCCAGCACGACGATCCGGCCGCGCCGGAAGTAGCGTATCGCGCCATTCTCAACACGCTGGCGCATCTGGGCATGATCCGCTCGCCGGCGCCGGCGCGGCAAACGCTGCAAGGGCTGAGCCTGTATGAGGTAGTGGACAAACAGCACGACGCCGACCGTTTCGTCCGCAACTGGGCCAGCTTCGATCCCGTGCGGCGCGGCGAAACCATCGCCGTGCGCGCCGATGGCAAGGCCTTGCTGGCGCCGGATGATGGCTGCATCGTATTTCCCAGCCCAGGCGTGCCGCCAGGGCAAGAATGGTTCTACCTGGCGCGGCCTTCGGCCAGATGGTGAGCGCCAAGGGCGCGAGACTTACGCGACAAACAAGCTGCCGCGCTCCGACACAATGGTATGCACCTCAGCTCCGGCGCAGCGGAAGCGGACGCGAAAAGGACGCATGCGGCCCAGCAATCCGCTTTTCTCGGTAGGCGCCAGCGTCAAGCGGCCGGCTTGCCAGTCCAGCGCCTGCACCTCGAATTCGGAGAAATCGACAAAGCGGCCCAACAAGGGGTAAATCGCTTTATAGCCGGCTTCTTTCGCCGAAAAAATCAGCGTCTCCGCCACGGTATCGTCCCGTGGCCCCAGCCAGGCCTGAATTTCTCGCTCCGTGCAGCAAAGCGACCGTATGCTCTGCGCCGCGCTCGGCCTGGCCAGCCGCTCGCTATCGATGCCCAAGGCCGCATAGCCGCTGGCAAATGCCGCCACCGCATAAGCCGCCTCGCCATGATGCGTGATGGAGCCGACCAAGCCATCAGGCCACTGCGGCACGCCCGACTCCGTGCGGCCGACAGCGCCGTTTGAATAGCCCAATTCCGCCAAGGCGCGCTCAGCGCACAGCCGCCCGGCCAGGAAGGACAACTGCCGCTTGCGCACGGCGCGGGCCAGCGCGGCCGGCAGGATCTCCGCCAGATCCAGCCCCGCCAGCGCCCGATCCAGCGCGGCCAGGGAGATGCCGCAACCCGCGCCCCCAGCCAGCTCATGCGGCGCGTCCAGCCAGCAGGCAGCCAGCTTATGCTGGGCATCCGGCAGCCATCGCCGCAAAGTTTGGTCCATGCGTAATACCATCTCCTGCCCCACCGCCGCCTGCATCACTTCATTCCTCCCGGCAACTGTCTGGCCTGCCGCCCCAGACTTCGCAAAATGGCCACCGCTTTTTCCGACAAGGCACAATAATTGCCGCGGCAGTAAGCGACGATTTCCTGTTCGCGCGGCAGTTCCGCCAGCCGCTGCTCCAGCTCGCTCAATGGGATATTGATGGCGCCCGGCAGATGGCCATCGGCGAACTCGGCAGCCGAACGGACATCCAGCAACACGATCTCCGGCATGCGCCGCAGCAGTTCCTCCCGCGAGATTGCCTCCAGCTTGTCTCGCTGCCACACGCTATCCGCCTGCAACGCTCGCATCTCGGAACGGTTGTGTTCGGCGCAAGCATGCAGTGCAAGCATCAGCGGCACGATAGGCCCGTTTCCCAAGCGGTACAGCACGTTTTTACCCTCGCGCCGCGACTGGGCAAAGCCGGCGCGTTTCAATAACTGCAGATGCTGCGAGGCATTCGCCACTGACAAACTTGCCAGCGCAGACAAGGCCTCGACGGTTTTCTCGCCATCGGCCATCTGTTCCAACAGCAGCAGACGATGGCTGTTGCCCAGTGTCTTGGCTAAATCCGCCATCGCATGCGGCATTCCATCTTCGTCATTTATTTTTGACATTGACATGACCTTGCCATTTACTTAATCATTCAATAGATTTATTGAATGATTGCCGATATTAACAGACGAGGCTCAGCCCGCTCAAGGGCATCCTCCAGCCTCGCGACACACTGAAAATGGAACCATCATGACCCTTGAATACCTCTGCTACACGCTGGCGCTCGGTGTCGGCGCGACGCTGATCATGGACCTGTGGGCGTGGGTGCTGCGCCGTTTCTTCCATATCCCATCGTTGAATTACGCCATGGTGGGACGCTGGGGCGGTCATCTGCTGCGCGGCCGATTCCATCATGACAATATCGCCCAAGCGGAGCCCATTTCCGGCGAAGCGCCGCTAGGCTGGCTGCTGCACTACGGCATTGGCGTTGTTTTCGGCGCCATACTGCTTGCGCTATGCGGGCCGGAATGGCGGCATACCCCGACGTTGCCGCCGGCGCTGGCTTTCGGCCTTGCCAGCGTGGCCGCGCCGTTCTTGATCCTGCAGCCCGGCCTCGGCGCCGGCATCGCCGCCAGCAAAACGTCGCATCCCAACGCCGCCCGCTTGCGCAGCTTGGCCGCGCACGGCGCTTTTGGTCTCGGCCTCTACGTGTCCGCCCTGTTGCTCGCGCGCTGATCGAGTCTATCGATGACAAAACGGGGAGCCGCTTGCGCGACTCCCCGTTTGCGAAGATCAGACTCGAACCAGACTTAACGGTACGCGCTGGCGTCCGCAGTCAGGATAGGCCGATGGCCATCGGCCGGCGTCTTGCCATCCACCGCCATCATCACCGACAAGGCGGTGATGGTGATGATGGAGAAGAAAAACACCTGGCGCGCCCAGGCCCGGTCGTCGGTTTCCCGCTTGTAGCCGGACAAGGCCATCTTCAGCCACCACAGGCTGGTGGCGCAGGCCACCGCCAGATAGCCGTAGCCGGCGTAGCCGCCGAGCACCAGCATCACCGTCGCCACCGCAAAGGCAAGGATGTACAGCACGATCTGCTGCTTGGCGCTGGAAATGCCGCGCACCACCGGCAGCACCGGGATGCCCGCCGCCTCGTAATCCTTGAAGCGGAAGATCGCGATCGCGTAGGAGTGCGGCATCTGCCACAGGCTGAACATCAACAGCAGGATAGCCGCGCCCATGTCGAAGCGGCCGGTGACGGCGCAGTAGCCGGCCACCGGCGGCACCGCGCCGGACAGGCTGCCCACTACGGTGCCGTACACCGAGTTGCGCTTCATGTACAGGCTGTACACGCCGACATAGATCACGAAGCCGAACAGCACGCAGCCGAAGGCCAGCGGATTGGTCCAACGCCACAGAATGGCGAAACCGGCCAGCCCCAGCACGATGCCGTGGGCCAGCGCCGCCTTGGTGCTCATCGCGCCGGTGACCAGCACCCGTTTCTGGGTGCGGGTCATCTTGGCGTCGATGTCCTGGTCGATGCAGTTGTTGATGGCGCAGCCGGAGGCCACGACCAGCACCAGACCGCTTACCGTGGCCAGCAGCAGCCACCAGTCAACCGGCCCCTGCGCCGCCAGCAGAAAACCGCCGACGGCCGAGATCAGGTTGCCGAAGATGATGCCCGGCTTGGTGACTTGGAGATAGCGTTTGAGCTTCAAATCGGCTTTCCTCAACCCTGCCTCAGCGCATCATCAGCGCGTCGGCGGAGTAGATGATCCAGATCGACAGGCCGACCAGCAGCACGATCACCATGCCGGTGAACAGGAAGGAGAAGGTATTGAGCTTGCCTTCCTTGCTGAAGTCCAGGTGCAGGAAATACTTCAGCTGCACCACGATCTGCACCACTGCCAGGGCGAAGATGCCGATCAGGGTCGCCTGCTTGGTGAAGGCGCCGCCCATCACCATCCAGAACGGGATGACGGTCAGGATCACGGACAGGACGAAGCCGACCAGATAGCCCTTTACGCTGATATGGCTGGCGTTGTCATGCGAATGGCTGTGGCTCATCACATGGCTCCTTTCAGGTAGACGACGGTGAACACGCAGATCCACACGATGTCGAGGAAGTGCCAGAACAGCGACAGGCAGTTCAGGCGGGTCATGGCGCGGCTGGTCAGGCCAGTCTTCACCACTTCCATCATCATCACGCCCATCCAGATCAGGCCGGCGGTCACGTGCAGGCCGTGCAGGCCCACCAGGCCGAAGAAGGCCGACAGGAAGGCGCTCTTCTGCGGGCCGTGGCCCTCGGCGATCAGGTGATGGAATTCATTGATTTCCAGACCGATAAACGCCGCGCCGAACAGGAAGGTCACCGCCAGCCAGCCCAACACGGCCGGTTTGTTGCCCTTGTGGCCGGCGATCATGGCAAAGCCGTAAGTGATGGAAGACAGCAGCAGGGCCGCGGTTTCCACCAGCACGTATTGCAGATCGAAGATCTCCTTGCCGGTCACGCCTTCCGCCACATTGCGGAACAACACCGCATAGCCCGCGAACGCCGTCGCGAACAGGATGCAGTCGGTCATCAGGTAGAACCAGAAGCCCAGGACAGTCTGTTCGCTGCTGTCGTGGTGGCCGTGGTCCTCATGCGCGCCATGCGCTTGGTTTACATAAGTCGTCATGTCAGATCCAGCCTGTTACGCGGTCGTGGTCGGACGGGCAGCCTTTTTCGGCTTGGCCTGATCACGCTCGGTATAGTTGTCCACATCGATGCCCAGCTGTTCGAAGCGGGCGCGCTCGATGGCTTCCACTTCGTCCGGCTGCACGTAGTAGTCCAGGTCGTTGTCGTAAGCGCGGGCCAGCATGCTGCCGATGATGCCCACCAGGCCAACGATGGCCAGCCACCAGATGTGCCAGATCATCGCGAAACCGAACACGGTGGCGAAGGCGCCGATGAAGACGCCGACCGAGGTGTTCTTCGGCATGTGGATAGGCTCGTACGACTTCGGCACAACGTAGGCCACGCCCTTTTCCTTCATATCGGTGAAGGCGTCGATGTCATGCACCTGCGGCAGCTTGGCGAAGTTGTAGAACGGCGCCGGGGAGGAGGTGGACCACTCCAGGGTGTGGCCGTTCCACGGGTCGCCGGTTTCGTCCTTCAGTTCCTTGCGCTTGATGACGCTGACCACGATCTGCAGCAGTTGGCAGCCAATGCCGCAAGCGATCAGCAGCGCGCCGAACAAGGCGATGTTCAGCCACGGCTCAAACGCCGGATTGGTGGTGTAGTTCAGGCGACGGGTCATGCCCATGAAGCCCAGCACGTACAGCGGCATGAAGGCGAAGAAGAAGCCGATCTGCCAGAACCAGAACGATGCCTTGCCCAGCTTCGGCTCCAGCTTGAAGCCGAACACCTTGGGGAACCAGAAGGTCATGCCGGCCAGGTAGCCGAACACGGCGCCGCCGATGATGGTGTTGTGGAAGTGGGCGATCAGGAACAGGCTGTTGTGCAGCACGAAGTCCGCGCCCGGCACCGCCAGCAGCACGCCGGTCATGCCGCCGATGGAGAAGGTCACCATGAAGCCCAGCGTCCACAGGATCGGGGTTTCAAAGCGCAGGCGGCCCTTGTAGATGGTGAACAGCCAGTTGAACAGCTTCACGCCGGTCGGGATCGAGATGATCATGGTCGCGATGCCGAAGAAGGCGTTCACGTTGGCGCCGGAGCCCATCGTGAAGAAGTGGTGCAGCCAGACCATGAAGCCCAGGATGGAGATCGCGCCGCTGGCGTAGATCATGGACTTGTGGCCAAACAGGCGCTTGCCGGCAAAGGTAGACACCACTTCGGAGAAGATGCCGAACGCCGGCAGCACCAGGATGTACACCTCGGGGTGACCCCAGGCCCAGAACAGGTTCAGGTACATCATGGCGTTGCCGCCCGCTTCCGCGGTGAAGAAGTGGAAGTCCAGGTAGCGGTCCAGCGTCAGCATGGCCAAGGCGCCGGTCAGGATCGGGAAGGAGGTGGCGATCAGCACGTTGGCCCAGGTGCAGGTCCAGGTGAAGATCGGCATTTCCATCAGCTTCATGCCCGGAGCGCGCATCTTGATCACGGTCACCAGGAAGTTGATGGCCGTCAGCGTCGTCCCTAAGCCTGACAACTGCAAGGCCCAGATGTAGTAATCCACCCCCACGTCCGGGCTGAAGCCCAGCTCGGCCAGCGGCGGATAGGCCACCCAGCCGGTGCGGGCGAAGTTGCCCACGCCCAGCGACAGGTTGACCAGGATCACGGCGGACACCAGCAGCCAGAAGCTCAGCGAGTTCAGGAAGGGGAAGGCCACGTCGCGCGCGCCGATTTGCAGCGGCACCACGATGTTCATCAGGCCGGTCATGAACGGCATCGCCATGAAGATGATCATGATCACGCCGTGGGCGGTGAAGATCTGATCGTAGTGTTCCGGCGGGAAGATGCCGTGGCTGCCGCCGGTGGCGACGGCCAGCTGGGTACGCATCATCAGCGCGTCGGCGAAGCCGCGCAGCAGCATGATCATGGCGACGATGATGTACATCACGCCGATTTTCTTGTGATCGACCGAAGTCAGCCACTCATTCCAGAGATAGCCCCACTTGCCGAACTTGGTGATGAGCGCGAACAGCATCAGCCCGATCAGGCCGGCGCCGCCCAGCGCCCCCATGATGATGGGCTCATGGTACGGAATCGCGTCCAGAGTCAGTTTACCTAACCACATTAATCGTTACTCCTTGACGACCGGCGGGGTGATCGCGGCGCACAGTTCTTTGGTCATCCTGGCCAGCTTGATAGCGTCGTCGCTATCGGCCAGCGAGGGGCGCGCAGCCATGTACTTGTGCTGCACCGCTTCGAACAGGTACGGCGTGCTGGACGAGTAGTAAGCCACCGGATTGTTCTCGCTCGGCTTCAGCAGCTGCAGGTAGGCCTGGGGATCCAGCGCCTTGCCGGAAGCCTTGACCTTGGCGACCCAGGCGTCGAACTCAGCCGGCGTCTTGGTGGCGATCGCGTTGAACTTCATGCCGGTAAAGCCCGCGCCGCTGTAGTTGGCGGAGAAGCCCTTGTAGATGCCCGGCTCGTTCGCCAACAGATGCAGTTGGGTCTGCATGCCCGCCATGGCGTAGATCTGGCCGCCCAGTTGCGGGATGAAGAAGGAGTTCATCGCCGCGTCGGAGGTGATCCTGAAGCTCACCGGCACATTGGCCGGGAACGCCAGTTCGTTGACGGTAGCGATTTGCTGCTCGGGATAGATGAACAACCACTTCCAGTTCAGCGCCACCACCTGCACCTGGATCGGCTTCTGGTCGGAGTCCAGCGGACGATACGGGTCCAGCTTATGGGTGGTGTGCCAAGTCAGCGTCGCCAGGAAGGCGATGATGATGCAGGGGATCAGCCAGACTACCAGCTCGATCTTGGTCGAGTGCGACCACTTCGGCTCGTAAGCGGCGTCCTTATTGCTGGCGCGATATTTCCAGGCAAAAACCAGGGTCATCACGATCACCGGAATGACGACCAGCAGCATCAGCGCGGTTGCCGTGATGATCAGGGACTTCTGCTCGGCAGCGACCGGGCCCTTGGGGTCAAGGATACCGCCTTGACATCCCGAGAGCAGCAGAGCGACGAGCGGAGAAAGCCCCCACAACAGGCGGGAGGGTCTATGGTTTCTCATCTTACGACTTTACGGGTTAAAAATCCTTCAACGCGCCGATGCGCAACAGGCGTTGTGAGCCATGCTCCAACGCCAGCGAAATGTTCAGCAGGCGGGTTCCGCCCTCCTTTCGGGGATCAGCAACGCCGCCAAGCGAAACAACAGACTTTCAGGGCTCGCGGATTCCGCGAATCACCGGCGCGCATCCGTTTCCACGGCGGAAGCGGGCCGGAGGAAGCCGCTCAAGAAGCGCTTCCCGTGATGAGGTGACAGCTGAAAACCCACTGTCCGGGTGAACGCCGGGATACGGCGCGGGAAGACAGGCATTCGGCAAACACAAACATCGAGTCCGACCCGGCCCTGCTGCGGCAAATCGTCGCAGGACGCGCGTCGAGCGGGCGTATTAGAAACAGTTTTGCCTGATATTTCAAGGGGATTGACTCAGATCAATGGCCGCAGCCGGCAAGATATGCAATTCGGTTGATTCCGATCAATATCTGCTGCGGGGAAAAACTATAGCGGAGACAATGGTTTAGGACATCGTACTTGACGGAACCAGGCGACGCCCAGCGTTGCAATCTGTTACAAAATTATTTTGCCGAATATAGCGCGCTGCAGCATGGCTGGGCTGGCGCCACACAATGAAACCATGGGTCGATGGAAATGCAAAAAGCCGAATCGGAAGGATTCGGCTTTTTCGTATTTGGTTGCGGGGGCAGGATTCGAACCTACGACCTTCGGGTTATGAGCCCGACGAGCTACCAGACTGCTCCACCCCGCGTCAGGAGAGAACGCATCATAATCCGCCTGTAGATTGGCGTCAAGACATTTTTATCTCAATGTATAAAATCAGCGGCGGAATAACTAGGGGCTGTTGACGTTTGGTGGGCGGTCGCGCCGGGATGCATTTTGCGCCGAATCGAGGCGTTTCGCGCGCCGCATAGTCATTC
>NZ_PPTF01000019.1:219104-237523 GCF_002902845.1 Chromobacterium sinusclupearum
CTCACCAAACGTCAACAGCCCCTGGGCGCTCAATAAAACAACAGGGCGGCACAAGCCGCCCTGTCGAGTACCGCCGCCAACAAACCCCTGCGCTTCCTTGCCGGACTCGCTGCGCTGCCTGCCTCGGCGCGCCTTGGCTCAAGCTCCCCGCGAGGTTTTGTTGGCTGGATTACTTCTTCTCGGCGCGCGCCTTGGCGATCAGCTCATTCAACACCTGGGTCATCCGCTCCGGCGTGCTGGTCACCAGCACATACTTGCCGTTGACGATGATCGTGGGCGTGCCCTGGATCTGGTAATCGCGGGTGATCTTGGCCGCGCGCGCCACTTGGGCGTTGATGCCGAAAGAGTTGTAGGTCTGCAGTAGCTTGGCGCTATCGATGCCCTTTTGCTGCTTGATCCACTTGGTGAACTCGGCAGGGTCGGCCAGATTGATGCGCTGCTTGATCTGCGCATCGAAAGCCGGGCGGTGCAGCTTGTCGAACGTGCCGGTTGCCTTGAAGGTGGCGAACATGCGGGCAAAGCCTTCCATGGACTTCTGCCACACGATCTGCTCCTTGCGGAAACTCACATCGGCCGGCTGCGTCTTGGCCCAGGCGTTCATCGCCGGATCATCGTCGTAGCAATGGATGCAGTGATAGGAGAAGAACTCGATCACTTCGACTTTCTTCGGATCCGCCACCGGCTGAGGCGTGCTCAGCATGGTGTAGTCCTTGCCCAGTTCGATCGCCGCATTGGCCAAGCCGCTGGCCGCCAGCAGCATCAACAACAACCATTTCTTCATCTTGTTTTCCCGTGTATGGATCGTTCGACTACTCGGCCTTCACCACGCTGGCGGCGATGCCGTTCTGCTTCAATTGAACGCGCAGGCGGTCCACCTCGTCCTGACGACTCAGCGGCCCGACGCGCACCCGATGCACCATCCCCTTGTCCGGCACGTTGACCGACTGGATCTTTGCCTCCACGCCCAGCAGCGCCAGCTTGGCCTTCAAGTTGTCGGCCTCATCCTGATTCTGGAAGGCGCCGAGCTGCAGATAGACCTTTTTGGCCTGCGCCGATGACGAAGGTTCCCCCGCCTTGTCGCCCTTGGCGTCCGAGGTCACCGCATCAACCTGGCCCGGCAGGATCTTGTAGAAATCGAAGCGCTGGTCGTTGCCGTCACGCTTGGCCTGAGCCGGCGGCGCGGCAGGCTTAGGCTTATTTTCATGCGTGGCGGCAGCCGGCGGCGGCAAGGGGACAGACTCGGTCGAATCCAGCGTGGCCTGCGCGCTGGACTGCGCGGGATGCGGCGGTGGCGCGGACGTCGCGGCGGAAGCCGCCTCGGAGATGCGGGTGCCCGGCGCCAGCAGCTCGGTCGGCGGCTGCGAAGTTTCGGCCTTGGCCTGGTTCTTGGTCTGGAACGGCGCCGGGGAGCGGTTGAGATACATCGCCAGTCCCACAGCCACCGCCACGCCGATGATCAGGCCGATAATCATGCCCGCCATCATGCCGCCCCCGCCGCTGCGCGAAGAGGAAGACGAATTGCCGCGCCCGCGCGACGGACGAGGGGAATTTTTCAGATCTCGATTAGCCATTCACCACTACCGCTATTGTTGTCGAACGGATTGCCATGATGCCATCCGGTTGATTGATCAAATATTTTCACGCGCCCGCCTGCGCCAGACGCCGCAGCTGAATCGCCTGCAAAACATGATTGCGGCTTATGCGCTCCACGCCCTGCAAATCGGCGATGCTGCGTGAAACCCGCAGTATCCGATGATAAGCGCGCGCCGACAAGCCAAGCTGCTGCAAGGCCTTGGCCAGAATCGCCAGCGCGTCGGCATCCGCGCCGCAGTGCTGTTCCAATTGCTCGCCCTGCAGCGCCGCGTTCAACACGCCCTGGCGGCGCCATTGCCGCTCGCGCGCCTGCAGCACCCGTTGCCGCACCGACTCGCTGCTCTCGCCGGCCGACGCGCTCAACAACTCGTCGGCGGTCAGCGTCGGCACCTCCACGTGCAGGTCGATGCGGTCCAGCAAAGGACCGGAAATTTTACCGCGATATCGCGCAACCTGCTCCGGCGTACAGTGGCAGCGCCCAGAGGGATGGCCGTGATAACCGCAAGGACAGGGATTCATCGCCGCCACCAGCTGGAAGCGCGCCGGGAAGCTCGCTTGCCGCGCCGCCCGCGAAATATGGATGACGCCGCTCTCCAATGGCTCGCGCAACACTTCCAGCACCTTGCGGTCGAATTCCGGCAACTCGTCCAGAAACAGCACGCCGTGATGCGCCAGGCTGATTTCGCCAGGTCTGGGATCGCTGCCCCCGCCGACCAGCGCCACCGCGGAAGCGGTGTGATGCGGCGCTCTAAATGGCCGGGCGCGCCAGCTGGCGGCTCGGAAACCTTGCGACGCCAGCGACTGCACCGCCGCGCTTTCCAGCGCCTCTTCCGCCGACAAGGGCGGCAACAGGCCAGGCAGGCGCGACGCCAGCATGGACTTGCCGGTGCCGGGCGGTCCCATCAGCAACAGGCTGTGCCCGCCGGCCGCGGCGATTTCCAAAGCGCCGCGCGCAACAGACTGGCCTTTGACATCGGCCAGATCGGGATAGTTCGGCAGCATGCCAAAGGCCGGGGCGGCAATCGGCTCCAAAGGCTGCAGTCCATTCAGAAAGGCGCAGGCCTGCAACAGCGACGCGACGCCGTAAATCCGCGCTCCCTCCGCCACGGCGGCTTCCGCCGCGCTGTCCGCCGGCAAAACAAAAGCGCGGCCGGCCGCGTGGCATTGGCAGGCCATGGCCAGCGCGCCGCGCACTGGCCGCAACTCGCCGCCCAGCGCCAGCTCGCCGGCAAACTCGTAGCGGGAGATGTCGTCGCACTTGACCTGCCCAGATGCCTGCAGGATGCCGATGGCGATGGGCAGGTCGAAGCGGCCGGAATCCTTGGGCAAGTCGGCCGGCGCCAGGTTGACCGTGATGCGGCGCGCCGGAAATTCGAAGCCGGAAGTCTGGATGGCGGCGCGCACGCGTTCCCGGCTTTCCTTCACTTCCGCTTCCGGCAAACCAACGATGTTGAACGCAGGCAGACCGTTGGCCAGATGCACTTCCACCGCCACCTCCGGCGCCTGCATGCCCTGCAAGGCCCTGCAATGCAACACGGCCAGCGTCATGTAAGGTTCCCCCTTGGCGGCGGAAATGGCCACCCGCCGCGTTTGAAGCGCGCATGCGGCAGCCTCCCGGCAAGCCGCCGTCCAATCCGGCCATCACCGCAGCGGATGACAGCCGCGCCCATGCCGCCTGTCTCAGGAGTGGCCGAGTTCCGACTGCGCTTCGGCTTTGGCGGCGGACTCCTCCGGAAACACCTGGCTCTCCAGGCGGCCGAGGCGGGACTCCAGCGCCGCCAGCTGCTCGCGGGTGCGGGCCAACACGGCCTGCTGCACATCGAACTCCTCGCGCGTCACCAGATCCATTTTGGAAAAAGTGGAGGCCATCATGGCGCGGATGTTTTTTTCCAAATCCTTGGCCGGGCTGGCGGCGATGGTTTCGCTGATCTTGGCGCTGATTTCGTCAAACAGTTTCTGGCTCAACATGCTCGCGGCTCCTGCGGTTGCTTGATATCAAGCGGAGTGTAGCAAAAAGCGCCGCGGCGCTCCCGCTTTCCTGTCCGCTCGGCCCATCTACGTCCCTCGCGGCTAGGCGCACACAGCCGCCAGGCGCCGCTTGCGATGCGACGCACCATAACGGTGCAAGCCAGTCCGCTGCAGCGCACAAATACAGTGCCATAATACGAGCCTGCCTCCCCCGCCGCTACGCATTCTGGCCACAAGCGCCCTCGCCCAAGGCTGGCACGATTCCTGCGTTAGCGTTGTCAGCAGAACCTGATCTGTCAATCGCCCGAGAAGGAGCAGCCATGAAACTCGTCACTGCAGTAATCAAGCCGTTCAAGCTTGACGAAGTCCGCGAAGCCCTGTCCGCCATCGGCGTGCAAGGCGTGACCGTATCCGAGGTCAAGGGTTTCGGCCGCCAGAAAGGCCATACCGAACTGTACCGCGGCGCCGAATATGTCGTCGATTTCCTGCCCAAGGTGAAACTGGAAATCGCCATCGACGACGCCCTGCTGGACCAAGTGGTGGAAGCCATCGAGAAATCCGCCCGCACCGGCAAGATCGGCGACGGCAAGATCTTTGTCTACGACCTGGAGCAAGTCATCCGCATCCGCACCGGCGAAACCGGCGCCGACGCCGTCTGACGCATCAGTGAAACTGGGGAAACCATAATGAAAAAGATACTCGCTGCAATGGCTGCCGGCCTGTCCACCGTTGCACTGCCCGCCCTGGCCGACGCGCCGGCCGGGCCCGCAGTGGCCGCCGTGAAGGTAATCAACTCCGGCGATACCGCCTGGATGCTGACCTCCACCGCCCTGGTGCTGTTCATGACCATTCCCGGCCTGGCGCTGTTTTACGGCGGCATGGTACGCAAGAAAAACGTGCTGGCCACGCTGATGCAAAGCTTCGCCATCACCGCCCTGGTGACCGTGCTGTGGGCCGTCGTCGGTTACAGCCTGGCCTTCACCGTCGGCAACCCGTATATCGGCGATCTGTCGCGCTTCATGCTGGACGGCATGGTGTACATGAAGGATGCCGGCAAACTGGCGGTGCATCCGCTGGCCGGCACCATTCCGGAATCGGTGTTCATGACCTTCCAGATGACCTTCGCCATCATCACGCCGGCGCTGATCACCGGCGCCTTCGCCGAACGCATGAAGTTCTCGGCCATGCTGGTCTTCATGGCGCTGTGGTCGCTGATGGTCTACGTGCCGGTGGCGCACTGGGTATGGGCGCCGGGCGGCTGGATGGGCGACAAGGGCGTGCTGGACTTCGCCGGCGGCACCGTGGTGCACATCAACGCCGGCGTGGCCGGCCTGGTGACGGCGCTGGTGCTGGGCAAGCGCGTCGGCTACGGCAAGGAAGCCATGGCGCCGCATAACCTGATCCTGACGCTGGTGGGCGCCTCCATGCTGTGGGTGGGTTGGTTCGGCTTCAACGCCGGCTCCGCAGGCGCTGCCGACGGTCGCGCCGGGATGGCGATGGTCACTACGCAAATCGCCACCGCGATGGCCGCCCTGGCCTGGATGTTCGCCGAATGGGCCACCAAGAAGAAGCCGTCGGTGCTGGGCATCGCCTCCGGCGCCGTGGCGGGCCTAGTCGCCATCACGCCGGCCGCGGGCTTCGTCGACGTCAAGGGCGCGCTGATCATCGGCCTGGCTGCCGGAGTGGTGTGCTTCTGGGGCGCCACCGGTCTGAAGCACATGATGGGCTACGACGATTCTCTGGACGCGTTCGGCGTGCACGGCGTCGGCGGCATCCTGGGCGCGCTGCTGACCGGCATCTTTGCAGTGAAGGACATCGGCGGCGCAGATGGCAGCTTGGCCACCCAGGCGCTGGGGGTGGGCGTCACTATCGTCTACTGCGGCATCGTCACCTTCATCCTGCTGAAGCTGGTGAATCTGGTGATCGGCCTGCGCGTGGCGGAAGACGAGGAACGCGAAGGACTGGATGTAGTGCTGCACGGCGAGCGCGTGGAATAAGGCCGGCAGAGCAAAGTTTGTTGTGTAAGGGACTTGGCGGGGCCTCTGGCCCCGTTTTTTTTCGCCCAGCATATGTAAAAAAACCGGCCAGAAGGCCGGTTTGCGATGCTGAACTATTTAACGATGCGCAGGCTGGGACGACCGCCGCTCGGACGGTTCGGCCCCGGGTCGTCGCCATCGTTCTTCGGCTGATCGACCGACGGCGCCGGCTTGAGCGCCGCGTCCTCCGGCATCGGCTCCACCTCGAAGCCCATGCCTTCGCCCGTTTCGCGGGCGAAGATGGACATCACATTCCCCACCGGCACCCAGATATCGCGAGACATCCCGCCAAACCGCGCCGAAAACGAGATCCAGTCGTTTTCGATCTGCAGATTCTTGGTGGCGCTGTAGGCGACATTGAGCACGATCTCGTTGTTCTTCACGTATTCACGCGGCACATCGGTGCGGTCATTGACCCATACCACCAGATAGGGCGTGTGCCCGTTGTCGCAGCACCACTGGTGCAGCGCGCGAATCATGTAGGGCTTGGTGCTGGAGCTCATCGCTTTTCCTTACTTGCGCATCGCCTTTTCGGACGGCGTCAGCGAATCGATAAAGGACTGGCGTTGGAAAATGCGTTCGGCGTACTTCAGGATAGGCGCTGCGCTCTTGCCCAGATCGATGTTGTAGTGCTCCAGGCGCCACATCAGCGGCGCGATGGCCACATCGATCATGGAGAAGTCATCGCCCAGCATGAACTTCTGCTTGGCGAAAATCGGGGCGATGGTGGTCAGACCGTCGCGGATCGCTTCGCGCGCCTTGGTGGCTTCCTTGCCGGTAGCGCCGGCTTCCAGCGTCTTCACGTGGATGAACAGCTCGTTTTCAAAACGATGCAGGAACAGGCGGGCGCGGGCGCGCATCACCGGATCGGCCGGCATCAGTTGCGGATGCGGGAAGCGCTCGTCGATGTATTCGTTGATGATGTTGGACTCGTGCAGGATCAGGTCGCGCTCAACCAGCACCGGCACTTCGTTGTACGGATTCATCACGGCCAGGTCTTCCGGCTTGTTATGGATGTCCACATCGATAATTTCGAAATCCATCCCCTTCTCGAAGAGCACGATACGGCAGCGCTGACTGAATGGGCAGGTGATTCCGGAGTAGAGGGTCATCATGGCGGAGAAAATCCTTGACTAACAATGAATTGGTGTAGCAGGCCATTCTAGCACCTTCGCCGCACCCATTTCCAGCATTTCAATACAACATCATGATTTAAAAAGAAAAAAGGCGGAAATCATTCCGCCTTTTCCAGACCACATCCAGCGCGAATCAATGCACGTCGCGCCAGTATTCCTTCTTCAACAGGTACACCAGCGGGAACAGCAACAAGCCCAGGAACATCAGCACCACGTAGCCGATCTGCTGGCGCTTCACCGCGGCCGGTTCGCCCATATAGACCAGGAAATTGGTCAGGTCCGCCATCCGGCGATCGTACTCGACGGTGTTGGCCTTGCCGTTTTCCAGCTTGGTCAGGCTGCCTGCCTTAACGAGCTGCAGAGAATGCTCCTCATGGCCCTCGGCATCCTTCTCGGTCTTCAGCACCTGCTCGCCCTGCCACTCCCAGAACACATGCGGCATGCCGACCTTGTCGAATACCAGATTGTTCCAGCCGGTAGGACGCGTCGGGTCGCGATAGAAACCGCGCAGATAGCCATACAGGTAATCCGCGCCCCGCGAGCGGGCAATCAGCGACAAGTCGGGCGGCACGGCGCCGAACCAGGCCTTGGCATCCTTCTTGTCCATCGCGATATTCATCTGATCGCCGATCTTGGCGCCTTCCGGCAGCAGGTTGGCCTTGATCTGCTCTTCAGACAGGCCGATGTCTTCCAGCCGGTTGTAGCGCATCATGCTGGCCGAATGGCAGGACAGACAGTAATTGACGAATATCTGCGCGCCGCGCTGCAGGCTTTCCGTATCCTGGATGTCGATCGGCGCCTTCTCTAGCTTGGGACCGCCCTCGTTGGCCAGCGCCGGCACGGAGAACGGCAGCACCAGCGCCATGGCGGCGATCAGCTTGCGCATCTTGTTTTTCATTTTCCTTATCCCCTTGCTTACACGTTCATGGCGAACAGCGCGGCCAGGAACACGGTCAGAGCCACCATGACCAGGAACTGGATCTGGCGCTTGGCATTGGTGTCCGTCACCCGCTCCGGCACCGGAATGCTGCCGTCGGTATTCTCAACCAGCACCAAGCCGAGGAGGGTCGCCAGATATACGATGGCCAGCACCACAGTCAGCGCCGGCACCGCCGCAAAGTTCACCATCACCACATACAGGCCGGCAATGCTGAACACCAGCAACAAAGCGATCGACATGCCCACGCCAGGCCTGCGCGCAGCGGTGAAAGCCGGCATGCCGACGAAGAACAGGAAATAGAACAGCGACAGGAACTGCGACAACGCACCGCGTAGCGAGGTCGGCGGCAGCGCCCCCAGGATGCCCAGGCCGATAAAGGACGCAATGAACAGCGCCAGCGCCACCTTGAATTTGGGACCGCGGTAGCGGATGGACTTGATCGGCGAGCGATCCAGCCACGGCAGGAAGGCGATCAGCACCACGGCGGCGCCCATGGCCAGCACGCCCCACACCTGGGTGCCGGCAAACGACGGCACGGCGCGCAGAATGGCGTAGAACGGCGTGAAATACCAGACCGGCGCGATGTGCGGCGGCGTTTTCAGCGGATCCGCCTGATCGAAGTTCGGATGCTCCAGAAAGTAGCCGCCCATTTCCGGCAGGAAGAACACGATGGCCGAGAACACGATCATGAACACCACCACGCCGAGGATGTCCTTGATGGTGTAGTACGGATGCGAGTTGATGCCGTCGAGGTAGAGGCCGGTTGCCGGGTCCTTGGGCTGCTGCTTGATTTCCACGCCGTCCGGATTGTTGGAGCCGACTTCGTGCAGCGCCATCAGGTGAGCCACCACCAGCGCCAACAGCACCAGCGGCACGGCAATCACGTGCAAGGCGAAGAAGCGGTTCAGCGTGGCATCGGACACCACGTAGTCGCCTCGGATCCACACCGACAAGTCAGGGCCGATCACTGGGATGGAGCCGAACAGGTTGACGATCACCTGGGCGCCCCAGAACGACATCTGCCCCCACGGCAGCAGATAACCCATGAAGGCTTCCGCCATCAGGCACAGGAAGATCAGCGTGCCGAATACCCACACCAGTTCGCGCGGCTGCTTGTACGAGCCGTAGATCAGGCCGCGGAACATGTGCAGATAGACCACCACGAAGAACATCGAGGCGCCGGTGGAGTGCATGTAGCGGATGATCCAGCCGCCGGCCACGTCACGCATGATGTATTCGACCGAGGCGAAGGCCACCGGCACGCCGGCGGCGTTCAGCGTGCCGTCCGGCTTGTAGTTCATAGTCAGGAAAATGCCGGTGACGATCTGCAGCACCAGCACCAGCATGGCCAGCGAGCCGAAGAAGTACCAGAAGTTGAAGTTCTTGGGGGCGACATACTTGCCCCATTGGCTTTCCCACAGGGCGGTCAGCGGAAAACGTTCGTCCACCCAGTTCAGCAGCTTTTGCGCTTTGCTCATTTTTCGCCCTCAGCTTATTTGTCGTCGCCGATCAGCAGACGGGTGTCGGACAGATACTTGTGCGGGGGAATCTCCAGATTCTTCGGCGCCGGCACCCCCTTGAACACGCGGGCGGCCAGGTCGAACTTGGAGCCGTGGCAAGGGCAGTAGAAGCCGCCCAGCCAGTCCGGTCCCAGATCGGCGGGCGCCAGATCGGGCCGGAAGGTCGGCGAACAGCCCAAGTGGGTGCAGATGCCGACCGCCACCAGATACTGCGGTTTGATCGAGCGGTGCTCGTTCTTGCAATAAGCGGGCTGCTGCTCGACGTCCGACGTCGGATCGACCAATTTGGGGTCGTTTTTCGGCAGATTTTTCAGCTGTTCCGGCGTGCGGCTGAGAATCCACACCGGCTTGCCGCGCCATTCAACGTTGATTTTCTGCCCCAGTTCAATCTTGCCGATATCGACTTCGACCGGCGCCCCCGCTGCCTTTGCCCGTTCCGACGGGAAAAAGCTCATAAAGAACGGCGTGGCCGCGCCAACCACCGCAACCCCTCCAACAGCGCTGGAAGCGACCGTCAGAAAACGACGGCGCCCCGTATCGACTTGCTGTTCACTCATTACAGTCATCCTCAATCGTGGAAATCGAGCCCTAAACTGCCAGATTTTACCCGATTACTAGTAGGGACTTGAAGCATCCATGCAAATAAATTGTCATTTACGCGCCAAAGCATCTCAAACAGGGTTATTTATATCAATAAATTCCACTTTTATGCCTGTTGATTTCATTAAATGCTCACCGAGCGATTGAATGCCGTAGCGCTCTGTTGCATGATGACCTGCGGCGATGAATGCGACATCGCTTTCCATCGCCATGTGATAATTCTGTTCCGATGCCTCGCCGGTGATGAAAGCGTCCACGCCCAGCGCGATCGCGTCGGCGAAAAAACCCTGCGCGCCGCCGGTGCACCAAGCGACCAGCCGCACCGGCTTGTCAGTTCGTCCCAGCAATAAGGCGCTTCTGCCCAGAATAGACGATACGTGCTGGTTTAGCCGAGCCGCATCGCCGCCTTCCGGCCACTGGCCATGCCACAACAAGCCTTGCTCGCCGGCCTGCCCTTGCGCTTCGAACCCCAGCATGCGGCCCAGGCTGGCGTTGTTGCCCCACTCCGCATGACCATCCAGCGGCAGGTGATAGGCAAGCAGGCTGATGTCATGTTGCAGCAAGCTGCGGATGCGCTGCCGTTTCATGCCGCTTATGCTGGCATCCTCGCCTTTCCAAAAATAGCCGTGATGCACCAGGATGGCATCGGCGCCGCGCGCTGCCGCAGCCTCGATCAAGGCCTGCGATGCCGTCACGCCGGTTACAATCTTGCCAACCTCCGCCCGGCCTTCCACTTGCAGGCCATTGGGAGCGTAGTCCTTGTAACGCCAGGGTTCCAGCAGTCCATCCAGGGTCAATACCACATCATTCAATCGCATTAAATTCATCCCCTTATTATTAGTGATCGTATTAGATTTATCAGTGCCCGCTCGCGACATGCAAGCTTTGCCGAAGCATCTAGAAAACCGGTAAAATCCTCAAGATAAGATGGTACTCGCAATTCAGCCGTGCCTTAGTGCCTCCTGTCTCCGACGCCATGCAGCTGCAAGATTTTTGTTTACCCGATTCCAAGTCTCGACAGAATGCGCTTCTACCCAGCCAGCGGTCGCCGTCAATGATGTCACGTCGGCCAGAGCAGCGGTACGAGGCAGCTTCAAATGAACAACCTCTAAAGATTAGGTGTATTGCATGACTATTCTCGTTACCGGCGGCGCCGGCTTTATCGGCGGCAATTTCGTTCTCGACTGGCTGGCAGCCCATGACGAGACGGTCGTCAATCTCGATGCGTTGACCTACGCCGGCAATCTGGAAACCTTGCAATCCATTCAACACGATGCCCGCCATGTATTCGTCCACGGCAGCATCGGCGACCGCGCCTTGCTTGAGAAACTCCTCGCCGAGCACCAGCCGCGCGCCGTGATCAATTTCGCAGCAGAGAGCCATGTCGACCGCTCCATCCATGGTCCGGCCGATTTCATCGAGACCAATATCGTCGGCACCTTCAACCTGCTGGAAAGCGTGCGCGCTTACTGGAGCGGCCTGGATTCGGAGCGCAAGCAGGCCTTCCGCTTCCTGCACGTCTCCACCGACGAGGTGTACGGCACGCTGTCGCCGGAAGATCCGCCGTTCGCCGAAACCAACCGATATGAGCCGAACAGTCCCTACTCCGCCTCCAAAGCCGCGTCGGACCACTTGGTGCGCGCCTGGCACCACACTTATGGCCTGCCGGTATTGACCACCAACTGCAGCAATAATTACGGCCCCTACCATTTCCCGGAAAAGCTCATCCCGCTGGTCATCCTCAACGCGCTGGCCGGCAAGCCGTTGCCGATTTACGGCGACGGCCAGCAGGTGCGCGACTGGCTATATGTCAAAGACCACTGCAGCGCCATCCGCCGCGTACTGGAGGCTGGCAAGCTCGGCGAAACCTATAACGTCGGCGGCTGGAATGAAAAAGCCAATTTGGAAGTGGTAAAAACGATCTGCGCCATTCTCGATGAACTCAAGCCGCGTGCCGATGGCGCCAGCTACGCCGCGCAGATCACATTCGTGCAAGATCGCCCCGGCCATGACCGGCGCTACGCCATCGATGCGCGCAAACTGGAACGCGAACTGGGCTGGAAACCGGCCGAGACTTTCGACAGCGGCATCCGCAAGACTGTTGAATGGTATCTGGCCAACCAACAATGGGTGGACAACGTCGCCAGCGGCCATTATCGCGATTGGGTCGACCAACACTATGGCCAACCCGCATGACGTGCATCCTGATCACCGGCAAGAACGGCCAAGTCGGCCACGAGCTGATACGCGCGCTGGCGCCGCTGGGTGAACTAATCGCGCTAGACCGCGTGGCGATGGATCTGACCAGCTGTGATGCTATTCAGGCCGTTTTGAACGAACAGCGCCCCGACATCATCGTCAACCCCGCTGCCTATACCGCCGTCGACCAGGCCGAGTCCGAACCCGAGCTCGCTCATGCCATCAATGCCGTTGCGCCGGGAGTGATGGCACACTGGGCCGCCAAGCACGGCGCCTTGCTGGTGCACTACTCCACCGACTACGTATTCAACGGCAGCGGCACAACACCATGGAGTGAAGACGATGCAACCGACCCGCAGTCGGTTTACGGACTCAGCAAATGGCAAGGCGAGCAAGCAATACGGGAAACAACAGCACGCCACCTGATTTTGCGCACCAGTTGGGTCTTCGGCGCACACGGCGCCAATTTCCTCAAAACCATGCTGCGGCTTGCCGCTGAACGCCAAGAGCT
Organism: Chromobacterium sinusclupearum; assembly: GCF_002902845.1. Lineage (GTDB taxonomy): Bacteria > Pseudomonadota > Gammaproteobacteria > Burkholderiales > Chromobacteriaceae > Chromobacterium > Chromobacterium sinusclupearum. The sequence continues at coordinate 231,608 of NZ_PPTF01000019.1, forward strand.
AAAAGTGGTAGCAGACCAGATTGGCGCGCCAACCTCAGCCGCCCTGATCGCCGATACCACCGCGCTGCTGATCCAACGCTACCTCGCCGATGGTGAGAGCGGCGTCTTCGGCACCTATCATCTGGCTGCGGCCGGCGAAACCAGCTGGCACGGCTACGCCCAGTACTTGATCAGTCAAGCGGCCACACTGGGTTTTCCGCTTACTCTCAAGGCTGATGCTGTGCATGGGATCCCCACCACGGCCTATCCACTGCCGGCCAAGCGCCCAGCCAACTCGCGCCTCAATTGCAACAAGCTGAAACGCGGCTTCGGCATCACCTTGCCTGCGTGGCAACACGGTGTCGACACGGTGCTCGCCTCCCTATGGCAACAACAACAGACACCACAGAATTAAAAGGACTCCAAGATGAGCAAAGCTCGCAAAGGCATCATCCTCGCCGGAGGCTCCGGCACCCGTCTCTACCCGGCAACCATCGCCGTCAGTAAACAGCTGCTGCCGATCTACGACAAGCCGATGATCTACTATCCTCTGACCACGCTGATGCTGGCGGGCATTCAAGACATCCTGATCATCTCCACGCCGCAAGACACACCGCGCTTCGAACAGCTGCTCGGCGATGGCAGCCAATGGGGGGTTCGCCTGCAATACGCGGTTCAACCCAGCCCAGACGGCTTGGCACAAGCCTTTCTGATCGGAGAAGACTTCCTGAATGGAGCCCCTTCCGCATTGGTGCTGGGCGACAACATCTTCTATGGCCACGATTTCGCCGGCCTGTTGAAGGCGGCCAATGCCAAGACCAAAGGAGCCAGCGTGTTCGCCTACCGCGTCAACGACCCCGAACGTTACGGCGTAGTCGATTTTGATGCCAACGGCAAGGTGCTATCGATCGAAGAAAAACCGCAACAACCCAAATCTCATTACGCAGTCACCGGCCTGTATTTCTACGATGAACAGGTCGTCGACATCGCCAAAACCATCCAGCCCTCGGCGCGAGGCGAACTGGAAATCACAGACGTTAATAACGTCTACTTGCAGCAAGGTTCTCTGGATGTACAAACCATGCGCCGCGGCTATGCCTGGCTCGATACCGGTACCCATGAATCGATGCTGGAAGCCAGCCAGTTCATCGCCACCATCGAAAGCCGTCAGGGGCTGAAAGTTGCTTGCCCGGAGGAGATCGCTTACCTTTACAACTGGATTGATAGCGATCAGGTTAAACTGTTGGCACAACCATTGCAAAAAACAGGCTATGGCCGCTATCTGCTCTCCATGCTAGAACGAACCATCTATTAATATCTTGTATGCCATCGGACCGTATAGTCCTCCACGGAAGGCGGCACAACATGAGCATCATTTCCACCGCGATATCCGATGTAAAGATCATCGAGCCAACAGTTTTCGGCGATAACAGAGGATTCTTCTTTGAAAGCTTCAACCAGCAAAAATTCAACAGCGGAGTCGGATATGAGGTGAAATTTGTTCAAGACAACCACAGCTGTTCACACAAGGGTGTGCTCCGTGGACTCCACTACCAACTAGAACCTCACGCTCAGGGAAAACTTGTACACGTGATCGCAGGCTCTGTGTTCGACGTCTCTGTAGACATCCGACCTAATTCTCCTACATTCGGCCAATGGGTAGGCGTGGAGCTCTCTGCCGACAACAAGCGCCAGCTCTGGATCCCCCCCGGCTTCGCCCATGGTTTCCTGACCCTAAGCGATGATACGGAATTTCTGTACAAAACCACCGACTACTGGTTCAAAGACCTTGAACGCACCATCGCCTGGAACGATCCAACGCTGGCGATAGACTGGCCGCTGCAACAGCCCCCGGTACTGTCACCCAAAGATCAGGAAGCACCGCTGTTTACGTCGCTCGGTGCCTAAAATCGTTTGATAAAACAAAACGGCCTGGACAGCAATGCTATCCAGGCCGTTTTCCTAATGATGCCAGCAGCGCCAGGGCTGCCGGCTCATCAGCAGCTGATTACATCATGCCGCCCATGCCACCCATGCCGCCCATGTCCGGCATGCCGCCAGCAGCCGGCTTGTCTTCCGGCAGTTCAGCGATCATGCAGTCGGTGGTCAGCATCAGGCCGGCTACAGAAGCGGCGTGCTGCAGAGCGGAGCGGGTGACCTTGGCCGGATCCAGCACGCCCATTTCCAGCATGTCGCCGTATTCGCCGGTTGCGGCGTTGTAACCGAAGTTGCCCTTGCCTTCCAGCACCTTGTTCACCACAACGGACGGCTCGTCGCCGGCGTTCTTGACGATCTGACGCAGCGGAGCCTCGATGGCGCGCAGCACGATCTTCACGCCCGCTTCTTGTTCGGCGTTGTCGGTCTTCAGGCTGTCCAGCGAAGCGCGGGCGCGCAGCAGGGCCACGCCGCCGCCGGCAACCACGCCTTCTTCAACCGCAGCGCGGGTGGCGTGCAGCGCGTCTTCCACGCGAGCCTTCTTCTCTTTCATTTCCACTTCGGTGGCCGCGCCAACCTTGATCACAGCAACGCCGCCGGCCAGTTTGGCCACGCGCTCTTGCAGCTTCTCGCGGTCGTAGTCGGACGTGGCTTCTTCGATCTGCTTGCGGATTTCACCCACGCGAGCCTGGATGGTGGCAGCTTCGCCGGCGCCATCGATGATGGTGGTGTTTTCCTTGCCCACTTCCACGCGCTTGGCTTGGCCCAACATGTCCAGGGAAGCTTTTTCCAGGGTCAGACCCACTTCTTCGGCGATCACGGTGCCGCCAGTCAGCACAGCGATGTCTTGCAGCATGGCCTTGCGACGGTCGCCAAAGCCCGGAGCCTTGACGGCCACAACCTTCAGGATGCCGCGGATGGTGTTCACCACCAGAGTCGCCAGCGCTTCGCCTTCCACGTCTTCTGCGATGATCAGCAGCGGACGGCCGGACTTGGCCACTTGCTCCAGCACCGGCAGCAGGTCGCGAATGTTGGAGATCTTCTTGTCGAACAGCAGGATGAACGGATTGTCCAGCGCAGCGATCTGCTTGTCCTGGTTGTTGATGAAGTACGGGGACAGGTAGCCGCGGTCGAACTGCATGCCTTCCACCACATCCAGCTCGTTGTTCAGGCTCTTGCCGTCTTCGACGGTGATTACGCCTTCCTTGCCCACTTTTTCCATGGCACTGGCGATGATTTCACCGATGTCGGAATCGGAGTTGGCGGAGATGGAGCCAACTTGAGCGATTTCCTTGGTGGTGGCGCACGGCTTGGCGATCTTGGCGATCTCGCCCACCAGGGAGATAACGGCCTTGTCGATGCCGCGTTTCAGATCCATCGGGTTCATGCCGGCGGCAACGTACTTCATGCCTTCCTGCACGATGGCTTGCGCCAGCACGGTGGCGGTGGTGGTGCCGTCGCCGGCCACGTCGGAAGTCTTGGAAGCCACTTCCTTCACCATCTGCGCGCCCATGTTCTCGAACTTATCTTTCAGTTCGATTTCCTTGGCGACGGATACGCCGTCCTTGGTGATGGTCGGCGCGCCGAAGGAGCGGTCCAGCACCACGTTGCGGCCTTTCGGGCCCAGGGTGACCTTGACGGCATCAGCCAGGATATTGACGCCATTTACCATCTTGGTGCGAGCGGAATCGCCAAACTTTACGTCTTTAGCAGCCATTCTTAAATCTCCAGAATTCTGTGTTTGAAGTACGGGTAGGGTCGGAGGCTTACTCAACGATGCCCATAACGTCTTCCTCGCGCATCACGAGGACTTCTTCGCCGTCAACCTTGACGGTCTGGCCGGAATACTTGCCGAAGATGACTTTGTCGCCCTTCTTCAGCTCCAGCGGGCGGCGCTCGCCATTCTCCAGAATCTTGCCGTTACCGACGGCCAGAACCTCGCCCATGTCCGGCTTCTCAGCCGCGGCACCCGGCAGAACGATGCCGGAAGCGGTCTTTTCTTCAGCCTCGAGGCGCTTGATAACAACACGGTCGTGCAAAGGACGAATTGCCATGGATCTCTCCTGTAACATTGGCTGTTGAGAGTTGAACATCAGGGTGTGTTGGTTGTCAGCTGAGCACTTAGCACTCGGCTACTGTGAGTGCTAATAATAGGGACGAGAGAGAGGATTTTCAAGAGCCTGCCGGTTCAATTTTCGACAGGCTCATGACAATGCAGATCAAGCGTGAGGGGTCTTGCGAAGCATCAGCCAACGAGGTGTACGGAAACGTATGATCATCCGGTAAAGACGCACATAGGTGAACATGAAAACCACAACGAAACCAATCAGAATCGGCGTATTGTTCCAGAACAACATCGCCGGCACCACCGAAAACGAAGACAGCGCCCACAGATAGGGCGAAGTCAGACTATTACGCTGTGTCAGATGGCCGGCATCCTTGGAGCCCACCATCCATAACACCACTCGCTTATATATAATCTGATGCAGATGCAAGGCATCAGGGTAGCCGATAGCACGGTTCTGCAGGAATTTGCGCCGATACATCGAAAACATGGTCTCAAAGACCGGGTAGATCACACAAAGCAAGGGAAACCAAGGCGACACGCTGGCATGACGCTGCACCAGCAAAATCGAAACCTCCGCTATCATGAAACCTACAAGATAGGCGCCACCGTCACCGGCAAAAATCAGTCCGCGCGGGAAGTTCCAAAACAACAAACCTGCTATCGCGCCGATCATGGCAAAGCAGATGCCCATCAACTCGGCATCCTGTACTTTAAATGCCACATAGGCCATGGCCAGGAAAATGAAAATAGCCACCACGCCGGACAAGCCATTGTATCCATCGATGATATTGACCGCATGCGCCACCCCCCCCACTGCAACGATGGTCAACAACAAAGCCAAAATCCAAAACTGGGATAAGACTTGATCAATGACCGGGATATCAAGACGCGACAAGCCTGCATCCAACAAGAAGTAAGCCAAAGCCGCGGCTAAAAAAGTAGCGAGTAAGCGTGGGGCCGGCCCAATTTTTTTGGTCATGTCTTCGATCAGGCCGGCACCAAACGCAGGTAGCGAGGCGAGTACCAAGAAAACCGGTAGCCACGACCTTGTAAGGTAAAACAGCACCCCAACCCCAATTACCAACCCGACCATGACTGGAACGCCCCCAACTCGGGGAACCGGTTTGGCATGAAATTTCTGCACGCCTGCCAAATCATGATCCGCGGAAAAGTGCTCATGCAGGTGCGAGTAGTGGATGAGTGCGGCCCCGAGGATAAGCGAAAAGAAGCTAGACAAAAACAATATTAATAGCATGGAACCACTCTCTAACTTGCGAAATGCTTACTTAACATTTCGTCGCAAAAAAGATCTGCAGATTATCACACAAAGGGATAGCAAAGGATATGCATGATACAGACTTCAAATCATATCTTTTACTTTATGTCATGGAACCTAGCAGAGCGCCGTCCCAAAGTGGCCATAGTACGCTGCTTGGGGCGGCCGTTGTCGTTGCGGTCGGCCCCGCCCCCCCCACGGATAGACGGAGGCCCCAAATGAAGCTTACGACATATGGCATAGATATCGCCAAACGCGTGTTCCAAATACATTGGATCGTTCCCTAAACCGGCGAGATACAGCGTAAAAAGCTGAAACAAGCTGACGTGATGACGTTTTTTCGTCTACAAGCCTCCGGACGGGTTGTCATGGAAGCCTGCGGCGCGGCTCAACACTGGGCACGACAGTTGCAGCCACTGGGCCATACGGTTCAGCTGATCCATCCGACGTTTGTGCGTCCGTTTGTCATGACCAACAAGAACGACACTGCGGATGCGCGCTGTTGCATAAATCTAGGACAGGGCGAGTCTCCCTTTCCCAAACAAATTTACGCCACAGCCTCCGTGCATGGACGGCCCAGCATGCTGAAGCGGTTCAAGATGGCAGCACGCACCTGCAGCTCTGCCACTTGACCCTCGAAGCGACGGGTCGTCACCCT
>NZ_PPTF01000020.1:0-70429 GCF_002902845.1 Chromobacterium sinusclupearum
GGACAAGGGTTTCGACACCAGCATCACCTACCCGGAGATCAATGGGCTGGTGCGAGGCGCAGTGCGCTGCCTGCCGGAACTCTCCAACATCAACATCAAGCGCTGCTGGGCCGGCTTGCGCCCTGGCACGCCAGACGAGTTGCCCATTCTGGGGCCGGAAGACGGCATAGAAGGCTATCTGAACGCCTGCGGCCATTTCCGCACCGGCATGCTTACCTCGGCCATCACCGGCGTGCTGCTGAACGGCCTGGTGCGCGGCGAGCCGCTGCCGCTGGACATCACGCCGTTTCTGGCCAGCCGTTTCCCTAACCGCAGCGAAAAAACCATGGACTTCGCGCTGCACGCCTGACCGAGTGTCCGCCCTGCGCCGCCATGGTCTTTTGGCCTGGCGGCTTTCCTCCTAACGCCTTGTCATCCAGCCCTGAAACCAGTTTGTCATATTAATGACGTCGTTTTGTCATCAATCCCTCATAACATCGCATCAGTTTTTCGATAGATAGGCCACTGGCCGTGAAAGGGGACCAATGATGAAGAACAAGCTCGCTTACCTCGCCGTTGCCGGCACGCTGGCAACGGTTGCCAACGCCGCCCTGGCCGCCAACCTCGATGCGCTGGTCAAGGCCGCCAAGAAGGAAGGCGAACTGACCGTGATCGGCCTGCCCCACGACTGGTGCGGCTACGGCAATGTCATCGCCGGCTTCAAGGCCAAGTATGGCATCAAGGTCAACGAACTGAATCCGGACGCCGGCTCCGCCGACGAGCTGGAGGCCATCAAGGCCAACAAGAACAACAAGGGACCGCAGGCGCCGGACGTGATCGACGTCGGCCTGTCCTTCGGCCCGCAAGCCAAAGCCCAGGGCCTGCTGCAGCCGTACAAGGTGTCCACCTGGAAAACCATTCCGGACAACGTCAAGGACAAGGATGGCTACTGGTACGGCGACTACTACGGCGTGCTGACCTTCCAAGTCAACAAAGACCTGATCAGCAAGGCGCCGGCCGACTGGGCCGACCTCTTGAAGCCGGAATACAAGAACGCCGTGGCACTGGCCGGCGACCCGCGCGCCGCCAACCAGGCCATTCAGGGCGTGTTCGCCGCCGGCCTGTCCCAGGCCAAGGGCGATGTGGGCAAGTCCGCCGACGCCGGCCTGAAGTTCTTCTCGCAATTGAACAAGAACGGCAACTTCGTGCCGGTGATCGGCAAGGCCGCCTCGCTGGCCCAGGGCACCACCCCGATCATCGTGCGCTGGGACTACAACGCGCTGGCCGACCGCGACACGCTGAAGGGCAACCCCAAGATTGACGTGATCGTGCCGAAGACCGGCGTCGTGGCCGGCGTCTACGCTCAGGGCATCAGCGCCTACGCGCCGCACCCGAACGCCGCCAAGCTGTGGATGGAATACCTGTTCTCCGACGAAGGCCAAGTGGCCTGGCTGAAGGGCTACTGCCACCCGATCCGCTTCAACGATCTGACCGCCAAGAACAAGATTCCGGCCGATCTGATCAACAAGCTGCCGGACGCCGCCGCCTACAAGAAGGCCGTGTTCCCGACCATCGAGCAGCAAGAAGGCTACAAGGCCGGCATCACCAAGCAGTGGGACAGCGTAGTGGGCAGCAACGTCAAGTAAGCCGCTCCCTCGTCAGTCACCAGGGCCGCCCAGGGCGGCCCTTTTACCTCGCTCGAGAAAAACAACGATGTCCGCATCCACCGAATCCATACCGACGCCCGTCGCCGGCGCAGCCGCCGGCGGCACCCGCGCCGCGCTGCTGTCCTGGCTGGGCGTCGCGCCGTTTTTGCTGTTCGCGCTGCTGTTTCTGATCCTGCCCACCGCCATGCTGATGGTGGGCGCTTTTCAGGATGCGCAAGGCAACTTCACGCTGAACAATATCGCCCGCCTGTTCGACGACAATATCCTCAGCGCGTATCGCATCAGCCTGCAGATCAGCGCCGCCTCCGCCGTGCTGGGCACCCTGCTGGGCCTGTTGCTGGCGCTGGCCGCCATCCGCGGCGGCCTGCCCGCCTGGATCCGCCCGACGCTGACCACGTTTTCCGGGGTGGCGTCCAACTTCGCCGGCATCCCGCTGGCCTTCGCCTTCCTGTCCACGCTGGGCCGGATGGGCCTGGTCACCATGCTGCTGCGCAAGTATCTCGATTTTGATCTGTACGCCAGCGGCTTCTCCATCCTGAGCTTCGCCGGCCTGACGCTGACCTATCTGTACTTCCAGGTGCCGCTGATGGTGTTGATCATCGCCCCGGCCGTGGAAGGATTGAAGGACGAATGGCGCGAAGCCTGCGAGAGCCTGGGCGGATCGGCCTTCGCCTACTGGCGGCACATCGCGCTGCCGGTGCTGTGGCCCAGCTTGGTCGGCGCCGCGCTGCTCTTGTTCGCCAACGCCTTCGGCGCCGTGGCCACTGCCTACGCGCTGACCGGCAGCTCGCTGAATATCGTCACCATCCTGTTGTACGCGCAGATTCACGGCGACGTGCTGCATGACCAGAACCTCGGTTACGCGCTGGCGCTGGGCATGGTTCTGATCACAGGCAGCGCCAACGCCGGCTATATCTGGCTGCGCAAGCGCAGCCACCGGGAGGCCGCATGAAAACCAAAGCCACATCGCGCCTGGGCGCCTGGATCGCCATTCTTTTGGGCAGCGGCTACTTCCTGCTGCCCTTGATCGCCACGTTTGAGTTCAGCCTGAAGATGCGCCGCGAAGGCTACAGCCTAGAAGCCTACAAGGTGGTGCTGGCCGACCCCGGATTCCAGCACAGCTTCGCCTACTCCGCCGCGCTGGCGCTGCTGACCATTCTGGTGGGGATTCTGCTGGTGGTGCCCACTGCGTTCTGGATACAGCTGAAGCTGCCGCGGCTGCGCCCCTTGATCGAGTTCATCACCCTGCTGCCGCTGGTGATTCCGGCCATCGTGCTGGTGTTCGGCTACCTGCGATTGTACGGCAGCGGCGGCTGGCTGCCGTTTACCGGCAACGAGCGCGGCACCGATCTGCTGCTGGTATTCGGCTACGTGACCCTGGCCCTGCCCTATCTGTACCGCTCGGTCGACACCGGCCTGTCCGCGATCGACGTGCGCTCCTTGACCGAGGCCGCGCAAAGCCTGGGCAGCGGCTGGTTCGACATCCTCAGGCTGGTGATCTTCCCGAATCTGAAAACCGCCATCCTGTCCGGCGCCTTCCTGACCTTCGCCATCGTGATCGGCGAGTTCACCCTGGCCAGCCTGCTGGCGCGCCCGGCCTTCGGCCCCTATCTGCAGCTGATCGGCGCCAACCGCGCCTACGAACCGGCCGCGCTGGCCATCATCGCCTTCCTGGTCACCTGGGCGGCGATGGGCCTGATGCAGGTGTTCAGCCGCAACCGCGCCGAGCTCGGCGCCGACAAACACTGATATACGGAAGCAATCATGGCATTTCTGCACATCGACCATCTGAACAAGCGTTTCGGCCAGCAGGCCGTGGTGCACGATTTCAACATGCAGGTGGAAACCGGCGAGTTCGTCACCTTCCTCGGCCCGTCCGGCTGCGGCAAAACCACCGTGCTGCGCATGATCGCCGGTTTCGAGACGCCCAGCGGCGGCGTGATCCGCCTCGCCGGCGACGACATCACCTACCTGTCGCCGCAGAAGCGCGGCATCGGCATGGTGTTCCAGAGCTATGCGCTGTTCCCGAATATGAATGTGGTGGACAACATCGCCTTTGGCCTGAAGATGCAAAAGCGCTCGGCCGACGAAATCCGCCGCAAGGTGGGAGAAGTCATCGCGCTGGTGGAGCTGAACGGCCGCGAGCAGCACTTCCCGCACCAGTTGTCCGGCGGCCAGCGCCAGCGCGTGGCCCTGGCCCGCGCGCTGGTGGTGGAGCCGCGCCTCTTGCTGCTGGACGAGCCGCTGTCCGCCCTGGATGCCCGCATCCGCAAGAACCTGCGCGAGCAGATCCGCGACATCCAGCGCCGCCTGGGCCTGACCACGATTTTCGTGACCCATGACCAAGAAGAAGCGCTGACGCTGTCCGACCGCATCTTCGTGATGAATCAAGGCAAGGTCGAGCAGGAAGGCGCGGCGGAAACCATCTACACCCAGCCGGCCACCGAATTCGTCGCCCGCTTCATGGGCAACTACAACCTGCTGACGGCGCAGCAGAGCCATGCGCTGCTGGGGATGGAGATCAGCGGCCATTTGGCCATTCGCCCGGAATCGGTCCAACTGCTGAGCCACGACGACCCGACCGAAGGCGCGCTGCCGGCGGTGATCCGCCAGCATCAGTTGCTGGGGAACGTCATCCGCTATCAGGTGGAAGCCCACGGCGCCATGCTGCAAGTGGACCGGCTGAACCGCAACGCGGCCGACCTGCTGGCCGGCGGCACCCAGGTGCGGCTGAAGATCGCGCGCGACGACTTGCGCGAAGTGCGCTGAACGCCAGCCCGAGCGGCTCTACCGCTTGACCGCTACGGCCCCGCCTCTGCGGGGCCGTTTTGCTGCGCCGGCTCCGTCCCCTGCTGGAAATACTGCATCTGGCGGCGCAAACTATCCGCCCGCATCGCCACCTCCTGCGCCGCCGCGGACAGCTCCTCGCTGGCGGCGGCGTTGTCCTGCGACAGCTGGTTCAGCCGCTGCATGGCCTGATTGATGCCGCCCACCCGTTGCGCCTGCTGCGTGGCCTCGCAGGAAATGCCCTTCACCAGTTCCAGCGTCTTGAGGCTGGACTCCACGATATCGCTCAACTGCTGGCCGGCGCTCTCGGCCAACTGCACGCTGCTGATCGCCACCTGGCCGATCTCCTGCGCCGCCGCCTGGCTGCGCTTGGCCAGCTTGCGCACCTCGTCGGCCACCACGGCGAAACCCTTGCCGTGCTCGCCGGCCCGCGCCGCCTCTATCGCCGCATTCAAGGCCAATAGATTGGTCTGGTAGGCGATGTCGTCGATGATGTCGGTGCGCTTGGCGATCTTGTGCATCGCCGCGATCGTCTGCTGCACCACCCGGTTGCCCTCCGCCGCCTGGACGCTGGCGGTATCGGCCATGCCGCCGGCGTGATTGGCGTCGTTAGCCATGCGGAACATGCAGCCGGCGATGTCGTCCACCGACGTGCTGGTGCCCTCCACATCGGCCGACGCGCGCGCCGCGCCCTGCGACAGCCCCTGCGACGCCGAATTCAGCTCGTCCGAAGCATTGGCCACCGCATCGGCATCTTCCTTGACCTGCATGATCACCCCGGACAGCCGCTGTCCCATCTGGCGGATGTGGGCGGCCAGGCTATGGGTATCGCCTTCGCGCAAAGGCAGGAAGAAATCCAGCCGCCCGGCCGACAACTCGCGCATCCCCTGCGCCACCTCGTCCGGTTCCGCGCCCAGGGTGCGGATGATGTTGCGGCCCACCACCACCGCCAGCCCTACGGGCATCAACAGCAACAGCAAACCCAAGAGCACCAGATAACTGCTCAGCCGCGCCGAACTGGCCTGTTGCTCCAGCAAGCGGCTTATCTGGGACAGGATGGCCTTCTCCACCCCCATCAAGGCGTCCACCCGCCGGCTGGACACCTGGAACCACTCGTCCGGACGCAGGCTCTGCATGGCGCCGGCCCCGCGCGCCAGCACGGCATCGCGCGCCGACTCGAACTGGCGCGAGCTGTCCATGGCCGCCTGCAGCACGGCCTCGTCGCCGCCATATTGGCGGTATTGCGCCCGGCAAAGCTCCTCCTGCGACACCACCCCGCTGACCTGGCGGAAATTGGTGATGCTGAAACTGCCCACCGTCAGTACCCCGGTGATCAGCCCGCGCGCGCGTCCTGTGTATTCCTTCTGGCAATTCACCGCCGACCATTGCAAAACCAAGGCCTGCACTTGCTGCGTGTTGGCATGGAACAGCGCGACGATGCGGGACAGCTGCTCGATCATGTCGGAATAGCGCAGAAAAGCCGGATCGGGAGAGATATGGCGGGCATCGATGTCGCGCCGCAATTGCGCCAAGGCGTCCTGGCGCGGCACAGCGTTGTCGAGATAGGCGCGCAGTTCATCGGACATGTCGGCGCGCGACTGCCGTTGCAGACGCTGCAGCACATCGTCCGCCGCCACCCTGGCCTGGCTCAGCGGCAGGGGCAGCGGCTGATGCAGGTTCAGATAGCCATAGCTCAGCCCGCGCTCCGCCTGCAGGTCATGGATCAGGTCGCCTGCCAGCGCAATGTTTTCCGCCAGCGACTGATCCCGGTTCAACTCCTGCAACAGCTGGCGTTGATGCCAGGCATAGCCAAGCGCCGCGATGAACAGCGCCAGCACCAGCGGCGCAATCAACAGCACCAGTTTGTGGGCGACCTTGAGCCGCGCTCGCATAGCCATCCCTCCCACGCCAGAATGATTCACTATAGGAGTACCCAGGCATTGGTGTAAGCGAAAGCACTTAAAGCCTGTCCGAGCTTTTTTCCCAGGCCAATTAGGTTGGGCGGTTTATCGGGGGAACCGCTTGTCCATCCGCGACAGCGCCGCGTCGGTCCAGGGTAATCAGGCGGCCCGCGCAAAACCATGAAACTGAGCGTGATGGCGTATGCGCTGGGCAACCGCGCTCTTTTCCTTATTTGTGCAAGGCGGAACCCTGGCAAAGCAGGGTGTTCCGCCACTGCGCACAACAGAAGACAGGATGGCACCAAGCTGATAACATCGCCCGCTGTAGTCATTGGGGAGTAGCCATTCCCAGCGTCCCCGCTGGGAAGACCACGTCAACAAACTTGAGGCAGCTGTCTCATGGCGTGGTCAGCCGCTGCAGCAGCAGCGTGAGCCCGGCGAGACCTTTGGCCGCAATGCGCTTTGCCAGCCGGGCAAGCCGCATTGCCGCGCCATTGGAATCTTGCTTGCCCGGCCGGACCGTTTCATGTTTCTCACTCTTGTCCTGTTTTTCCTGTCAGCCGTAGCGATCTATCTCGCCTGCGAATATTTCGTCAATGGCATTGAATGGGTTGGCCGCGGCATGAAGCTCGGCGCCACCGCTGTCGGCTCGGTGCTGGCGGCCTTCGGCACCGCGCTGCCGGAAAGCGCCGTCACCTTCATGGCCGTGGTGTTTGGAGACACGCCCGCGCAGAAGGATCTTGGCGTAGGCGCCGCGATGGGCGGACCGCTGGTTCTGGCCACCTTGGCCTACGCCGTGGTTGGCTTTGCCCTGCTGCTCAATCGAAAACGTCTGGTTCGGGACTCGCACCAGGTGCGGGTGGACCATGCCCGGCTTAGCCGCGACCAGGCCGCCTTCCTGGCCGTGTTTGTGGTCAAGGTGGCGCTCGGCCTGGTCGCCTTCGCGATCAAGCCCTGGCTGGGCGTGCTGTTTCTAGCCGCTTACGCCATCTATGTCTGGCGCGAAATCCGCGATGCCGATACCGCGGAGGACGAGGAAGCGTTAGAACCGCTGAAAATCCGGCCGCACAGCAGCCAGCCCTCGCTGGCCTGGGCCGGGCTGCAAACCGTGCTGGCCTTGGCGTTCATCGGCTTCGCATCGCATCTGTTCGTCGCCCAGCTCGAAGCCATCGGCACGCTCATGGGATGGTCGCCCCATCTGGTGGCGCTGCTGCTCAGTCCTGTCGCGACAGAGCTGCCGGAAACCATGAATGCCCTGATCTGGGTGCGCCAGGGCAAGGAACGCCTGGCGCTGGCCAACATCTCCGGCGCGATGATGATCCAGGCCACCATCCCCAGCGCGCTGGGCATGTTCTTCACGCCCTGGCGCTTCGATGGCCCGTTGCTGGCCTCCGGCGTCATTACCTCGCTGGCTATCGCCTTCCTATGGCTGCTGTTCCGGCGCGGCGCGGTGGATAGCCGCGCGCTGATGGCCGTCAGCGGCTTGTACGGCGTATTCGTGGCCTTCATCGTCGCCTGTAGCTAGCAACAGACGGATGGCTGGCCCGCAGCGGCCATCCACCCCGCACACAGGGCGGCTGACCTGTCATTTCTGCCAGCCATGCTCTGGCCGTCAACGGCTAGGCTCATCCCAGGCTTGGCGAAGTCCAGCCATCACACTTAACGCTCAGGATCTTAGGCCGTTTCTCGCTTATTCACCGTTTTGCAAGGAGCAAGCATGGCAATCATGAATAGCAAGGCTTTGATCAGACAGCTGCTAGGGGCCGCCTCGCTGATGGCGGCATTTCTGGGCATGGCGTCCGCCGCCGCGCAGGCCGAACCCATGGGCCAGCTGACCTCCGCCGCCGCTCAGCGGCCGTCCAATGTGCCAGCCGGCTATGTGATTACCCCGTTCGGCTATTTCCATCCGTCCTGCGTGCAGGAAATCCATCCGCAAGAAAAGCTGCTGGACCATGGCCGCATCCAGGGCGCCGATGGCTCTGTCCGAACAGGCGTTCTCTGCCAGCATGTCCGCTACACGCTACGCGGCGAAGCCATCAGCCCGCGCGACACGCATCCGGCAGCGCGGCCAGCGGCGTCCGCGTCGGCTCAGGATGCCGTCAACGGCTGGGTGCTGGACACCGAGCTGACCACGTCCTCGGCCTATGGCGGCATCAACGCCCGCTGGACTGTGCCGGCGGCCCCGGCCGCAGCGGATGGCCAGGTGGTGTATTTCTTCCCCGGCCTGCAGGACACCAATAATGTGCAGAGCATCCTGCAACCGGTATTGGGTTGGAACGCCTTCAACGACAATCGCTGGACCATCGCCAGCTGGAACTGCTGCCAGGACGGCGCGGTCAACTACAGCACCCCGCAGAACGTGGCCAGCGGCGACCTGATCGTCGGCACCGTGCGGAACAACTGCGCGGCCGGCACGCGGACTTGCACGTCTTGGAACATCAACACGCAGGACATAAGCCGCAACGTTTCCAGCGCGCTCAATCAGACCAGCAATTATGGCCAGACTTTCAACTGGGCGTTTGGCGGCGTGCTGGAGGTGTATGGGGTAAGCCGCTGCGACGACTATCCACGCGATGGCGCCATGAGCTTCACCGGCATCCAGTTGCTGGACATCAACAAGAAGCCCATCACTCGGAGCGCCAGCCTGGGCTGGCGCTCCAACGTGCTGCAGCAAGCCGGGTGCAATTTGAACGCCAGCGCCAGCCCATCGGTGGCCAACCTCAGCTATTGATCGACTTCAACGCCGCCGCGCAGCTTGCTGCCGCGGCGGCGTTTTGCCTAGCTGGCCCTCGGGTACGCAGGCGTAACCGATACGCCGGGACTGCTACAGCGCATGCGGATCGATGTCCGCCACGCTGTCGAACACATAGTCCGGCTGATACGGAAACTGCTCCATCGATTCGCGGGTGGAGACGCCGGACAACACCAGCGCAGTGCACATGCCGGCCTCCAGGCCGCCGACGATGTCGGTATCCATGCGGTCGCCTATCATCACCGCCTCTTCCGGATGGACGCCCAGCTTGCGGGTAGCCAGCAGCATCATCAGGGAGTTGGGCTTGCCGACGATATAAGGCTTCTTGCCAGTGGCGGCCTCGATGGCGGCCAGCAGGGTGCCAGCGGCCGGCTCGTAGCCGCCCTCGATCGGATCGATCATGTCCGGATTGGTGCCGATGAACTTGGCGCCTTGGTCGATGAAGCGCACGGCTTTTTTGATCTGCTCGAAGCTGAAGGTTTGCGACTTGGCCACCACCACGTAGTCCGGGTGCGATTCCGAAATCGAGAAACCCACGTTGTACAGCTCGTTGATCAGGCCGGCGCCGCCCACCACGTAGGCAGTGGGCATGGCCTTGCGGGTCTGGCTCTTCAGGAACATCGCCGTCGCCATCGCGCTGGTGATGAAGTTGTCCTCGGTCAGACCAATGATGCCCAAGCCTTCCAGCTTCAGCCGCAGATCCAGCGGCGTCTGCTCCGCGTTGTTGGTCAGAAACAGGAAGGGGGTTTGGGTGTCGATCAGGCGTTGGACGAACTCGCGCGCGCCGGGAATCAACTGCTTGCCCCGATAGATCACGCCATCCATGTCGGAAATGATGCTCTTGCTCATAGGTGGTTCCAGAACGCAGTGCCGATTGCGCGGGCACGATCGCGGGCCGCGGCTGGGTTGCGCGACCGGCACAGCATAGCACGGCTGCGGGGCGGCTTTATTGCGCAGGCAAGGCCTTGCCCTCCGCAGCCATGAGTCACGCCTGCCTGCGGCCGCGATATGCGGCATGCCCACGGCAGATTACCCCTTCGCTTGTTTATGATAATGATATTTATTATAAGAAAAACGGAAAAATATGGAACAAAAGCGACAATCCTCGCTCAGACCTGTCTGGCTGACGCCCAAGCGGGCCGGCCAGACGGATGCCGCGCCCGTCCTCCAAAGACGGGTAGGCGCCCAACTCATCGAAAAGATGCAGTATCTCGTTCGGCGAGGCTCCTATGCAAACACAGGTCACTGATCTGACGACGTCGAGAGACGCCCAAGGTTAGGACAGGCTTTATCGGATTAAGGTTTAGCCCAAAGTGACTTCCCTGGCAGGATACGTTGCATAGTGCCAAAACCTAGACGCGGAGATCGCTTCCTGCACTCGCCTCCTGGTTGTCGCCCCCATTGAGAACTGTTTGCGGTTTAAACAGCTAAACGGGGAATTCCTACATGACTTACGTCGCAAGCCACATCCACGCCGCCGCACCACAAGCGGATATTGATTTGAAAGAAACCGTCGCATCCTATATGAGCGCCTCGCTGATCACGCTCAGACCAGGCATGTCGGTCGGCCGCGCCCGCGGCCATATCCTGAGCCAGTTGCACGAGAACGATGTTCCGGCACAGGTCTTTGTCACCGATGACAGCGGCTTTCTGCATGGCCGGCTGTCGCTGAAGGCGCTGCTGACCGAGCAGGATGAACAGCGCCTTGTTTCCACCATGATGCTGGCGCCCGACTACTCGGTCGAGCCCGGCCAGTTGCGCCGGGATATCGCGCCGGAACTGACCGAAAAAACCCTGGACATCGTGCCGGTGGTTCGCGGTGGCAAGCTGGTGGGCGCGCTGTACGAGCGCGAAATCGCCGCCTTGATCCGCGATGAAGGCACCGACGACGCCCAGCGCCAAGGCGCCAGCCTGCCGCTGGACACGCCGTATCTGAGCACCAGCCCATGGGGCCTGTGGAAGAAGCGCCTGCCCTGGCTGCTGCTGCTGTTCGCCGCCGAAGCCTACACCAGCACCATCCTGCAGGTATTCGAGGAACAACTGGAGGCGGTGATCGCGCTGGCCTTCTTCATTCCGCTGCTGATCGGCACCGGCGGCAACAGCGGCACGCAGATCACATCCACCCTGGTGCGCGCCATGGCGGTGGGCGAAGTGGGGCTGCGCAATCTGGGCACTGTGCTGCGCAAGGAAGTCACCACCTCGTTCATGATCGCGCTGGCGATAGGCATGGTGGGCTTGCTCCGCGCCTGGATGCTGGGCGTCGGCCATGAAGTGGCGATAGTGGTGTGTTTGACCTTGTTCGCCATCACGGTATGGAGCGCCATCGTGTCGTCCATCATTCCGATGCTGCTGAAGAAGATGCGCATCGACCCGGCCGTGGTGTCTGCGCCCTTCATCGCCACCTTCATCGACGGCACCGGTTTGGTGATCTATTTCAACATCGCCAAGCTGGTCATCACCGATCTGGCCTGACGCCAGGGCGATCGACCCGCGTCCGCTACCCGCTTTAATGTCGGGTGGCTCCCTTTCGAAAAGCAGCCCGCCCGCTCCGGATGGAACGGGAGGACTGCTCCCAGCTGGCAGCCGCCTCAGGCCGCCTGTTCGAGCACGCTGGCGGCGATGGCGGCGTCCTGGACGCCGACGCCGGTCAGATCGACCAGCGTGATCTGTTCTTCGCTGCGCCGAAAACTCCGGTCTTGGGCCAGCGCAGCGCCCAGTTCGATGATGCGGGAAGGCGCCAGCAATCCTGCATTGACCGCGTGCGACAATTCGCCGTAGGCCACGCACTGCGCCAACGAATCAGCGACCACCACATCCGCTTCTGCCGCGATGGCCGGGTCCAGTTCCTGCTTGCCCGGTCCGTCTGCGCCCAGCGCGGTGATGTGCGTGCCCGGCCGTATCCAGCCGCGCTGCAGCAGCGGCCCGCGCGACGGCGTCGCCGTGACGATCAGGTTCGCCTGCGCAGCCACCTCGCGCGGATCGGCCGCCGCGAGCGCGCGGAAGCCCAGTTGCGCGGCGAAGGCGCAGAAGGCGGCGGCCTGCTCCGGTTGCCGGCTCCAAACCCACACGTCACGACAATCCGTGACCTGCATCAGTTGCTCCAGTTGAGCGCGCGCCTGCTCGCCCGCCCCCAGCAAACCTATCGCCTCGACCTTCGCCGGCGCCAATAAACTGGCCGCCAGCCGCCCGGCAAGTGCGGTCCGCATCGTGGTCAGCCAACCTTGGTCCTGCAACAGCGCCAGCACCCGGCCGTCCGTGGCCGACAGCACCAGCACCAGGCCGTCGTTGCTGGGCAAGCCGCGCGCCGGGTTGTCGTAGAAACCGGTGGATATCTTCACTGCCAACACCTTCTCTCCGGCGATATAAGCCGATTTGACGCAGCAATCGCCGTTGGCGTCGGCGAAGTGGAAGTTCTGCACCGGCGCCGACAGAACATCGCCGCGCGAGTAGGCGATGAAGCCGGCCCTCACCCTGGCCAGCGCGCGCTCTGTGTCGAAGCGCGAAATGATGGTTTCCTTGTCAAGCAGCTCCATGGCAGGCCTCCAGAAATGTCTCCAGCTTGATGTTGCGCCCACACAGCACCACCGCCACCGGCTGGCCGCGGTATGCCTCGGCCTGTTGGAACAGTCCGGCCATCGCGACGCCGGCCGCGCCCTCGACGATCCAGCGCTCGGTCTCGGCGATCTTGCGCATCGCGGCCTTGATCGCCGCCTCGTCCACCAGCGCGGTCTTGTCTATCACCCGCTGCGCGATGGGCAAAGTGATTGCGCCAGGCTCCACGCCGCCTGCGGTGCCGTCGGAAATGGTGTCCAGCTCCTCATATTCGACGATCTCGCCAGCCAGCATGCTCTGATACAGCGCCTGGGAATGGCGCGGCCAGCAGCCGACGATCTCGGTACTCGGGCTCATCATCTCCAACGCGGAGCCGATGCCGGAAATCATGCCGCCGCCGCCCACCGACGCGAACACCGCCGCCAGGCCAGGATGCTGCTCAGCCAGCTCCATCCCTATCGTGCCCTGGCCGGCGATGACGTCGACGTCGTTGTACGGCGAGACGAAGGGCAGCCCCGCCCGTTCGGCGAGCCGCGCGGCCTCCAACTCCACTTCCAACATCGGCGCGTCGATGACGACCACCTTCGCGCCGTGGGCGCGGATCGCGTCCAGCTTCACCTCGGACGCCGCGGCCGACGCGTATACCGTGACCGGCACGCCAGCCAACTTGCCGGCCAGCGCCACGCCCAGGCCATGGTTGCCGCTGGACACCGTGGCGACGCCCGTCCGGCGAGACATGGCGTCTAGCAGCCGGATCTTGTTGCTGGCGCCGCGGAACTTGAAGGAGCCTGTATGCTGCAGATGTTCGCATTTCAAATACACCTCGCATCCGGTCAAAACCGACAACGCCGGGCTGTGGTTCAAAGGCGTGACGGCGACCTGCGGCCGCAATGCGCGATGGGCATCGGGTATGCACTGGTACAAATCGTTCATGATCTTGCGTCCTGTAAAGTAGCCCGGCGGTACACAGCGTCCACTGCGCGGGATTGAGTTGAGATGGAATTAAATATAGACAAAAATTATACAATAGACAATTAGTACAAAAATAATCGTATCCGAAATCACGAATCATCCAGTGGAAAACTAAGACAAGTCCGCTGACAAGACTTGCCGGGAAAGCCATTTCAGGGCAATTGGCCGCTGAAAAAGATCCTGCCGACGAGTGCAACATTCAGGCGACACTGTCCAAAAATGAGACGAATTGTCTATAATCCAAACCATCGTTCACTTCTGCCCGCCGTCATGCATCGAACCCAGCCTTCCCCGGTGAAAGATCTGCTGCTGAATCGCTACGCCCATATCGCCGACGGCATCGCCGCCTTGTTTCATCCCTATGTCGAAGTGGTGATCCATGACCTGTACGATCAGACCGTGCTGCACATCGCCCACAATCTGTCCCGCCGCGAACCGGGCGACGACTCCGCCCTGGAAGAGATACCAGGCACCGCTCGGGAACGCGTCGTCGGCCCCTACGAGAAACTCAACTGGGATGGCCGCAAGATGCGCAGCGTCAGCGCGGTACTGTTCGATGACCTAGCCCGGCCCGCAGGCATGATGTGCATCAACTTCAATATCGCGGTGTTCGATGAGATGCGCGGGGCGCTGGACATCCTGCTCCAAGGCGCGGGCATGCGGCCGCAGCCGGACGAGCTGTTCCGAGACGACTGGCAGGAGCGGATCAACCTGTTCCTGCACGGCTGGTTGCGCGAGCGCGGCGCCAGCCTCAACAGCCTGCGCCGCGCGCAGAAACGGCAATTGGTGGACGCGTTGCACGCGGAAGGCGCGTTCAGCGGCAAAAGCGCGGTCAATTACGTGGCCAACGTCCTGGGGATGGGCCGCGCCACGGTATACAAGCGGATCAAGGAGTTGCGCGAGGCCGAGGCCCAGTAGGCCGGTCACCGCCACCTTCCCATGCTCAAGTCAGGCCGCCCCGCTCGCCGCACACGGCAGAGCCGGAACGCATTTGGCAAATCTGCGCGCGGCGGCGGAAAGACTCGGCAAGAAATGCGCAAGGACACTAGGCATGATTTTCGGGTCAGGGAAACGCCCTGATTTTCCGGAGACAAAACATGCGAAGCATCTCACTTGCCGCGCTGTGCATCGCCTTGGCCGCCGCGCTGGCGACGCCTGCCCAGGCCTCGCCCAAACCGTACAAAACGCCGCACCAAGCGAAAATACAGGCCCGGCAACCGGCCGCGCCGCGGCTGTGGCAGCATCGTCCGCCAACGGACTTCCAAGCCCGCTATCGCCTGCAGGACAACCGCACCGTGATCGGCCGGCCGCTGAAGAAACTGATCCGCCACGCCGCCACGCCGCAGTGCCAGGACATGAACGCGCTGGCCAGCCACAGCGGCGCCGACCTTGCCAACTACCTGGCCACCCTGCCCGACTACACCTGCGCTTATGGCCTGTTTGCGCTGGATAAGAACCTGGCATCGACGATCTTCACGCCCTCGAATCTCAATGCGGCGGCCAGCCGCTTCATCCAGGAGGCGGCAGCCTATGACGCCTCGTCGATGGCGCTGGTGAATCTCACCTTGTACCTGCGCGCCGGCTACTATCTGGCCAGCACCGGCACGCTGCCGGCGCTCGACCCCAACCTGCAATCCTCGCTGCGTCCCGGCATCCGCCAGCTGGCGGGCGGCGCCGCGCTGTTCGCCGCCAACGCCCAGGCGCCCACCACAGCCAATGAAGTGATGACGCTGATCACCAATATGGCGGATGAGGCCTATTACCTGCCATCGATACGCGCCATCATCCAGCGCTACACCAACAGCGCGGCCAATCCCAATGCCGCGCTCGCCCTGCGGGAAAGTTCGGCCAGCCGCGGCTTCACTGGCGCGCTGACCGTGCTGTTCTACGCCCATGGCCGCGCCAATGCCTTGCCGCTGCTGCAGAATGACGGCAGCTATGCGGCGGCGCTGACTCAGTTCGTGCTTGCAGACAAAACCAGCCTGATCGGCACCGAAAGCGCCTTCCAACTGGGCGACGCCACCCGCGAGGGGCTGCGCTTCATGCAGTACCCGGCGCTGCTGCCGTCGATCAAGCCGCAGGCGAAGACCATTCTGGCCGGCAGCAGCATGACCGGCGCCGGCAACGAGATGTGGCTGGCCGCCGCCGAGGCGGTGAAATACTACGATGCCAGCCATTGCAGCGAATATGGCACCTGCAATTTTGAAACCCGGCTCGCCGACGCCGTCCTGGTCAACCGCTACACCTGCAGCCCCACCATCCGCATCCGCGCCCAGGAAATGACCGACGAACAGATGCAATCGTCGTGCGCGCTGCTGCAAAAGGAAGAATCGTATTTCCACCAGATGCTGCAAACCCACAAACAGCCGGTCGCTGACGACAACAACACCTCGCTGGAGGTGGTCGTGTTCGACGACTACGACAATTACGCTAAGTACGCCGGCGTGATTTACGGCATTGGCACCGACAATGGCGGCATGTATGTGGAAGGCAATCCGGCCGATCCGAACAACCAGGCTCGCTTCATCGCCCACGAAGCCTCGTGGCTGCGCCCGGTGTTCAATGTGTGGAATCTGGAGCATGAATACATCCACTACCTGGACGGCCGCTTCGACATGTATGGCGACTTCGCCGCCGCTACCCAGCAGCCGACCGTATGGTGGATAGAGGGGTTGGCCGAATATCTCTCCTTGCGCAACGACAACCAGACCGCCATCGACGTGGTGAACACCGGCAACTACAAATTGAGCCAGATTTTCGGCAACACCTACGACATGCCGGACTATGTCACCCGCGCCTACCGCTGGGGCTATATGGCCACCCGCTTCATGTTCGAGCGGCACCGCGCCGATATCGACGCCATGCTGCCGCTGTGGCGCAAAGGCGACTACGCGGGCGGCTATATGGGCTTGATGCGGCAGATCGGCAACCGCTACGACGGTGAATTCGCCGCCTGGGCGCAATCGGCCACCACTGCCGGCCAGCCGCCGCTGCCTCCAGCTTCCAGCCTGCCGCCATGCAATGAAGGCTATCCGAACCGGCTGGGCAAGAACTGCTCGATCACCGCGTCCGCCGCCGGCGCCGCCTACGCCACCATTCTGCTGCCGGCCGGCGCGCGCAACCTGCGGCTATGGACCAGCGGCGGCACGGGAGACGTGGATCTTTATGTCGCCAAAGACCGCTACCCGACGCCGTCCAGCTATGACTACGCCTCGGCCAGCGTCGGCAATGAAGAATCCGTCGCCATTCCCTTGCCCCAAAGCGGGCATTGGTATTATCTGACGCTTCAGGCGAAGCAGCCGTTTGCCAGCGTCAGCGTCAACGCCAGTTACGAATAATCTAAGCCGCCGCGGCGCAGCCCTCGCCGCGGCTTTCTTGCAAAATGCATGAAGTTGATCCATGTTATCCATGTAAATGCCAAGTAAATAATTGGCAACCAGGATGGCATCGCCACCACGCCGCCGCCAGGCGGCCTTGCGCAAGGATCGTCACAACATGCACATGTCCCTGCAACAGCCATTTCTAATCAGCGAGCTGCCTGCCGCCCGCACGATGGCGTCGCTGTTCGACCACCTGCCCGATGTCGTATTCGCGATCAAAGACTTGAACAGCCGCTACCTTGCGCTCAGCGAGGGCTGCGTGTTGCGCTGCGCGCTGCGCAACCGCTGCCAGGCGGAAGGCCGCACCGCGCATGAGCTGTTTCCCAGCGCCATGGCAGACCGCTACCACGCGCAAGACCGCTCGCTCTACGCCGAACGCGCGCCGCTGCGCAACCGGCTTGACCTGACCGTCTACCCCGACGGCGCCCACGGCTGGTGCCTGACCAGCAAGCAGCCGCTGCAGCATCCGGATGGACGGCTGCTCGGCCTGGTCTGCATTTCGAAAGATCTGGCCGATCTGACCCGAGAAAAACTGCTGGATGAGCGCTTTGCCGCTTGCGTAGACCACATCCAGACCCACTACCACCGCCCGCTTCATCTGGACGAGCTGTGCGAGCTATCCGGCCTCAGCATCGGCCAGCTGGATCGGCGCATGAAACGCGTGTTTCAACTCTGTACCGGCGACTTCATCCGCCGGACCCGCATGGATGCGGCCAGCCACGCCATTCGACACAGCCGTCGGCCTCTGGCGGACATCGCCACGGCTTGCGGCTTCTCCGACCAGAGCGCCCTCACCCGACTCTGCCGGCAGTTGCTGGGCGTCAGTCCTCGCCAGCTCAGAATCGGCCTGAATCGCGGCTGAAACACAGCCCGGATCCGGCTCTGTGGCATATGATGAAATCCATTCAACCGTTTCTCTGGGAGAGTCGGTTACCGCCATGGATTTCGATCACCTCATAGACCGCCGCGGCACCGCCAGCGAAAAATGGGACAAATACGCCGGACGCGACATCCTGCCGATGTGGGTGGCCGACATGGACTTCGCCGCCGCGCCCGCCATCCTGCGCGCCCTGCATCAGCGGATAGACCACGGCGTGTTCGGCTATACCCATGTTCCGGCCTCGCTTGTCGAGGCGGCGCAAGCGCATCTCATGGCGCATTACGGCTGGGCCATCCAGCCCGAATGGCTGGTCTGGCTGCCGGGCCTGGTGCCGGCGCTGAGTGTGTCTTGCCGCGCGGTTGGCGCCCCCGGCGATGCCGTATTGACCACGACGCCTATCTATCCCCCCTTCCTCAGGGTGCCGTCAGAAGCCTCACGCGCGCTCAGCGCCGTCCCCTTGATCATCGGCGATGGCCGCTGGCAATGGGACTGGCCCGCGATGGAACGCGCGGCGCCGGGCGCGAAGCTGCTGTTGCTGAGCCATCCGCACAACCCCACCGGCCGTTGCTGGGACGAGGACGAGTTGAAGACGCTGATCGCTCTGGCCAAGCGGCACGAGCTGATCATCTGTTCGGACGAAATCCATTGCGATCTGATCCTGGCGCCGCGGCGCCATCGTCCGCTCGCCGCTGTCGATCCCGACTTCGCCGCGCGCACTATCACCTTGATGTCGCCGTCCAAAACCTGGAACCTGGCCGGCCTGGGCTGCGCCTTCGCCGTCATTCCGGACAGAACGCTGCGCAGCCGCTTCCGCCGCGAGATGTCGCATCTGGTGCCGCCGGTGGGCGCGCTCGCCTATGTCGCGGCGGAAGCCGCCTACCGAGATGGCGAATCATGGCGGCAGGCGCTGCTGGACACGCTGCGGCGCAACCTCGACCGGTTGACGCAAGTATTCGCCGACAGCCGCCTGCCGTTGATTCCACCGGAAGCCACCTACCTCGCCTGGTTCGATGCCCGCGCGGTCCATCCGGACAACCCGTTGCCGGAATTCGAGCGGCTGGGGGTCGGCCTCAGCGATGGCCGGGATTTCGGCAGCCCCGGTTGGCTCAGACTGAACTTTGGCTGCCCGCCGGCCTTGCTGGAGGAAGCGTTGCGACGGATCATGCCCTTGCTGTGAAAACGCCTGCTCAGGCAAGGGCTGAGCTGTCGCCGCCGGCGGACATCAGCAGCCCGGTATAGGCATAAGCCGCAATATTGCCGAATACGAATTCCACCGCCTGCCTGTCCGGCCAAGCCGCCTTGGAGACCGACTGCAGCAACTGGCAGGCCCCGTCCACGATTTTGTCCGCGGGGCTGTCCGTTTGCCCCTGCGCCCGCGCAGTTTGCAGGTCCTGCACCAGCCGGGCGATGGAAATCGCGTCCGCCAGCCCCATCGGCGCCAGCGCGAAAGCGGCGTCGCCCAGATGCCTGCGCACAATGGCTTGCGACATCAGACGCAGAATGAAGCGAAACGGCAAACCGGTATGAATGGCCAACAAAACCGGGTCCATGTCCAGCAGTTGGTCAATCGATGACACCCCTTCCGCCTCCAATTGGCTCGCGATGGCAGGCGTCACGCCATCCAGCGAGAGCAAGGGATCCGGTTGATCGGTTTCGTTGGCACTCAGCTTGCTGTTCACCAGCCGGCGCAGCAGCTTGATGATGCTGTCTATCGGCAAGGCCCCGAGGGCAAAAGCCACGCCCACCGCCGCACTGTCCGGCAACGCCAGCGTGATCGAATACGCGATGGGCACCGCCAGCAGCATGCGCAGCACGTACCAATAGATGTCCGATACATTCAGACAACGCTTGCGCACGCTGTTCACCGCATCGCCCACCACAAACATGTACGCGCCGCTCATCGCGCTGGCCTGCAGTTCAAAGTGGCCGAACTGCGCCAGGTAACCCGTCAAGGGATGGCCGCCCGGCAGCATTTCCTTCAATGGAAACAACACCACGTAATTGGCCTCGAAAAACACCACGAACAGCAATAGCGTCAACGGCACCATGAAGGCGTCCGGCCCATATTGTTCGCGATAAATCGCGTCGAACAGCCCGGCCGCCCTCGCCTGCTGCTGAGCGTCCGGCCCTGCCGGTCCTCGCGCCAGCGCGCCCGTCGCCTCGGCCCGCCTGTGCCAGAAGTGCCACAAATACTGGGACAAAGCATGTCCCCACAGCTGGTTGCCGAATTCCTCGTAACGCGTCCACCAGCCGTGGTCGATGAAACGCAGATACGGCGTGGCCGCCAGCATCACCACGAACAGGGTCAGGCCGCCGGCGAGCAATGCCAGGATCAACGGCAATTTCAAACCGATACCCATCGCCAGCGACAAAGTCAGGCTGAGCAGGATGATCACCGCGCCGATGCGCCGCCCGACCTTGCGATGGCTCGCGACCGGCGGATCTTCCTCCGCCACCACATAAGAATCGTCAAGCGCGGGGCTGTCGATAGGATTCGCCATCATTCTCTCCATTGTTGTGAACAGAAGCCACTCACCGGCCACACGATTCCGTCAGCATAGGCGGCACCCCCTAAGCCCGGCTACAGGTAGAAATGCTGACTGCCGGACTTGGCGGCTGGCCGCCCCGTTGCGCGCGTCTTGACATCGCCTCTGCCCTATCTATAACCAGCACATGCCAAATATTCCATTGTGCCAACATGGATAAGTAATAACACCTATACGGCATGAATCAATCGCAAGGGGAATCGTTCGCCTGAAGGGCACTACCGTCCGCACATTTACGTGGGAGAGTGGATACATGAATCTGCTGCAACGCGCCGCCACACCAATCAAACAAGCCCAGCAAAATCTGGGGCCGCTCGCCGAACTACCCGGCACCTGGGTGGGACATGGCTATAATCTGATCGCCGTACCGGACTTCCAGAACAAGCAAATCTTCCGTCTGATCGTCAACGCCACCAAGGAAACCCTGACTTTCACGCCCATCGGCGGCCCGATTCCCAATCGCGGCTCGAAACAGGACGACATCTTCCTGTACGGACTCACCTATCTGCAGCAGGTCAACGACGCCGCCACCGACGAAGGCATCCATACAGAGCCAGGGCTGTGGCTGAATGTGCCGCCCACCAGCGATCCGGACGCGCCGTCCACCATCGTGCGCCAGGCAACCATTCCGCATGGCGACTCCCTGCTGGCGCAAGGCCAGGCCTCCAGCGAGGCCCGCGCCCCCGTCATCGATCCCGTCAGCCCGCTGCCCACTCTGCTGCCAGGCACCCCGCAGCCGCCGTTGGGCTACATCGACCCGTATTTGAACGGCCAGTTCCCGCCGGGCTTCGACATGCAAAACCCCAACCAGGCTTTGGTCAACGTGCTGAACCAGCAGGCCGAGCAAGGACTGAAGATCGTCAACACCACCAATCTGCCGGTGAGCTCCAAGAACGTCGGCGCCGTCGTCAACATCCCCTTCATCGTGGTCAACGCCAACGCCACGGAGATGAATTCGATCTTCTGGATCGAAACCGTGCAGCGCCAGGACGGCAGCCAGTTCCTGCAGCTTCAGTACACGCAGACCGTGCTGCTGGTATTCGACGGCATCGTTTGGCCGCACATATCCGTCGCCACGCTGATCAAGCGCTGAACGCAGGAAGGCGAGCGCCGCTTGGCGCTCGCCCATCACCACTCGCGGAGGCAACATGACTATCCAGGCCGACTCCAAAAAACCGTTCGGCATGCTGTTCGACCGCGTCAGCGGCCAGCTCAGCGCCGAGGACAAAGCCTGCGGCGACAGCCGCAAACCGCTGCAAGACATGGCCCAGCTGGCGATCATGGTGGAAATGACCACCATCCCGCCGTATCTGACCGCCCTTTATTCCATCAGCGACCCGAACTGCAAGGCTTACCAGTTGCTGCGCAGCGTGATGATGGAGGAAATGTTCCACATCAATCAGGCCGCCAACCTGATGGTGGCCATCGGCGGCAGGCCGAAAATGACCGGCGCCTACGCGCCTACCTATCCCTGTTATCTGCCGCACGCCAATCCCAATACCACGCCTTTCATCGGCTTGTGCCGCGCCTCGCCGCAGGTGTTCAACGACACCTTCACCGCCATCGAGACGCCGGCACCGCCGCACGCCCCGGCCCGCGGCAACAACTACAGCTACATCGCCCAGCTGTATGACGCGCTGGAAGACGGACTGGAGGCGTACCAGGGCGCCCAGCCGCTGTTCCAGCAAAACCCGGATGCCTGCCAGCGCACCGATATCTATCTGGGCAAGTTCGGCGGCACGCCGATACAAGTGACCGATCTGGCCAGCGCCAAGCTCGGGGTGCGGCAGATCGTGCAGCAGGGCGAAGGCAGCGTGCCGGAATCGCAATCCATGATTCCAATCGAGCCGTGGGCCACCTACAACACCTATGGCGAACGCACCGACGGCACCTACGGCCCCATCATCGGCACCCCGTACGAGATGTCGCACTTCAAGAAATTCCGCACCGTGTCGCTGGACAAGGACAGTTTTCCGGACAGCTACCCCATCGTGTCCAACCCCAAGCGCAGCGACTTCACCAATCCGGTGGCGATCGAGCTGGCCGAACTGTTCGATATCGCCTACAGCCTGATGCTGGATGCGATGGAGCACAGCTTCGCCGCGCGCGCCGGCCACGCCAACGACACCTTCTTCACGCTGGCGTTGCCGCTGATGCACCAGGCCATGCCGAATCTGGCGCGCCGGCTGATGAATACGCCGCTGCACAAGGATACCAACAGCAGTGTCGGCCCCAATGGCGCCCCCACCTACCTGTACCAGCCGGGCAGCAATCTGCAGGACTTCGCCAATCGCCTGCAACAGGCCGTCAAGACGGTGGGACAGCAGGTATCGGACCCGGGCGAGCGCCAAACGCTGGAACAAACGCTGGCCGGCGTACGCGCCAATGTCAACCAGCTGATCGCCGCCGTTCACGCCCAACACGCCTAAGCTCCTGGAGGCACCATGATCGAGTATCGGATCTACCCCGCCATCGGCATCGCCCGCGTCGGCAACGCGCCGGAAAAGTTCTACATCGAACCGGACCGCTACTGCGGCCTGCCCATCATGCCGGACGGCAAGCCGTTCACGCAGCAGGACTTCCGCGATGAGCAGGGCCGGCTATGCCGTCAGGCGGCGCGCTTTCAGATATATAAGGTGGAGAACGGCGTCAGCGAACCGTTGACGCTGTCCAGCGCCGGGATCAAAACCATCCGCTGGACTGCCCATCTGGCCAACAAGAAGCCCAGCTGGTACACCTTTGTGCCGGCCGAGGGCGAGGACGGCTACGCCTCGAACCACCCCTTGCGCAACCCGCAGGTGGCCGACCGCCATACCCTGCTGATCGACGCCGGTCCGCGCCAGATCGCCGGCCGCGGGCAACAGGGCGTACAGTTCAGCAGGCACACCGTGCCGGCCGGCTACCAAGGCGCCCATTTCCCGCCCAGCCCGCTGTACCCGATGAAGGATTCGATCGACACGCTGGGCGAACTGCGCACCGACCAGGATGGCCGGCTGCTGGTGCTGGGCGGTTACGGCATCTCCGGCTCCGCCGACCCCGACGCCACCATCACCGACTATGCCAACAACGACGGCTGGTGGGACGACACCTCGGACGGCCCGGTCAGCGCCGTCATCGAGTTCAACGACGGCACGGTGATCGAAGCCCTGCCCGCTCATGTGCTGGTGGCCCCGCCGAAGTACGCGCCGGAGGTTCCGAATCTGGTGACCTTGTATGACACCATCTTCGACGCCATGGTGCGCAGCGGCCACTATCCGGAGATCTACCAAAACGGTTTCTGGAAATCCGGCAAAAGCGGCTTCCTGCCCAATTTCCACACCGAGATCCGTCCGCTGCTGGAGCGCGCCACCTATATGCCCTGGGTGTCGGCGATACCGCCCAAACCTCACCAGTTCGACTTCGGCATGCTCGGCGCCACCGGCGCCGACGGCCTGGGCGCCGAGGAGTTCCGCGGCTTCCGCCAGTACATCCTGGACTTCATCCGCCCGCCCAGCCAGGAAAACGACATCCTCAGCGCCAACGGCGCGACGATGATGCCCTATCTGGCCGGCGACAACTGCCTGGTGCCCAGCACCGCCACCAGCAAATACATGCGGCTGACCGACACCCAATACTTCATGCTGCAGCAGTGGGTGGCCGGCTGTTTCGTCAACCGGGTTGTGGAGGCGGAGGCCACGGCCGACAGCCTGACCCGGGCAGTGCTGGAAAACTGCGTGGGAGGTCCCTTCTCGCCCGGCATCGAGATGACCTGGATCTCGCGCAACCCGGCCATCTACCGCGAGCCATTCCGCATCCGCAACCACTTTGTGCCGCAAGGCCCGCTGAGCCTGGATTTCGACCTCAAACGCGGCATGGAGCCGGGCGACCTCACCCGTTACATGGCCATCCCGTGGCAAGCGGACTTCAACGAATGCTCGTCGCAGCCGATTGATGGCCGCACGCTCTGGTGGTGGCCGGCGCAGCGGCCGGAATACGTCTACCTGGAGCCGCAACCTCAGCCCAGGACCATGCTGGCTTCGCCGCCGCCGGCGCCGGATCAGG
This sequence comes from Chromobacterium sinusclupearum, assembly GCF_002902845.1. Classification (GTDB taxonomy): domain Bacteria; phylum Pseudomonadota; class Gammaproteobacteria; order Burkholderiales; family Chromobacteriaceae; genus Chromobacterium; species Chromobacterium sinusclupearum. The sequence goes on from NZ_PPTF01000020.1 coordinate 24,458, forward strand.
AAACCGGCAAGCAAGTGCCATGGATAGGCACCGACTACGACCAGATGGCCAGCGACTACATCAGCTTCGCCGAAGACATCGAGATGGTGAAATACTGGTCCGGCCTGGGCTTCATCATGGAGAAGCTGGTGGACGGCGAACGGCGCTTTGTCGAGGTGGAGCGCGCGCTGCCGCGGCCGTTCAACCCCGAAGACCTGCCGCCGCCCAATGTCCGCTAAACGCTACGATGCGCTGATCGCCGGCGCCGGTCCGGCCGGCTGCGCCGTCGCCCTGGCCTTGCAGCGCCTTGGGGTCGAGACGCTGCTGGCCGACCGGCCGCTGGCGCAGCCGTTCCGCATCGGCGAGTCCGCCACCCCGGACGTGGCGGGCCTGCTGCAGCGGCTGGACATGCGGATAGACTTCGCGGGCCACAGCCCCTACCACGGCAACCTGGCGCTGTGGGGCAGCGACCAGCCGCAACTGGACCACTTCCTGTTTCGCGGGCGCGGCCACGGCTGGCACCTTGACCGGAGCGCCTTCGACCGCATGCTGCAGCAGGAAGCGATGGCGCGCGGCGTCGCCTTTTTAGGCCAATCGGGTGTGGATGGCGTGGCGCCGGATGAGGGGGGATGGAAGGTGCAGGTACGCGGCATTGGGGAGGTCCGCGCGCGCGTGCTGGTCGATGCCGGCGGACGGCGCTCGCCGCTGGCCGCCAGGCTGGGGGTGGCCCGCCATCGGCTGGACCGGCTGCAGGCGCTGGCCTGCCATGTCGAAACCGCCGGCGACTTGAGCGGCTATTCGCTGGTGGAGTCCAGCCCCCATGGGTGGTGGTACGCCACCGCGCTGCCGGACGGACGCGCGCTGCTTGCCTTGATGACGGACCAGGATCTGGCCCGCGAGCAGCGCCTGGACCACGCCGGCAATTTTCTGGCCGCCTGGCGCGCCACCCGCTTGCTGGCGGAACGGCTGCCGCCGCCGCTGCAGGCCTCGTCGCTGCACGCCTTCGCCGCGCACAGCGGCTGCGTCGCCCGAGCCGCCGGCCCCAACTGGATCTGCGTCGGCGATGCGCTGATGGGGCTGGACCCCTTGACCTCGTCCGGCATCAGCGGCGCGCTCAGCGACGCGCTGGCCGCGGCGCCGGCCATCGTCGGCATGCTGAACGGCAATCTCAATGCCGCCCGCCACTATGCGCAGCGCGCCGACGATAGCTTCCGCCGCTATCTTGCGGAGCGGCGCCAGCACTATGGCCTTGAAACGCGCTGGACGGAGCTGCCGTTCTGGCAACGGCGTTGCCCGCCGCCGCTGGGCGGCAGCCGGCACGCGGCGCCACGCGCCTATCAAGGCCGCTTGGCGTAGCGCAGCTTGGCCGACCAATCGAGATAGCGCGGCGACTCGCCCAAGCGCAAACGGAAGCGCTCGGCATTGCCGGCTGCCGCTTGCCATAGGTACACCTGGTCGGCATGACTGCCGCTGGCCCACGCGCTCAGATAGTAATCGGCGGCGCGCGCCCAATCCTTGAACGACACCTCGTCGCCATCCTGCAGGCAGCCGCCGTCGGGACGGCTGTGATTGATCAGCCTCAGCTCGGCAGAACGGTTCAGCGCGCCCTGCGCGGTGTAATAAGCGTACTGGTTGCCGCCGACTCCGCCCCACCAAGTCCAGAACCAGCCAGGCTGATCCGCCCGCTCCAGCCGGACGTACTCGCCGGAGCGGATACAGCCGTTGTCGCGCATGGAGAAGTTGTTGGACAGGTTGAAGCGCGCTCGCGGCCCAGGCGCGGCCGCGTCGGTCTTCAACCAGCCGTCATTGGCGGCCGCGGCCTGCGCGTAACGGCCATTGGCCAGATTCTGCAGCGTGACGCCGCGGTAGCTGCCCGGCAGAGCGGTCAGCGAGCGCTGCGGAATCGAGGCGTCGGCCCAGGCGAAGGCCTGCACCGGGTAATGGTCGCTGTAATCGGTATAGGCAAAGGTCTGCTTGGCCACGACGGACTGGACGGTCCACTGCGGCGCGGCCGCGTCCAGCGCCTGGTTATGCCAGACTGCCGGTTGACGGTGCCCTTTCAACAGCAGGATGTAGTCCAGGTACTCTGGCGCGTCCCCGGTCCGGGCGCCGTAGCGCTCCAGCGCGATGCCGTTGCCGGCGGTGTCGAAGCTGTACGGCATGCCGGCGTAGCGCGGCTCGTCCGCCTGCAGGATATCCAGCAAGGCGCGGTACTCGGCGCTCTTGTTGCGATCGGTATTCATGTCGCCGGCGACGATCACGGTCTCCTCGGGCGGCAAGTGCTTAGCTTGAATCCAGTTCGCCATCTCGCGCAACTGAGCTTGGCGCACGGCGATGTCGCCATGGTTGGCGCAGCCGCTGTCTTCGGACTGCAGATGGGTGCCTATGACATGGAAAATCCGTCCGTCAGCATTGATTTTCGCGTAGGCGAAGCCTTTCAGCGCCTGTCCGTCCCCGCTGCAGCCAGGCGTGGTGAACAGGTATTGCCGGCGCTCCGCGATGGGCCAGCGGCTGACGATGGCGACACCGCCGTCCTCCGGCTTCAGCGCGTTCCAGCCCTCCGTCGCGTCCCAGCCTTGCTGCGTACGGCCGATCACCGGGGTCTGAAAGGGATAGCGCGGCTTGAGCAAGGCCAGCAGATGCTCAGAGGCGGCATTGTCCTGCAGCTCCTGGAATACCATCACATCCTGGCTCTGCGCGACGCTGGACGCCGCCATCAGCTCGACCCGGCGCATCTGGCCGTAATTCGGATACAGCGCTTGCGGCAGCAGCATGGCGTTCCAGGTAGCAAGCCGCAGGTCGTCCGGCGGAGCGGCGCTAGCCGCCGCTGTCCACGCCAGCGCCGCGGCCAGCAGAAAATGCCTGAGTCTCATTCGATGTCCTCAATCAGCGGGGAAATCGAACAAGCTGGGCAAGCTCCATTTCAAAATGGTTAATTATCAAAAATTTAAAATTACATACGCAACACCTCTGCTCGATTGTTCAAATTATCCGAGCAATGAATCCAAAAACAAGTGGATTATCCCCAAATCCGCCCAAGCTAAACTACCTTCAAGCATCACGCCTGCTGGAGATTCAACCCAGTCATCGATGAATGGAAAACCAAGGAGCAAGCCATGCATACCGCGCTGGTCATGCTGGGTGGACTGGCGCTGTTGGCCGTCTGCCTGGCCTGCGGCCACCTGAGCGGCCACTTCGCCGCCGCCGCGCTGATCTTCATCCCGCTATGGCTGGCAGTCGCCGGCTTGAATCTGTGGATAGGCGTCAGCCGCGCCGGCTACACGCTGCGCGAGGAACTGCCTATTTTTCTGTTGGTTTTCACCATGCCTAGCGTCATCGCGGTGCTGGTCTGGTGGCGATCAAACTGAATGAGCCAAACAAAACGGCCGCGCTTGGCGAAGCGCGGCCGTTTCCGTCCTAAACCGGCAAGACGGCTTATTCGTGGATGGCTTCCACGGCGATGGTGATGGTCACTTCGTCGCCGACGTAAGGCGCATACTTGCCGGCGTTGAATTCGCTGCGCTTGACCACGGTGCTGGCATTGGCGCCGATGGCATCCTTCTTCAGCATCGGGTGCGGCTGCTGCAGGAAGCTGCTCAGCGTCAGCGTCACCGGCTTGGTCACGCCCTTGATGGTCAGACTCCCTTCCACGGCAGTCGGCTTGTCGCCGTCGAACAACACCTTGGTGGACTTGAAGGTGGCGGTCGGGTACTTGGCGGTATCGAAGAAGTCCGCGCCCTGGATGTGGCCGTTGAACACCGGGTAGCCGGTGTCCACCGATTTCATGTCGATGGTGACGTCCACAGAGCCGGTCTTGGCTTCCTTGTCCAAGACGATGGTGCCGCTGGTCTTGTTAAAACGGCTCAGCTGGGTGGAGAAGCCAAAGTGGCTGTAAGAAAAACGCGGGAAGGTGTGGGTGCCGTCGATGACGTAAGTTTCCGGCGCGGCCAGCGCGGCGCTGCTGAAGCCGGCGAAGGCCACGGCGGCCAGGGTGAGGCGAGTCAGTTTGTTCATGGCTTCTTTCCTTGGTTGAAAGCGGCTGCGCTTATTTGGCGCGCGCCAGCAGGTGGAACTTGATCTGGATTTCATTGGCGACGGTGCCAAAGTCCTTCCAGTCGCCCTCGCCAATGGCGAAATCGGCGCGCTTGATGCTGAGCGCGCCGTCAAAAGCCGCCATCGCGCCCTGCGGGGTCATGGTGGCGACGGTGCTGACGGCCTGGGTGCGGCCCTTGATGGTCAGCTTGCCGTCCACCTGGAAGCGGTTGCCGCCCAGCGGCTTGATGGCGCCGGACACGAAGCGGGCGGTCGGATACTGCTTGGTATTGAACCAGTCCTTGTCAGACACTTGGTCGTTGGCCTCGGCCGATCCAGTGTCGATGCTGGCGATGTCCACCGTCAGCTCAGCCTTGGACGCCGCCGGCTTGGCCGGATCAAAATTCAGCACGGCCGAGAATTTCTTGAACTGGCCCTGCATGCCCACACCCATCTGCTTATAGCCGAAGGCGATATGGCTCTTGTCCTGCTGGATGGCGGTGTAAGCCGCCGCGCGGGCGGCCAGCGGGGCCGCCAAGACGCTGCCTATCAGCAAGGACAGCGCAAGGGATTGGATTTTCATGTTCAGTTCTCCGGGTAAGGGTCAAGAACGCGCGCGCCACGGCAGCATGCGGCTCAGCACGTCGTCCTTGTCCAGCAGATGATGTTTCAGCGCGGCGGCCGCATGGCCCACCACGGTCGCCGCCAGCAGGTAATTCAGCGCGGTGTGCAAGGCACCCAGGCGATGCCCCAGTTCGGGGTTCGGCGCAATCAGATCAGGCAGCGGCAGCACGCCAAAATAGACCGTCTGCACGCCCTTGGCCGAGCTCATCAGCCAGCCGGACAGCGGAATGGCGATCATCAGCAGATACAGCACCAAGTGGCCGACATGCGCCAGCGCCCGCATTGCCTTGCCCATGCCGGCGGGCAGCGCGGGCGGCCGGTGTCCAAAGCGCCAAATCAGGCGCAGCCACACCAGCAAAAACACCGTGACGCCGGCCCATTTGTGCCAGGAATAGATCTTCAGTTTGAACGGCGACAGCGATAAACCATGCATATAGAAGCCCATGCCAAACAGGCAGAGCAGCATGATGGCCATCAGCCAGTGCAGGAAGATGGCGGTGGAGGTGTAACGCGTTTGGGACATGGAAGCCTCTGCTGGAAAGTCAACACGGCATTGCCGCCGACGGACGATGCTCAATGTAAGCGGTTTTCATTTCGTGAAATAGCCCGGCTAAACAAATTTATTGTTTCTCATTAATAAACAATAGATTCTCCCGCTGCCAGAATAGCGGCAATCCGGTTTATATCTTGACATCCGCGTATTGCCGATAAAATTAAAAATACCAAACAGATTTCCAAGCCGCCATTGCCCGCTCGACTCGACCGCAGTGACATCTGCGCCACCGTTCATGGCGCTCGCCCCCTACCCTATCCGCAGATAAAGGAGACTACCTCATGCAAACCAGCAGCAACGGCATCCAGCTGATCCAGCAATTCGAAGGGTTGCGGCTGACCGCCTATCAGGACTCGGTCGGCGTCTGGACCATAGGCTATGGCCACACCGGACCCGATGTCCGGGCGGGCCTGAGCATCAGCAACAGCCAGGCCACGCAACTGCTGAGCCAGGACTTGCAGCGCTTTGAACAGGGCGTGTCCAATCTGGTCAAGGCGGCCATCAATCAGAACCAGTTCGATGCGCTGATCAGCTTCAGTTACAACCTGGGCCTGGGCAATCTGCAAAGCTCCACCCTGCTGCGCTTGCTGAACCAGGGCGACTACCAGGGCGCGGCCGGACAGTTCCCACTGTGGGACAAGGCCGGCGGCAAAGTGCTGCCCGGCTTGCAAAAACGCCGTCTGGACGAGCAGGCGCTGTTCCTGACGCCTGTCACCGCGACGGCCTAACCCTAGCCGGCGAATAATCGCCCCAAACCGCCCGCCCGCTGCTAAGCTGGGCGGGTTCGTCATTTTGCCTAGCCGTCATGCCAGACTCCCGCCCCGCGCGCGGCGCATTACTGTGCCGGCGCTGCCAGCACTACTTCGTCACCTACAATCCCAGCTTCCCCTATGGCTGCCGGGCGATGGGCTTTTCCAGCAAACGCCTGCCCTGCCTCGATGTGCAGGAGGCCTCCGGCCAGGCCTGCATGCGCTTCGCCTCCAAAACGCCGCCCCCGCGCGGCTGACTTGGCAAGGTTGCCGGGTGGCCAAGCTCAGCCTGACCGCGCCTCTGCCTCCGGACCATATAGGTGTGGCTGCCCTGCCGCCATCTTCGCCCCAGCATTGAGTCAGCCGCTTATCTCAGCCAGCCCCCCGCGCCATATCCAACTGATTGCCCCTCTCCCCCAATCGCAACACAAAACCCAACGTCATTATGACAAACAGCTCAACCGCCGCAAATTCGAGCAAAAATTCCACTACAGACTATTGATTTTCATAATATTTCCCATGCCATCATCGGCGCGACAAATTTACCGCATCAAAAAATACGATTAGATTACCGCCGCCGTCCTCTCGTATGTTTGGATCAGCGCCCCTTCAAGCGCAGCACACCCCCAAAGGAGGATGTCATGAATGAGGAGACTCTGAAGAAGATCCAGTCCAATCCGAAGTACTTGGAACTGGTCCACAAGAAAACCAGCCTCGGCTGGACCCTGGCCATCGTCATGCTGGCCATTTATTACGGCTACATTCTGGTACTGGCTTTCGACCCGTCCTTGCTGGGCAAGCCGCTGTATGCTGGCGCCACCATGACGGTGGGCATCCCGGTGGGCATTTGCATCATCCTGTCCGCCTTCGTGCTGACCGGCATCTACGTGCGCCGCGCCAACCGCGAGTTCGACCCGCTGACCCAACAAATCGTCGAGGAGTCCCGATAATGCAGCCACGCAAACTCTCCCTGGCCGCCGGCACGGCGGCCCTGCTGCCCACGCTGGCGTTGGCGGCGGGCGCGATAGAAGGCGATGTCAAGCAGCAGGCCACCAACTGGCATGCCATCATCATGTTCTTCCTGTTCGTCGCCTTCACGCTGGGCATCACCTACTGGGCGGCGCGCCGCACCAAGTCGGCCAGCGACTTCTACGCCGCCGGCGGCGGCATCACCGGCTTCCAGAATGGCCTGGCCATCGCCGGCGACTATATGTCGGCAGCATCCTTCCTGGGTATTTCCGCTCTGGTGTTCGACAAGGGCTACGATGGCCTGATCTACTCGATGGGCTTCCTGGTGGGCTGGCCCATCATCCTGTTCCTAGTGGCGGAGCGGCTGCGCAACCTCGGCAAGTACACCTTCGCCGATGTGGCGTCCTACCGTCTGCAGCAAGGACCAGTGCGCAGCTTCGCCGCGCTGTCCACCCTGGTGGTGGTGGCGATGTATTTGATCGCGCAGATGGTGGGCGCCGGCAAGCTGATCCAGCTCTTGTTCGGCATGAGCTATGGTTCGGCCGTGCTGATGGTGGGCGTGCTGATGGTGTGCTACGTGCTGTTCGGCGGCATGCTGGCCACCACCTGGGTGCAGATCATCAAGGCCGTGCTGCTGCTAGCAGGCGCCACCTTCATGGCGCTGATGGTGCTGGCCACGGTCGGCTTCAACCCGGAACTGATGTTTGAAAAAGCCGTCGCCGCGCACAGCAAGGGCATCGCCATCATGTCGCCGGGCAAGGCCGATCCGATCGACTCCATCTCATTGGGCCTGGCGCTGATGTTCGGCACCGCCGGCCTGCCGCACATCCTGATGCGCTTCTTCACCGTCGCCGACGCCAAGGAGGCGCGCAAGTCGGTGTTCTTCGCCACCGGCTTCATCGGCTACTTCTACATCCTGACCTTCATCATCGGCTTCGGCGCCATCATGCTGGTGCTGAATCAGCCGGGGATGATGGAAACAGTGATGAAGGACGGCAAGGAAGTGCACCAACTGGTGGGCGGCAGCAATATGGCAGCCATCCATCTGGCGGACGCCGTTGGCGGCAATATCTTCCTCGGCTTCATCTCCGCCGTGGCCTTCGCCACCATTCTGGCGGTGGTGTCGGGCCTGGCGCTGTCCGGCGCCAGCGCGGTGTCGCACGATCTGTACGCCAGCGTGTTCAAGCACGGCAAGGCCAACGAGGCCGACGAGATCCGCGTCTCCAAGATCACCACCGTGGTGCTGGGCGTGGTGGCCATCGTGCTGGGCCTGGTGTTCGAGAAGCAGAACATCGCCTTCATGGTGGGCCTGGCCTTCTCCATCGCCGCCTCGGCAAACTTCCCGGTGCTGTTCCTGTCGATGTTCTGGAAGGGGCTGACCACGCGCGGCGCGGTCATCGGCGGCCTGATCGGTCTGATCAGCGCCGTGGTGCTGATCGTGCTCGGACCGACGGTATGGGTGGAAGTGCTGAAGCATGAACATGCCGTCTTCCCGTACAAGAACCCGGCCCTGTTCTCGATGACCCTGGCCTTCGTCGCCACCTGGCTGATTTCGGTGCTGGATACGTCCAAGCAGGCCGCGGATGAAAAGGCCAAGTTCGACGCCCAGTACGTGCGGGCGATGACCGGCATCGGCGCCAGTGGCGCCAGCAAGCACTAAATGTCAATGCCATAGACAGGCCGCGCGCTGTCACGGCGCGCGGCGACAACATCAAAGACTCTGGAGAAATACATGTCGACGCTAGATTCCATCCTCAAGGAAACCCGCAGCTTCGCCCCGTCGGACGAGTTCCGCCGCAAGGCGACGATCAGCGGCATGGAGGCCTACAACGCCCTGTGCGAACAGGCCGATGATCACTACCTGTCGTTCTGGGGGGATCTGGCGCGCGAACTGATCACCTGGAAAAAGCCGTTCTCCCGCGTGCTGGACGACAGCCAGGCGCCGTTCTTCAAATGGTTCGAGGATGGGGTGCTGAACGCGTCCTACAACTGCCTGGACCGCCATCTGGCCGCCAACGCCAACAAGATCGCCATCATCTTTGAAGCCGACGACGGCGACGTCACCCGCATCACCTATGCCGAACTGCACCGCCGCGTCTGCCAGTTCGCCAATGGCCTGAAAAGCCTGGGCGTCAAGAAGGGCGACCGCGTGGTGGTGTACATGCCGATGGGCATTGAGGCCGTGGTGGCCATGCAGGCCTGCGCCCGCATCGGCGCCATCCACTCCGTGGTGTTTGGCGGCTTCTCCGCCGGCGCGGTGCGCGACCGCATCCAGGACGCCGGCGCCAGCGTGGTCATCACCGCCAACGAAGGCATGCGCGGCGGCAAGAACGTGCCGCTGAAACCCACCGTGGACGAGGCGCTGGCGCTGGAAGGCGCCGAATCGGTCAAGCACGTGGTGGTCTACCAGCGCACCAACGGCGGCGCCAACTGGACCGATGGCCGCGACGTGTGGTGGCACAAGCTGATCGAAGGCCAGAGCGAAACGTGCGAACCGGAATGGATGAATGCCGAAGACCCGCTGTTCATCCTCTACACCTCAGGCTCCACCGGCAAGCCCAAGGGCATCCAGCACAGCACCGCCGGCTATCTGCTGGGCGCGATGAACAGCTTCCGCTGGGTGTTCGACTACAAACCCAACGACGTGTACTGGTGCACCGCCGATGTGGGCTGGATCACCGGCCACAGCTACGTCTGCTACGGCCCGCTGGCCAATGCCGCCACCCAGGTCATCTTCGAAGGCGTGCCCACCTACCCGGACGCCGGCCGCTTCTGGCGCATGATCGAACAGCACAAGGTTTCCATCTTCTATACCGCGCCGACGGCGATCCGCTCGCTGATCAAGCTGGGCGCCGACCTGCCCAAACAGTACGATCTGTCGTCCTTGCGCGTGCTGGGCACAGTGGGCGAGCCGATCAACCCCGAAGCCTGGATCTGGTATTACGAAACGGTAGGCGGCGGCCGCTGCCCCATCGTCGACACCTGGTGGCAGACCGAAACCGGCTCCGCGATGATCGCGCCGCTGCCGGGCGCAGTGCCCACCAAGCCGGGCTCCTGCACCCTGCCCTTGCCCGGCATCATCGCCGATATCGTGGACGAATCCGGCGCCCAGGTGGAACCGGGCCGCGGCGGCTTCCTGGTGATCAAGAAGCCCTTCCCCAGCCTGGTGCGCACCATCTGGAATGACCCGGACCGCTTCAAGAAAACCTACTTCCCGGATGAATTCGACGGCAAATACTACCTGGCCGGCGATTCCGCCCACCGCGACGAGAGCGGCTACTTCTGGATCATGGGCCGCATCGACGACGTGCTGAACGTGTCCGGCCATCGCCTGGGCACCATGGAGATCGAATCAGCGCTGGTGGCCAACCCGCTGGTAGCGGAAGCCGCCGTGGTCGGCAAGCCACACGAGGTCAAGGGCGAAGCGGTGGTGGCCTTCGTGGTGCTGAAGGGGCCGCGCCCACAGGGCGACGCCGCCAAGACCGTGGCGGCCGAGCTGAAAAACTGGGTCGCGCACGAGATCGGCAAGATCGCGCAGCCGGACGACATCCGCTTCGGCGAAAACCTGCCCAAGACCCGCTCCGGCAAGATCATGCGGCGCCTGCTGCGCTCCATCGCCAAGGGCGAGGAGATCACCCAGGACGTATCCACGCTGGAAAATCCGCAAATCCTGGCGCAGCTGCAGCAGCCGCTGTAATCCCTTGAGGAGAGCCTGATTGGCCGTCGCCCGCGCGACGGCCTTTTTTCTTTTCAAAACATCAGAGCCGCAGAAACGAAATAGAACGCAGACAGGCCGCCGCCAACCGCGCCATGAGCGCCTTGCCCGTTGCAGAAATTCAGCGGGATCTCCACCGCACAGGCATGCATGGATCTTATTCCGTGTTTTCCCGTCTGATTCCGTGGCCAATAAAGGTTTTACGGTTTATTGAAAGCGAATATGCGGCGAACGACACGCCATATGCCACAGATCATGCCATTGCCCATGCAGCAGCATGCTCTTCTCGGCCTTGCCGAACACCGTAAAGCCATTGCGCTGCAGCACCTTGAGCGAGCCAGGATTGGCCGGCCGCACCGTGGCCTCCAGCCTGGCCAGACCAAGCTCGCCGAACGCCAGCTCGCGCAAGGTGGCCAAAGCCTGGCTGGCGATGCCTTGTCCGGCATGCGCTTCGCCTATGCGGTAACCCAGCTCCGCCTTGTGGAAATATCGCCGCTCCACCCCACGCAGATTGATGCGGCCGACGATTTCGTCGCCTCGCCAGATCAGATACTGATACCCGGCATCGGCCTTGGCCTCCCCCGCCGCCGTGCCTATCGCCTCCCGCACCGCGTCCAGCCGGTAATAAGCCTCAGGCCGCGCATTGATCCAGTGCTCGAAATAGGCACGATTGCTCAGCTCGAAAGCCAGCAGCGCCTCTGCGTCCTCCGCTTGCGGCGGCAATAGCCGAATGCTCATCCTCATCCCTCTGATCATCTCGCCCAGGCTGCAGACCAGTAAAATTCATACAGCATACCACCGGAGTAAAGCGATCCGGCAGCGCGCCGCCGCTGGCAGACGTCATATTTATCTGCGATGATCCAAATCAGTTACAGACCTGACCATCAGGCACCGTCGATGAGAATAAAGATGAACACGCCAGACCGAATCCCCGCCCTCAGCCTTGCCGCCTTCGCTGCCGCCGCCTGCCTCGCCCTGTCCATGCCCGCCCGCGCCGATGAAAACGGCGTCAGTTTCTGGCTGCCGGGACAGATCGGCACTTTCGCCGCCGTGCAAAACGATCCGGGCTGGTCCTGGAGTTTCAGCGCCTATCACGGCAAAGCCAGCTCCGAGAGCGTCAAACGCAACAGAAAAGGCGCGGTCTCCGCTAGCCTGCAGAGCACGCCGAATGATTTGCTGTTTGTGTCTCCGACTTACACCTTTGCCACGCCGGTAGCCGGCGCGCAGCTGGCGGTCTCGATGACCGGCTACTATGGCCGCGCCGAGGCCTACGCCAGCCAATCCACCACCACTGTGCGCGGCAGAACGCGCTCGCAGAGCAGCGATGACGTCCATGACGGCTTCGGCGATCTATACCCGATGGCGACGATGAAATGGAACCGCGGAAACCACAACTACCTGGCCTACGCCACCATGGGCGTGCCGGTCGGCGCCTACGACCCCAACCGCAACGCCAACCTGGGCCTGAACCACTGGTCCTATGACGGCGGCGGCGGCTACACCTATCTCAATGAAAAAACCGGCACCGAGTTTTCCGCCGTATTGGGGCTGACATTCAACCAGAAGAACCCGGACACCGACTACAAAAACGGCAACGACGCCCACCTGGATGTCTCGCTCTCGCAGTTTCTGAATGAAGACTTCCACATCGGCCTGGTCGGCTACGCCTACCATCAGTTGGAAAACGACAGCGCGCCGGGACTGGGCAAAAAAGATTACAAAGCCCGCGTCGCCGGCCTCGGCCCGCAGCTGGGCTATTTCTTCAAAGTGGGCCAGCAGAAGTGGTACGCCAACCTGAAAGCCTACGACGAATTCGACGCCCACAACCGCACGTCTGGCTGGAACGCCTGGCTGACGCTGTTTGTGCCGATCTGATTGTTCGTAGGGCGGAAGCCCGGAGGGCGCTCCGCCATTGGCAGACAATGGATGGCAGATCGCCCCGCAAGCGGGGCATCAGCCCTACACACATCACTCCGCGCCCAGCGATACCCTCCCCACGCGGTAATGCTCGCAGCCGAGCGCTAGATTGTCCGGTGCCTCACGCAGCAGCACGATGCGCGTGAGCAGCCACGTCGAGGGATCGAAAGCGCTTGCCGCCGCCAGCGTATTCGCATCCTGCAACCGCGTCCGTCCCCAGTCCTCCTCCGCCGCGCGCCGCGCCGCCAAAGACTCCGCTGCCGCCAAGGAGAGGCGCTCGATCACCGCATGGCGCGCCGCTTCCGCCTCGCCTTTCCACTCGCCGAACCAGGCCACGCCGCCATTCACAATGGGGCGGCCAAACGATTCGCTCAGCGCGGCAAAACCGGGTCCGGACAGAAAGTCGCGCATGCCCTCCGCCGTCCGCCACAGATAGAACGGCGCATAGGCATTGGCAGCGGCGCCCGGCTCGCCCTTGATCGCATACAGGTAGGCCTTGAACGCCAGTCCCGACAGCCCGTCGGTCAGATGGCCACGCTCGGCGATGCGGCGCTCGATGATTTCCATCGGATAATCAGTCGGTAAAACGATGCGATATTGCATGGTCAGCATGATTGCAGCTCCTCTCGGCTCAATGTCGAGGCCTGGCGGCCATGGCTGAACGACCAGTTGTCCATCTCACCGTCAGCAATCGCCACCAGCAGGTCGGCCGGGGCCAAGCCAGGCGACTCGGCCAGTATCTCCGCCATCCGCGCAAACAGGGCGGCCTTGGCTGCAGCCGTGCGCGGCCGGCCGGTCTGGATGGCCACCAGCACAAAATCATCTGAACGCGGGCCGCCGGCGTAGCCGCGGTCGAAGATCATTTCGCCCGCGTCGTGCTGGTGGATCAGCTGGAAACGGTCGGCCGGCGGCACGGCAAAGCATTCCACCATGGCCTGATGGACACCATCGGCCAGCGCGCGCAGATAGCGCGGCGGCTTGCCTTTAAGCAGGGAAATACGGGCATACGGCATGAGGCTCTCCTATCTTGTCTGATCGGCCAGAACGGCATCCAGCTGCTCCAGCGCGGCGGTTGCGGATGGCCAACCGACATAAAAGGCCAGATGAGTCAGTAATTCGCCCAATTCCTCTGCGCTTAAGCCGTTGTCCAGCCCGCGTCTCAGGTGGAATTCCAGCGCGTGCGGCCGCGATTGACCAAGCAAGGCGGCGATCGTGATCAGGCTGCGTTCGCGTGGAGACAGCACCGCGCGCTGCCACGCATCCCCAAACAATACCTCGCGCGTCAGTTGTTCCAGCTTGGGGGCGAGGCGGGGCAAGGCTTCTGGTATAGAAAACATCGGTACTCCTTGGCATCGGTAAATACATGCGCTTACTGTAGCCCTGGCAAACCATCCTGAAAATCGCATATATTTTCACCAACAATCTCAAAAAATAGGATTATTTGAATGCGCAAAATCCTGCTGGACCCGGAAGCGCTGCAAAGCTTCGCCAGCGGCGTGGAACTGGGCAGCTTTGCCCGCGCGGCGGAGCGGCTGCATCGCTCCACCTCCGCTGTCAGCGCCCAGCTGAAAAAACTGGAAGAACAAGCCGGCGTACCCATCCTGCAAAAAAACGGACGCGGGCTGGAGCCGACTCCGGCCGGCGAGGTTTTGCTGTCCTATGCCCGCCGCTTGCTGGAGCTGAATGACGAGGCCGTGCAGGCGGTGCGCGGCGCGGAGTTGGCCGGCAGCGTGCGGCTGGGGCTGGCCGAGGATTTCGGCGAAGGCATGCTTCCGCAAGCGCTGGGCCTTTTCGCCCGCGCCTGCCCGGAGGTCCATGTGGAAGTGCGGGTCAGCCGCAGCCTGGAGCTGCAGCAAGCGCTGCGCAGCGGCCAGTTGGACCTGGCCCTGCTATGGAGCGATGGCATGCCCTGGCCGCATCAGGACAGATTGGGCCAGGCGCAATTGCACTGGATAGGCCGGAAAGAAAGCCAGCCAAGCATAGCGGGACGGCCGCTGCCCCTGGTGCTATTCGACGCGCCCTGCCTGGTGCGGCGGCTGGCCTTCGATGCCCTGGACCAGGCAGGCCAGCCCTGGCGGGTGGCGGTCAGCGGCAGCAGCCTGGCCGGCCTGTGGTCCGCGGTGCGCGCCGGCTTGGGCATCAGCGCCCGCACGGCTTTGGGTCTGCCTTCGGACTTACGCGCCCTGTCTCCCGCGGAGTGCGGATTGCCGTCGCTGCCGCGGCTGGAACTGGCCCTGCTGCGGACGCAAACCCCGCTGCCCGATGCCGCGGAGCAGCTGCGCCGCATCCTGCTGGACAGTCTGGCGGAGCGCATGCCTGAAGAGACTGCCGTCGCATAAGAAAGCGTCCGCGCATTGCGGGAGTTGAAGCAAAAGCTCTTAACATTGATAATTAATGGTTTTTGAAGCGGAATCCGTAGCATGGCCGTCATCACACTCGTCGACCGGATCGACGCCCTCCTGCCCCAGACCCAGTGCGGTCAGTGCAGCCATGCCGGCTGCCGCCCGTACGCCGAGGCGCTGGCGGAAGGCCGCGACCCGATCAACCGCTGCCCGCCGGGCGGCGAGGACGGCGTGCGGGCGCTGGCGGCGCTGCTGAATCAGCCGGTCATCCCGTTCGACCCTGCCGGGCCGCAGCCCAAGCCGCGCGCGCTGGCGGTGATACGCGAGGACAGCTGCATAGGCTGTACGCTGTGCATCCAGGCCTGTCCGGTAGACGCCATCGTCGGCGCGGCCAAGCAGATGCACACCGTGATCGCCGACGAATGCACCGGCTGCGAACTGTGCCTGGCGCCCTGTCCGGTGGACTGCATCGACCTGGTGCCGGTAACCGATCCCGACGACGGCAAACGCGAACGCGTGATGGCGCGCGCCGCCCTGGCCCGCCAGCGCTATGATGCCCGCCAGGCGCGCAAGGCGCGCGATGCGGCGGACAAGGCGAAGCGGCTGGCCGAACGCGCCGCCGTCCCGGCATCGCCCGCCCCAGCGGCGGCGCAGGCCGCGACCGCCGCGCCGGCTGCCGCGCCCGTGGACAAGAACGAGCTGATCCGCAAAGCGATGGAGCGCGCCAAGCAGCAGGCGCCGGTGGCCGCCACCGCCTCCTCCGATAAGATGGCGGTGATCCGCGCCGCGATGGAACGCGCCGCCGCGATGAAAGCGGCGCAACAGGAAGCCGATAAGGATAAAGAGTGAACGCCGCCAAACGCCTGGAAATCTTCCGACGCCTGCGCGAGGCCACCCCGCACCCGACCACCGAGCTGGAATACAACACGCCGTTCGAGTTGCTGATCTCGGTGCTGTTGTCGGCGCAGGCAACCGACGTTGGCGTCAACAAGGCCACGCGCCGGCTGTATCCGGTGGCCAACACCCCGTCTGCGATGCTGGCGCTGGGCGAAGAAGGCCTGGCCGAGTTCATCAAGACCATAGGCCTCTACAAGACCAAGGCCAAGAATGTGATCGCCACCTGCCGTATCCTGCTGGAAAAGCATGGCGGCGAGGTGCCGCAAACGCGCGAGGCGCTGGAAGCGCTGCCCGGCGTGGGCCGCAAGACGGCCAATGTGGTGCTCAACACCGCTTTTGGCCAGCCCACCATCGCGGTGGACACCCATATTTTCCGCGTTTCCAATCGCACCCGCATCGCGCCGGGCAAGGACGTGCGCGAGGTGGAAGACAAACTACTCAAATTCGTGCCGGCCGAATTCAAACTGGACGCGCATCATTGGTTGATTCTGCATGGACGCTACATATGCAAGGCCCGCAAGCCGGAATGTCACCGCTGCGTCATCGCGGACCTCTGCGAATATCCGGCAAAACCGTTATGATAAAAATGGAGAGAGAAACTGGGCGCCCATGACAATAAGCGGATTGCAAAAACGCGTAGCCGCCCCCATTTACCTTCCCGCATCAGCCCAAAAGGATCGCCCGTGACCAACAGTCTCCGCATCATGGCCGGCGCCCTGCTCGCGGCGTCGTTACTGTCCGGCTGCGACAGGATCGAGCAGTTTGTAAAAGGCAGCAGCCAACCCGCTCCCGTTGCCATTCCCGCCCAGCAGGATGGCCGCGTGGCCATGCTATTGCCCGACTTCACCCAGCTGGTCACCCGCGACGGGCCGGCGGTGGTCAATATCCAGGCGGCGCGCGACGCTTCCGTCTCGACGCAGCCAAGCAGCCATCCTCAGCTCCCGGTTCCGGAAGACGACCCGCTGTATGACTTCTTCCGCCGCTTCATGCCGCCCTCCCCGCAGCAAGACCAGCCGCAGGAAGACAGCGTGTCCTACGGTTCCGGCTTCATCATCAGCAGCGACGGCTATATCCTGACCAATGCCCACGTGGTGGCCGATGGCCGGCAGATTCGCGTCACGCTGACCGACAAGCGCGAGCTGCGCGCCAAGCTGGTGGGCCTGGACAAGCGCAGCGACGTGGCCTTGCTGAAAGTGGCGGCGGCGGACCTGCCGGTGGCCAAGATAGGCAACCCGTCGGACTTGAAAGTCGGCGAATGGGTGGCCGCCATCGGCGCGCCGTTCGGCTTCGACAACACCGTCACCGCCGGCATCGTCTCGGCCAAGGGCCGCAGCCTGCCCGACGAGACGCTGGTTCCGTTCATCCAGACCGACGTGGCGATCAACCCTGGCAACTCGGGCGGCCCGCTGTTCAATCTGCGCGGCGAGGTTGTCGGCATCAATTCGCAGATTTACAGCCGATCCGGCGGTTTCATGGGCATTTCCTTCGCCATCCCGATCGACCTGGCGATGCAGGTGGCCGACCAGCTGAAAACCAAGGGCAAAGTCAGCCGCGGCCAACTGGGCATCAATATCCAGGAAGTCACGCAGGAATTGGCGCAATCGTTCGGCCTGCCGCGCCCATCCGGCGCGCTGGTGGTGCGAGTGGATCCGAAGGGACCGGCCGCCAAGGCCGGCCTGATGCCGGGCGACATCATCCTGAAGCTGAACACCCAAGTCATCGACAGCTCCAAAGACCTGCCGATGCTGGTGGGCGCGCTCGGCCCCGGCACCAAGATCAAGCTGGTCGTGTGGCGCAAGGGCTTCGAGAAGAGTCTGGAAGCCACCCTGGTGGAACAGGCGCCGGACACGGAAGGCAATGCCAAGCCAGCCAACGACAACACGCCGCAAGGCTATCAGTTCGGCAAGCTGGGCCTGACGCTGTCCGAGCTGACGGCTGAGCAGCGGGCCGACCTGGGCATCCGCGGCGGCCTGCTGATCCAGAAGGCGCAAGGCCCCGCCGCCCGCTCCGGCCTGCAGCCCGGCGACATCATCATGGGCCTGAACCAGAACGACGTCACCAGCATCACCGCGTTCGAGAAAGCGCTGGCCAACTCCGGCGGCCACGCCGCGCTGCTGGTCAAACGCGGCGACGCCATGCTGTTCATCGCGCTGCGGACGGACTGATCCTCTTCCCTCTAGCAAAAGCCATCCGCCCTCAGCGGATGGCTTTTTTCATTTCATCCATGGACTCACTGCCAAGCCGCAACATTGTCCGGCCACATTCCCTATTTACATATTTCCATTTACAATTCAATGTCAAGATAATTGGCATATTAAAGTAAAAGAGATAACTCAAATAATTTGGAAAGTGAAATATGAAACGCAAGCTATGGATAGCGGCTTTGAGTCTCCTGGCGGCGCAAACCGCCTTCGCCCAAACTGAAGCGTCTCAGGAAATCGGCAGCGGCCAACTCGCTGGTGAAAAACAAGTCTCGCTTTACCGTCAAACTGACGATGCTTTGCCACAAGTGAGCTTCAACACCACCGGCTATACGCTGTTCGGCGTCCTGTATGTCGCGGCGGCGGTCGCCAAGATGAAATCGCAGAGCAGCAGCCTGCAAGACGCCTATCACGCCTATTTGCAGGCTCACCCCGAGTTGCCGACGCTGCAACAAGCATTCCGCAATCGTCTGGACCAAGACTTGAAAACAGCGGGAATAGAAGCGGCCAGCTTCGACGACGTTCAGAAGGAAAGCACCGACAAGGCGCTCATCTATCATTTTGACGCCGCCAAGTTGAACACTCACAAACTCGTGGTGCTGGACAAGCTGGACGCATCCTACTTCGCCCCGAGTTCTACCGACCCCTACAAACCGCTGAGCCGCGTGGTCGTATCCATATATGATCACGATCACCCAGAAGCCAAGCCATTGCAGTTTGTCCGCGTAGCGAATAGCGCGCAGGGCGATTCACCCTATGCATTCAAGGATTATGAAGCACTCAGCAAGGATATTGGCCAAGCCTACTCCGGTCTCAAGGCAAGCACAGAAATGCTGGCCGACGAACTCGTCCGTTCGATGACCAGGACAGACACAGCCGCCATCTCCACGCCGTAAGAGCCTCGCCACGCAAAAAGGCGAGACCCATGGGCCTCGCCTTTTTCACTCCATCCGTCGGATCAGGCCGGATTGTGCAGCAGCGAATTGCGACGCGAGTAGCCGAAGTACACCACCAGGCCGATAGCCAGCCAGGCGGCGAAGCAGGCCCAGGTCAGCAGCGACAGCTGGGTCATCAGGAAGCCGCAGAACAGGATGGCCAGGCCCGGAATCAGCGGCACGGCCGGGCAGACGAACTTGCGCGGCAGGTCCGGCTCGCGCTTGCGCAGCACGATGACCGACAGGGCGATCAGGGTGAAGGCCGCCAGGGTGCCGATGTTCACCAGCTCGGCCAGCGTGTGCAGCGGCACCAGGCCGGCGATCAGCGCGATCACGGTGCCGATCAGCCAGGTGGCCTTGTACGGGGTGCCGTACTTCGGGTTCACTTCGGAGAAAATCTTGGGCAGCAGGCCGTCGCGGCTCATGGCGAACAGGATGCGCGTCTGGCCGTAGGTCATCACCAGGATCACGGTCATCATGCCCAGGATGGCGCCCAGATCGACGAAACCGGCGAACCAGTCCAGCTTGGCCACCTGCAGCGCCAGCGATACCGGGTGGTCCACGCCGGCAAACTGCAGATAAGGCACAATACCGGTCATGATGGCGGCCACCACCACGTACAGCAGCGAACACACCGCCAGCGACCAGATCACGCCGCGCGGAATATCCTTGGCCGGGTTCTTCACTTCCTCGGCCGCGCAAGTCACGGCATCAAAGCCGATGAAGCTGAAGAACACGATGGCCGCGCCATGGAACACGCCGGAGAAGCCGAACGGCAGCGCCGGCTGCCAGTTGACCGGCTTGACATGCCATACGCCGATGGCGATGAACAGCAACACCACGCCCACCTTGATCAGCACCACCACATTGTTGACGCGCTTGGATTCCTTGATGCCGAAAGCCAGCAGCGCGGTGATCAGCATCGCGATACAGAAGGCCGGCAGATTGAACAACGTGTCCTTGCCCGGCACCGAGCCGGCGGCGGCGGTCAGCGCCTGCGGCAGCGTCACGCCAAAGCCGGACAGCAGGCTCTGGAAATAGCCGGACCAGCCAACCGACACGGCGGAGGACGCCAGCAGGTATTCCAGCAGCAGGTCCCAGCCTATGATCCAGGCAATCAGCTCGCCCAGCGTGGCGTAGGCATAAGTGTAAGTAGAGCCGGAAATCGGCAGCATGGAGGCGAATTCGGCATAACACAGCGCGGCAAAACCGCAGGCGAAGGCGCTGATGGCGAAGGACAGCACCAGGCCGGGGCCGGCGATGGTGGCGCCGGTGCCGGTCAGCACGAAAATGCCGGTGCCGATGATGGCGCCGATGCCCAACATGGTAAGGTCAAACGCGGAGAGCTCTTTTCGCAGCCCGCGCGAAGTCTGAGCGGTGGCCAGCATGCCCTGGACGCTCTTCTTGCGCATCAAACTCATTGTCTACTATCCCGTATTTTGGCCGGCACCGGTCGGCGCGCACGCAAAGCGTGCCGCGCTGAAACGACGAGACGCCCGCTGTCCAGGCGGGCGCCTCATGCTCGGATTAGGCTGTAAAGTGATCTGATTTGTCCTCCGTCGCTGGCCTGTCTATGCGCAGGCCATGTCAACGAAGGGTTTCGATACTACAGCAGGGGCCTATCGCCACAATACGGGAAAACAGCAATGGCCAGAAACCAGCCATTCAGCATTCATTAAACTTTTATTACTCAGGAAGCGACATCCGGTCCAGCAGACGGCGCGCCGCCGCCTCCAGCCGCTCGCGCGAACTGTCTCCGCTTCCCAAGCGTTCGCGCCCGCTCCACACCACGGCGCCGTCCTCCGAACGCACCGCCAGGTTCAGCACCGGCCAGGTTTCCAGGCGATAAGGCGGATCGCGCCAATAGCCGTCGTAGCGCCAGTCCGTAGGCTGCGTCACCCATTGCTGCTCCTGGCTTTCGGTGAAACAGAGCCGCCACGCGCCGCGCGGGCTCTCTTCCAGTCCGCGCAAGGCCAAGCGGGTCGCCACCCAATCGCGCCAACCGCCCACCGCGTCGCCGGACGGCAGGCACTCCAAACGGACGCCATTGGCCGCAGCCGGCGCTGGCGCGGGCGCGGCCACACCATCAGCCGAGGCCAAGCCCGTCCATAGACACGCGGCAAGCATGCCGCCAAGCAGAAGCCACCTCATACCCTCTCCCAACACGAAACCCTATCGGCTTCAGACTGCCGCAAAAACGCAAAGTGCCGCAACTTTCGCCGCGGCACTGCAAAAACCTCAGGATGCCGACAAGCTCACCACCAGGCTTCGATCTGCACGCCCAGCGTCGTAGCGTGGGTGCGGCCGCCCACGGCAAAGCCGCTCAGATTGGCCTGCGCCGCCGCGTCGTTCCAGGTGAAATGGCTGGCGTACACCCGCAGCTCGGGACGGGTCCAGAAGTCGGTATTCGGCGAAAAAGCCACCGCCAGCGTCGCCTTGTTCAGCCGCTGCAGCGGCTGATTGTCCGTGTCGCGGCTGGTCAGGCCGATCTCGGTCAGCAGCTTGACGTTGGCCGCCACGCCGTAGGACAAGCGCCCGCCCAGCGTGGCGTCGCGGTATTTGGCGGCATTGTCCGGCGCCACCGTCTGCCAGCCCAGCACCGCCTGGCCGCCGAAGCGCCCGCGCTGCCAGTCCAGCACATCGGCGATGCGGTTCTGCCGCGCGCCGGCCTGGGCCGCGCCATTATTGTCCAGGTTGTAGAACTGGCCAGACAGCGAGGCATGGCCGGTTGAGGTTTGCAGGAACAGCGAGTTATTGAGGCCTGCAGCCAGGAAATCCTTCTGATTGTGCAACAGCCCCAGCGCCGCGCCGGGCTTGCCGATGGCGAAATCGCCGCCTATCGCCGCGCCGGTCAGCGTCAGTTTGCCGCCAGGATTGGTTGCTATGCCGGTCAGTTGGAAGTTGGCGCGGCGCGCATTGTTGAGCGAGGCGTTGTCATTGGCGTAGCTGCCGGACGAGGAAACGGACAGGTTGAGCCTGGCCTTGCCCACGGCGATGCCATCCACGCCGGCGCCGTAATTGTCCCCGTCCTGCATCAGCCAGTTGTCCAAAATATGGATGTCCTGGATGCGGTGGTAACGCTGGCCGGCCCACAAGGTCAGGTTGGGCGCGAATTCCAGCCCGCTGATGTAGCCGTAGACCTGGGACGCGCTGGTCTTGCCGTTGTAGATGGTGGGCATCACGTAGGCGCCCCAGCTCACGCCGTTGCCCAGCGTCCATTTCTTGCCGACGCCGAACTCGATATAGGTGTCGCCCTCGTTGCCCAGGCGGTAATGCTGCAAGTCGCCGCCCAGCTGGTATTGGCCCTTGGGCCGATTGTCGCCGGCGCTGCCGTAGAAGCCGCTGCGCAGATAACCGTCAAACTGGAAACCCATATCGTCCAGCGCCTTCTTCACCGCGCCGCTCAGTTGCTCGGCGCTGATCTGCGGCGCCGGCGCGTCGTCAGCCCGCGCCTGGATATGCCAGGCCAGCGGCAGCAAGATCCATAGCCAATTGATCGTTTTCGTCCTCATTATCGTCTCCTTGTGTGGATGAAAGCCCGCGGGCGCGGGCAAAGCGCCGCCCTGCCGGCCTGATGGCTGGCATGGCGGGGCAAGGCTTTAGGAAAGCGTTACGGGGAAGCCGGCGGCGTCGCGCGGTACAGCAGCGAATGCCAGGGCCTGAGCTGGCCGGCGGCCTGCGGCGGATAGTTGGACAGCAAGAGCTGCAGCGTCCATCCCTCCGGCACCGCACCCTGCGGCGGCAGGTAATGGATGTTGTCGGCGCCGAAGTGGCTGATCACCAGCAGCATTTCGTCAGCGCAATGGCGGGTGTAAACCCACAGGGAGGGATGATCCGGCGTCAGGCAGCGGTAATCGCCCTCGGCGAACACGCGATACTGTTTGCGCAGCTGGATCAGCCGGCGGTAGTGATGCACGGCGGAGTTGGGGTCCCCGATGGCGGTGGCGACGTTGACGCTGCCGGCATCCGGCGCCACCGCTATCCAGGGTTCGGCCGCGCTGAAGCCGGCGTGCGGGCCGTCGTCCCATTGCATAGGCGTGCGGGCGTTGTCGCGCGAGCGCTGGCGTATCACCGCCATCGCCTCGCCATCGCTAAAATCCTCTTCCAGCAGCTGTCGATAGGCGTTGAGGCTTTCCACGTCGCGCAGCTGGCCGATATCGGCAAATCCGGGGTCCGCCATGCCGATCTCCTCGCCCTGATAGATATAGGGCGTGCCCTGCAGGCCATGCAGCGCGGTGGCCAGCATCTTGGCGGACTCGGTCCGATAGCGACTATCGTCGCCAAAGCGCGATAAGGCGCGCGGCTGGTCATGGTTGCACCAGAACAGCGCGTTCCAGCCGCCGCCGGCGTGCATGCCGGTTTGCCAGGCGGACAGGATGCGCTTGAGCGCGATGAAGTCCACCTGGCCCGGCCGCCATTTTTGCCCATCCGGATAATCGACTTTCAAATGGTGGAAGTTGAAAGTCATGCTCAGCTCGCCCCGCTCCGGCCGGCTGTAGGCGATGCAGTGCTCCAGCGAAGTGGACGACATCTCGCCCACCGTTAGCAAGTCATGCCCGGCAAACACCTCGCGGTGCATCTGTTGCAGGTATTCATGCACGCGCGGGCCGTCGGTGTAGAAATGGCGGCCGTCGCTGTCGTCCTCGGAAAAGGCCGGGTCCTTGGAGATCAGGTTGATCACGTCCAGGCGGAATCCAGCCACGCCCTTGTCGCGCCAGAAGCGCATCATCTCGAACACCGCCTGCCGCACGGCCGGGTTGTCCCAGTTCAGATCGGCCTGGGTCTTGTCGAACAAATGCAGGTAGTACTGGCCGCTGGCGGGGTCTTTCTCCCAGGCGCTGCCGCCAAACTTGGACTGCCAGTTGTTCGGCGCGTCGCGCCAGATGTAGAAGTCGCGGTAGGGATTGTCCCTGCCCTTCAGCGCCTCTTGGAACCAGGCATGTTCAGTGGAGGTGTGGTTGACCACGATGTCCAGCATCACGCCTATGCCGCGGCGCTTGGCCTCGGCCAGCAGCAGCTCGAAGTCTTCCATGCTGCCGTAGGCCGGGTCGATGCTGTAGTAGTCGCTGACATCGTAGCCGTTGTCGTTTTGCGGCGAGCGGTAAAACGGCGTCAGCCATACATAATCGACGCCCAGCCAGGCCAGGTAGTCCAGCCGGTCCACCACGCCCAGAAGATCGCCCGTGGCCTGGTTGCGGTGGCTGCAAAAACTCTTGGGGTAGATCTGGTAAACCACCGCCCGCTTCATGTCCTTAGCCATTTTGCGCGGCCTCCTGCGCCATGCCTACAGCGCGCTGGCGCCGCGCCAGCAGCCAGGTCACGCCAAACGGCACAATCAAAGCCACCAACGTGCCGGCCAGGAACAGCGGGATGTGCTGCGGAATGATGGAAATGAAGGCCGGCAAGCCGCCTACGCCGATGGCCGACGCCTTGACATGGCCCAGGCTGATCAGCACCGCCGCGCAGGCGGAGCCGGCCAGCGCCGCGTAGAACGGCAGCTTGTAGCGCAGATTGACGCCGAACATCGCCGGCTCCGTGATGCCGAAGAAGGCCGATATCGCCGAGGTGGACGCCATGTTCTTGTCGTTGGCGCTCCTGGCCAGCCAGAACATGGCCAGCGCGGCGCTGCCCTGGGCGATATTGGACAGCGCGATCATCGGCCAGATGAAGGTGCCGCCCTGGCTGGAAATCAGCTGCAGATCCACCGCGATGAACATGTGGTGCATGCCGGTCAGCACCAGCGGCGCGTACAGCGCGCCGAACAATGCCGCGCCCAGCCACGGCGCCAGGTTGAACACGTAGACCAAGCCATCGGTCACGGCGATGCCGAGGTGACGCGCCAAGGGACCGATCACCGCCAGCGCCAGAAAGCCGCTGACCACGATGGTGACGATGGGCACCGCCAAGAGCTGGATGGCGTTGGGCACCCTAGGCCGCAGCCACAGCTCGACGCGGCACATCACCCACGTCGCCGCCAGGATGGGCAGAATCTGGCCCTGATAGCCCACTTTCTCGATGCGCAGGCCAAACAGGTCAAAATACGGCACCGCCGCGCCGTCCAGCCCCGCCGCCGCCTTGCCGTAATTCCAGGCATTGAGCAGATCCGGGTGCACCAGCAAGAGTCCGAGCACGATGCCGAGGATCTCGCTGCCGCCAAAGCGCTTGGCCGCCGACCAGCCCACCAGCGCCGGCAGGAAGACAAAAGAGGTGTTGGCCATCATATTGATCAACCCCCACAAGCCATCCAGCCCAGGGTAGGCATCGAGCAGGCTCTTGCCCTCGATGAACATGCCCTTGGCGCCCAGCAGGTTATTGGCGCCCATCAGCAGGCCGGCAATGACGATGGCGGGCAATATCGGCATGAACACATCCGAGAACACCTTGACCAGCTGCTGCAGCCGGTTCTGCTTGGCGTCGCCGCTGGCCTTGACGTCGGCGATGGTGGCGCGCGCCACGCCGCCCTGCTTCACCAGCTCCGCATAGACGCGATCCACATCGCCGGAGCCGATCACAATCTGGAACACCCCGGCATTGCTGAAGTGCCCTTTGACCAGATCCACCTGGCGCAACGCCTCCCCCTGCACCAGCGTGTCGTCGCGCAATGAAATGCGCAGCCGGGTAAGGCAGTGCGCGGCCTGCCGGATATTGGCCGCGCCGCCGATGTTTTTCAGTATCTGCGCGGCAATCGCTTGATAGTTGTGACTCATCATCCCTCCCTGTCCCTGGTTGCTACGGCGGACGCGCACCCGGCAACGATGCCGCAAATCCGCCCTATGGTGTTGATTGTCCTCATAACAACTGGATGCACGTTAACTCGTACATACAAGTTGGTCAACACTCGTCTGTACGAGTTTGCGGAATATCAAACGGGATGCCGCCATTACGCAACAAAGGCAAAACAAAGGCCCGGGCAGATCGGTCTGCGCCGGGCCTGTCTGTCTCATTCATCCATTTTGCCATCAACGGTGGATCGCCCCTGCGGGGCATCCACGCTACAGAACCGCCTCCCGTAGGGCGGAATCCCGGCGAGGCCGGGAGTTCCGCCGGGCTGCACCATCATGACAGCATCCGGGATACGTGGTACGTGGTGGTGGCGACAGAAGATGTGGTGGCCAGCGGGAAGATCTTGGTGCATCACAGGCATCCAGGGTACTCAGGGAGAATGACAGAGCAGCCAGTTTGAAAGTACGATGGCATGCACCTGTAACAACTTGGAACTGTGATGAGCGAAACATTGGGCAAGACAATAGAATCTGTTGAGCGGATGCAGAAGTTTGATGTTAAGACTCTGATACGAAAATCTGATCTCGGAAGCATGAATTTTGAAGCCGCTGTCGAACCTGCAACAAAGTTAATTTCGGTTTACAAAAGACTAACAAGGTCATGCCTTGAAGACTTGCCTGACGATCTTCTTAATAGAATACTAACAACCGCAAACGCTGACTATAATAGATTTGAGCAAATATTAGAATTCAGTTTAGCGGGGACAAATATAGCCCCTCAGAGAGATAATATAATTTCCGGACTGCAGTCCGCATACTCCAATACATTCTCTCAGCTTTGGCAATTCATTGCTTACGGAGTAAGTAAGGCAACTGATGTTCAGCTCTTGGAATCAGAGGCCAGAGGAGTTATTCAGACCATAAAAGACAATGCAGCCGGGGCAACAAAAGAGCTAGAAAAGTCGAAAGAGGATGCACAAGGAATACTAAACGAGGTACGCAAAGTAGCAGCCGAGCATGGTGTTTCCCAACAGGCAGTTTACTTTAAAGAAGAGGCAAAACTACACAATGATGAATCCAAGATTTGGCGTGGTTATGTAACAAAGGCATCTGTGGCAGTTGGTGTTTTTGCAACCCTGACGTTAGTGGCGGCATTCACACCTGCTCTTGAACCGAAGTCAACATATCAAGCAGCACAATTGGTCGTGGGTAAGTTAATGCTATTTGGCGTTCTTGTATTCTTGCTTGGAGTATGCGTCCGGAACTATCAAGCTCATCGCCACAATGAAATTGTGAATCGCCACAGAGAGAATGCCTTAAAGACTTTCAAGGCACTTGCCGACGGGGCAGTCAATCCAGACAACAAAGATATCGTACTGACTCATGCAGCACAATGCATCTTCACTGCTCAGGAGACTGGGTATACTAAAACTGGGACGAGCGATTCTCCAAGCAGTGTCAAATCTGTAATCGAGCTCCTTCCAAAGGCAATTACGAAGGGCGAGGGGTAATTTCCTACTGAAGGTCTTCTCATCTAATGTCCACATCCATGCCCCGACAATTCGGGGCATGGACGCTTTCATCGACCCCGCATTCGGCAACCACACCGGCACCGCCACGCTTGCCAACGCCGTCTATTTGCGGCTGATGACGCCCTATCCCTGCCCAAAGTCCACTTACATAAACTCAGCTCCCCCTCGTCCTGAGGGAAAACGCTAGCGCCGCGCGATATCCGTAAAATAAAACTTGTCCAGACGATGCCGCGACTCGGTGTATTCGAACAGCCGTCCGTCGTAGAGGTGGGTCAGGTTTTTGACCACGATCACATGGTCCATGCCGTTCAGGTCCAGGTAGCGGCGGTCGTCGTCGCTGCAAGGCTGGGCCTCGATGATGCGCTGGGCATAGCTGATGGTCAGCCCCAGCTCCTGCTCGATGTAGCGGTAGATGGAGCCGGCGGCGATGTCTTCGGTCAGGCCGGGGATCAGCTCGGCGACGAAGTGATTCACGTCCAGGATCACGTTTTCGCCGTCGATATTGCGCACCCGCTTGATCCTGACCATCTCCTCGCCTTGCGGCAAGCCGGTGGCCTGGGCCAGCACTGCGTCCACCGGCGCGCGCGCCAGTTCCGCCACGCGCGAGGCCACCTGGCGGCCCATGCGCTCATTCATTTCCTGAAAGCTGACGATGCCGCTGAGGTGGAATTCGATATTGCCCGGCTTGAGCACGAACATGCCCTTGCCGTGGATTTTCTGCACATAGCCGCGCTCCTGCAGCATGTCCACCGCCTTGCGCACGGTGCCGCGGCTGGCCTCGTAGTGGTGCATCAGTTCGGATTCGGATGGGATCTTGTCGCCCTGGGCGTATCGCTGGTTATCGATATCGGCGGCGATATCGGCATAAATCTGGTGATATTTGTTCACGTTCTTGTCTTTGAATCGCGCGGCCCCTCGCGCCAAGCGCCCACCTTAGCAAGATGGCCGCGCCGCGGCAAACCGCCTTAGACCTGCTAACAAAACCCCTGATCCTGCGTTGCGCCTCCTTGCCGTACTCAAGTACTGTCTGCGTCGGCGCGCCTTGGCTCAGGTTCTCTAACGAGGTTTTGTGAGCGGCTCTTAGTCCCAATAGCCGGGCGCCGCATAAGCCGCCCGCAGATGATCGATGAAATGGCGCACGCGCGCCGGCAAAAAGCGCCTCTGCGGCAGCACGGCGTAGACCGGGTAATCCGGCGAGGCGTAATCATCCAGCACCGTCACCAGCCGCCCCTTGGACAAGTCATCCTTGACCTCCCACAGAGACCGCCAGGCCAGGCCCAGACCATGCAAGGCCCAATCATGCAATACCGCGCCGTCATTGCACTCCAGCGCGCCGCTGACTTTCAGATTCACCGGTTTGCCATCACGCACAAAGCTCCAGCCTCGGCTCTGGCTTTCGCCCAACGACAAACATTGATGATGCTGCAAATCCTCCAGCGCGCGCGGCGTGCCGTGAGCGGCCAGATACGCCGGCGCGGCCACCACCACGCGGCGGTTCTCCGCCAGGCGGATGGCCACCAGGCTGGAATCGGCCAGGTCGGAGATGCGGATGGCGCAGTCGATGCGATCGCGCTGCAAGTCCACCAATCTATCGGACAGGTCCAAAGTGACCTTCACTTCCGGATGCAGGCGCTGAAACGCCGCGACGTGCGGCGCTACGTGGCGGCGGCCGAAACCGGCCGGGGCGGACAAGCGCAGATGGCCGCGCGCCTTGCCGCTACCGGACGCCACCGCCGCCTCGGCCTCTGTCAGATCGGCCAGGATGCGCTGGCAATCTTCATAGAAAGCCTCGCCCTCCTGCGTCGGCGCCACGCTGCGGGTGGTCCGCACCAAGAGGCGCACGCCCAGCCGCTCCTCCAGCGCGTCCAGCCGCCGTCCCACCATGGCGGGCACCACGCCCAGCTGCCGCGCCGCCGCCGACTGGCTGCCCAGGCCCACCACGGCAACAAAGGTTTCCAGCTGCTTCAGCTCGCTCATTAGCTACCTAAAAGTAAAAAATGTTATGCAAATCATGCCATTTCCTTTTACTCGCGCGCCGAATAGACTGTCAATCATTGCATTGCAGCAATTCTTTTTCCCTTACCGCTATCCAAGGAGCGCGCGCATGGCAGCCAATCTTCCGCAGGGCGTGGAAATCCTCGCCGATGTCACCCCGGCTTACGCCGAAATCCTCACCCCCGAGGCTTTGGCTTTCGTCGCCAAGCTGCATCGCCGCTTCGAGGCCACGCGCCGCGAGCGCATGGCAGCCCGCGTGGCGCGCCAGGCGGAGCTGGACTCCGGCAAGCTGCCGGACTTCCTGCCCCAAACCGCCGCCGTGCGCGCCGGCGACTGGAAGATCGCCCCGCTGCCGGCGGACCTGTTGGACCGCCGCGTGGAAATCACCGGCCCGGTGGAGCGCAAGATGATGATCAACGCGCTGAATTCCGGCGCCAAGAGCTTCATGGCGGACTTCGAGGACTCCAACTGTCCGAGCTGGGACAACCAGATCAGCGGCCAGATCAATGTCCGCGACGCCTACCGCAAGACCATTTCCTACACCAGCCCGGAAGGCAAGCAGTATCAGCTCAACGACAGCATCGCCACCCTGCTGCTGCGTCCGCGCGGCTGGCATTTGATGGAAAAGCACGTCAAGGTGGACGGCGAGAGCGTGTCCGGTAGCCTGTTCGACTTTGGCCTGTCCTTCTTCCACAACATCCATTACCTGCGCGAACACGGCAGCGCCACCTATTACTATCTGCCCAAGATGGAAAGCCATCTGGAAGCGCGGCTGTGGAACGATGTGTTCGTGTTCGCCCAGAACGAGCTGAACGTCCCGCAAGGCACGATCAAGGCCACGGTGCTGATCGAGACCATCCTCGCCGCCTTCGAGATGGATGAAATCCTGTACGAACTGCGCGAGCACTCCGCCGGCCTGAATGCCGGCCGCTGGGACTACATCTTCAGCTGCATCAAGAAGTTCAAGCAGAACCGCGACTTCTGCCTGGCCAACCGCGCCCAGATCACCATGACCGTGCCCTTCATGCGCGCCTACGCCCTGTTGCTGCTGAAGACCTGCCACCACCGCCAGGCCCCGGCCATAGGCGGCATGGCGGCGCTGATTCCGATCAAGAACGACGCAGCGGCCAATGAAAAGGCGCTGGCCGGCGTCAAGGCGGACAAGGACCGCGACGCCACCGACGGCTACGACGGCGGCTGGGTGGCCCACCCGGGCCTGGTGCCGATTGCCGACGCCGCTTTCAGCGCCGTGCTGGGCGACGCGCCCAACCAGATCGCCAAGCAGCGCCCGGACGTACAGGTGAGCGCCGCCGATCTCTTGAACTTCCAGCCGGAAGCGCCGATCACCGAGGCGGGCCTGGCCATGAACATCAACGTCGGCATTCAGTATCTGGGTGCCTGGATCTCCGGCAACGGCTGCGTGCCCATCCACAACCTGATGGAAGACGCCGCCACCGCCGAAATCTCCCGCTCGCAGATCTGGCAATGGATACGCTCGCCCAAGGGCGTGCTGGACGACGGCCGCAAGGTCACAGTCGAGCTGTTCCGCGCGCTGCAGGCCCAGGAAGTGGCCAAGCTGAAAGCCGAATACGGCAGCCGCTGGACGCAACAGTATGACGACGCGGCCAAGATGTTCGACCTGCTGACCACCTCGGACGACTTCGTCGAATTCCTGACGCTGCCGGGCTACGAATACATCGCCTGACCGCCAGCCATGGCTTGCCAAACGGCCCAAATGCGGCCGTTTGGCATTTTTCATCGACAATGAAAATGCCACACAGCATGGAACCGGCGCTTGCCAAGTGAATCGAAGCGGAGTCTACTTTCCGCCATCCATCCGCTCAGGAGCCGAAATGAAAAAATCCCGCATCAAACCCATGCTGATGTGCTGCCTATTGGCTGGCGCGGCGCCGTTCGCCGTCGCTGACGGCATTCAGCTCAATCTATCCGCCAATGCGCAGCGCGAAGTCCCTAACGACGAGATCTCCGCCACGCTGTATGTGCAACAAAGCAACAGTCAAGCGGCAGTCCTGGCGGACAGGTTGAACAAGATCACCGCCAGCGGCCTGGCACAGGGCAAAACATACAAGGAAGTCCAGCTTTCCAGCGGCAGCTACAACACCTGGCCCAGCTACGACAAGAACGGCAAGATCAACGGCTGGCAAGGCCGTTCGGAAATCCAGCTGAAGAGCCGCAACTTCAGCCAGGCGGCAGAACTGATCGCCAAGCTGCAGCAAACCATGCTGTTGCAGGGCGTGCAATTCGGCGTATCCGATCTGGCGCGGCGCGAGGCCGAGCAAGGCATGATTCCGGAGGCCATCGCCAGCCTGAAGAGCCAGGCCGAGATCGCCGCCAAGGCCCTGGGCAAGAGCGTGGTCAACATTCAGCAGCTGGACATCGGCCAGCAAAACCACGGCTTCAGGCCCCCGGTCATGATGATGAAGGCGGCGATGGCCGGCGCCGAAGCCAATGTCGCCCAGCCAGACCTGCAACCGGGCCAAAGCCAGCTGCAACTGCAAGTCAGCGGCAAGGTCGAACTCAAGTAAGGCTTTCAGCCCCGGCCGGCTTGCGCTAAAGTTAGGTGCTGGCCGCCCCGGGGGCCGGCAACCTCCCCGTCATCTCTCCATCGCCGAAAATGAAACTGATCGCCTCTTTGACCAGCCCCTATGCCCGCAAGGTGCGCATCGTGCTGGCTGAAAAGAAAATCGACTGCCCGCTCGAGGAAGATGTGCCCTGGAGCGACAACACCCGCGTGCCGGAGTACAACCCGCTGGGCAAGGTGCCCGTGCTGGAACTGGACGACGGCTCCACGCTGTATGACTCGCGAGTGATAGTCGAATATCTGGAAAACAGCTCGCCCGTGTCGCGCCTGCTGCCGCAGGACAACCGTCAGATCATCAACACCCGGCGCTGGGAGGCGCTGGCGGACGGCATCATCGACGCCATGGTGACCATCGTGCTGGAACATCGCCGCCCGCCTGAAAAGCAGATGGAGGAAGTGGTGGAGCGCCAGCGCGGCAAGATTCTGCGCGGCCTGGCCGCGCTGTCGGAAGACTTGGGCGAGAAGCCATGGTGCACCAGCCACGGCTACAGCCTGGCCGATATCGCCGTTGGCTGCTGCCTGGCTTATCTGGACTTCCGCGCGCCGGAAATCCAATGGCGCGCCGCGTATCCGAACCTGGACGGGCTGCTGCAGCGTTTGAACCAACGCCAGTCCTTCATCGACACTGAGCCGCCCGCAGCCTGATTTTTAACGGCTTCCGGCAAAGCGCCACCGGTAAGAACCGGTGGCGTTTTCATTTGCCGTATTCAGATCAAGCCGGCGGCGATATTGATCATCAACGCCAGCACGGTGGCATTGAAGAAGAAAGCCAGCACGCAATGCACGGTCCCGGTGCGGCGCTGGCAAGAACTGGTGAAGCTGACGTCCGCGGTCTGGCCCGAGGTGCCGATGATGAAGGCAAAATACAGAAAATCGCTGTAGTCCGGCTGATCCGTGCCCGGAAACTCCAAGCCGCCGGACCCGCCGCGCGCCTCCTCGGCATAAAAGGCCCGCGCATAGTGCAAGGCGAACATCACATGGGTAAACGCCCAGGACGACAACAGCGTCAGCACCGCCAAACCGATATGGGTTGCGCGCTGCCAGCCGTGCATGTCCTTCACCACCGCCAACTCCATCACGATAGCGCTCAGGCTGGCCGCCGCCGCCAGGCACACCAGCAACAGCACCAGCCACTGTCCTTCATCCTCCAATCTGGCCCAATGCCTCACCGACTGGCGGCGCGGCCCGAACATCATGCCGCCGGCCAAGGCCAGATACAGCCAGGCGCCGGCGTTCCAGCCGACGATGTAGCGAGTGACATCGTGCATCTCGACGACATAAGGCAGGATCAGGATGACCAACATGCCGAACAACGCCGACCAGCTCAAGCGGGGCCGAGCCAGCACGAGGCGGACAAATAGGGAACGACGGGCGATGGCGAACAGGGTCATGGGCTACTCTTGCTCCTTGATTGAGGTGGATGGAAGCGCCAGCGATGGACTCAAAAATCCCAATTGACATGTGCAATTTATAACAAATATTTATTTTTGTTTTTCCAAAAAACCGGGCACAATCCGCAAATCGACAAAACAGGACAACAGCATGAGCTCGGCATCTTACTCGCCCCAGCAGCCTGCGATGCTGAATGATGACGCCTTACTCGAGCCGGTTTGCCAAAGGCTGGCATGCCAAGATTTCTGCCTGCTTCCCGCGGATAGGACGCGTCAGCTGCTATTACAGGGCAATGCGTCGGCGCTGGATGACTGGGAAGCGTTCCATGATAGCTGGAACCACTTGCAGTTGGACAAATTCATGGCGGATGGCGGCCGCTACCGCAAACGGCTGCATGCCACGCTCAGCGCCCAGCCTGGCGCGCGCCACGCCCGCGCCGAGCCGCATCAGCCGCATTACCAGAGCCGCTTCTACAATCCGCTGAACGGCGGCGTGCCGCGCCACTACGAGCCGATACGCAACGAGATCCTGCTCGGCCACACCATGCAATCCGTGCTAAAGCTCGCTTGCAGCGTGTTCGGCAAGCTCTCGCCATACACGCCGTGGCACATCGAGGCGCACCAGTACCGGATCGAGGCGCGCAACCGCCTGTCGGGCAAACCCACCCCGGAAGGCATACATCGCGACGGCATGCAGTTTCTGTTGATCATGATGGTGGGCCGGCACAATCTGGTGAACGGCGCCACCGAACTGTACAACTTGGAACATGAGCCGCTGGCCGAGTTCACGCTGACCGACCCGCTGGACCTGGTTCTCATCAACGACGAACGGGTGCTGCACGGGGTGACGCCGGTCGCGCAACTGGACCCCTCCCGCGATGGCATCCGCGATGTGCTGTTGCTGAGTTTTAGGCGGCGCTGACGCTGCCCTGCGCGCCGGATATCCAGACCGCGCAAACCGGCGTAAAGTGGCGATATCGTCCGCATGAGGGGGCCGCCATGCAAGATCATCCCGTCGCCCAGCTGATCGCCGCCGCCGATGTGGCGATCAACGCGCAAGACTTTGACCGGCTCATGGATTTCTACGCCGACGACGCCGTTCTGGTGATCCGCCCTGGACTCAACGCCTGCGGCAAAGAGCAGATCCGGCAAGCCTTTATCGCCATCGCCGCCCATTTCAACCACAGCCTGCAAGTCAGCCAGGATGCCGTGCATATTCTGCACAGCTGCGCCAGCGCGCTGGCCTTGGCCAAAACCCGGTTGAAGGCGGATGAGCTGGACGAAATCACTCGCGACGCCACCTATGTCTTCGCTCAGGACACTGACGGCGCCTGGCGCTGCACCATAGACAACTCCTACGGCCACCAATTGCTGGAGCCGCAGCAGTAAGCCAGTTTCTCAAGCGCCACGCCGGGGAGCCACAGCCCAAGCCATGGCCAACAAGGCGCAGAGCAGACCCAGCGCCGCCATGGCCCAAGCCCAGGCAGAGCCGGCTCGCAGCAACACCGCGCCTATCGCCGCCAGCCCGGCCAAGGTTTGCAGCAGGAAACCGCACAACGCCATCGCATGCGCGCCATGATCCGGCCCTTCCGACACCGCCAGCGCCATGCTGTTGGGAAACAGTACCGCCTGGCAGAAGGTCAGCAGACCATACAGCAACAAGAATCCAACCATGCCGCTCGCCCCGTCCAAGCCGCCACTCAGCCAGCATCCGGCCAACATCAAGGCGATCAAGGCAAGACTCACGCTGCCGCCCTTGAGCAAGCGGGCCGCACCCAGCCGCAGCACGCTGCGATTGACCAATAACGCCCCAGCAAAATAAGCCGCGCCCAGCAACAGGCCGACCGCGCCATATGCGGCCACAGACAAGCCATAGTGCTGCTGAAACAAAAATGGACTGGCCTGCTGCAATACAACGATGGCGGCGAAGCCCGCTCCGCCGGCGCAGGACGCATACAAAAAGCGTGGTCGCGCCAACAGTTCACGGTAACTGGACAAGATGCCGCTCTGGCCGACTCCACCTGCTTGCAACGGCAGGTTGCGCCCCAGCCAAGCAATGGCGAGGCCGATCGTCGCCAATAAAAGGAAACCATAGCGCCAATGGCCATACTGGCCGATCAGCCCGCCGATGAACTGACCGCCCCCCATGGCGGTGATGAACGCCACCGACAATAACGACAACCGCTTCACCAGTTCATCGCCGCTCCAGGCATCACGCACCACAATGCGGCCTACGATGGCGCAACCACCAGCGGCAATGCCCTGCGCCGCGCGCAGAACCAGCATGATCGCCCCGGAGTTTGTCAGAGCCAGCAGCAAGTCGCATAGCACGAACAGCGCCAGCGAGCCGTTCAGCGCCACCCGCCGTCCGCGCCTCTGCGCGATATCCCCCCATAATGGCACGGCCAGCGCCGCTCCCATCACGAACACGGCGACTGTCGCCTCAGCCAAGGGGCGACTTAACGACAATTCACTCATCACTTTCGGAAGCGATGGCAAGTAAACGGTTGTGGCCATCTGAGTAACGAACACCAGCAAACAAGCAATAAGCATCAACTTAGATGACGATTTTTTCTTTTGGCATTTCAATGCAGCAAGCGCCGCCAGATCTGTTGTCATAGAGTTCAAGCAAACCAAGGAATAAGAGCGACTATTAAAACAGCCGGAGACAAGGCGAATCGCGGCAAGCAGAACAAGCGCTCGCATAAGGGCTGTTGACATGGATCGTGAAAACGCGGCAAACGGGCACCGTGCCGCAACACAGGGCGGGTTTGCCGCGAAAGTTGGGATTGTCTACCAGGCCGATCCGGCCTGGCAAGGATCAGATCAGGCCCTCATTGATTCCCAAAGCCTCCAACAGCTGCTCCGGCGTGTCTGCCTTGGCGAAAGCCTGGCGCAGCTTGTTAAAGGCCTGGGCGGCATGATCGGGATGCTTGGCGAACGGCACCAGGCCGTCATAGCTCCATCCCGCCGCCGCCAGCGCTTGCTTGCGGAAATTCATGCCGTCGTTGCCGCCGCCTCCCATGGCCACCAGGGCCTGCTCCATCAGGACATGCGGCTGCGGCGTCCTGCTGAGGGTGACAAAATGTTTGCTGTGGACTTCGTCGAAGTGCATGGTTGCGTCCCCGTCGCTGCATGATCGTTTTATAGTTTTAGTTCTAACTGTTCTCATGTGCAGCAAAAAAGCCGAAACCAATGGTTTCGGCCTATACGACGCGGACAAGCGATGAGGCAATCAGGACGTATGCGACTTCAACAAGACGTACAACTCGTCCTTCAGCTTCAGCTTTTCTTTCTTCAGCACTTCAATTTCCTGCTGAGTAGCGGAAACAATCCGTTCTTCCATGTTCTTGATCTGCTGGTCCAGCTGGTTGTGCAGGTCGAACAGCTTGGCGAAACGGGCATCTTCTGTCTTCAGGCGAGAAATCAGATCGCGGTATTCGGGAAACATCAGCAGCCTCCTGGGTGGGGTGTCGGCGCTGGCCGCGCCGGCTCATGACCCCATGCTAAAGGCAAATCCTTGCTGGCCGCTTGACCTGCCTCAGCTAAAGCGCCTCATTTCTGCACGGCGGGCGCCGGAATATTCAGCAGCATGCCGCCGCCCTCCCCGCTGACCACGCCAGGCATCTGGCCATTCCATTTATCGATGTAGGCGCGCTGCAGCTTCAGCCTCTCCCAGGCCAGCAGCCTGTCGTCCAGCGACGAGGCCAGCGCGCGGTTGGCCGCTGCCTCGCCCTCGGCAATCGCCACCTTTTTCCTTGCCTCGGCCTGGGCCGCGCGCACTTCGTTTTCGGTGCGGATGGAGTCCTGGATCGCCTTGGTCTTGGCATTGACCGCGTTGGCCAGTTCCGGCGGCGGCCGGAGCGCCCCCACCAGGCCGAATTGCTGGATGGTCACGCCTATCGGCTGCGTGCGCCGGTTCAACTCCGCCGCCACGCGGTTCAGAAACTCTTCCTTCTTGACGCCGTTGATATCGTCAAAACTGTATTCGGAACCGATGGCCACCACGATATTGCGGGCGGTGTCTCGCAGATAGCCATGCGTCCAGTTGGAGATGTCGTCGGCGCGGAAACGGGTATAGAACTCCGGCACCTTGTCGGCGCGCAGCAGGTAGGACACCGCCACGTCTATCGCCACCGGCACCGAGTCCTTGGTATTGAAACTCAACTCCTCGTTAGCCGGACTGCCCTCGGTAGCCGACCGGGTCCATACCTCGCGCTGCACGAAGGTGGGGTACACCACCACCACGCTCTGGATGGGGTTGTAAAACACAAAGCCGGTGACCACGTTTTCCTTGCTGATGCCGCGGTCTACCAAACGGTTGATCTTGATGCCGGTATAGCCGGGATTGATCACGGTCCAGCTCAATATGGTCTTGTCCAATATATTGAACAATACGATCAAGCCCAGTGCGGCCACGCCAAGTTTCCACATCCATCCCTTCAACGCTTGCATGCCATCATCCCGATAAATGGGCAACGGTGCCGCCGGCGCCATCCGCCAGCCATCTGCCCACCACAGCATATGTCTTGCAAACAATTCAATGCAATATGGATAAGCTAGGTTTGCGATGGTTGCCGCCCGAACGCATCTGCAATGGGCTAAATTGGCAACAGATGTCATCCAAGCGGCATCGACTGCGTTAACCCGCTTAACAAGAAGGTCAAAACACCAGGATGCCCCTCCATGCCCAGCCAGTCCCCTCCCAGAGAAACCCACGCCGCGGATTCGACATTCGGCGCCATTCGCCAGCGCCTGGACTACACGCTGGCGTTGCTAGGCATGCGCGGCAAGGGGCTGGCGCTGTTATCCGGGATGGCCGCCATCGTCTGGCTGGCTTCGGGCATCTATCGCGTGCAGCCCGACGAGCAAGGCGTGGTGCAGCGCTTCGGCCACTGGACCGACACCACCTCGGCCGGCCTGCACTACCACCTGCCCTGGCCGATCGAAACCGTGCAGTTGCCCAAGGCCACCCAGATCAAGCAACTGAAGCTGGCCAATTTGTACGAAGGCTCGCCGCCGGACGCGGCCGACCCGCGCGAGAAACAGATGCTGACCGGCGATGAAAACATCGTCGAGGCCGATTGCGCGGTATTCTGGCGCATCAAGGACGCCGGCCAGTTCCTGTTCCGCACCAACAAGCCGGAAGAGGCGCTGCGCATCACCGCCGAAGGCGCCTTGCGCGAGGTGCTCTCGCACACCCCCATCCAGGCGGCGATGTCGAACCGCCGCCAACAGGTGGCCGAGGAGACCCGCGGCCTGATCCAGCAAAGGCTGGATGCCCAGCAAGCCGGCATCCTGATCACCCAGGTGCAGCTGCAGCGGGTGGACCCGCCGGCGGCGGTGATCGACGCCTTCAACGATGTGCAGCGCGCCCGCGCCGACCAGGAGCGCGCCCGCAACGAGGCCCAGGCCTACAGCAACGACATCCTGCCCAAGGCGCGCGGCGAGGCGGAACGCATCCGCCAGGAGGCCGAGGCCTATCGCAGCCAGGTGGTCAATCTGGCGCAGGGCGAGGCCAAACGTTTTGATTCGGTGTACCAGACCTACGCCCAAGCCAAGGATGTGACCGCCTGGCGCCTGTATCTGGAAAGCATGGACGAGATGCTGAAAAAGGCCAGCAAGGTGGTGATAGACGGCACCGGCAAGAACGGCGCCGGCGTGCTGCCGCTATTGCAGCTGCAGGACAAAGCCAAGGCCGGCAAGGAGAACCGCTGATGGACAAGCAATGGCGCGGGATAGGCTGGGTGGCGGGCATCGCCGCCGTATGGCTGGCCTTGTCGGCGCAATACACGTTGAACGAGGGGCAGAAGGCGCTAGTAGTGCGGTTGGGCGCGCCGGTCAACGTGGACGGCGAGCCGGGGCTGAAATTCAAGCTGCCGCTGATTGATAGCGTGCAGTATTACGATACCCGCCTGCAAATACTGGCGCCGCCGCCGGAGCAGATCATTCTGGGCGACGAGAAGCGGCTGGAAGTGGAAACCTATACCCGCTATCGCATCGCCGATACCCTGCGCTTCTATCAGGCGTTGCGAACCGAGGAGCAGGCGCGCGCGCAGCTGACGCAACTGGTCAGCACCTCGCTGCGGCGCGAGCTGGGCAAGGCGCCGCTGACCGACCTGCTGTCGCCGCGCCGCCGCAGCATTGTCGAACGCATCCAGCAGGAAGTGGTGGAACGCGCCCGGCCGATGGGCCTGGAAGTGACGGAAGTGCAACTGCACCGCGCCGACCTGCCCCTGGAAACCAGCCAGGCCATCTACGACCGCATGAAATCCGCCCGCCAACAGGAGGCGAAGGAATTGCGCGCCCAGGGCGCGGAATGGGCGCAGCAAATCCAGGCCAAGGCCGACCGCGACCGCACCGTGATCCTGTCCGAGGCGCAGCGCCTAAGCGCCATCACCCACGGCGAGGCCGACGCCGAGGCCGGCCGCATCCTGGCCCAGGCCTTCAGCCGCGATCCCAAGTTCTACAAGTTCTACCGCTCGCTGCAGACCTATCGCCAGTCGCTGGCGGACTCCGCGCCGGTGCTGGTGCTGTCGCCGGATTCGGCGCTGCTGCATGACCTGAAAAACGGCCCCGTGGGCGCCAAACCATGAGCGAAGCCAGCATGGCGCTGCCACCCAGCACACTACGCCGCTTGCGCCACCTGCTGGCGGCCGTCGGCCCCGGCCTGGTGGTGATGCTGGCCGACACCGAAACCGGCAGCGTGATCGCCGCCGCGCAGAGCGGCGCGCACTGGGGCTACCGCATGCTGCCGCTGCTCCTGCTGCTGATCCCCGTGCTGTACATGGCGCAGGAGCTGACGATACGGTTGGCGCTGGGCACCGGCAAGAGCTATGGCGAACTGGTGCGCCGGCGCTGGGGACGCCGCGCCGAACGGATTTCCGCAGCCCTGCTGCTGACCAGTTGCCTGGGGGCGCTGGCTACCCAACTGAGCGGCCTGGCCGGCATAGCCCAGATCTTCGGCATCCCGGTCTGGCACAGCATAGGGCTATTGTGCGCGCTGATTTTCATCATGGTGTGCACCGGCAGCTACCGCTCGGTGGAGCGCATCGCCATCGGCCTGGGCGTGTTCGAGCTGGCCTTCCTGGCCGAAGCGTGGCTGGCCCACCCCGCGCCAGGACAAATGCTGGCGCAGCTCAGCCAGCTGCCGCTGGCCAACCATGACTACCTGCTGCTCGCCGCCGCCAATATCGGCACCTGCATCATGCCGTGGACGCTGTGCTACCAACAGTCGGCCATGCTGGACAAAGGCCTGACGCTGGATGACCTGAAACCGGCGCGGCTGGATACGCTGCTCGGCGCCATTCTGTGCCAGGTCATCACCGCCGGCATACTGATCGCCGCCGCGGTGGCCTTCGGCAACGGCGCCGGCGGCGAAACCCTGGACACCATCCCGCAGATCGCCGGCGGCTTCACCCGCCTGCTCGGCCCCACCGGCGGCAAATTGCTGTTCGCGCTGGCCCTGTCCGGCGGCGCGCTGGTCGCCACCATCGTGGTTTGCCTCACCAGCGCCTGGACGCTGGGTGAGCTGGCTGGCAAACGCGAATCGCTGGAAAAGCACCCGCTGGAGGCGCCTTGGTTCTACGGCAGTTTCGCCGCCATGCTGATCGTCACCGGCGCGCTGGTGTCGTCCGGCGTGAATCTGGTCAAGCTGTCCATCGCCACCTCGGTGGCCAACGCGCTGCTGTTGCCGATCATGCTGGCAGGCCTGTACTGGCTGGCCTGCCGCGAGCTGCCGCCGGCGCTGCAGCTGAGCCGGCGCTACCGGCTGGCGCTGGCGCCGCTCTTGCTGCTGGTGGCCGGCTTCAGCCTGTACGCCGGCATCGTCGGCAGCCTGGGCTAAAGGATAAAAATGGAACCCGACAGCCTCGCCCATGCCTTTGGCCTGACCTTTCAGGTGTCCTTCCTCGACCTGATTCTCAGCGGCGACAACGCGCTGGTGATCGCGCTGGCCTGCCGCTCGCTGCCGCCGGCGCTGCGCCGCCGAGCCGTCATGTGGGGCACCGGCTTCGCCATCGCGCTGCGGCTTGTCTTGGCCGCGCTGACCGGCGTGCTGCTGATGGTTCCGATGCTGAAGCTGATCGGCGCCGTCATCCTGCTGGTCATCGCCATGCAGCTGCTGCTGGGCGAAACCGACGGCGACGATGGATCGCAACTAGCGGAACAGGCCGGGCACAGCCAGCAATTGTGGAATGCGGTGATGCTGGTGGTCGGCGCCGATCTGGCGCTGAGCCTGGACAATGTGGTGGCGCTGGCCGCCGCCGCGCAGGGCAGCGTGTGGTTTCTGCTATTCGGCCTGATGCTCAGCGTGCCCCTGCTGATGTACGGCAGCCTGTTGCTGGCGCGGCTGATGGACGACTACCCGCTGCTGATCCCCGCCGGCGCGGCGGTGCTGGGCTGGCTGGCCGGCAGCTTGGCGGTAAGCGATGCGCTGTGGGGAGACTGGGTCGCCACGCAGGCGCCGGCGCTGCAGTTGGTGGTGCCGTTGCTGGGCGCGGTGTTCGTGCTGCTGGAAAGCCGCATCATCCGCGAGCAACGCCCCAAGCTGCCACCCATGCCGCCATGGCGGCCGTTTGAACCGCTGACCCGCCGGCTGGCGCTGCTGGGAGAGGCGAACATTCAGCCACAAGCCGCCGCCGTTCCAGCCGCTGAAGCCTGTTTGGAGCCGGTGTCCCATGCCGCCATCGAGCCAACTCCGCCGCCGGCGGAAGCTCAATCCGCCCAGTTGGACATCGCCGCGCTGGCGGCGTCGGAAACCATCGCTGCGGAAAACGCCGACGCGGAGGACTTCAGCGCCAAAAATCGCCTCAGCCCTGCGCTGCGGCTCCTGGTCGGCGCGGCGGCGCTGATCGGCATCCTGGTTTTGCTGTGGCTGGGCTGGCACTTGCTGAGCCAGGGCCTGCTACCGACGCCTAAACACCCGATCAAACCAGCGCGCTGAACCTACCCGGCAAGGGCGCCGACACCGGCGCCCTTCAATACCGCTCACTCCCCTGCCCCTGCGCTGCGTCTGCCTGCCGTACGACTGCTTGCGTCGGCGCGCCTTGGCTCGCATGCTCTTCGCCGTTTGGCCTGCGGCGCAACTGGTATTAATGTGGATATAAGCATCACTAGTCCCCAAGCAGACTTCCATGCTTGCCGCCTCACACATCGCCCTGTCTTGCCGCGCCCCTGATCTATCGTCTGCCGCCTCGAACAAAGTCGTCCAAACCATCCAAACTGCTTGATAGATCTACATTCCATACCCGAGCGCCCATGCTGCGACGCAACGGTTGCCAGCCCATTCCCCATGCCAGGCCAGACTGTTAAAAAGTACAGGGGCATTCTCGATTTAGACCGGCTAGAGTCCATTTGTTAATACCACTTAAATACAAATTAGAACATCCGGTTTGGCGCCGTCTTAGACAAAGGAGAATAGAGTGAGCAAAACCCTAATGCTGGTAAAAAGCAGTCTGGCCGTCGGCGCCGTCGGTGGCGCCGCGCTACTGGCCGGACATGCCGCGCTGAGCGGCGGCGCGCCCTGGCCGCAGGCACAAGCAACCGGATCAGTGAAAACCGCTGACAACAGCTGTACCGATCCCGCCTGGAACGCCGCAACGGTTTACAACGGCGGGCAGCGCGTCAGCTACCAGAACCAAACCTGGCAAGCCAAATGGTGGACTCAGGGCAATACCCCGGCGGGCGGCGACGCCAGCCCGTGGTTGCTGATCGGACAGTGCGGCGGCGGCAATCCCAATCCGCCGCCCGACCCGCCGCTGGTGCAAGTGCCCGCCCCCACCGGCAACGCGCTGTGCCGGCCCGAAGCGCTGGCGCAGACCGCCAGCGTGGACGTGCCCTATTGCGCGGCCTACAAGCAGGGCGGCGCGGAACAGCTGGCCAACGGCAGCCGCCGCCGCATCATCGGCTACTTCACCAGCTGGCGCACCGGCAAGGACGGCAGCCCGGCCTATCTGGTCAACAACATCCCCTGGGGCAAGCTCACCCACATCAACTACGCC
This sequence comes from Chromobacterium sinusclupearum, assembly GCF_002902845.1. Taxonomy (GTDB): domain Bacteria; phylum Pseudomonadota; class Gammaproteobacteria; order Burkholderiales; family Chromobacteriaceae; genus Chromobacterium; species Chromobacterium sinusclupearum. The sequence goes on from NZ_PPTF01000020.1 coordinate 67,614, forward strand.
TTCGCCCATGTGGACGGCAACAACCAGCTGTCGGTCAACGACGGCGCGCCGGGCAACCCAGCCACCGACATGACCTGGCCGGGCGTGGCCGGCGCCGAGATGGACGCCAGCCTGCCGTATAAGGGCCACTTCAACCTGCTGACCCAGTACAAGCGCAAATTCCCGGGCGTGAAAACGCTGATCTCGGTGGGCGGCTGGGCGGAAACCGGCGGCTACTTCGACGCCAGCGGCAAGCGCGTGGCCAGCGGCGGCTTCTACAGCATGACGGTCAACGCCGACGGCAGCGTCAACCAAGGCGGCATCAATGCTTTTGCCGATTCCGCCGTCGCCTTCCTGCGCAAATACGGCTTTGACGGCGTGGACATCGACTTCGAATATCCGACCTCGATGAGCAACGCCGGCAATCCGCTGGACTGGAGCTTCTCCAACGCCCGCCTCGGCGCCTTGACCAAGGGCTACGTGGCGCTGCTGCAGACGCTGCGCGACCGGCTGGACCGCGCCGCCGCCCAGGACGGCCACTACTACCAGATCACCGCCGCGGTGCCGGCCTCCGGCTACCTGCTGCGCGGCATGGAAACCTTCCAGGGCCTGAAGTACCTGGACTTCGTCAACGTGATGTCGTATGACCTGCACGGCTCGTGGAATCGCTTCGTCGGCCCCAACGCCGCGCTGTACGACGACGGCAAGGATGCCGAACTGACGTTCTGGAACGTCTACGGCACCGCGCAGTACGGCAATATCGGCTATCTCAACACAGACTGGGCCTACCACTACTACCGCGGCGGCCTGCCGGCCTCTCGCGTCAATATGGGCGTGCCCTACTACACCCGCGGCTGGAAAAACGTGACCGGCGGCAGCAACGGCTTGTGGGGCAGCGCGGTGGGCAGCAACTGCCCGACCGGCCTCACCGAATGCGGCGATGGCGCAGTCGGCATAGACAATATCTGGCACGACCTGGACGACAAGGGCAAGGAGATCCCGGGCGGCTCCAACCCGATGTGGCACGCCAAGAACCTGGAAAAAGGCATCGCCGGCAGCTACCTCGCGTCCTACGGCATCGACGTCACCCAGCCGATCAACCAGCTCATCGGCACTTACCAGCGCAATTACAACGCCACCCTGGCCGCGCCGTGGCTGTGGAATGCCAGCAAGAACGTGTTCCTGTCCACCGAAGATGAGCAGTCCATCGCGCAGAAGGCCGCCTGGATCGACGCCAACAATATCGGCGGCGTGATGTTCTGGGAGCTGGCCGGCGACTACGACTGGAACGCGCAGCGCAACAACGGCCAGGGCGAGTACTACATCGGCAATACGCTGACCAACCTGCTGTACAACACCTTCAGCCAGCCGGCCAAGGTGAACGCGAAGCGCGCGGACGCCGCTCCCGCTCCGACCGCGGCCATTGATGTCGGCTTCAGCCTGGGCAACTTCGCGCTGGGCGACAACAACTATCCGATCAACCCCAAGCTCACCATCGTCAATCGTTCGCAAACCACCCTGCCAGGCGGCACCGAGTTCCAGTTCGACGTGCCGACCTCGGCGCCGGCCAATATCGCCGATCAATCCGGTTTCGGCCTCAAGGTGATCAACGTCGGTCATAGCGGCAGCAATATCGGCGGCCTGAAGGGCGATTTCAACCGCGTATCGGTGAAACTGCCCACTTGGCAGAACCTGGCGCCGGGACAGAGCGTGACGCTGGACGTGGTGTACTACCTGCCGATTTCCGGCCCCAGCCACTATACGGTGGGACTGAACGGCAAAACCTACGCCATCCGCGACGAAGCGCCGTATCTGCCTTACTTGCAGTAAGCCTTACCCGGCCCGCTAGACAGCGGGCCGGCATGTTTCCTCTCCAGTTCCTCACTTGCCGGCCGGGCCTCATCCCCGGCCGCTTTTTTTCCCGCCACCTCCTGCCACTGCATCACCTCGCTCAATTGCGCCATGGCCTCAGAGGGATCGATGCCGAACAAGCGGCGCTGCCGGCTCAGATATTGCGGAAAGAAATCTGACATCGGTTCGGTTTTCATGCTGGACTCCTTGCGTGGGAGACCGTATTGTCACGCCAATAACGTGAACAAAAAATTGCTGACTTTTTACTACAAATTTCCTCTTTATGAGCCATAACCGTCTGTTGCAACAATACAGCCGGCTGCACCGCGGCCTGGAAGGTCAAGCCTGCGCCGTGTCGCTGCAGCAGCTGGCCGACCTGCTGTGCTGCACCCGCCGCCACATGCGCAGCCTGCTGGCGCAGATGCAGGCGCTGGGCTGGCTGGAGTGGAACGCCCGCTCGGGACGCGGCCAGCGCTCGGAGCTGCGCTTTTTGCGCGATATCGGCCAACTGCAGCGACAGCAAGCCTCACAGTTGCTGGAACAAGGCAAGGTGGAGCAGGCCGTCTCCCTGCTCGGTGACGATCCGCAGCAGCTGGCGCCATTGCTGCTGTCGCGGTTGGGACGGCGCTGGAGCGAAGACCGCCAGGTGCTGGGCGTGCCCTACTACCGGCCGATGCCCAAGCTGCATCCCGGCACGCCGCTCAGGCGTTCCGAACGCCATCTGGTCAGCCAGATCTTCAACGGCCTGACCCGGCTGAATGAGGAAAAAGGGGAAATAGAGGGTGACTTGGCTCACCACTGGGAACCCTATTCTGATCTAGAGTGGCATTTCCATCTGCGGCCACGCGTGCGCTGGCATGATGGCCGCGAGCTGCGTCAGGACGACATCGCCGCCAGCGTGGCGCGGCTGCGCGCGCAGCCGCTGTTCGCCCATCTGCGCGGCGTGCGCCGCCTGTCGCCGCAAAGCATCGCGCTGGAGCTGTCGG
>NZ_PPTF01000020.1:70453-114641 GCF_002902845.1 Chromobacterium sinusclupearum
GCCCGTACCGAGTGGCCGTCAACGACGCGCACCGGCTGTCGCTGCAAGCCTTCGACGATTATTTCGGCTTCCGCGCGCTGCTGGACCAGGTGGATATCTGGATGATGCCGCAGCTCGGAGACCAGCTGTCGCTGAACGTGCAGGAAACCTGCAATCTCACGGTGGAAATCAATCCCTTGCCGGTGGAGGAGCAAACCGAGATGGCGCTGGAAACCGGCGTTTATTTTCTGTTGTGCGATGGCCGCTCCCCGATCATGCGCGATGATGCCGTCCGCCTGTGGCTGGCCCAGGCGCTGTCGCCGCTGGCCATCATGCAGCAAACGCCGCCGACCACCCGACAGTACTGGGTGGCCGCTTCCGGCCTGCTGCCGCGCTGGCACCACGTCCAGCCCGAGCCTGTCCCGCCCGCCCCGCCTTTGACGCGGCTGCGGCTGGCTTATTACGAACAGCATCCGGAATACCGCCAGATCGCGGACGCCATCGCGCGCTGCCTCGCCGCGCACGGCATCGCGCTGGAGTGCGCGGTCCATCGCTATAGCGATTGGGAGTTGGGACTGGCCGAAACGGACCTGTGGCTGGGCACCGTCAACTTCAGCAGCGGCACGGATTACGCCGTGCCCGCCTGGCTGCTGGGCACGCCGCTGCTGCGGCGTTGCCTGGAACCAACGCTGCCGTTGACAGACTGGCTGCGCGGCTGGCGCGGCGGCGAGCACAGCGCGGCCAGCCTGTCGGCGCAGACAGTGCGCCAACACTGGATCCTGCCGCTGTTCCACAACTGGCTGCGGCTGAAAGGGCCGGGGCAGATCGAGGACTTTCGTCTCAACAGCATGGGCTGGTTCGATTTCAAATCCGTCTGGCTACGGCCCGAAGAAGACTGACCCCGTTGCCGCCGCGCAGGGCGGCAGGCACAATCGATTGCGCCCCCGCCCCCAAACCAAGACCATGCCCCGCACTGACTCCGCCTACCTGCCCGAACCGATACGCCAAGCGATGCTGACGCTGCCCGCCGGCGTCTGCGGCGATGCGCCCTGGCAAGGCAGGCTGGCGGCGCTTCCGCCAGCAAGACCAGGCCAGCCGTTGCCGCTGCTGTTGTTCCTGCACGGCTCCTCCGGCCTGAATGAACAGACGCTGGCGTTTCAGCGCTGGGCCAGCGACACCCTCGGCATCGCCGCGCTGGCGCCGGACAGCTTCGCCCGCCCCAAGCGTCCGCGCTATCAAAGCCCAGCCCCAGTGGAGCAATATGAGGCGGTGCACGCGCTGCGGCAAGAAGAGATCGCCATGATGCTGGCAGCGCTGCCGCGACTGCCATGGGTGGACAGCCAGCGGCTGGCCTTGGCAGGCAGCAGCGAGGGCGGCGTGGCGGCCGCCCGTTGGCGCGGCCAGGAATTCGCCGGCCGCATCATCTATGGCTGGAGCTGCGAGGACAATTACTTTGTGGAGAAAGCGGACAATGGCTTTGATGCCGACTGCCCGCTGCTGAACCTGCTGTCGGACGCCGACCCGTTCTTCGGCCGCAACAGCCAATACAACCGCGGCCGCCAAGTCGACGGCGACAGCCGGCGCGCGCTGGCGGACATGCCCAAGGCGCGGCTGGTTCTGCTGCCGAATGCCCCGCACACGCTGTACAACCTGCCGGAGGCGCGCATGCTGACGGAGGAATTCCTGCGCGGGCTGTTTGCTTGATTGTCTATCGTCTCGAATCCGCTGAGCGCAGCAAGCGCAACGCCGGATCAGGGATTGGCTGAACGGTTTTCAGAACAACTCCAGCTCGCCCACGCTCTCCGCTACGGCAGCCATCGGCGGCTGGTAGCGGAAATCCAGGCTGGCGCCGCTCGACAGGGTCAGGCAGGTGGTCAGCCAAAAATGCGCGCCGCCGCCCATGTCCACCCGCCAGCTGCGGCGCAAGGCGCTGTTCAGCAATTCCAGATGCTGGAGGCTGCTGGCGCCCACTCCCAGCGGCGTGGACATGCCGACATGGCGGAAGACGGCGCACAGCGCACGGTTGACCGCGCCACAAATCATATTGGCCAGCTCGCCGTGCGCGTCGCGCAGCGCGGCCGCCGTCAGCGGCGAACTGCTGCGCACCCAGCGCGCCAGCCTGTCCTTCATCGCGGCATCGTCGGCAAACTGGAACAACATGGCGAAACGGAAATGGTAGGAGGAAATATTCAGCAGCATCAGTTCGTCGCCGACGACATCCAATCGCGGCAGCTGCTCGCCCAGCGGCGACACCACGCAAGGGCTGTCCTCGCCGACGCCGCAACCCTCGCGCAGCGCCTGCTCGCAAATCTTTTCCAGCGACTCCACCGCAACCGGGCTGATCATACCGTCTCCCCGCTTTCCAGTTTGGCCAGGATGCGCTCGCTGGAGGCCTTGAGGCCGAACACCGCGGTGCGGATCATATTGCCGCAGGCCTGCAGATCCTGGAAGGTGGTGGTGGTCACCAGGTCGTTGCGCTCCAGATTCTTCTTGTATTCGCCTGACAGGTCGGCGGCGTTGCTCGCCAACTGGCGCACGCCGTCGGCCACCACCGAGAAGCCGCGGCCGTATTCGCCGGCGCGCGCGGCCTCGATGGAGGCGTTCAGCGCCAGCATCACCACGTTTTTGACGATGGTGGAGAAGTCTTCGTTCTGTTCTTTCAGGCGGCGGTTATTGACCAGAATGGCCTGCATTTCCTCGTGCCAGCGCTCTATGGTCTGCACCAGCCCCAGCAACAGCTCCACGTCGCCGGCCAGCGTCGCCTGCTCCTGGCGCATTTCGGCGCGCACGCTTTGCAGCGCCTGCAAGGCCTCGTCGCGGGATTCGCGCCGCGCCGATTCGCGCGCGGCTTCCGCCAGGCGCTGCGCCTCCGCTTCCAGTTGCGCCAACTGCGCCTTCATCTCATCCAGCTTTCGGCCATGCGCGGCCTCGGCCGCCTCCAGCTGCTGCCGGTAACGCTCCGCCACCCGCTCCGGAGGCTCCAACCGCTCCAGTTCGGCGATGCGGGCATCGCGCTCGCTCAGTTGCAAGCGATGGCGTGCGGCGGCGCGCCAAGCCAGCGCGCCAACCACGACCGATAGCGCCAGGCACAGGCCGGCGCAGACAAAGGCGATCATGCTTACTGCGTCCATCTCGTTCTTTCCGTACCGCGTCCGCGCGGCGGCGTGGCTCAGCCGGTCACCAGCTTCTTGAAGGTAGGCAACACGGCCGCGCCGTTGAACGGCTTGACGATCCAGCCCTTGACGCCGGCCGCCTTGCCGCGCTCCTTCATCGCCGGGCTGTTCTCGGTGGTGAGCATGATCACGTTGACCGCAGCGTTTTTCAGCTCGCTGCGGATTTTCTCGGCCATGGTCAGGCCGTCCATATTGGGCATGTTGACGTCGCTGACCACCAGCTTGATGCCGGGATTGGCGCGCAACTTGTCCAGACCGTCCTTGCCGTCCACCGCGGTCACCACGGCGATGCCGTTGGCCTTCAGGAAATCCGCCACTTCATTGCGCACGGTGCTGGAGTCATCCACCATCAGAACTTGAGCCATTTCACTTCCTCTTTATCATTGGGTTTCAAAACAGTTCGAGCTCGCCGGATTCCACCAGCGATTCGACACTAGGCGTCTCCTGAAACTCGTCCGGAGACCAGCACAGGTTGAATACGAAGCGCTGCACCAGCGTGACCTCATACCCGTCGGCGGCGTCGCGGTCGCGCAGCTGGTACTTGATGCACAGCTGCGGATCTTCCGAGCCGAAGGAGATATAACGCCGCTGGTGGTTGACGATGATGGGCACCTGGGTCAGCAGCGCCGGATGCTGCGCGCCATTGCCGGCGTAACGGTTCTTGAACGAGCCCCAGATCAGATTGGTGGCCTCGCCCAATGCGGCGTTGAGCTGGCGGAAATCGGGATCGGCATCACCCTCTGGCTCCAGCAGCGCCATCAGCGGCGACTCCTCCGCCTGCAGCATCATGTAGCCGCGGCACCAGCTGCTTTCGATGGCGATCAGCGTGAACATCTCGCCGTAGACCAGGCGGTCCTTGACCGCCAGGAACGGCGCCTGCACCGTCACTTCGCAGCGCGGAAACAGCAGCGCCAGCGCGTCGCGGCTCATCTCTGTGATGCCGCGCACCAGCGGGTTGGGATAGATGCGGCTGAAGATGGACGAAGCCAGCGCGTCGCTGAGAATATGCAGATCGTTCAGGGTATAGCCGCAGCAAAAACGCAGCGCGTCGCGTTCGGACAGGCCGGCCAGGCTGGGCGTCTGCTCGCGGCGCAGGAAAATCGGCAGTTCCGGCCGCGCGGTGTGGATCTGCCGCGCCAGCTCCAGCCCGGCCTTGCGGCCGTCGTAGTGTTCGAACAGCATGATGCCGCCCAAGTCCACATTGGAGCGCAAGATGGCCATCACGTTGTCCGCGCCGGCTTTTTGCGGCCGGATGCAGATCAGTTCATTGTCGCGGCAGAAGTGCTTCAGGCTGCCGGAATAGGTCTGGCCGTCGTCCAGCACCAGCATCTTGGTGCGCAGGCAGGTTTGCAGGGTATCGGTCATCGCTGCGCTCACACCGGATTCAGGGCGTTTTCAGCGGCAACGTGCGCCACATCGCTGATGGCCGCGCGCGGCTCCACCGCCACCGCCAGGCTGTCCGGCAACACCACCACCGTCTCGAAACGGCGGAAGTCCATGCCGCGCTCGTTGTCGAGGAAACGAAGCTCTATTCTGCCCTGCTCGCGCTTGATGAAGGACTGCACGGCATCCATGCCCACGCCGCGGCCGGACACGGCAGTCAGCTTGGCCGCGGTGGAGAAGCCGGGGCGGAAGATCAGTTGGGCAGTCTCTTCGTCGCTGAGCTCGGCGTCGGCGGCGATCAGCCCCTGCTGCAGCGCGCGTTCGCGGATGCGCCCCAGCGCCAGGCCGCGGCCGTCGTCCGCCAGAGCCAGCTCCAGGCGGCCGTCGGCCACACGCAAGTCGAGCACGATGGCGCCCTGGGGGCTCTTGCCCAGCGCCACGCGCTCGTCCGGGGCTTCCAAACCATGATCCAGCGCGTTGCGCATCAGGTGCATGAACACATTCTTCAGGGTGGCGGAGGCCTGGTTGCGCAGCACATAGCCGTTGTCGCGCACCCGCACCTGCGGCACGTCCTTGCCCAGCTCATGCGCCAGCGAGGGCAGCGAATCCAGCACGCCGGCCAGGATTTCCGTTACCGGCTCCGTGCCCATGCGGCTCAGCACATGGCGCACGCTGTTGTGGACGGAAATCAGCTCGTGCAGATTGCCGGTGTTGACGGTTTCCAGGCGCTGCAGCATCTCGCGCACTTGGTCGCGGTCCACCAGCAGGAAATCGGCGCCGCCCACGCGGCCCGGCCCCTTGCGGCCCAGGCTCACCTCGTTGACGCGGGCGTAGTGCTCTACGCTGTCGCGCACCGCTTCCAGCTCGCGCAGCAGCTGGGTCTGGTCCCAGACGATTTCCGGCTTGGGCTGACGCAAAAGCTCGTAGCTCTGCTCAGCCTGGTGCACGATGTCGGTCAGCTGCGACAAGCCGTAGGTGCGGGCATTGCCCTTGATGGTGTGCAGATTGCGGAACAGCTGATTGATGGCCTCGCGGTCGCCGTTGGGATACTGGCGGATCAACTGCTCGGACTCGCCGATGAAGCGCACAGCGCCGGCAATGAAGTCGTGGAACTTGTCCTGGCTCACCGCCAGGATCTCGCCGATGATGGCCAGCTCGCGCTTCTGCTCGTTGGCCTCGGCGGCCAGGGCCTTCAGCTCGGTCACGTCGCGCACGCACAGCATCAGCCGCTCCACGCGGTCCTGCTCGTCCACGATCACCGACCAGCTCAGATCCAGCACCTTGCCCTGGCGTTCCAGCTCGCCCACCAGCAAGTGGCGGTTGAATTCGAAATTCATGCTGTCCTCGCCCAGGCAGGAGGCGATGGCGGCCTCCACCTGCGACAGCGCGTCGGCGCCCAGCTTGCCGTCGGCGAACAGCACATCCATGATGTTGCGGCCGGCGATGTCGCCGTGTCCCAGGATGGATTCCAGATGGGCGGAGTACTCGTGATGCACCGCCATGCCGTCGACGATGGTGAGAATGCCTTGCGGGATGTTCTGCAGCATGGCCTGGATGTCGTTGCTCTTCTGCCGCACCAGGGCGCTGCTCTCCTCGATGCGCGCCACCATGCTGTTGAAGGCGACGATGGACTTGCCGATCTCGTCCTCGCGCTCCACCGGCACCCGGCGCGAAAAGTCCTGGCTGTCGGCGATCTCGCTCATGGTGTCCTGCATGTGGCGGATCGGCAGCACGATCTGGCGGTACAGCAGCCAGCCGAGCACGCCCAGCGCCAGCAGCGTCGCCACCGTCACCAGCGTCAGCGTCATCGCGGCGCCGGACAGGTTGCGGTTCAGCGTCAGGATCGCCTCGTCCTTGTTGCGGGTTTTCTCCACCCGCAGCGTGGTGACGATCTGCTGCAGGTTGTCATGAAATTGCAGCACGCCGCCGGCGTAGGTGGCGTCGGCCAAGTCGCTCTGCCCGCCCTGCTTGAACTTGATGGTATCGTTGATGGCGCCGACGTAGTTGTCGTACACCTCCTGAGCCTGATCCGCCAGACCGCGCTGGGTGGGGCTGCTGGCCATGCTCTTCTGCAACGCCAGCTGCGACTGCAGCGCCTTCTCGCTGGCGGCCAGCTGCTCCTTGGCTTGGGACTGCAGATTGGCGTCGGAGGCTTGCAGGAAAGTCATCATACCCAGCTGCACGTCCTTCAGCGACGAGAGCAGGTCGGCCGAAGCCAGCGCGCTGGGCACCTCGCCCTCGGTCACCGATTTGACGGCCGCGGCATTGGCATGCGATTTCCATACCGCATAGCCGCCGACGGCGAGGATGGACAAGAAGCTGACCGATACCAGCAAGAGAATCCTATTACGTATATTCATGGCCTGCCCAACGCAAAAGATTGTTAATGTTTAAACAGTCTGCTTTGAAATAATTATCCGAACCATTTTTTCAAAAGACGATGACAGCGTTATGACAGGAATCCATCACATTCGGGGTTAAACTGATAAGCTAACGCTTCAATGTGAACGTCATTGGCATTAGACGGAGACTATGCAAAAAAATCATAAGACCGCTGGAGGAGATGGCTACGGCGATGGACTTCGAGCTGAAGGACGTCTTCGACCTCGACAACCAGCCATCGGCGGAGGAGCTGCGCAATCAGGTCATACGCCCAGCCCAGGTGGCAAACTATGAACTGCTGGCCAAGATGGCCGGTGCGCTAGATCCGTAGCATCTTTTAAAAACATCGAAAAAAACTGAGACGTAGTAAAATCTGCCACGATAGCGGCAATTCCTTCCCACTATCATCAAACGATCGTCTCTGCCCAACACCCACACATTGCGTCGAGCCTCAATCAGCTAAGTGTTCCCAACCCCCTATAGCCCTTTTCATTGCGACAGCCCCTCTGAAAAAACAGTACAAAGTACAGATTTATCCTAGTCATGCCACCTTACCTAGCCAAGTGGCACATAGTTTGCTTTGACATACTCAGTGGTAAAAGCATAGAAACTATCATAAACAAGGCGAACTGACTTCCATATATTGACCAATTTTTTTGGAGAAGAAAATGATTACTGGAATTAACAACAGCACTTTCAAGACCACAACGCCTAGCAACCAAAACAGTGCCCGCCCAAGTCCTGCGAGCCAGGAAAGACAGGCTACGGCCTACTCAACTCGACCCACCCCAGAAACATCAAACAACTATGACTTTACCAACATGTCGCCGAATAAAATTGTTTCAACAATGAACAATCTAATTAAAAATGGAAAATTATCCTTTGACGACTCCGGCCCCTTACTGGCACTTATTCCACCAAACATCTCTAACGAACAATTTTCGCAAAACTTTTCCAACACATACGATTAACCAATAAATGTGCTAACATCCCTACAAACCCTAATTGACGGCGACAAATATCGTGAAAACTTCAAAAGTGCACAACAAGCTGAAAAAACCTTACAATTAATCAAATCATTTCAAAATCAAACCGAAAACATAGATACACTAGCATAAAACATTGCAGGAGATAAAAATGGGCATCCACAGAGGTCCGTGAATGCCCATATGATGCACATCAACCATATTTAAAATCACAACTACAATACATCACCTATTTAATATAAACTTGCGTACTCAAGGAATTCCAAGGGTAGTTTTGTGATGTATTTTGGTAAAAAAATGTTCCTGGAGTACTTTGCCCATCAAGATTAAAGTACTGACGAAACCCTGCAACGGTAGAACCGACAGGGCAAGGAGTTGCATATCGGCCATTGACATTACATAGCGACTCCGTTTGATACAGAGCAGAAGTAGGTAAAACAATTCCATTAATCTTTGCAATAGGTGCCCGACCATACCCTATGGTATCAACTACTACTCTCAATTGCGATCCTCCATGATTACCTGCAGTGGAAGGCTGATTAGCCTGCAAAATTTCCCAGCCACCATATAGCGTCGATCCAACAGCAAGAACCCCAACATAAGATAATGGACTTGCGGCATCTAATGGCCTAAACTTACCACCAGCATTACTTGCTGCCGCAGCAATTGGAGAGGGAACAGGCTCAAGCTCCTAGAAAGCGACAATAGGAAATGTACTCGGCGCTGGCGTACCTTGTGAAAATGCCGCCGAAGATATCAAACCCAAACCCAGCATCCATATATATTTCATAATATACCTTTAGCTTTATAAGCCAGCATCAAATATACAAACACGTAAAAAATAATCTAGAACTACTTCTGCTGTGAAAATAAACAAAAACACAAAATTTACAAGGAAAATTTAAATACGACCAAAACAAATACTCAAAATCATAACAAAGTCTTGCTCACTGCATACCTTTAGCACCGTCTCAATCACTGAATCCTGATCTTTCTGTCAGTCCAAAAGTGGCTGAAATCTCATCTGCCAAGTTGGACTCCCCCAATGACATCCAGCTCAAAATCACCAAAAGACTCCAATCCTTTTCACATCAATGACTTAGTGGACTAAAATCCGTAGCCACTTCAAAATCCGCTTCAGCGATTAATCTTGCTGCGCCGCAAAACCTTGCCAACCCCGGCGAAACCCGCTAAATTCGGGTGCTCTAGCGAAGCGCGCGGGTGTAGCTCAATGGTAGAGCAGAAGCTTCCCAAGCTTACGACGAGGGTTCGATTCCCTTCACCCGCTCCAGCGCCCTCCCATTCCTCAAGACCAATCCCGCATGCATAGCCTATCCGAGCGAAATCAGATGAAATGGAACTCAGGCCGGCTGTGGCTAAGAATCTCGACCTACGGTCTGCTGGCCGTGGTGTCCGCGCTGGTGCTGATCCGCGCCCTGATCTACTGGCAGTTCGACGAAGCCGCGGTGCGCGGCAACCTGACCCACGCGCTGCAAGACAGCGGCCGCACCGTGCGCATTGAAGGCCGCATCACCCCGAATGTGTTTCCCTCCCCCGGACTCGATATCGAGCGCGTCAGCATCAGCGAAGCCGGCAAGCCCGACGTCTTCGCCCGCGTGGAAATGCTGCGCGTGTCGCTGGCCTGGATGCCGCTGTTGCTGGGCAACCGCGAAATCAAGGGAGTCGAGTTGTACGGTCCCAGCGCCAGCATCAGCCGAGGACTGGATGGACAGTTGAACATCGCCGACCTGTTTCAGCGCCACAACCAGAACGGCTACAGCTTCAAACTGGACCAATTGCACATCCGCGAAGGCACGCTGTTGCTGTCCGACCAGATGACGCATACCGACAAGCGCTTCTCCAGCATCAGCCTGGATGCCGATGGCCTACGCAGCACCGCGAAGGTTAGCGCCGGCGCCGTGCTGGATGACGACAAGCGCCCGGTGCGGCTGGCGCTGAACACCCCGCTGACCATCCAGGATGACCAAGTCAGCCTGCCGGAACTGGACGCCGTGGCCATCAGCAACATCCAGGGGCTGGGCGAAACCAAGCTCGGCATCGCCGGCTCTTACAAATTCAATTTCGCCTCGCTGCAGGCCACCGGCAACGACGTGACGATCAGCTTCAACAGCGACCGCCCGACCAGCGAAGTCAAGCTGACGCTACCGCAGGTCAACGCCAGCCTGCATGAGCTGACCATGCCGTCCGGCAGCCTCAGCGCCAAGCTGAGCTACGCCCGCAGCGAATACCAGCTGCAAGCCGCGCTGGACAATCTGAAGCTGAGCGAAGGCGGGCTGTACGCCGACAAGCTGAACGGCGAGTTCAATTGGCTGGCCGGCTCCACCAAGGTCAACGTCAAACTGAACGCGCCGCTGTCGCTGGCCGGGCTGAGCCAGCTGCGCATGCAGCCCTTGAAGCTGACCAGCACCATCACCACGCCGGCCCTGCCGCGCGGCCAGCTGGTGGCCAGCATGGATGGCATGCTGGACGGCGATATCGACGAACCGCGCTTCAACCTGCGGGTCGGCGGCAAGCTGGACGGCTCCGATGTGTCCGCCACGCTCAGCCAGTACGGCCTGATCCGGCCGCGGCACGAGGCCATGCTGTCCATCGGCAAGCTGGACTTGAACCGCTACCTGCCGGAAACCCAGGGCGATCCGGTGGCCATCTTCCAGAACACCAACGAGATCCCGCTGGACTGGCTGGATTTCTTCGACCTGAACGGCAAGATCGCCATCGGCGAGCTGGAAATGGGCCGCTTCCGCATCAACCACATCAGCAGCAATGTGCGCATCAATCCGCGCGCCTTCGAACTGGACCAGATGTCGGCCGACATCTACGACGGCCGGCTGCAGGGCGATGCCTCGCTGAGCCGGCGCGACGTGCCGCATCTGGCGGTGAAGCAAACGCTGCAGGGCATGAAGATCCGCCCGCTGCTGGTGGACTTGTTCAACTTTGGCCGGCTGGACGGCAAGGGCAATGGCCAGATCGACATCAGCGCCGACGGCAAATCCTTCGCCGAGCTGCGCAACACCCTCAGCGGCGATGCCGCCTTCAGCCTGAACAACGGCGCGCTGACCGGCATCGACCTGGTGGCGGCATTGAAGAATCTGCCGGCGGAGTTAAAGGAATGGAACAGCGCGGCGCAGAACGACCAAAAGACCACCTTCTCCACCCTGTCCACCAGCTTCAAGTTGGACAAGGGCGTGGCGCGCAGCCAGGACCTGAAGCTCGCCTCGCAGCTGGTCAACGTCAATGGCGGCGGCAAGATCGACTTGAAACAAAACATTGTCGACTACGCGATGGATGTGCAGGCTAACCCAATGGAGTTCGCCCGCTTGAAAGGCGTCAACGTGCCCTTGAAAATCACCGGACCGATCAATGCGCCGGTCTACGCGCTGGACTTCAACGCCCTGGTCAAGGGCAAGAAGACGGAAGGCGAAAAGCAGCAGGCGCTGAAGCAGCAACTGCAGAAGCAGATCACCACCATCCTGCCGTAAACAGCGCAGCCTGCGCGCAAGACAAAGCCCCGTATATACGGGGCTTTTTTGTTGAATGGATGCCGCACGCGGCAGCGACTCACTCGCCCTGCAGAATCCGCGACTCCGCCAACGCCAGTTGGTCAGGCGTGCCCAACAAGACTAGGATATCGTCGGCCTGCAGTTCAAAGCTGTCATCGAAATCGGTGCGCCGCGTCCGCTGGCGCCGCACCGCCTTCACCTCGACCCCGGCATCCTCCAGCCGCAGCGCGCCCAGCGGCTGGCCGATGGCGAAGGCGCCGCCGCACACTTGCACGCTGAGCAAGCGTGGCACCATCGCCTCCTCCAGGCTCTCCACCTCGTCGCTGGCGCCGCGGAAGAAACCGCGGAACAGATCGTAGCGTTCCTCGCGCACCGCGCGGATGCGCCGCAGCACACGGCTGGGCGGCACGCCGGCTTCCAGCAGAGCCTGCGAAGCGAGCATCAGACTGCCCTCCATCACCTCGGCCACCACCTCGTCCGCGCCAGCCTGGCGCAGCACATCCATTTCGCTGTCATCCACGGTGCGCACAATGACCGGCAACTCCGGCCGCACCTCGCGCACCGCGTGCAGAATGCGCAAGGCGGCGTGGGTATCGGCAAACGTCACCACCACCACCTTGGCCCGCATCAGGCCGGCGGCGATCAACACCTCTTTCTTGCCGGCATCGCCAAAGACTACTTGGTCGCCCGCCTCGCCGGCTTCGCGCACCCGCTCCGGGTCCATGTCCAGCGCGAACATATTGATGTTCTCGGCCTCCAGCAACCGGGCCAGCGCCTGGCCGCTGCGTCCGTAGCCGCAGATCAGCACGTGCTCGTTCTTGCTCATGCTGGCCACCAGCATCTGATGCAGGTCCAGCGACTGCAGCATCCAGTCCTGCTTGATCAGGCGGCGGGTGATGCGTTCGCCATGCATGATGAGGAAGGGCGCAATCAGCATGGAGATCAGGATGGCCGCGATCGCCGCCTGGGCCGCCGGAATCGGCACCAGCTTCAAGTTCATGGCCAAGGCCAGCAGCACGAAACCGAATTCGCCGCCCTGCGCCAAGGCCAGCGCGGCGCGCATCGCGTCGTTGGAGCGGTGGCCGAACAAACGCCCAAGGCCGAACACCACGGCGATCTTCAGCGGCAGCAGCAGCACCAGCAATAGCAGCACCACGCCCAGGTGATCGAACAGAATGGGCAGCTCCAGCCGCATGCCCACGGTGATGAAGAAGAAGCCAAGCAGGATGTCGCGGAACGGCTTGATATCTTCTTCCACCTGGTAGCGGTATTCCGTTTCCGAAATCAGCATGCCGGCCACAAAAGCGCCCAGCGCCAGGCTGAGGCCGGACATCTCGGTCAGCCACGCCACGCCCAGCGTCACCAGCAGCACATTGATCATGAACAGCTCGCCGGAACGCTGCCGCGCCACCAGATGGAACCACGGCCGCACCAGCCGCTGGCCGAAGAACAGCAACAGCGCCAGCACCACCACGATCTTGCCGCCGGCCTTGGCCAGGTCCAGCCACATCGTGTCGCTGCCGCCGGCGAAGGCCGGCAGCAGGATCAGCAGCGGCACCACGGCGATATCCTGAAACAGCAGCACGCCTATCGCCAGCTGGCCATGCGGCTGGTTCAATTCCAGTCTTTCGGCCAGCAGCTTGCTGACGATGGCGGTGGACGACATCGCCAGCGCGCCGCCCGTCGCCAGGCCGATCAAGGGGCTGCCGGTGATCCAGCCTATCGCCAGCGCCACCAGCAGCATGGTGACGACCACCTGGGCCAAGCCGACGCCGAACACCAGCTGACGCATCGCCTTCAACTTGGGTAGCGAAAACTCCAGGCCTATCGTGAACATCATGAAGACGATGCCGATCTCGCCGAGAAAAGCGGTTTCCTCGCCCTCGGGAATCAGTTTCATCACGCCGGGACCGGCGAGAAAGCCCACCACCAGATAGCCGAGCATCGCCGGCACCCTCAGGCTGCGGCACAAGGTCACCACCAACACGGCGGCCAACAAAACAAGAACGATGGGGGCCATGGAATGCATCGGCGGCGGGGTCTCCGGGGGTGGTGGCAGGGGAAGGAAGCGACGAAAAACGACGCGCCCAAGCAAAAGTTGCACCAGCGCGCGCGTCAATCGATTATAACCTTTGATATACTTTTGCCTTATGGAAAAAATACAAGACACCCGCCGCCTGGAAATGGCGCGCGAAGTCCTGCAAACCGAGGCTGCGGCGCTGAACACGCTGGCCGAGCGTCTGAACGGCGACTTTCTGGCCGCCGTTGAAATCATTCTTGCCGGCAAAGGCCGCGTGATCGTCACCGGCATGGGCAAATCCGGCCATGTGGCGCGCAAGATCGCCGCCACGCTGGCCAGCACCGGCACGCCGGCTTTCTTCGTCCACCCCGCCGAAGCCGCCCACGGCGACCTGGGCATGATCACCGGCGACGATGTGGTCATCGCGCTGTCCAATTCCGGCGAGTCCGCCGAAGTGGTGTCGCTGCTGCCAGCGCTCAAGCTGAAGGGCAGCAAGCTGATCGCCATCACCGGACGCGCCGAATCGTCTCTGTCCCAGGCCGCGGACATCCTGCTGCATACCCATGTGGAAAGGGAAGCCTGCCCGCTGAACCTGGCGCCCACCACCAGCACCACGGTGCAGGTGGCGCTGGGCGATGCGCTGGCGGTGACGCTGATGGAGGTGCGCGGCTTCGGCCAGAGCGACTTCGCGCTGTCCCATCCGGGCGGCAGCCTGGGCCGCCGCCTGCTGGTGCATGTGCGCGACCTGATGCACGGCGGCGATGATCTGCCGCGCGTCGCGCCGGGCACCCTGTTGAAGGACGCGCTGTTGGAGATGTCGCAGAAGCGCCTCGGCATGATCACCATCTGCGCTGCGGACAACACGCTGCTCGGCATCTACACCGACGGCGACCTGCGCCGCACGCTGGAAAAAGCCGCCGACGTCTACCGTCTGAAAATAGACGAAGTGATGAGCGCCAACCCGCGCACCATTCATCAGGACAAGCTGGCGGCCGAAGCCGGCTTCGTGATGAAGGAAAAACAGATCACCAGCCTGGCCGTGGTCGATAATGCCGGCAAGCTGGCGGGCGTGCTGCACATGCACGATCTGCTGCGCGCCGGAGTATTCTGATTCCGCCTTTCGCCAGATGGCGGACGGCTTACAGGACATAAGTATGCGTATGATTGCCGAGCAGGCCCGCAAGGTGAAACTGCTGATCATGGATGTGGATGGCGTCATGACCGACGGCCGCATCTATTACAACGCCCAGGGCGAAGAGAGCAAATCGTTCTACGTGCAGGATGGATTAGGCCTGCGCCTGCTCAGCCGCACCGGCGTGCAACTGGCCATCATTTCCGGCCGCGCCGACCGCTGCGTGGAACACCGCGCCCGCGCGCTGAAGATCGACCACTACTACGGCGGCGTGCACGACAAGAAAGTCGCGCTGGCTGACCTGCTGCGGAAAACCGGCTTCAAAGCCGAGGAATGCGCCTTCATCGGCGACGACCTGATCGACCTGCCCATCCTGACTCGCGTCGGGCTGGCGGTGGCCGTGCCGGAAGCGCCGCCGCAAGTACGCCAGCACTGCCATTACGTCACCGGCAACCCCGGCGGCCATGGCGCGGTGCGCGAGCTGGTGGAGCTGATCATGCAGGCGCAAGGCACCTTCGACGCCATTGTCGAGGAATACCTGGCATGATGCGCCTGTTGCGTTCCCACCGCTTGTTCCCGGTGCTGCTGATCGGCCTGACCGCCATGCTGACGCTGTGGCTGGACCAAGTTTCGCGCTGGGACACCCGCCATCGCGAGCTGGACCCGGACAAGCCGGAATATGTGGCGGAGGATCTGATCGCCACCCGCTACGACGAACACGGCAAAATGCTGGACAAGCTGATCGCCAGCCGCATGTGGCAGTACCCCGGCAAGCCTGAGGCATTTTTCGAGAAGCCGGACCTGTATCAATACGATGCGGGCGTGCTGCAGTACCATGTGATCGGCGAGACCGGCCGCTACAACAACAAGAACCAGCAGGCTTTCTTCGACAAAAAAGTCCTTTTGATCAAACCCGCAGACAGCAAGCAGCCGGAAACCCGGCTGCAGAGCAGCGCGATGTTCGTGGACACCGGCAAGCGCTACGCCAGTTCCAAATCGCCGTCCGTGATCACCCAGGGCAACTCGGTGGCCCACTCCATCGGCTTCACCTACCAGGAGCCGCTGGGTCTGCTCAATCTGCTGTCCACAACCAAGATCATCTATGCCAAATAAGACCCGAATCCTGCTGGCCGGCATGCTGCTGGCCGCTTCCGCTTTGGTCCAGGCCGAACAGGCCGACCGCGACAAACCGATCGAAATCACCAGCGACAACGGCTGCACCATGGACCAGATCAAGGGCATCTCGATCTGCAACGGCAATGTGGTCGTGATCCAGGGCACGCTGCGGCTGAACTCCGACCAACTGACCGTCACCCAGGACAAACAAGGCAACCAGACCATGCACGCCACCGGCCGCATCGTCACCTTCCGCCAGAAAATGGACCGCGACGGCGGCTGGGTCGAAGGCCAAAGCAGCGTGCTCGACTACGACAGCGCCAAACACCTGGTGGTGCTGACGGGCAATGCCCGCGTCAAGCGCAACGGCGACCTGTCCATCGGCAACGTCATCCGCTACAACACGCTCGATGAAACCTTCGAAGTCGTAGGCGGCGGCCCCTCCGCCTCGGGCAAGGGCCGCTCCGTGGTGATCCTGCAGCCGAAGAAGACGGCCTCGCAGCCGGCGGCCAGCGGAGCCGCCAAGCCATGAAGCACAGCGTTCTCACCGTCTCGAATCTGAAAAAGCGCTTCAAGAAGCGCACCGTGGTCAAGGATGTCTCGCTGAATATCGAAAGCGGCGAAGTCGTCGGCCTGCTCGGCCCCAACGGCGCCGGCAAGACCACCAGCTTCTACATGATCGTCGGCCTGATCGGCGCCGACGACGGCGACATCCGGCTGGACGAACAATCCATCACCCATTATCCGATACACCAGCGCGCCCAGCTGGGCCTGGGCTATCTGCCGCAGGAGGCGTCCATCTTCCGCCGCATGACAGTGGAGGAGAACATCACCGCCATCCTGGAAATCTCCGGCCTCAAGGGCAAGGAGCTGGAAAAGGAACTGGACCTGCTGCTGGACGACCTGAACATCGGCCATCTGCGCGACAGCAACGCGCTGGCGCTGTCCGGCGGCGAGCGGCGCCGGGTGGAAATCGCCCGCGTGCTGGCCACCCGGCCGCGCTTCATCCTGCTGGACGAACCGTTCGCCGGCGTCGATCCGATCGCGGTAATCGATATTCAGAAAATCATCTCCTTCCTGAAAGAGCGCGGCATCGGCGTGCTGATCACCGACCACAACGTCCGCGAGACGCTGCGCATCTGCGACCGCGCCTACATCATCAGCGACGGCTCGGTGCTGGCCTCCGGCCAGCCGGAGGAGCTGGTCAACAACGACAAGGTGCGCAAGGTTTACCTTGGCGAACATTTCCACCTGTAAACCATGAAGCAGGCACTACAGCTCAAGGTTTCGCAACAGCTGACGCTGACCCCGCAGCTGCAGCAGTCGATCAAACTGCTGCAACTGTCCACGCTGGACCTGCAGGCCGAAGTGGAGCGCTTTTTGCTGGACAACCCGCTGCTGGAACGCGGCGACGAGCCGCGCGACAGCGACGCGCCCACGGAGGCGGCGGAAGCGCGGGAAACCACGGAGAGCGAAGCGGCAGACAGCCGCGACGACAGCGCCGGCGAGCTGCTGGACTGGGGCGCCGGCAGCCGCCACGGCGGCGACGACGACTACGACCCGATGCTCAACGTGCCCTGCCCGGTCAGCCTGCGCGAGCACCTGCTGGCGCAGCTGGGCGAGATCGCCTTGCCGCGCCGCGACGAGGCCATCGTGCGGCTGCTGATCGAGGAGCTGGACGACGACGGCTACCTGCCGCAAAGCCTGGACGAGCTGGCCAGCCATCTGCCGCTGGAGCTGCAGCTGGAAAGCGACGAGCTGGCCGTGGGCCTCGCCCTGCTGCAGCAATTCGACCCGGCCGGCGTCGGCGCGCGCACGCTGGCGGAATCGCTGCAGCTGCAGCTGCAGCGGCTGCCCGCGGCCGAACCTGGCCATGCGCTGGCCCTGGCCATCGTGCGCGAACATCTGGCGCTGCTCGGCGGCCGCGACTACGCCAAGCTGAAAAAGCTGCTGGCTTGCAACGACGCCGAACTGCGCGCGGCGCAGGCGCTGATCGCCCGCCTCAACCCGCACCCGGCCACCGGCTTCAATCACGGCGATGTCCACTACGTGATCCCCGACATCAGCGTGCGCAAGCTGCGCGGACGCTGGGTGGCGGAGCTGAACCGCTCGGCCGTGCCGCGGCTGCGCGTCAACCAGCTGTACGAGCGCATGCTGGCCGACAGCCGCGGCCAGGGCGGCGAGATGTCCGCCCGGCTGCAGGAGGCGCGCTGGCTCGTCAAGAACATCCAGCAACGGTTTGACACCATCCTGAAAGTGGCGGAAGCTATTGTCGAGCGTCAACAGTTGTTCTTTGAACAAGGCGAAGTGGCGATGCGGCCGCTGATTCTGCGCGATATCGCGGAAGAGCTGGGCCTGCACGAATCCACCGTATCCCGCTCCACCAGCCAGAAATACCTGCTTTGTTCGCGAGGTTTGTTCGAGCTCAAGTATTTCTTCGGCAGTTCGTTGGAGACTGAAAGCGGTGACGAGTGTTCCGCCACCGCCATCAAGGCTCACATCCGCAGCATGATAGAAGGCGAAAACCGGGCGAAGCCGCTGTCGGACAGCGCCCTCGCCGACGCGCTGGCCAAGCAAGGAATACAGGTTGCCAGACGCACCGTAGCCAAGTATCGTGAAGCCATGCAGATTCCGGCGGTGAATCTGCGCAAGGCGCTGTAAGAGCCTGCACAAGAATACAATGCCGCCCGACAACCCGCCCGGGCGGTCAACACCAGAAGGAGCTAGGGTATGAACCTCAAAGTAACTGGCCTGCACCTGGAAGTCACTCCGTCGCTGCGCGAATACATCGAGAACAAACTGGAGCGCATTACCCGCCATGTCGACAACGTGATCGACATCTCCGTGACCCTGTCGGTAGACAAACTGGTTCAAAAGGCTGAAGTCAATGTGCACCTGTCCGGCAAGGACATCCACATCGAGGCTACCGAAGCCGACCTCTACGCCGCCATCGATCTCTTGATGGACAAGCTGGACCGCCAAGTGCTGAAGCACAAGGAAAAGCTGACCGAACACCGCGTGCAAAGCTCCGGCGAAGTCCAGCAGCCCTCGCTGTGACGCCTAGTTGAAAAGGACGGGAACCGGGCGGTTCCCGTTTTTCTTTGCGCTTGCCGGTTTTCAGTACTATCAAGGCAACGTAGAATTCCGGGTTTATCAAAGAGCCGCATGCATAATCCAATATGAATCTCATCGGCAAGATACTGACTCCGGACCATGTATTGCTGGATCTGGATGTCTCCAGCAAGAAGCGGGTGTTCGAGCAGGTCGGTCTCCTGGTGGAAAACACACGCGGCATCGCCCGCAGCGAAATCTTCGACAGCCTGTTCAGCCGCGAGAAGCTCGGCTCTACCGGGCTGGGGCAAGGCGTCGCCATCCCGCACGGACGCGCGCGCGGCCTGAAGGAAGCCACCGGCGTGTTCATCCGGCTGAAGGCCCCGATCCCGTTCGACGCGCCGGACGGCAAGCCGGTGCAGTGCCTGTTTGTGTTGCTGGTGCCGGAGCATGCCACCGATCTGCATCTGCAGGTGCTGTCGGAATTGGCGCAATTGTTCTCCAGCCGGCAGATGCGCGAGAAAATGCTGAGCATCGGATTGCGCGACGAGCTCTACCAGCAGCTCTGCGATTGGACCCCTAATGCCTAGCATTACCGTACGCCGCCTGTATCAGGAAAATCAGCAGAAGCTTAACCTGACCTGGGTCGCCGGCACCGGCGGCTCGGACAACGTCATCGGCAACGACGACCAGCGCCCCACGCTGGCGCTGGTGGGCCACCTGAACTTCATCCACCCCAACCGCGTCCAGGTATTGGGCCTGGCGGAGGTCGACTACCTGAACAAGCTGGAGCAGTCGGCCGCCAAGACCGCGCTGGACCAGCTGTTCCACAAGAGCATGTCGGTGGTGATGGTGGCCAACGGCCAGCCGGTGCCGCGGCTGTTGCGCGACTACTGCCACAGCCACAACGTGCCGCTGATGACCAGCACGCTGGAAAGCCCGTACCTGATGGACGTGCTGCGCATCTATCTGGCGCGCGCGCTGGCGGTGTCCACCGTGCTGCACGGCGTATTCCTCGACGTGTTCGAGATCGGCGTGCTGATCATGGGCGACTCGGCCATGGGTAAAAGCGAATTGGCGCTGGAACTGATCTCGCGCGGCCACGGCATGGTCGCCGACGACGCGGTGGAGCTGTACCGCATCGGCCCGGACACGCTGGAAGGCCGCTGCCCGCCGCTGTTGCGCGACTTTCTCGAAGTGCGCGGCCTGGGCATCCTGAACATCCGCACCATCTTCGGCGAAACCGCCGTCCGCCCGAAGAAGGTGCTGAAGCTGATCATCCATCTGGTGAAGGCCAACGACCAGGCCATGCAGGCGCTGGACCGGCTGAACATCCAGTCCGAAACCCAGGACATCATAGGCGTGACCGTGCGCAAAGTGGTGCTGCCGGTGGCCGCCGGCCGCAACTTGGCGGTACTGGTGGAAGCCGCCGTGCGCAACTACATCCTGCAGCTGCGCGGCATCGACAGCACCCGCGAGTTCATCGAACGACACACCAATTTCTTGCGAGACCAGGAAAATGCGCCTGATATTGATTAGCGGCCTGTCCGGCTCCGGCAAATCCGTGGCCTTGCGCGCGCTGGAAGATTCCGGCTTTTACTGCGTGGACAATCTGCCAGCCAATATGCTGCCGGAAGCCATGGCCATGTATGAAGAGTTCGGTTACAGCGACATCGCCATCAGCGTCGACACCCGCTCCGGCCCGTCGCTGGGCGCGCTGCCGCAAGTCGTGACGCAGCTGCGCGGGCAAGGCATAGACGTGCGCCTGCTGTTTCTGGAAGCCAAGCCCGCCACGCTGGTCAAACGCTTCTCCGAGACCCGCCGCCGCCACCCGTTGGCCGGCTCCGGCATCACGGTGGAAGAAAGCATCCAGGTCGAGCAGGAAATGCTGGGCGGCGTGCAGGAACTCGGCACCCGCATCGACACCAGCGAACTGTCGGCCAATGCGCTGCGCAGCTGGATACGCGAACTGGTGGACGCCGACAGCAGCCGGCTGACGCTGATTTTCCAATCCTTCGGCTTCAAGCATGGCGTGCCGCAGGACGCCGATTTCGTGTTCGACGCCCGCTGCCTGCCCAACCCGTATTACGATCCGCTGCTGCGTCCGCTGACCGGGCGCGACCGGCCCATCGTCGACTTCTTCGCCCAGCACGCCGAAGTGGCCGACATGATCGCCGACATCCGGTCGCTGATCGCCAAGTGGCTGCCCTGTTACAGCAAGGAAAACCGCAGCTACCTGACGGTGGCCGTCGGCTGCACCGGCGGCCAGCACCGCTCGGTCTTCATCATCGAAAGCCTGGCCCGCGCCTTCGCCGACCAGCAAGTGCTGGTGCGCCACCGCCAGTTGCATCCCGACCATTGAACAGGACGCGGGCGGCAACGCCCGCCCCTGGAGACTGCCCGATGTCCCGCCGCCAAACCGTCACCGTCGCCCTTACCGGCGCCTCCGGCCTGCCCTACGGCCTGCGCCTGATCGAAACCCTGCTCGCCGCTGGCATCCGGGTGTGGGTGCTGTATTCGCAAGCCGCGCAGATCGTGGCCAAGCAGGAAATGGAACTGACGCTGCCATCGCGCCCGGCGGAAATGAAAGCCTGGCTGCTGCAGCGCTATCCGGCCGCGCCGGATCTGCTGGAAGTTTACGGCCGCGAGGAATGGTTCGCGCCGGCAGCCTCCGGCTCCAACCCGCCGGACGCCATGGTGGTGTGCCCGTGCTCCATGGGCACGCTGGCGGCCATCCGCCACGGCATGAGCGACAATCTGATCGAACGCGCCGCCGACGTCTGCATCAAGGAGCAGCGCAAGCTGGTGCTGGTGCCGCGCGAAACGCCGCTATCGGCCATCCATCTGGAAAACATGCTGGAACTGGCGCGCCTGGGCGTGGTGATCCTGCCGCCCTCCCCCGGCTTCTATACTCATCCGAAGAGCGTGGACGACATGGTGGACTTCGTCGTCTCGCGCGTGCTGGATCAACTGGGCGTGGAGCAGACGCTGACGCCGCGCTGGGGGGAATAAGCATGGACGGCGGCCCTATCCTCAGCCTGCCAGGGCTGCGCCAACTGGAGCAGTCCGCCGAAGCCGCCGGACTGGACCTGATGCGCCGCGCGGCGCAGGCCGCCGCCGACTGGACCGCTCAGCATGCCCCCGCGGCCTCCCGCCTGCTGGTTTGCGCCGGCCCCGGCAACAATGGCGGCGACGCCTTGTACGCCGCGCTGGCGCTGCATCAGCGCGGCTACCGGCTGGACGTCCTGCAACCGTCGCCGCCGGCCAGCGCGGCCTGCCGCGCGGCGCGCTTGGCGGCGGAACAGGCCGGCCTCGCCATCTGGCCTACCCTGCCGGATGACTATCCGGCGCCGGCCCTGCTGATCGATGGCTTGTTCGGCATCGGCCTGTCGCGGCCGCTGGACGCAGGCTGGCAGCGGCTGATGCATGCGCTGAACACCCTGGCCTGCCCCAAGCTGGCGCTGGACTGCCCCAGCGGCCTGAATGCCTACACCGGCCAGCCGCTGGGCGCGGCCCTGCGCGCCGACCACACCTTGACCTTCCTCTGCCATAAGCCGGGCCTGTTTGGCGGCCCTGGCGCCGACTTGGCCGGCGCGGTGACGCTGGCCCGCTTGGACTGCCCGGCCAATCTATACCCGCCGGCCGAAGGCGCGCTGAATGCGCCCGACGCCTCGCCGCTGGCACGGTCGCGGGACAGCCACAAAGGCAGCTATGGCAGCGTCTGCATCCTGGGCGGCGCGCCGGGCATGCTGGGCGCGGTCTTGCTGGCCGGACGCAGCGCGCTGCGCGGCGGCGCGGGCAAAGTCTATCTGTGCCCGCTGGACGACCGGCTGCCGGTGGACCCGACCACGCCGGAACTGATGATACGCCCGGTCGACGAAATGGCTGCGCTGCCGGGCGCGGACGTCATCGCCGTCGGCCCAGGCCTGGGGCAGCAGCCTTGGGCCGAGCAACTGCTGGAGCAGACGCTGGCGCAAACCCAGCCCCTGGTGCTGGACGCAGATGCGCTGAATCTATTGGCCGCCCGTCCCGCGCTGGCCGCCAAGCTGGCCGCCCGCCCCTTCCCGACCGTCCTCACGCCGCACCCGGCGGAAGCGGCGCGTCTGCTGGGGCTGGACACCACAGCCATTCAGGCCGATCGGGTGCGGCATGCGCGCGCGCTGGCGGCGCGTTTCCACTGCGTCGTCGTCCTGAAAGGCGCCGGCAGCCTGATTGCTCGGCCTGACGGCTACTACCTGGTCAATGCCAGCGGCGGGCCGGAGTTGGCCGCGGCCGGCCAGGGCGACGTGCTGACCGGCCTGCTCGCGGCCCTGCTGGCGCAGCGCCTGCCGACATTTGAAGCCGCGGCGCTGGCGGTGTGCCTGCACGGGCTAGCCGGCGACGACTATCGTCTCGAAACCGGCGGACCGATAGGCCTGACCGCCTCCGCCACGGCGGAGCGAATCAGCCGCGTCGCCAACAGGCTGCTCGCCGCGCGCTGAACGCCGCCTTTGCCGCCGACCGCGGTTTGTGGTTAACATCGACCAGGCACCCCCACCCTCCGGAGAGTTGTCTTGTCGCTCCAGCATAACCAGAAAAAAGCCTACGCCTTCGGCCTGGGCGCCGTGCTGGCATGGTCCACCGTCGCCAGCGCCTTCAAGCTCAGCCTGCAATACCTCAGCCCGATGCAACTGCTGCTGTACGCCAGCATCGCCTCGCTGCTGGCCCTGCTATCCATCCTGGCCTGGCAGCGCCGCCTGCCGGAACTGGCCGCGGCTTTCCGGGCGCATTGGAAAAGCTCGCTGCTATTCGGCGCCGTCAACCCGTTCGCCTACTATCTGGTGCTGTTCCAGGCGTATTCCCTGCTGCCGGCGCAGGAGGCGCAGGCGATCAACTACACCTGGGCGCTGACCATGACGCTGCTGGCGGTGCCGCTGTTGAAACAGGCGCTGAGGCTGCAGGACGCCGCCGCGGCGCTGATTTGCTACCTCGGCGTGCTGGTGATCGGCACCCGCGGCCAATTGCTGGAGCTGCACTTCTCCAACCAGTTGGGGGTGCTGCTGGCGCTGTGCTCGACGCTGCTGTGGGCCGGCTATTGGATCTTCAATACCCGCGACGCGCGGGAACCGGTGCTGGGCCTGACGCTGAACTTCGCCTGCAGCCTGCCCTTGAGCCTGGCCTGGTGCGCCTGGCACGGCCAACTGGCGCTGCCCGCCTGGCAGGGGCTGGCCGGCGCCGCCTATGTCGGCGCGCTGGAAATGGGCTTCACCTTCGTGCTGTGGCTGACGGCGATGAAGCTGACGCGCAGCACCGCCAGCATCGCCAACCTGATTTTCCTGTCGCCGCTGGTCTCGCTGTTGCTGATCCACCTGCTCGTCGGCGAGGCCATCCTGCCGTCGACGCTGCTGGGATTGGCATTGATACTGGGCGGGCTGGCGGCGCAAAAACTGCCGCTGGGCCGACGCGCGCGCGCGCAGTTGGCGGACGGCCAGAGCTGAGTCGGCGCGTAAACGCGCCACGGGTTGCGGCCTCCGATTCGATCACTCATGGAAATTCACGCCCGATCTGCCTACGATTGACTTTGAGGGCACGACTAAGCAGGCACCATGAAAAGCATCAAGACAAGGCTTATGCTATGGCTGATGGCCTGGATCACTGTCATTCTGGGCAGTACCGGCCTGTATTTCTACCTACACGACTACGGGATAGACCAGAGCGATTTCCAAACCCAACGCGCAGCCGTGCGTTCCCGTTTGTCGCTCTCCCTGCCCCATGGCATCTGGCAGCTGGATGATGAAAACGTCAGGCTGGCGCTGGACAGCGAATTGAGCTGGCCATCGGTGATCGCCATCAACGTCAAGGGAGAAAGCGGCCTGAACCTGGGACGCACGCGCGACAACAACGGCAATCTGCGCGACATGCTGCCCAACGAGCATCCCAAGGCGGACGATGTGCTCGGCATTCCCATCATCTATCAGGGCAAGGAACACCTGGGCACCGCCACCGTCTACCTGTCGCACGAGGCCTTGCGCGCGCGGGAAAACCAGCACTTGATCACCATCATCGCCCAGATCCTGCTGCTGGACGGCATGATCTTCTTCATCATGTCGTTCAACCTGCAACGCTTCATCTTCCAGCCGCTGGCCAAACTGCAGCAGGCGCTGAACACCGCCATCCGCGCGCCGGACGCCAGCGGCGCCCAGATCACCCATCTGGCGGACGACGAAATCGGCGGCATCGTCAACGGCTTCAACCGCATCGTGGCCCGCACCGCCGCCGATCTGGTGAAACGGACGGCGGCGGAGGCGATCGCCCGCGAGGAAAAGGAAAAAGCCCAGCAGGCCTACAGCCAGCTGATCGCCACTCAAGAAACCCTAGTGGAGGCGGAAAAGATGGCGTCTTTGGGCAGCCTGGTCGCCGGCGTCGCCCACGAAATCAACACGCCGGTAGGCATCACGCTGACCGCCGCCTCGCACCTGGGCACCGCCACGTCACACATCACCGGCAAGCTGGAGAGCGGCAACATCAAGAAGAGCGATTTCCAGAGCTATCTGGAGACGGCGCAGGAATGCTGCGAGCTGATCCTGGCCAATTCCGAGCGCGCCGCCAACCTGATCCACAGCTTCAAGCAGGTGGCCGTGGACCAGACCAGCGAGGCGCGCCGCAGCTTCCACCTGCACGACTACCTGAACGAAGTGATCACCAGCTTGAAGCCGCGCTTCAAGCACACCAAGGTCAATATCGACATACAATGCGAAGAAGACATCCTGCTGGACAGCTATCCTGGCGCCCTGGCCCAGGTGCTGACCAATCTGGTTGTGAACGCCCTGATTCACGGCTACGAAAGCGGCGAAATAGCCGGCGTCATTCTGATAGAAGCCCATCGCCACGACGACCAACATGTGTCCCTGACGATCAGCGACAACGGCAAGGGCATCGCGGCGGAGAACCTGGGCCGGATTTTCGACCCGTTCTTCACGACGCGTCGCGGCAGCGGCGGCAGCGGGCTGGGCCTGAACATCGTCTACAACATCGTTCGGCAGCGGCTGGGCGGTAACATCGAAGTGCACAGCGAGCTGGGGCAAGGCACCCGCTTCAAACTGGAAATGCCGTGCATCGCCCCGACAGTCCAGCATAAGGAGAATGTGGCATGAGCAGCGAAACCCTGCCTCCCGACGAAGACAACTGGTTGCTGGACGACAGCGACGGCGACGTCCCGGCCCGCCCTTCCGAGATGCGAAAGCCATGGAAGGTGTTGATCGTCGACGACGAGAAGGACGTGCACACCGCCACCCGCATCGCGCTGCGCGGCATCAGCTACAAGGAGCGTCCGCTGGAACTGCTCAGCGCCTATAGCGGCGGCGAGGCCTTCCAGTTGCTGAGACAGCATGCCGACATCGCGCTGATCATGCTGGACGTCGTGATGGAAAGCGAGGACGCCGGCCTCAGGCTGGTACATCGCATCCGCGAAGAGCTGGCGAATGGCGTGGTTCGCATCGTGTTGCGCACAGGCCAGCCCGGCCAGGCGCCGGAGCAGGAAGTCATCCTCAATTACGATATCAACGACTACAAGACCAAGACCGAGCTGACCACGCAGAAGCTGTTCACCACCACCATCGCCTCGCTGCGCGCCTATGAAAACATGGTGTCGCTGGAAAAGAACCGCCAGGGGCTGGCCAAGATTCTGGAAAGCGCGTCGGATCTGTACCAGCTGCATTCGCTGCGCGAATTCGCCTCCGGCGTGCTGCGCCAGATCAGCGCCCTGCTGGACATCGGCACCGACGGCATCCTGTGCGTACGCAACGAGAACCATATCGGCCGGCCGGAGCTGGAAATCCTGGCTGTTTCCGGCGCCTACGAATATCTGGCGGACAAGGGCGACCTGTCCGGCGAACCCAAGCTGCAGGCGATCTTCCTGCAGGTATTCCGCGAAAAGCGCAGCATCTATCAGCATCCTTACGATGTGCTGTACATTTCCTCGCGCAACAGACGCGAGTTCGCGGTGCATTTCATGCCGCAATGGCCGCTGGATTCGGTGGAATGCGACCTGCTGGACGTGTTCTGCCAACGCATCTCCGCCGCCTACGACAACCTTTACCTGTACAACCAGTTGCGCAGCGCGCAAGAAGCTACCGTGGTGGCGCTGGCGGACCTGGCGGAATTCCGCGACACCGATACCGGCGACCACGTGCTGCGGGTGCAGAAGCTGACCGATGCCATCGCGCAGGAAATGTTGATGAACAATCACTATCCGGAACTGATGACCCGCGAGTTCCTGGACATGGTGGGCATGGCGAGCATCCTGCACGACATCGGCAAAGTGGCGACGCCGGACCACATTCTGCTGAAACCCGGCAAGCTGGATCCGGAGGAACGCGCCATCATGGAGCAGCACGCCACCATCGGCGCGCAAATCCTCGCCAAGTCGGCGCAAATGGTCGACGGCGCCAGTTACCTGGCCTTGGGCTCGGAAATCGCCGGCGGCCACCACGAGCACTATGACGGCAACGGCTACCCGCGCAAGCTGAAGGGCCAGGACATTCCGCTCTCGGCGCGCATCGTCGCCGTGGTGGACGTGTTCGATGCGCTGCTCAACAAGCGGCCGTACAAGGAACCGTGGAGCATGGAAGAGACCATGAAATACATCAATGGCCGCGCCGGCAGCCAGTTCGACCCGCTGGTGGTCTCCGCGCTGAGCCGGCTGGTGGAAGAAGACAGGTTGCCGGTCAAGTTTGGCGACTAGCCGGTTTCAAGCAAAGCAAACGGCAGCCTGTTCTGGCTGCCGTTTTCATGGATTCCGACGCCAAGCCGTCAGGCGACGTAGTTCAACACGCACATATACTGGCAGATGCTGCCGCCCAGCACGAACAAGTGCCAGATGCCGTGGCCGTGGCGGATCTTTTCGTCGTTCAGAAACCAGTAGATGCCGACGCTGTACAGCACGCCGCCCAGCGCCAGCCAGAACAGCCCGCCCGGCGCCAGCGCCTCGATCAGCGGCTCGATGGCGATCAGCACCAGCCAACCCATCGCCACGTATAGAATCATCGACAGCACGCGGGTGCGCCGACCCAGCGTCAGCTCCTGCACAATGCCGAACAAGGCCAAGCCCCAGCTCAGACCGAACAGCGTCCAGCCCCAGGCGCCGCGCAGCGTCACCAAGGCGAAGGGCGTGTAGCTGCCGGCGATCAAGAGATAGATCGCGGAGTGGTCGCACTTCTGCAGAATGGCCTTGGCTCGGCCCTGGAAGCTGTGATACAGCGTAGAAATCAGATACAGCGTCACCAGCGTGCCACCATACAGGCTGAAGCTGACGATCTTCCACGGATCGCGTTGCGACGCCGCTTCCACCACCAATACCACCAGTCCGACTATCGCCAGCACCGTGCCGGCCAAATGGGAATAGCCGTTGAAACGTTCCCCGTGATACATATTATTATCCCCGCCCGGCCCCCTCGGCCGGCCTCGTCGCGCAAATTGCTTGGAGCCGCCATGGCTCCGCCGGGTTCCATTGTCCCTCTTCCTCCGGCCTGAAACCAGCGTTTTGCGCAAACAAAAAGCGGGCCCATGGCCCGCTTGCGCGTCAGAACTGCCCCCGGATCAGGCGCCCAGCGCCTTCAGCACATCGTCACGCACGGTTTCCACCGCGCGGGCGCCGTCGATCTTGACGTATTTCGGCGCCTTGGCGCTGCCGCCGGCAGCCAGTTTGCCGTAGAAGCCCACCAGCACGGCGGTCTGCTCGTGGTAAACCGACAGGCGCTTCTTCACGGTTTCTTCCTGGTCGTCATCGCGCTGGATCAGGTCTTCGCCGGTCACGTCGTCCTTGCCGGCCACTTTCGGCGGGTTGAAGGTGACATGGTAGGTGCGGCCGGAGGCCAGGTGCACGCGGCGGCCAGCCATGCGCTCAACGATGGCGGCATCCGGCACGTCGATTTCCACCACGTAGTCGATGTCCACGCCAGCGGCGATCATCGCCTCGGCTTGCGGAATGGTGCGCGGGAAGCCGTCAAACAGGAAGCCATTGGCACAGTCGGCCTGAGCGATGCGCTCCTTGACCAGGCCGATGATGATGTCGTCGCGAACCAGGCCGCCTGCGTCCATGATGGCCTTGGCTTCCAAGCCCAGCGGCGTGCCGGCCTTGACCGCGGCGCGCAGCATGTCGCCGGTGGAGATTTGCGGAATGCCGAATTTCTCGCGAATATAGTTGGCTTGGGTGCCTTTGCCGGCGCCCGGCGCGCCCAACAGGATCAATCGCATGTGTTTGACTCCAGTCTGTTTTGAATTATGTGTTGTATGTTGAGACGCCGACAAAACTCGCACCGCGCACGAGCCAAGCCGCGCCCACGCAGGCGGCGCGAATCGGCTCAACCGTGTTGTCAGCGTGTTAGCCCGTCAGGCCGCGAACAGCCGGCGCACCCGTTCCAGGTCTTCCGGCGTATCCACTCCGGCGGCCGGCGCCTCGCTCGCCACCGCCACCATGATGCTGTAACCATGCCAGAGCACGCGCAATTGTTCCAGCGCTTCGTATTGTTCCAGCGGGCCCGGCGCCAGACTGGCATAGTCGGCCAGGAAGCCGGCGCGGTAGCCGTACAGGCCGATATGGCGATAAACCGGCAAACCGGCGGGCAGCGCCGAACGGTCGGCGGCGTAGGCGTCGCGGGCATACGGAATGGCCGCGCGGCTGAAATACAGGGCGCGGCCATGCTTGTCCAGCGCCACTTTCACCACATTGGGATTGAAGTGATCGGCCGCGTCGTGAATGGCGTGCGCCAGCGTCGCCACCGGCGCGTCGGTCTCTTCCAGCAGCTCGGCCAACCGGTCGATCAGCGCCGGATCGATCAGCGGCTCGTCGCCCTGCACATTGACCACGCGCGCGTCGGCCGGCAGCGCCAGCTTGGCGGCCACCTCGGCCAGGCGGTCGGTGCCGCTGGCGTGGTCTTCGCGCGTCAATACCGCCTCGACGCCATGCGCGGCGCAGGCGGCCAGGATGTCGGCGTGGTCGGTGGCGACGATCACCCGAGCGGCGCGGCTCCTCGCCGCCTGCTCGGCCACGCGCACCACCATGGGCTTGCCGGCGATGTCCGCCAGCGGTTTGCCCGGCAGGCGGCTGGAGGCCAACCGCGCCGGGATCACCACGATGAATCCGCTCATTTCACTTCTTCTTCCGGCGGCAGTTCGCGCGCTTCCGACTCCAGCATCATCGGGATGCCGTCCTTGATCGGGAAGGCCAGGCGGTCGCCCTTGCAAATCAGCTCGTCCTTGCTCTTGTCGAACACCAGCGGGCCCTTGCACAGCGGGCATACCAGAATTTCCAGAAATTTAGCGTCCATGTTCCATCTTCAAGCGGGCTAGTATCCAGTCGCACAGATCAGGCGCCAGCATGGCCTGAACCGGCAAAACCCATAGTCTAGCACGCTGCGCCGGCTCATGAAGCACGCGCGCGAGCTTGACCGCGTCCTTGCTGGTGACGATCACCGCATCGGCATCGACAGGCAAATCGCCCGCCCCAAACGCGTGATGATCGGGAAAGGACAGCGCGCGGCTGACCGCGATGCCCTGCCCCGCCAGCGTGTCGAAAAAACGTTGCGGATGGCCAATGCCAGCCAGCGCCGCCACCTGCTGCCCGGCGAAATCGTCGGCCGCCCGGGTGCGCTCGGGGTCATCCAGCGCATGGCAGCGCCCCGCGCGCAGCGTCATCGTGAAGCGCGGCAAGCCATCCGGCAAGGGCAGATCGCCACCCTCGCCATTCACGACGACTGCGTCCACGCTGCGCAAGCGGGACGGCGGCTCGCGTAGCGGGCCGTTGGGCAGCAGCCGGCCGTTGCCCAGCCCGCGCCGCCCGTCCAGCACCACGATCTCCAGGTCGCGCGCCAGGCGGTAGTGCTGCAGGCCGTCGTCGCTGAGGATCAGTTCCAGATCAGGGTGCAGGGCCAGCAGATGGCGGCCGGCGGCAACGCGGTCGCGCCCCACCACCACCGGCGCGCCGGCGGCCGCCAGCAGCAGCGGCTCGTCGCCCACTTGCGCCGGATCGCCGTCCGGCTTCACCTCGATCGGCGTCGCCGCGCTGCCGCCGTAGCCGCGGCTGATCACACCGACCTTGACGCCGCGCGCGGCGAACGCGCGCAGCAGCGCCAGCGTCAGCGGCGTCTTGCCGACGCCGCCGACATTGATGTTGCCGATCACCACCAGCGGCACCGGAAGCTTTTCGCTCGATTTCCAGCCACGGCGGAACGCCTGGCGGCGGACAGCAGCCAGCAGCGCAAAAAGCCCTTCCAGCGGCGCCAGAAGGGCTGTCAACCAGCCGCGCGGCCGGTACCAGTGTTGTTCGATCAGACTCATGCCGCTTTCGGCTTCACTGCAGATTCTGGGTGGCGAAGGTCAGTTGCGACAAGCCCGCCTCACGCGCCGCCTCCATCACGGTGATCACCGATTGATGGGTGGACTTGGCGTCGGCGTTGACCACTACCACCACATCGCTCTTGCCGGCCGCGGCGGCCTTCAGCTTGTCCAGCAAGCCGGCCTTGTCGCCGCTGGCGAGCTTGGCGTCGCCGACCGCCATCGCGCCGTCGGCCGCCACCGCGACATTGATCTCGGTGGTCTTGTTCTTCTGCTGCTCGCCTTGAGCGGACGGCAGATTGATCTTCAGCTCGGAAAAATGGGAATAGGTGGTGGTGACCATCAGGAAAATCAGGATCACCAGCAGCACGTCGATCAAGGGAATGAAGTTGATCTCCGGCTCGTCCCGGCCGCGTCCGCGACGAAAGTTCATGCTCAGCTCCCGTTCTTGCGCTCGCCGTGCACCACTTCCACCAGCTTGATCGCCTGCGCTTCCATCTCAACCAGCAGGCCGTCCACCTTGGAGCGGAAGTAGCGGTAGAACATCATGCTGGGGATGGCGACGATCAGGCCGAAGGCCGTGTTGTACAAGGCGACGGAAATGCCGTGCGCCAGTTGCTGCGGATTGGCGCCGCTGGCGTTTTGCGAGCCAAAGATTTCGATCATGCCGATCACGGTGCCCAACAGACCCAGCAGCGGGGCCATGGCGGCGATGGTGCCCAGCGAGGTCAGCAGACGCTCCAGCTGGTAAGCCACCTGACGGCCTTCGTCTTCGATCGACTCCTTCATCACTTCGCGGCTGCCATGGACATTGCGCAGGCCGGCGGCGAACAAGCGTCCCAACGGCGAATGGCCGTGCAGCTTCTGCAGCAGTTCGTCGCGATCGCCGACGCGGCGGTATTCCTGCAGCGTCTGGGCCAGCAGGCCAGACGGCACCACCGCGCCGCGCCGCAGCGTGTACAGGCGTTCCAGAATGATGGCCAGCGACACGACCGAGGCCGCGATAATGGTCCAGATCGGCCAGCCGGCCGCTTCAACGATAGCCCACACGAAGCTTTCTCCGTAATCGATACAAACGTGAGACTTTATTACCTCAATCGGACTGAGGCAACCTCAGACCCGGAAAAATTCCCGGGCATTGCCGCTTTTTTGGGCATGACCAGCCAAATGCCCCGCCCATCGGCCCATTCCACAACTTATCCACAAAGTTATTCCGCGATTATTGTGGATAAATTTCCCGGCGCCTGCCGCAGTCTTGAAAGCCAGCATTGACAAGGCTCAAAGCTTTGCCGACGATGAGGCATCCAAACAATCGTTTGAATGAAATATGAACCTTCCCATCTGGCTGATCAAGCTGCTGTTCAATCTATGGCCGCCCTTCCTCGGCGCCGGCATCCGCGTCCACAAGCTGTCGCCGGACTTCCGCCAGGCCGAGGTGCGGCTGAAGTTGGGCTTCGGCAACCGCAACTACGTCGGCACCCACTTCGGCGGCAGCCTGTACGCGATGACCGACCCATTCTACATGCTGATGCTGCTGCGCCAGCTGGGCAATGATTACTATGTATGGGACAAGTGCGGGCGCATCGACTACGTCAAGCCGGGCCGCGGCGTGGTGCGGGCGCTGTTCAATCTGCAAGAAGAGCAACTGGCGGAAATCCGCGCCCTGACCGCCGACGGCGAAAAACATCTGCCGGAAATGACGGTGGAAATCCGCGACGCCGACGACGAGCTGGTGGCTACGGTGCACAAGACCCTATACGTGCGCAAGAAGCCCCATCTGCGCTGAAGCCGCCGCCATCAACAAAAAAGCCGCTTTTCAAGCGGCTTTTTCTGCGAGTCCGGCTGCGGATTACTCCCCGAAACCACAGAACACTTCGCGCATCATCTTCAGCACTTCCAGCGTGCGAATGTCGCCTACGCGGTAAAAGACACGGTTGGCATCCTTGCGCGTGCGCAAAACGCCCTTGTCCCGCATAATAGCGAGGTGCTGGGAAATATTGCTCTGGGAGGTGCCAACCTGCTCGACAATGTCTTGCACGCTCACTTCCCGGTCTTCCAGCACCGATATGATCTTCAGACGCAGCGGATGCGACATGGCTTTCATCGCCCGCGAGGTCTGCTCGATCTGGTCGTCGTTGAACAGCAAAGCGTTTCTCCTAACCTAATGTAGCTTGAATTTTATTGATTTGACTGCGTGACAATAGTATCGGCAAAATTCGATACTATCAAGGTTTTCTAATATTCTGAATGCGAATGCCATGAAATCGATCACCCCGGTGTTGCTATTAATCCTCGACGGCTTCGGCCACCGCACGGAAGGCGACGACAACGCCATCCTGCATGCCAACATGCCCAACTGGAACCGCCTGCGCCAGCAGTACGCGTACGGCACCATCAATGCGTCGGAAAACTTTGTCGGACTGCCCTCCGGCCAGTTTGGCAACTCCGAGGTGGGCCACCTCAACATCGGGGCCGGCCGCATCGTGCAGCAGGACATCAGCCGCATCGACTGCGACATCGAGGACGGCCGCTTCGCATCGAATGACACGCTGCAACAAGCCATGAGCAAAGCTCAAAGCTCTGCCCTGCATGTGTTCGGTCTGTTATCCGACGGGGGTGTGCATAGCCATGAAAACCACATCCATGCGCTGATCCGCGCCGCCCAGGCCGCCGGCGTGCCCCAGATCTACGTCCACGCCTTCCTAGACGGCCGCGACACGCCGCCGCGCAGCGCCGAAACCTACCTCAAGCGCCTGGACGCCGTGCTGGCAGAATGCCCGAACGCGCGCCTGGTCTCCGTCACCGGCCGCTACTGGGCGATGGACCGCGACAAGCGCTGGGAGCGCGTCGAGCCGGCCTACCGTCTGCTGGTGGAAGGCGAGGGACTGTTCCATGCCGACACCGGCCTCGCGGCGCTGCAAGCCGCCTACGCCCGCGACGAGAACGACGAATTCGTCAAGGCCACCGGCATCGGCGCGCCGGTGAAGATGCAGGACGGCGACGTCGTCATCTTCATGAACTTCCGCGCCGACCGCGCGCGCCAGCTGACCACTGCGCTGACCGACCCGGCCTTCGACGGCTTCCCGGCCCGCCAGCCCAAGTTCGGCTACTTCGCCACCCTCACCTCCTACGGCGAGGCTTACTCGGCGCTGCCGACGGCCTACGCGCCGCAAAAAATCAACAACGGCATGGGCGAATACCTGTCGGCTCAGGGCATGAAGCAGCTGCGCATCGCCGAAACCGAGAAATACCCGCACGTGACCTACTTCTTCAACGGCGGCGAAGAGCAAGTGTATCCGGGCGAAGACCGCATCCTGGTGCCGTCGCCCAAGGTGGCCACCTATGACCTGCAACCGGAAATGAGCGCCGGCGAAGTGACCGACAAGATCGTCGCCGCCATTCAGTCCGGCCAATACCAGGCCATTTTCTGCAACTACGCCAATGGCGACATGGTGGGCCACAGCGGCGTGTTCGACGCTGCGGTCAAGGCCGTGGAGGCGCTGGACGGCTGCATCGAACGCTGCGTGGAAGCGATGCTGGCGGCCGGCGGCGAAGTGCTGATCACCGCCGACCACGGCAACTGCGAACAAATGTACGATGGCGAGCACCACCAGCCGCACACGCAGCACACCACCAACAAAGTGCCGTTCCTGTACATCGGCCGCCCGGCGAAAATCCGGGACGGCGGCTCGCTGCGCGACATCTCTCCGTCGCTGCTGGCCATGATGGGTCTGGAACAACCCGTGGAAATGACCGGTCAATCGCTGATCGACTTCCAATAATCGCCCCGACAAACGGCGGCCATGCCAGGCATGGCCGCCGTTGTTGCCTCAAGCGAAAGAACATCAAGGGAATGAAACGCTATCTCCTTCTGGCCCTGCTGGCCGGTGCCGCCCAGGCGGCCAACACCTCCTCCTCTTCCGCCCTGTCGGCCGCGCCGCATCAGCAGGATCTGAAAACCGTGCGCAAGGAAATCGACAGCCTGAAAAAGGATCTGGCGCAGAAGCAGTCCGTGCAGAAGGAGGCGCAATCCGCCATCAAGGAATCCGAGCAGGCGATCAACCAGACCCAACAAGCCCTGGCCACGCTGGAAGAAAAACACAACCGCTCCGAACAGCAACTGGCCGAGCTGCGCGCGAAGATCGACCAAACCCGCCGCACCCTGGCCGAAACCCGCCAGCGCGTGGGCCAGATGCTGGTCCGTCAATACAAGAACGGCCAGCATGATGCGATGAAGCTGATGATGAACGCCGACGATCCGAATCAGAACGCGCGCGACCTGACCTACTATCAGCACATCGCCCAAGCCGAGCAACAGCTGGTGCGGCAACTGGTAGCCCAGCAGCAGCAGCTGGAAACCCTGTCCTCGCAGCTGGAGCAGGAACTGGCCCGCTTGAACAGCATGTCCAGCCGCAAGGCCCAGGAAAAGAACGAACTGGAAAAGGACAAGACCCAGCAGCAGCAGCAATTGAGCAAGGTATCCGGCGAAATCAAGCAAAGCCAGAGCAAGCTGACTCAGTTGCAGGAGGACGAGAAACGCCTGACCAACCTGATCGCCCAGATCAACCGCGAAATCCAGCGCCGCCGCGCGGAAGCGGTGCGCAAGGCGGCCGAGGCCCGCAAAGCCAAACAGGCTGCGGCGCGCGAAGCCGCCCGCAAAGAAAACGAACGCCGCCGCCAGCTGGCGGAAAACGCCAAGAAACAGGGCAAGCCGGTGCCGGAAGAGGCGAAAAAACAGGTGGTGGTCAAGGAAGAGCCGGCCGAACAGGTCGACGACGTGGCGGACGGCAGCGCGGCCGGCCGCGCCTTCGCCAGCCTGCAGGGCAAGATGAAGCTGCCGGTGGCCGGCCAGATTGCCGGCGCCTTCGGCAAGCCGCGCCGCGAAGGCACCACCTGGAAAGGCATTTTCATTCGCACCGCGGTTGGTCAGCCAGTACACACCGTGGCCGATGGCACGGTAGTATATGCCGATCAGTTGCGAGGATTCGGCAAGGCGGTGGTCATCGACCACGGCGGCAACTACATGACGGTCTACACCGGCCTGTCGGCGATCGCGAAATCATCCGGCAGCAGCGTCAAGGCCGGTGAAACACTTGGCAACACTGGTACACTGGACAACGGGGATGCCGGATTGTACTTTGAGATACGGCACCTGGGTCGCCCCCTCAACCCGCAGGCCTGGACACGCTAAGGTGCCGGGTACGGAGAATTTGCACAGCATGAGCAGCCAAAGAATGAAAAAAATCGCCTGGTTGGTGGCCGGAGCCATGGCAGGCGGCGTCCTCACCCTCAGCATGCAGGCGCTGGCCGACAAGGAAGCGTCTCCGCTGCCGTTGAACGAGCTGCGCACCTTCGCCGAGGTATTCAGCCTGATCAAGCAGAGCTATGTCGAGCCGGTGGACGACAAGAAGCTGATCGACGAAGCGATCAAGGGGATGCTGACCGGACTGGACCCGCACTCCGATTACATGACGCCGGATGAATTCAAGGAACTGCGCGAAGGCACGCAGGGCGAATTCGGCGGCCTCGGCATCGAAATCGGCGCCGAGGACGGCCTGGTCAAGGTGGTGTCCCCCATCGAGGACACCCCGGCGCAGAAGGCCGGCATCAAGAGCGGCGACCTGATCATCAAGATCGACGACACCCCGGTGCGCGGCCTGTCGCTGAACGACGCGGTGAAGAAGATGCGCGGCAAACCCGGCAGCAAGGTCACGCTGACCATCGCCCGCAAAAACGAAACCAAACCCTTGGTCTTCACGCTGGCGCGCGCCATCATCAAGACCAAGAGCGTCAAGTACAAGATGCTGGAGCCCGACTTCGGCTACGTGCGCATCGCCCAATTCCAGGAGCACACGGCGGAAGACCTGGCGGCCGGCCTGCAAAAACTGTACAAGGACAACAAGCAGCCGCTGAAGGGCCTGGTGCTGGACCTGCGCGACGATCCGGGCGGCCTGCTCAACGGCGCCGTCGGCGTGGCCGCGGCCTTCCTGCCCAAGGACAAGCTGGTGGTCTACACCGAAGGCCGCACGCCGGACGCCAAGATGCGCCTGACGGCCACGCTGCAGAACTATGCCCGCCAGAACGGCACGGACCCGCTGGCCAAGCTGCCGGCCGAGGCGCGCAACGTGCCGATGGTGGTGCTGGTCAACGGCGGCTCCGCCTCGGCGTCGGAAATCGTCGCCGGCGCGCTGCAGGATCAGAAGCGCGCGGTGCTGGTAGGCACGCAAACCTTCGGCAAGGGCTCGGTGCAGTCCATCCTGCCGCTGGGCAGCCAGGGCGGCATCAAGCTGACCACCGCCCGCTACTTCACGCCTAGCGGCCGCTCCATCCAGGCCAAGGGCATCGTGCCGGACGTGGTGGTGGAAGACGCCACCCTGACCGCCGCGGACCAGGCGCTGCGCGTGCGCGAGGCCGATCTGGAGAACCACCTGGCCAATCCGAATGGCGACGACAAACCGGCCAAGACCGCCAAGCCGGAAGTCAAACCGGCGCCGAAGCCG
Source organism: Chromobacterium sinusclupearum (assembly GCF_002902845.1). Classification (GTDB taxonomy): domain Bacteria; phylum Pseudomonadota; class Gammaproteobacteria; order Burkholderiales; family Chromobacteriaceae; genus Chromobacterium; species Chromobacterium sinusclupearum. The sequence goes on from NZ_PPTF01000020.1 coordinate 108,009, forward strand.
GTCGCCGTGCCGGTTCAGCAGCAGGACAAGGGCAAACCGCAGGACAACCCGGACGATGCCGGTTTTGGCCCGCGCGAACCGAATGTGAAGAACGACTACCAGCTATCGCAGGCGTTGAACGTGCTCAAGGTACAGCAAATTCTGCAAAAGCGCGCAAACTAAGCCCGCATGCTCTGACAACGCTCCCCTTCGGGAGCGTTTTTGTTTTCCTTGCCCAAATACCGTAAGACCCGCTAACACAACCCCTGATCCTGCGTTGCGCCTCCTTGCCGCACTCAAGTACTGTCTGCGTCGGCGCGCCTTGGCTCAGGCTCTCTCACGAGGTTTTGTTAGCGGCTCTAAATCCATCCTGCAAAACAGCGTCATTCCTGCTACGCTATCCGGTTGAATCACCGTTTCCGCCGGAGCCGTTTTACCATGCCAACCCGCGAGTTCGTTCTGACTTTCCGCGAAGCCGCCCCCTACATCAACGCCTATCGCGGCAAGACCTTTGTGCTGGCGCTGGGCGGCGAAAGCCTGGTTGACGGCGACTTCTCCAGCATGGCCCAGGACATCAACCTGTTGGTCAGCCTGGGCGTGCGCATCGTGCTGGTGCATGGCATCCGGCCGCAGATCGAAGCGCTGCTGAAGCGCCACGGCATCGCCCGCCTGTTCCACCGCGATCGACGCGTCACCGACGCCGCCACCATGGATGTGGTCAAACAGGCCGCCGGCGCCACCCGCCACGATGTGGAGGCGCGGCTGTCGATGGGCATGCCGCACTCGCCGATGCATGGCGCCCACTTGCGGGTGGCCGGCGGCAATTTCGTCACGGCGCAGCCCTTGGGCGTGCTGGACGGCGTGGACATGCAGTACACCGGCCAGGTGCGCCGCGTCGATGCCGCCGCCATCCGCCAGCGGCTGGATTGCGGAGAGCTGGTGCTGCTGACGCCGGTAGGCTATTCGCTGACCGGCGAGAGCTTCAACCTGACCATGGAAGAGCTGGCCACCCACGTCGCCATCGCGCTGAAGGCGGAAAAATTGATCTACGTGGTGGAAGGCCGCGGCGTGGTGGAGCGCGACGGCCAGCTGATCAGCTCGCTGACCGCGCAGCAGGCCGAGGAAATGCTGCAATCGGGCAGCCTGCCCGAGGACGTGGCCGCCTACCTGCCCTACTGCATCCGCGCCACCCGCGACGGGATTCCGCGCGCCCACTTGATCAGCCGCCATCAGGATGGCGCGCTGCTGCTGGAACACTTCACGCGCGGCGGCAACGGCACCATGATCGCCCGCGATCCTCTGGTGCGGGTGCGCCATGCCAGCATTGAAGATGTCGGCGACATCCTGGCGCTGATCCAGCCGCTGGAAGAGCAAGGCATTCTGGTGCGGCGCAGCCGCGAACGGCTGGAAGTGGAAATCGGCGAATACGCGGTGCTGGAGCACGACGGCAAAGTCTATGGCTGCGTGGCGATGCATCCGTTTCCGGAGGCCGACACCGCCGAGCTGGCCTGCCTGGCGGTGTCGCCGGAGAAACGCGACGGCGGCTTCGGCGAAATGTTGCTGCGGCACGTGGAGTACCAGGCGCGCGCCCGCGGCCTGCAGTCGCTGTTCGTGCTGACGACCCAGACCTCGCACTGGTTTGTCGAGCGCGGCTTCGCCGAGGCGGACAAGAGCTCGCTGCCGTTGGCGCGCCAACAGTTCTACAATTTTCAGCGCCGTTCCAAGGTGTTTGTAAAACAGCTGTAACCCCTTGCACCCATGATGCAGCCAAGGTTGGAAGCTCGCGCCCGCTGTGACACAATAGCCCGCTGTGCCAATCAGAATACAAGCAAGGATTAAGCCATGAGCAGAACCGTCAATTGCGTCAAGCTGGGCCGCGAAGCCGAAGGCCTCGACTTCCCGCCGCTGCCGGGCGAGCTGGGCAAGCGCGTTTTCGAAAACGTGTCCAAGGAAGCCTGGCAAGGCTGGCTGCGCTACCAGACCATGCTGATCAACGAAAACCGCCTCAGCCTGGCTGATGCCCGCGCCCGCCAATATCTGGCGTCGCAACTGGAGGCCTACTTCTTCGGCGCCGGCGCCGATGCCCCGGCCGGTTACACGCCGCCGCAGAACTAATCTTGTCATCCAGCCCTCCAAGCGAGGGCTTTATTGTCTCCATCTCTCGAAAATATTGGCTCTCACACCGTATGTCACAACCGCAAGACCTGCTGCTGAATCGTGAACTGGGATTGATAGAATTCAACCGCCGCGTGCTGGCCCAGGCGGAAGACCCGAATCTGCCGCTCTTGGAGCGGCTGAAATTCCTGTGCATCGTCTCCTCCAACCTCGACGAATTCTTCGAGGTGCGCATCGCCTGGCTGCAGGATGCGGCCCATGCCACGCCGGAGCGCATCCTGGCCGACGGCTCCACGCCGGAGCAGGCCCTGGCCAAGGTGGCCCGCGCCTGCCATCAACTGGTGCGCGAGCAGTACGCGGTTATGAGCGAGGTGCTGTTCCCGGCCTTGCGCCAGGAGGGCATCATCTTCCTGCGCCGCAACGAATGGACCGAGCAGCAACGCGAGTGGGTGCAGAGCTATTTCTTCCGCGAGTTGATGCCCATCCTGACGCCGATCGGGCTGGATCCGTCCCACCCCTTCCCCAAGGTCTTGAACAAATCGCTGAACTTCGCGGTGGAGCTGGAAGGCCGCGACGCCTTCGGCCGCGCCTCCGGCACCGCCATCGTGCAGGCGCCGCGCATCCTGCCGCGGGTGATCAAGCTGCCGCCGGAAGTCTGCGACGGCCATGCGCATTGCTTCGTCTTCCTGTCCTCCATCCTGCACTCGCATGTGCATGAACTGTTCCCGGGCATGGCGGTCAAGGGCTGCTACCAGTTCCGCGTCACCCGCGACAGCGAACTGTCCGTCGAAGACGACGACTTCAAGAATCTGCGCACCGCGCTGCAAGGCGAATTGCGCCAGCGCCAGTTCGGCGACGCGGTCCGGCTGGAAATCGCCGACACCTGCCCGCAGCACATGGAATCGTTCCTGCTGACCCAGTTCAACCTGCAGGCGCGCGATGTCTACCGCGTCAACGGCCCGGTGAACCTGGTGCGCCTGATGCAGGTGCCGGACCTGGTGGACCGCTCCGACCTGAAGTTCGCGCCGTTTGCGCCGTCGCTGCCGGTCGCGCTGCAGAAAAAAGCCAAGCCGCCGCTGTTCGAAACCATCCGCAAGGGCGACATCCTGCTGCATCACCCGTACCAGAGCTTCCAACCGGTGATCGACTTCCTGACCCAGGCGGCGACCGACCCGCACGTGGTGGCGATCAAGATGACGGTGTATCGCACCGGCACCGACTCGGTGCTGATGGAATCGCTGATCGCCGCCGCCCGCGCCGGCAAGCAGGTGACGGTGGTGGTGGAGCTGATGGCCCGTTTCGACGAAGAAGCCAATATCGGCTGGGCCAGCCGGCTGGAAGACGCCGGCGCCCACGTGGTGTACGGCGTGATCGGCTACAAGGTGCACGCCAAGATGCTAATGGTGGTGCGCCGCGAAGCGCACGGCCTGCACCGCTACGTGCACCTGGGCACCGGCAACTACCACCCGCGCACCGCGCGGATGTATACCGACTTCGGCCTGTTGACCTGCAACGAGGAAATCGCCAGCGACGTCAACGACATCTTCGTCCAGCTCACCGGCCTGGGCCGCGCCAGCAGCCTGAAGCACCTGTTCCAAAGCCCTTTCACCCTGCACAGCATGATCATGCAGTCCATCGAGCGCGAGATCGAGCACGCCCAGGCCGGCAAGCCGGCGCAGATCATCGCCAAGATGAATTCGCTGCTGGAGCCGCAGGTCATCCACGCGCTGTACCGCGCCAGCCAGGCTGGCGTGAAGATCCAGCTGATCGTGCGCGGCGTGTGCGCGCTGCGCCCAGGCGTGCCGGGCCTGTCCGACAACATCATGGTGCGCTCCATCGTTGGCCGCTTCCTGGAACACCCGCGCGTATTCTACTTCTACAACGACCACAAAGAAGACCTGCTGATGTCCAGCGCCGACTGGATGGGCCGCAACTTCTTCCGCCGCATCGAAACCTGCGTGCCGATTCTGGACAGCAAGCTGAAGCGCCGCATCATCAAGGAAGCGCTGCGCATGTATCTGGAAGACAACGTCAACAGCTGGGAAATGCAGCCCGATGGCGGCTACAAACGCCGCTCCGGCCGCGGCAAGCCGCATTGCGCGCAGCTGGAACTGCTGGCCCTGTACACCGGTCCGCAGGCGGAATAAGCCATGACCGCGCTTGGTTATCTGGCTGCCGCGCTACTGATGGTCGCCGGCCTCGCCGGCACCATCATCCCGGCCATCCCCGGCCTGCCCTTGCTGTTTGGCGGCCTGCTGCTGGCGTCCTGGCTGGATAACTTCCAGCATCTGGGCGCGATCAGCCTGAGCATTCTGGCTGTGCTGGCGGCGCTGGGCCTGCTGGTCGATTTTGTAGCCGGCCTGCTGGGGGCCAAGGCCACCGGCGCCAGCCGGCAAGCGTTGTGGGGCGCCTTCATCGGCGGCCTGGCCGGCATGTTTCTCGGCCTGGTTGGCGTCATTCTGGGACCGATGATAGGCGCGGTGATCGGCGAATTCCTCGCCCGCAAGGACGCCTTCCAGGCGGGAAAAGTCGGCATCGGCACCTTACTCGGCTTCATCGTCGGCGCCGTGGCCAAGGTGGCCTGCGCCTTCGCCATGCTGGCCACCGCCGTGCTGGCATTGGTGTTCTGACCCGCGCTTTCCCGATTCAAGCGCGGCCGGCATCACGCCGGCCGCTTTGCCATCTGTGCTTGCCACGCCGTTTTGGTAGAATCAGCGCTTAGTCCATTCAAACAATGTGAATAAGTCCATGGCCCAATACGTGATGTCGATGCTCCGCGTGAGCAAGATCGTCCCCCCGAAGCGTCAGATCATCAAGGACATCTCCTTGTCCTTCTTCCCCGGTGCCAAGATCGGCCTGCTGGGTCTGAACGGCGCGGGCAAATCCACCGTGCTGAAGATCATGGCCGGCGTGGAAAAGGAATACGACGGCGAGGTGCAATGGCAGCCTAACCTCAACATCGGCTATCTGCCGCAGGAACCGCAACTCGACCCGGAAAAAACCGTGCGCGAGGAAGTGGAAAGCGGCATGGGCGATGTGATGGGCGCGCAAAAGCGCCTGGAAGAAGTGTATGCCGCCTACGCCGATCCGGACGCCGACTTCGACGCCCTGGCCGAAGAACAGGCCAAACTGGAAGCCATCATCTCCGCCGGCGCCGGCGACAATGTCGAGCACCAGCTGGAACTGGCCGCCGACGCGCTGCGCCTGCCGCCGTGGGACGCCAAGATCGGCCCGCTGTCCGGCGGCGAGAAGCGCCGCGTGGCCCTGTGCAAGCTCTTGCTGTCCAAGCCCGACATGCTGCTGCTGGACGAGCCGACCAACCACCTGGACGCCGAATCCGTCGAGTGGCTGGAACAGTTCCTGGTCCGCTTCCCCGGCACCGTGGTGGCGGTGACCCACGACCGCTACTTCCTGGACAACGCCGCCGAATGGATTCTGGAACTGGACCGCGGCGAAGGCATCCCGTGGAAGGGCAACTACTCGTCCTGGCTGGAACAAAAGGAAGCCCGCCTGGAGCAGGAAGCCAAGAGCGAAGGCGCCCGCATGAAGGCGATGAAGCAGGAACTGGAATGGGTGCGCCAAAACCCCAAGGGCCGCCAAGCCAAGTCCAAGGCGCGTATCGCCCGCTTCGAAGAGCTGTCCAGCTATGAAACCCAGAAGCGCAACGAAACCCAGGAAATCTTCATTCCGGTGGCCGAGCGTCTGGGCAATGAAGTGATCGAGTTCGAAAACGTATCCAAAGGCTTCGGCGACCGCCTGCTGATCGACAATCTGAGCTTCAAGGCGCCGGCTGGCGCCATCGTCGGCATCATCGGCCCCAACGGCGCCGGCAAGTCCACGCTATTCAAGATGATAGCCGGCAAGGAACAACCGGACGCCGGCTCGGTGAAGATCGGCCAGACCGTGCAAATGGCCTTCGTCGAGCAAACCCGCGAGGGCCTGGACGGCGACAAGACCGTGTTTGAAGACGTAGCCGCCGGCGCCGACATCCTGACCGTCGGCAAGTTTGAAATGTCCAGCCGCGCTTATCTGGGCCGCTTCAACTTCAAGGGCGCCGACCAGCAGAAAAAGGTGGGCATGCTGTCCGGCGGCGAACGCGGCCGTCTGCATCTGGCCAAGACGCTGCTGAAAGGCGGCAATGTGCTGCTGCTGGACGAACCGTCCAACGATCTTGACGTGGAAACCCTGCGCGCGCTGGAAGACGCCTTGCTGGAATACGCCGGCACCGTGTTCGTGATCTCGCACGACCGCTGGTTCCTGGACCGTATCGCCACCCATATCCTGGCGGCGGAAGGCGAATCGCAATGGACCTTCTTCGACGGCAACTATCAAGAATACGAAGCCGACAAGAAGAAACGCCTGGGCGAAGAAGGCGCCAAGCCCAAACGCATCCGCTACAAGCCGATCACCCGCTGATCATTACGCTGCGTGCCATGCCAAGCCCCCGCCTGCGGGGGCTAATGTGATGGTCAGCCCGACTCAACCGCCCTGCTGGCGTAGCTAGCAGGGCGGTTTCCCTTTCTGCGCAGGAGGTTCTCA
>NZ_PPTF01000021.1 GCF_002902845.1 Chromobacterium sinusclupearum
CAGCTGGCGCTGAACGCCAACGGCCAGCTGGTCGATGGCAGCGGCACGGTTTACGCCTACCAGAACGGCGTGGTCTATCTGCCGCTTGGGAGCGCAAGCGAAGCGGCCACCGTGGCGGCTACCGTAACGGATGGCACGGGTAATGTTTCGCTAAATGTCTCGGGCAGCTACACCCCGTCAGAGACGCCACAAATCACGCTGGGCGAGCCGGGCAGCAACCATCAAGAGCAGGCTACGGTGGGGCTCGATGCTAGCAGCCTGGCCAATCAGGGTTACGCCAGCATCGTCGTCAGCGAAGCCGGCGCCAGCACCACCTTGGCCGTGCATAGCGATGGCAGCATCACCGGCTCGACCGCCTCGGTGACCGCCGCTTATGCCCAGGGAAATGTCGAGCTCTCCATCGCCACACCGGCCAATGCGCCGGATGTGACCGTCACCACCACGGCGACAGACGGCTATGGCCACAGCAGCACGGTCAGCGAGATGCAGGTCTTTGCCGCGCACGGCAGCGCGGTGGCGGCGATCGCCGGCGTGGAAACCTTCAAGTTCGTGGCCTCGTTCAACGGTCATGCGGGCGCGCCTACTGTGGAAACCATCCAGCAATTCAATACCGGGACCACGCAAACCGGCGCGCCGGCTGACGTGCTGGACTTGCGGGATCTATTAATAGGCGACAGCCACAATGGCGCGGACCCATCCTCCATAGGCAATCTGGCCAACTATCTGCATTTCAGCACCGTCAATAACAATGGCACGGTCAGCACGGTGGTGCATGTCAGCGAAAATGGGGCCATCAACGCCAATAGCCCGACATCCGACACGGCACAGATCGTGTTGCAGGGCGTGGACCTGACGCATTCGGGCAGCACGCTGCTGAGCGACCAGGCCATCATTCAAAAGCTGCTGGGCAGCGGCCAGTTGCACACGGACTAGGGGCTGTTGACGTTTGGTGAGTGGATCGCGTTTGCGCCGACTCTTCGTTGTTCCGCGCTGGCAGAGAATGACTATGCGGCGCGCGAAACGCCTCGATTCGGCGCAAAACGCATCCCGGCGCGACAGCCCACCAAACGTCAACAACCCCTAGAGCCGGCTGAAAACGCAGCGGGGGCGCTCAAGCGCCCCCTCTGCCCAAAGCTGGCGAATCGTTGATGACCGTTACTTTACCGCAGGCCCCGTCAATAGCTGGACGCCGATCTCGATCAAGGACGCTTTGTCCTGCGGCGAAGCCACGCCTTTTGCCTCCAACTCCACCACCATCAGGCTTGCCATGCGCAGCATGCCGCGCAACAGGGCCTCTCGCCCCTGATCCTGGTGGATATTGTGGGTCAGCGAGTGATCAAGAACCAGATAATCGATTCCGGCCTCATGCAGCCGCGCGACCAGCTCCATATTATGCCCCTGGATTTCCACTGCGACTCGATGGCCAGCCACTCTGACGCCGCGGGCAAACGCGACAAATGCCTGCCAATTGTCTGCCAGACCGGCCTCATCAAATTCGAAGTGAATCCTGCGTTTGGGATGCCTGCCCAGCAACTGCTGCGCCTGGGGCAAAAAATCAGCCGCGTTCAAGGAGGCGGGGGAAACATTGATGGCCAACCGCCCGTCCGGCCCCTCGCGCAGGGCCAGCTCAAGCGTTTTGAGATCCAATGCCGCGCTACGCCCCAGACGCAAGGCATGCGCCACCAGCCTCATCGCGCTCATCTGCGGCAACTGCTCGGTCTGGACCCGATACAACATGCCCTCCTGCCAGGCAACGGATCCATCGGCAAGACAAACCGGATACCAGCGCAAGCGCAGGGCATGGTCGTCATGGATGCTGTCAAACAAGCTTTGCCAGTTGAAATCCAGCAGGCCATCCGGCGCGGCGCCGGCGCGGCTATCCATTTCCCAAGCATTGCCCCCCTTCGCCTCGGCCAGGGAAAGCGTCTGATTGGCCTGAGTCAACAACTGATGACGGCCATCTCCGCTATGGAACGGCACAATCGCCAAATTGGCCACGCCGGGACGGTCTATCAGATCCATGCTCTGATAACGGCCCCAGCAAGCGCATAGCTCATCGGCCAACTTGCATGCCTCGCGGCTATCGATCTCCGGGCACAACATCGCGAAATCGGCGCCGCGCAAGCGGGTGGCCATCCAGCCGGGATGGGGCTGGCAGCGCTGCGACAGATCGTCCGCAAGACGCTTGAGCAAGGCATCGGTCTTGCTACCGCCCAGCCTCTGGTTCAGCTCCATCAGATTGGCCACCCTGACCAAGAACAGAAAGCCGCGCACCGGGTCTTCCTCTTCTTTCAAAAGCCCGCCCAGGCGCAATTCAAATGCTTCCCGATTGGGCAAGCCCGTCGAGTTGTCGGTCAGGACTTTCTGCCGCATCAGATCCAACTCGTCGCGCAAACCATCCAGATAGCGCTGCAGCCGGTCCACCATATGATTCATCGCCAAGGCCACTTCCGCCAAATCCGGAATGCCGGGGATGGGAATCTTGTGAAAGCGCCTTTCGCTGATGGCCTGTGCCTGTCGCACCACGCTGGCGAGCTGCCGCTTCATCTGACGAATGTCCAACGCGCCAATCAAGGCCGCGACGATCCCGATTGCGCACAACCAGTACACCGTATGCAGCGCGCCGCGCCACAACGAAAGGTAGGCGTAGTTGGGCTGCGATTGCACGATGATCCGGCCGGCCTGCATCCAGCCATTGGACACCTGGGCCGTGCCGGGAGAAGGCTCCAGCGGCAAAAGCCCGCGAAACCAGCCCGGCACATCGCTTTCGGGCTGAGGCGACGCCAGATTGACCAGCGCTTTGCGGTCCACGCCCTCCCAGCGGATCAGGGAAAAATGCCCTTGATCGAAACTGGAGTTCAGCAAGGTTTGCGCCATGACCGGATCGGCATGATATTGCGTCAGCATCAGCGCCAAGCCATGCGCGGTATCGACGCTCTGCGCATTCAGCTGCTGCTCCAGATAACTGCGGGCATGCAGCAAATTGGCTATCAAAGCGCCCCCAATCGATAGCAGCACAATTAATCCGATCAATACGGATAAGCGCTGGATCAATGATAATTTTTTTCTGCTCACGGGCATTGCCTCAAAATTCAAAGCCTTCCGCTTTCAATTTAGTCAACAACTGCTTCCACCGTCCAAGACGATCAACCTCATTGCTGCTGACTCCGCCCACGACGATATTTTCCATGTTGAAACTGAACACCGGAATCAAATCCGGACGCCGCGAAGCCGGCTCTATGCTGTCGATCAAATTATCCAGAATCAGCGGTTCGGCAGTAGGCGTCGGGTAATAAGCCAACACCATATGCGCCTGGGTAAGGTGGCTGGCTCCTCCGCCTATCTGGGCTTTGACATACACCAAACGCAGCTTTTGCGGCGCGATGCCCAATAGACGAAAAGACACGTATTTATTAATGACGAAGCTTTTGCAGTCCCCCGCGCCCTTGCCGAAGGTTTCCAATGGCGTCGCCCAATAATCGGCCTGATTCCATACAGATTCGTTTTCGGCGTACTGAATGCGCCGGTTAAAAAACACATTGATGTTTTTCAACGCCTCGGCATCCGGATGATTGGCCAAAGACTGCAGCAAAGACTGCCATTGATGAAACAGCCGTTGCGCCTTGGGCCCATAGCGGGCGACAGTTTGTTCCGAAGGAAGGGTGCTGGCGGACAGCAAAGGCTGGGCCAGCAAACAGCAAGCCAGAGACAGGCATCTGAGCCAAGCAATCACTCTGGAAAATTTGAAGGACCGCGCAGGGGCCGGAGGAGTCAGGACGTCGACCGATGCCATCTGTCCTCCTCCAGAAAGGGAATCGTCTACTATTCCTTTAGAAGGATAGTCGGACGCAAAAAAAATGCATTTGCGGCAGTTGCATAATCTAGGGGCAGTGACCGATGAACCAGACAACGCGCATCATCAGTCTATCGCTGGCAATGACCGCGGCTGCCGCTTGGCCTGGCGCCTGCCAAGCTTACACCCTGCGGGAAGCGGTGGGCCTGGCGGTATTGAACAACCCGGAAGTGCTGTCCAAACTGCATGACTTCAGATCATCTGAAGACGATGTGCGCGCCGCGAAAGCGAACTACTACCCAACGGTCGACCTAAACTACGAAAGAAACCGGCAAGTCTTCGACTATCCGCCCAATACCGTCGCCTCGCAGCACTACACAACCAAGGGCTGGACCGCAAACCTCAATCAAAGCCTGTTCAGCGGCCTGCAAACCTATAACCAGGTCAAAGAGCAAGGCTATGGCAGCCTGGCCCGCTATTTCGACTTTCTGCAAACTTCGGAAAGCATCGCGCTGCAAACCACTCAAGCCTACGCCGATGTGTTGATGTACCGGCAATTCGTACAGATCGCCAAGGATAACTATGCCTTGCACAAGGGCATTCTCGGCCAGATTCTGCAACGGGTTCAGTCAGGCGTGGGGCGGCGGGTGGACCTGGAACAGGCCAATGGGCGGATGGCCGAGGCCGAATCCAACCTGATTGTCGACAACACCAATCTGCTGACCGCCACCTCGCGCCTGGCGCGGTTGATAGGCCCCTTGCCGCAGGAGGACATGGCGGACTTGCCCAGCCTGGATGGCGCGCTGCCGCCGCCTCAGCAACTGATGCAGCAAGCCATCGGGCACAGCCCGGCCTTTCTGGGGGCCCTGGCCTCGCTCGACGCGGCCCATGCCGAAGTCAATGTGCGCCGAGGCGCTTTTTCTCCTACCGTATCGCTGCAGCTGAGCAAAGCGCCCACCGAGAATTACGATGGCTATCTGGGCACCACCCACCAAGCTTCGGTCGCCATCATTTTCGGCATCAACCTGTTCCGTGGCGGCGCGGACCGCGCCCAGCTGGCATCGGCATCGGAAAAATACAATTCGGCGCTGGATCAGACCGAGCTGGCCTGCCGCAACCTGCGGCAGAATCTCGAGCAATCCTATGCGACGCTGGTGCGCTACCGCTCGCAGCTATCTCCGCTATTGCAGCACCAGCTGTCCACGGAAAAAGCGCGGAATGCCTATCGCAAGCAATTCGACATCGGCCAGCGCACGCTGCTGGATGTGCTGGATAGCGAGAACGAGCTGTTCAGCGCGCGCCGCGACTACATCAACGCGCAAATCCAGCTCTCCGTCGCCCAGGCATCGGTGTTGGCCTATTCCGGCGCGCTGCTCGACGCACTTCAGCTGAAGGCCATGGATGACGACGCCGACAAGGATTTGCTGCAACATATGAGCAGGCAGGAATGCGGCGGCGGCTTGCAGACGCCGGCGCCGATTGACGTCAACGCCATACCCGGGAAACTGATCTTCGATCCGCCCTCCAGCTCAAGCATTCGCATGCCGGCCACAATCAGTTCGGATCAAGCGCAGCAGCCGGATAAATCGGCAGGCAAAAAGCCGGGATGGCAGGACGCCGCTCCCGCGCAGGACGCGACCCGCAAAAACAATGACAACGCGCCCGCCCAGACGGACACGGCGCCGCGCGTCATCATCCGCCAGGCGCCGTGAACGCGGCAGGCTCAATGCGCCGCGCTGTTGGAAAACAGATTGATCACCGCGACGCCGGCGATGATCAGCCCCATGCCGACAATTGCCGGCAGGTCCAGCTTCTGGCCGTATAGCAGCCAGGCGATCAGCGAGATCAGCACGATGCCGATGCCGGACCACAAGGCATAGGCGATGCCCACCGGGATGTGCCGCAGCGTCTGCGACAACAGGTAGAAAGCCACCATATAGCCGCCAGCGGTCAGCAGCGACGGCCACAGCCGGGAAAAACCATCCGACGCCTTCAGCGCCGAGGTGGCCACCACCTCGGACAGGATGGCCCCCATCAGAAACAACCATACTTTCATTGATTACTCCATGGCCGCCGCCAGCGCGCGCCGCTCGATGAGCCGGGCGCGCAGATGGTCATACAGCCAGTTGAATACATAGGTGTAAGGCAGGAAAAACGCGAAGAAGCCCAAATCCAGCAAGAACGCCTGCCAGTAGCTCACATTCAGCCACCAGGCGGCCAAGGGCACCAGCATCACCACCAAGCCGCCCTCAAACAGCAAAGCGTGCACGCAACGCACCGCCACCGTGCGCTTCAGGCCCCTGGCGCGCTCAAAACGGTCGAATAAAGCGTTGAACAGCATATTCCACAACATGGCCACAGTAGACATCATCAGCGCCAGCACCCCCATGTGCAGCACGCTTTCGTTCATTAGCAATGAGGCCAGCGGCACCAGCAAGGCCATCGCGCAGGCCTCATACAACACGGCATGCAATACCCGTTCGCCCAGTTTTTTATCTGTCGCGTTCATAGACGTCTCTCATCAGCAAAAAGTGCAATCCACGCGATTATGATTGGGAAATCGGATACAATAAAAATATCATTAATCGGAAATACCGATATGTCTATCTCGCTCGACGCGCTCACCGCCTTCGTGTACGCCGCCGACCTCGGCTCCTTCTCCGCCGCCGCGCGCCGGCTGGGCAAAAGCCAGTCCACCATCAGCGAGGCCATCGCCAACCTGGAAATCGACCTGGGCAGCAGCCTGTTCGACCGAACCGCCCGTCAACCCAGCCTGACGCCTGCCGGCCAATTGCTGCTACCGCAGGCGCGCCAAATCATGTCCGCCAGCCAGGCCATGCAGCAACAGGCGGCGCAGTTGAGCGCCGGCGTGGAAACCCGACTCACCCTGGTGCTGTCCGACACCTTCCAGTCCCACACGCTGGAAAACGTGGCCAGCCGGCTAGAAGCGCGTTATCCGCTGCTGGAACTGGAGTGCCTGGTCGGCGAACAGGAAGACGTGCTGGACCTGATTTTATCCGGCCGCGCCCAATTGGGCCTGGTGGGCGCCATGGAACGCTATCCGCCCGACATCGCCCATCGGCGCCAGCGCGACTCCAGCGAGCTGGCGCTATTCGCCGCCCACCGCCATCCGCTGGCCACGCAGAGCGCCATCGACGAAACGCAGCTGCGCCAGCATCGCCAGCTGCGGCTCAATACCTATGGCGACAAAACGCCGCCGCGCTGCGGCCAGCGCCAATGGTATGCGCCCAGCTACCTGATGCTGCTGGACATGGCGCGCCTGGGGGTGGGTTGGGCAGAACTGCCATGCTGGCTGGTCAAAAGCTTTGGCGGCGGCGAATTGAAGCAATTGGACGTAGCCGGCTGGCCCAAGCGCATGCCGGTTGATCTGGTATGGGCGGCGCGCCGGCCGCTGGGCGCGGCAGCAGGATGGCTGCTGGAACAGCTGGCTGGCACGGGCTCCGTCCCTTCTACGCACCCACCAATCAATACTGACTAAAAGATCAGTCCAAGCCGCTGATCCAAATAAGTTTTCCTATGCTTCCCGGGCCGGACCACCATCAGGCCCCAACCGCAGGAGAGCGATATGAGCCATCCCGTCGTGACAGTAAAAAATCACTCCAGCCGCCACGTCTATATCGAAGGCGATCCCAATTGGGACGACCAAGTGCTGCTGCTGAACAATCAACCACTGCCAAAGCTCTACTCGCTGGCGCCGGACAAATCCATCCAGCTTAGCGTGGACTGGAGCGGTCCGGGCAACGAGTACATGATGGGGGTGATTTTCGCCGACGGCCCAGACTACGACTACGGCGGCGATGGCTTCTATCAGCTAACCATAGGTCAGTCCAATGACAGCGGCCTGCTAGGGGTAACCGATGGCGATGGCCATGCCAAAGTGAGCTATAGCGTGGGCCAGCAAACGGCATGGGGCATGGTCATGGATTTCGCCGACAGCTGAGGCGCAAACAAAACCGGCCCCGCAGGGCCGGTTGGTCTGGATCGGAGCCGGCTCTCGCGCTAGGCCGGCACCGCCGCCGCGCTCCAGCCTTGCGGGATCGCGCCCAGCAGCTTCTTGGTGTAGCTGTCCTGCGGCGCGCGGTAGATCACATCGGCGTCCGCCTGCTCCACCACCTGGCCTTTATTCATCACCAGCACCTGGTCGGAGATGTGCTTCACCACCGCCAGATCGTGCGAGATGAACAGATAGGACAGCTTGAACTCGTCCTGCAGGTCCTGCAGCAGGTTCAGCACCTGCGCCTGCACCGACACATCCAGCGCCGACACCGATTCATCGCAGATCAGCACTTCCGGCTTCAGCGTCAGGCAGCGCGCGATGGCGATGCGCTGGCGCTGGCCGCCGGAGAACTCGTGCGGATACTTGGCTAAGGCGCCGGCCGGCAGGCCCACCTTGTCCAGCAGGTCTTGCGCCAGGCGGCGGCGTTGCCCGGCGTCCTGGCCGATGCCGTGCAGCAGCATCGGCTCGGTTAGAATCTGCTCGACGGTGAAGCGCGGGTTCAGCGACGCGTACGGATTCTGGAAGATGATCTGGATGCGCTTCTTGTAGGCGTGAAACTCCTTGGCGCTCATCCCGATCAGGTCTTTGCCGTGGAACAGCGCCTTGCCGCCGGTAGCCTGGTGCAGCCGCACCAAGGTCAGCCCCACCGTGGTCTTGCCGGAGCCGGATTCGCCGACGATGCCCAGGGTTTTGCCGCGCGCCAGTTGGAACGAGACGTCCTTCACCGCGTGGAACTGGCGCTTGCCGAACAGGCCTTCGCGGATGTCGAAGCTTTTGCACAAACCCTGCACGTCCAGCACGATCTCGTCGCCGTCGGCGTAGCCGCGCTCTCGGTGCGGCGGCTCGACATACGGTTCCGGCTTGAGGAAGTCGTCGATCACCGCCAGCCGGGTCGGGCGGCGGTCCAGGTGCGGCCGGCACGACAGCAGCGCCTTGGTGTAGGCGTCCTGCGGGTCTTCGAAGATCTGCTTCACCGTGCCCTGCTCGCGGATCACGCCGTGGCGCATCACAATCACTTCATCGGCGAACTCGCCCACCACCCCCAAATCATGGGTGATGAACAGCACCGACATGCCGTGCTTCTTTTGCAGATCGGCGATCAGCTGCAGGATCTGCTTTTGAATCGTGACATCGAGCGCGGTGGTCGGCTCGTCGGCGATCAGCAGCTTCGGTTCGCAGGCGATGGCGATGGCGATCATCACCCGCTGCTGCTGGCCGCCGGACAATTCGTGCGGATAGGCCTTGATCCGCTTCTCCGGCTCCGGCAGCCCCACTTCGCGCAGCAGCTCCACCGCGCGCTTCCACGCCGCGCTTCGCGACAAGCCGGCGTGCAGCGTCAGCGTCTCGACGATCTGCTCGCCCACGCTGAACACCGGGTTCAAGGAGCTCATCGGCTCCTGGAAGATCATCGCGATGTCCTTGCCGCGCA
>NZ_PPTF01000022.1:0-32711 GCF_002902845.1 Chromobacterium sinusclupearum
CGAACAGGATCGTGAAACGCCTTAGCGCCGATGATAGTGTGGCATTCGCCATGTGAAAGTAGGACACCGCCAGACGCCCCATACGATAACGCCAAGTCTGTGACTTGGCGTTTCGCTTCAAAAGAAGCGAATCCAGAATTACGCGACAGCGTTTACGTTTTTTCTGGCGACCATAGCGAGATGGCTCCACGCCTTCCCATTCCGAACAGGATCGTGAAACATCTTAGCGCCGATGATAGTGTGGCATTCGCCATGTGAAAGTAGGACATCGCCAGATCCCATCTAGAAAACCCCGGACAATCGTCCGGGGTTTTTGCATTCTTGCGCCCAGATTCATCTGTTTCTTGATCGTGGCTCAAGCGGGAGAGGGTATGGACGCGTATGGCATCAGCCAGTTTCCTGGGGTTTGCCAGATAGCGGGTCCCTTGCCGGAAAGCACTTCATCAATCATGTCGATGACGGCTCGAACACGTGAGGTCTTATAGAGATCGGGCGGTACAACAAGCCATATCGGATAGGTTTTGTCTTGCTCGGGCCAGATCTGTCTCATGTCCCCGCCCCACGCGGCGACAAAGTCCGGAAGTTCGGCAATCCCGATGCCTGATGCGCAAGCCGATAGCATGCTCCATAAACTACTGAAGCGGGCTGCGACGGTGCCTTGGCCTATGGGTTCTCCGGATAGTTTTTCCATCTCTGTCCAGCCGGTATTGACCAGTGGCAGTAATAGTTCATGTCCAATGAATTGAGTGCCGCGCAGCGGGGTTCCGCGGCGATCCAGGTAAACCTGGCTGGCATACAAGTGTACGGATAGATCCGCTAGCTTGCGGACGATCAAGTCGGGATTGTTGGGTTTGACGGTGCGGATGGCAATGTCGGCCTCGCGCCTTGTGAGGCTGATGAGTTCCTGCCCGGATACCAAGTTGCATTCAATCCGTGGGTGTCTGGAACGCAGATGCGTCATCGCAGGGATGACCAATGCCTGAGCAAGCGTATCCGTGGTGGCGATGCGTACGCGTCCGCAAGCGAGATTGTCCTGGCCTTGGGACTTGCTTTCCAACTTGAGTGCCGCCTGCTCCACTTGCATTGCTTCTGCAAGAATTTTTTCAGCCAGCGGCGTCGGGGTATAGCCTGAGGAGCCTCTTAGAAACAACCGGGATCCCAGGCTGCTTTCCATGGCGGCGAGCCTTCTGCCAACGGTGGCCTGGTCCACCGCCAGTAATCTGGCGGCTGCGCTTAAGGTGCCGTTGCGGTAGATGGCCAGGAAAAATCGAACATCATTCCAATTCATCATTGAACCTTATGCAAGCTATGCAAATTTGCATGTTACTTATGCAGAGCTGAGGCTTTCTTTGAAAATCCATTTTGAATATTATTCCTCCTCGAACGATTATATATGCAATCGGACTGTTTGGATTGATTTATCAAGACTAGGAATGGATGAAATGTCGAATTTGCTGATTGTGGGCAGCTGGGAGCTGCAGTCCTATTTCAAACGCGATGACGATGGGAGGCTTGAGTACCCCATGGGAGAGCATCCTAGCGGTTTGATCATGTACTCGCAGGATGGTCATATGTCTGTGCAGATCATGGTGGCAAACCGGCCACGCTTTCAATCGGATCAGCTGCATGAAAAGACTGAGTATGAAATCGGGCAGGCGGCGCGAGGATATTTTGCCTATTCGGGTTTATACGAGATCGAGGTTCTGGACGAAGCGGAGGCTGGTGATGACAAAGTGGTCCGCGGCTTGATCACCCATCATATGGTCAACAGCCTATTCCCGAACTGGGAAGGACGCTCGTTGATCCGGCAAATGCGCCTTCAAGATGATTTGCTCGAATTAAGCACATGCCAAGCCGGCATGTACAAGGGACGCATGATGACAACCCATCTGGTATGGCGGCGCAATCAGTATAAGCATGCTTTGCATCAGCTTGCAGGCCAGTCATTTGAATTGATCAATGCCTGATGGTGAGAGTCGAATCATGAAAAAAACCTTGAATCATCCCTTCCTGATGATGCTATTGATTGTGGCGTTGGCTCCTATCGGCCAAATGGCAATCGATATCTATGTGACTGCATTGCCGGAGATGCGGAACGCTTTTCAGGTGAGCCAGCAAAGCATACAACTGAGCGTGACGGCGTATTTGGTCAGTTTCGCATGCGGGCAGCTGTTCTACGGACCGATTGCCGATGCCTACGGGCGCAAGACAGCTCTGCTGGCCGGGCTCGGCTTGTACATGATTGGCAGTCTGATTATTTTGCAGACGCATGCGTTTCCATTGTTTCTTGCTGCCCGAGTGATACAGGGACTTGGCATCGCCTCCGCCTCGGTTGTGATGAAAGCGATTGCGCCGGATAATTTTTCTGGTCAGAAGCTGGCGCATGTGATGACCTATATGGTCATCGGCTGGGGGATGGGGCCGATTGTCGCCCCCGTGATTGGAGCGCAGTTGCAGAAGCATTTCGGCTGGGAGTCCTGCCTGTATTTTCTGTTTGCGTATGGCGTATTGCTCTGTGGTTTGACCATGTTTGGTTACAAAGAGTCATTGAAAGCGCCGGTGCCTCTGCGGCCGAGAGTGATGTTGAAAAATATTGGCGCCATTTTCCGCAGCAAGGAATTTCATCTGAACTTCCTGACCATGGGATTGTGCTATGGCGTGCTGCTGACATTTAATTTGTGCGCGCCCTTTATGGTGCAGGATGTATTGCATCAGTCCCCGGTATTCTTTGGAAATATTGCGCTGGCCATGGGGCTGACTTATTTTGCCGGGGTTTTCAGCAATCGGATCATCGCGGGGCGCATACGCGCTGCCGTACTGTGCAAGACGGCTTCCATCATCAATCTGGCTTGCGCCGCCGTGATGCTTTTCCTCGCCAATTGCTATGGCCTGACTTTGTCGGCTCTAATTGTGCCGCCATTGATCATCACTTTTTTTGCCGGCGTGATTTTTCCGAATCTGATGGCGCGCAGCGTGGCGCTGTTTCCGCAAATTGCCGGCCTCGCCAGTTCGCTGCTGGGATTCTCGTTCACCATCTGCGCAGGGGTGATTATGTATGTTTCCAGCTTATTGCGCGTGGATGTGCTGACTCCGCTGGCCACCTTGTATGTCGTCGTGACGGCGCTCAGCCTGGTGATGATTTTTCATCTGTACGCCACCCGTACTCAGGAAACTGCGCAAGCCGTACCGGAAGTGCACTGATCGTTTGCCGCGGCGCAATGGCGCGCCGCGGACTTTTATCAGAAAACAATCATGACCATACTCATTACTGGCGCAAGCTCCGGAATTGGCGCTGCTTGCGCCCGCAAGTTCGCAGAGGAAGGGCACTCGCTGGTATTGCTGGCGCGCCGGCAGGAGCGTTTGCAAGCCTTGAAGAAGTTTTTGAATGTGCCCGTTCATCTGATTTGCCAGGATGTGGCGGATGCGGCGATGCTGAGTCGCGAGCTGTCCAACTTGCCTGAACGGTTTCAGGGTATCGATGTTCTGATCAATTGCGCCGGCGTGACACTGGGCGATAGCGCGCCGCATCTGAGCGATCTCGATCAATGGCAACGGATGGTGGACACCAATATCAGCGGGCTCATTGCATGCACGCGCCTCGTGTTGCCAGGCATGGTGCAGCGTAATCGCGGCCTGATCATCAATATCGGTTCGACGGCAGGCAGTTATCCGCGTCCGGGCAATGCGATTTACTGCGCCAGCAAAGCATTTTCCAAACAATTTTCTCTGGCGCTGCGCGCGGACCTGGCAGGCAGTGCTATCCGGGTGACGTCGATTGAGCCGGGAACGGTGAAGGATACCGAACTGGCGCTTGGAAGACTGGAAGGGGATGTGGAGGCCTTGAGGCGACAACAGATGCCTTATGATTACCTGCTGCCGCGAGACGTGGCGGAGACCGCCTGGTGGATCAGCCGTCTGCCGGGGCGGGTCAACATCAACAGGATCGATATGATGGCGACTTGCCAGACGTTTTCCCACCTTCGCAATAACAAAACATTGTGCTCTTCTCCCTTGCCCACCGGGCAGGATTTATCTGACCTGGAAATGATGTTCGCCTGATTTTCAGCCGTCCTCAGAAGCCCATCCCCTTATCTGTTGCCAGCGTCCATTCCGCCAGTTCCAGCATGGCATTGATGACAACGCTTGGCGGCAGATAGTCCTCGACAGGGCGGCGCGCGTCCGCGCAAGTTTTGCAGATTTTGACCATGGTGCTCTTGCCCAGAATTTCCGCCAGTCTTTCACCCAGGGAAGGATTGGCTCGCTGCTTTGCTGCCGCATGGCTGCGGTCTCGGCGTTCGACCATCGCAACCGTTTGACGCAAGCTGCAGCGGGCAGCTTGCTGGGACCCAACGACGGGCGCCGTGTCGAAAGCGTGTGCTCGCTGCCGTAGGGGCTGGACCTTGTGACAATCAGAACATTTCACATGTGATTGTCCTGATTGTGGAAGGATTTGATCCCAGTTGGCTGGCTGCGGCAATGAATCCGGAAGGCGCGGATTGCATGGGGTTTTTGCTGTGTCTATCTTGCTAGAGTGAGTGCTTGCAAGCTAAAGAATATTTTATATTGTCCAACAACTTTTATTGCAGTTGTATACAATAGTCCGATTGCCTGGAGCCTGGGGAGCGCTTGGCGGAGAGGTCTTTCGAGGAGCCGCTCAGCACTCGTTAACAGCCCCTGGTCCGGGACAGCAAAAACAATATCGGAGAAACCCATGCAGTTTGAATCTTTTGCTCATCAGCAGTCTGCCCTGCGCGATGCAATCACCGCCGCTTACCGGCGCGACGAGCGCGAGTGTGTGCAAGCCTTGCTTGCGCAGGCGGCGATGAGTCCTGAGCAGGTCGCTTCGGTGCAGCAGTTGGCGCGCCGCCTGGTGACGGAAGTGCGTCGCGAGCGCACCCGTGCCAGCGGCGTGGACGCGCTGATGCACGAGTTTTCGCTGGACAGCAGCGAAGGCATCGCCCTGATGTGTCTGGCGGAGGCGCTGCTGCGCATCCCCGATCGCGAGACGGCAGACAAGCTGATCCGCGACAAGATTTCCCGCGGCGACTGGAAAGCCCACTTGGGCAACAGCGCGTCGCTGTTCGTCAATGCCGCCGCCTGGGGCTTGTTGGTGACCGGCAAGCTGGTTTCCTCGCACAGCGCTTCCGGCTTGTCGGCCGCGATGACCCGGCTGATCGCCAAGGGCGGCGAGCCGCTGATCCGCAAGGGCGTGGACATGGCCATGCGCATGCTGGGCAAGCAGTTCGTCACCGGTGAAACCATTGAAGAAGCGCTGGCCAACGGCCGCGAACGCGAAGCGCGCGGCTACCGTTTCAGCTACGACATGCTGGGCGAAGCGGCGATGACCGAGGCCGACGCGCAGCGCTATCTGAATGACTATGTCACCGCCATCCACGCGATTGGCAAGGAGTCGAACGGCCGCGGCATTTACGATGGCCCGGGCATCTCGGTGAAGCTGTCCGCCATCCACCCGCGCTACAGCCGCCTGAAGCATGAGCGGATGATGACGGAGCTGCTCCCGCGCCTGAAGGCGCTGTTCCTGCTGGCCAAGCAGTACAACATCGGCCTCAATATTGACGCCGAAGAAGCCGACCGTCTGGAAATTTCGATGGACTTGGTGGAGGCGCTGGCCAACGATCCGGATCTGAAGGGCTTCGAGGGCATCGGCATCGTGGTGCAGGCTTACCAGAAGCGCTGTCCCTTCGTCATCGATTTTCTGATCGATCTGGCGCGCCGCACCGGCCACCGCTTCATGGTGCGGCTGGTGAAGGGCGCTTACTGGGATGCCGAGGTCAAGCGCGCCCAGGTGGACGGCCTGCCGGGCTATCCGGTGTATACCCGCAAGGTGTATACCGACGTGTCCTACCTCGTCTGCGCCAAGAAGCTGCTGGCCGCCCAGGACGCCATCTACCCACAATTCGCCACCCACAACGCTTACAGCTTGTCGGCGATCTACAACCTGGCGGCGGGCAAGGATTATGAATTCCAGTGTCTGCACGGCATGGGCGAGACGCTGTATGACCAGGTCGTCGGCGCCGACAAACTGGGCAAGGCTTGCCGCATCTACGCGCCGGTGGGCTCGCACGAGACCTTGCTGGCTTATCTGGTGCGCCGCCTGCTGGAAAATGGCGCCAACTCGTCCTTCGTCAACCGCATCGTCGACGAGAGCGTATCCATTGATGAGCTGGTGACCGACCCGGTGGCCGAGGCCGCCGCTTTCGCCGGCCAGCCGCACAGCAAGATTCCGCTGCCGCTGGACCTGTATGGCCATGGCCGCCGCAATTCCAAGGGGCTGGACCTGTCCAGCGAGCATGTGCTGAACACCTTGCAACTGGGGCTGCAGGCCGCCGAGCAGCAACGCTGGGCCGCCTTCCCCATGCTGGGCGACGGCGATGTCACCGACGGCGAGCTGCTGGCCGTGCGCAACCCCGCCGACCACAGCGACGTGGTGGGCAAAGTGCTGGAGGCCAGCGCAGACGATGTCGAGCGCGCGCTGCAGCAGTCCGCGGATTTTGCCGCCAGCTGGGCGGCTACGCCGGTAGCCGAGCGCGCCGCCTGCCTGAACCGCATGGCGGACTTGATGGAAGCGAATATGCCGGCGCTGATGGCGCTGGCCGTGCGCGAGGCCGGCAAGACCTTGAACAACGCCATCGCCGAAGTGCGCGAGGCGGTAGACTTCTGCCGTTATTACGCGGCGCAGATTGTCGCCGAGTTTGACAACGCCACGCACCCGCCGCTGGGTCCGGTAGTGTGCATCAGCCCGTGGAATTTCCCGCTGGCCATTTTCATCGGCGAAGTGGCGGCGTCTTTGGCCGCCGGCAATACCGTGCTGGCCAAGCCGGCTGAGCAGACCAGCCTGATCGCCGCCTACGCCGTGCGTTTGCTGCACGAGGCCGGCGTGCCGCGCGCGGCCCTGCAGTTCCTGCCGGGCCGCGGCGAAGTGGTGGGCGCGGCGCTGACCGGCGACGCGCGCATCCATGGCGTGATCTTCACCGGCTCCACCGAGGTGGCGCAGATCATCAACCGCACGCTGGCCAAGCGCAGCGACGATACCGTGCTGGTGGCGGAAACCGGCGGCATGAACGCGATGATCGTCGATAGCTCGGCCTTGCCGGAGCAGGTGGTGGCCGATGTGCTGAGCTCGGCTTTCGATTCCGCCGGCCAGCGCTGCTCGGCGCTGCGCGTGCTGTATCTGCAGAACGACATCGCCGACAAAGTGATCAAGATGATCAAGGGCGCGATGGACGAGCTGACCGTAGGCAACCCGGCCAAGCTGACCACCGATGTCGGTCCGGTGATCGACGCCGAAGCGCAGGCTGGCTTGCTGGCCCACATCGACCGCATGAAACAGTCCGCGCGCGCGGTGCATCAGACCAAGCTGACGGCGGACTGCGAGCGAGGAACCTATGTGGCGCCGACGCTGTTCGAGATCGACAACCTGGCGGAGCTGAAGCGCGAGGTGTTCGGCCCGGTGCTGCATGTGCTGCGTTTCGCCGCTTCCGATCTGGACAAGGTGGTGGCCGAAATCAACGCCACCGGCTATGGCCTGACCCATGGCATCCACAGCCGTATCGACGAAACCATCGCTGACATCTGCGGCAAGATCAAGGTGGGCAACATCTACGTCAACCGCAACATCGTCGGCGCAGTGGTGGGCGTGCAGCCGTTCGGCGGCGAAGGCAAGTCCGGCACCGGCCCCAAGGCCGGCGGCCCGTACTATCTGTATCGCCTGACGCGCGCCGCGTGGCAGCCCAAATTGAATGCTCAGGCTGAGGCGGCGGATCTGTCCGCGCTGGAGGCTTTGGCCGCCGCCGCCAAGGGGCAAGGCTTGGCGCTGGACGGCGCGATTGCCGCCGCGCGCCGCGAGAGTCCGCTGACGCGCTCTGTGGCCTTGCCCGGCCCGACCGGCGAGAACAATACGCTGGCGTTTGCCGGCCGCGGCCGGGTTGGCTGCGTGGCGGATGACGTCCAGGCCTTGGCCGAACAACTGGCCGCCACGTTTGCCGCAGGCAACCGCGCGGTGCTGCCGGACAACGAGGCCGGGCGCAAGCTCGCGAGCGCCCTGAATGGCTATGCTGAAGTGGCTGCCGATGTGCTGGCCGCCGATGTGTCCGCCGTGTTGTTTGCCGGCAGCGGCATGGAAGCGGCCCGCCGCAAGCTGGCCGCGTGCGACGGGGCCCTGGTGCCGCTGATCCTGCGCGGCGAGGGTGGCTACAATATCCACCGGCTAGTGGTCGAGCGCGCGTTGAGCGTCAACACCACGGCGGCCGGCGGCAATGCCAGCCTGATGAGCATGACTGAATAAGAACTTGCCAGGCTCTGGCCGCGTTGGAATAATGCGGCCAGAGTTTTTACTTTATAAAGAGCAAGTACGGATCCGGCTTAGGCCGGTTATATCGACGCAAGCAGTAGAAGCAAGAGAAGAGGAACGAGAGAGATGCAAGTATCCAAGCTGTCTACCCTGACGTTGGCGGTTGCCGCCGCTGTTGCGCTGTCCGCCTGCGGCAAGAAGGAAGAGGCCGCGCCTGCCGGCACCGCCTCCGCGCCCGCCGCCGCCAGCGCCGGCAACGTGATCAAGATCGGTTTCGCCGCGCCGCTCACCGGCCCGCAATCGCACTATGGCGAGGAATACAAGAACGGCGTGACCCTGGCCATCGAAGACGCCAACGCCGAGAAGCCGACCATTGCCGGCAAGCCGGTGACGTTTGAACTCGACGCGCAGGACGATCAGGCCGATCCGAAAACCGCCACCCAGCTGGCGCAGAAGTTCGTCGATGACAAGGTGGCCGGCATCGTCGGCCACTTCAAC
Source organism: Chromobacterium sinusclupearum (assembly GCF_002902845.1). Taxonomy (GTDB): domain Bacteria; phylum Pseudomonadota; class Gammaproteobacteria; order Burkholderiales; family Chromobacteriaceae; genus Chromobacterium; species Chromobacterium sinusclupearum. The sequence continues at coordinate 8,810 of NZ_PPTF01000022.1, forward strand.
TCCGGCACTTCCATCCCGGCCTCCAAGATTTACTCCGACGCCGGCATCCCGATGATCGCGATGGCCACCTCGCCGGTGTTTACCTCGCAAGGCTTCAAGAATACCTTCCGCTCCATGACGTCCGACACCCAACAGGGCGGCGTGATGGGCAAGTTCGCGGTGGAGAAGCTGCACGCCAAGAAGATCGTCATCGTCGACGACCGTACCGCCTACGGTCAGGGCCTGGCCGACGAATTCGAGAAGTCTGCGCGCGCCGCCGGCGGCGACGTGGTGAAGCGTGAGTTCACCAATGACAAGGCCACCGACTTCACCGCCATCCTGACCTCCATCAAGGGCGCGAATCCGGACGTGGTGTTCTACGGCGGCGCCGACGCCCAGTCCGCGCCCATGGTCAAGCAAATGAAGCGCCTGGGCCTGAAGGCGCCGCTGATTTCCGGCGAAATGACCAAGACCCCGACCTTCCTGCAACTGGCAGGCAAGGAAGCCGACGGCACCATCGCCTCGCTGGCAGGTTTGCCGCTGGAGCAGATGCCGGGCGGCAAGGACTACGAGGCCCGTTACAAGGCGCGCTTCAAGGCCGATGTGGCGACTTACTCGCCGTATGGCTACGACGCGGCGCGCACGCTGATCCAAGCGATGGAGCAGGCTAATTCCGCCGATCCCAAAGTCTACTTGCCGGTGCTGGCCAAGATCACCCACCAGGGCGTGACTTCCAGCAACTGGACTTATGACGAGAAGGGCGATCTGAAAGACGGCGGCATCACCGTGTACAAGGTCGAAAACGGCCAATGGAAAGTGATGGAAACCGTCGGCGGCGGCGCGGCAGCCAAGGATGCCTCGGCGGCCAAGTAAGCAGGTTTGAGGGTAAAGAAAACGGCGCGAAATTCGCGCCGTTTTTCATGCGCGCCAGAAATGACAATGTTATATTGATTCTGCCGATAAGGTCAGGAGGCGGGAAATGAATCGAAATTTGCTGATCGCTGGCGGTTTGAGCCTGCTGGCCAGTTTGCTGCATGTGGCTATCATCTTTGGCGGGCCGGCCCGGTACGCCTGGGCCGCGGAGCGCGGAGAATGGTGGCCGGCGCTGGCGGCACTGGGCATCGCCGCCATCCTGGCGATCTGGGCGCTGTATGCGTTCTCCGCTGCGGGCTGCTTGCGGCGGCTGCCTTTGCTCAAGCCGGTCTTGCTCATCATCACCGCCATTTACCTATTGCGCGGCTTGGCCTTGCTTCCCATTTGGCTCTGGCGGCCTGAAGCCGTCAATGCTTTCGCTGTTTGGAGCTCGTTGATATGTCTTGGCTACGGCCTGTTTCATGCACTGGGGCTGAGCCAGCGCTGTCGGCAGCTGGCCTGATCCGCGCCGCCGCGTTACCATCCCGGCAGTCATTGCTGGAATTCGAGGTGTGGTTTTGGAGCAGTCAGACAAGGCGGTGCCGTCCCCCTGCATAGGCGTCTGCCGCTTGGACGAGAGCGGGCAGGTTTGCGCAGGCTGCCATCGCACGCTGGACGAGATCGCCGCTTGGTCCGGTTATCGCGCGGAACAAAAGGAACAGGTGTGGCGGAGGCTGCTGGCTTTGCCGCTGCCGGTGCAGCGCAAGACTTGCGCGCGTTGCGGCAGCGGTTTTACTTGCGGCGCGGGCGGGGAGCAAGGCGGCTGCTGGTGCGCGGACCTGCCGCGCGACTTGTCGCCCTTGGCGGCCGATAGCGATTGCCTGTGCCCGGCGTGCCTGCAGAAACAGCTGGCGCAGGGGGCGCCGCGATAAAACCGCTGCTTCACGCGTGCTGGCTTTGGGGCTTTGCCTCTCGCTTGGGCGAGATCCGGCCTGGGGCGTCCTGATCAGGCGTCAGGCCAGCGCTCATCGTAGACCAGATCAGCCAGATTCTGCCGGCTGGCCCAGTTTTCCTGCTCCAGCATAGGCCGCTCGTAAAACGCTTCGACGTGGCCGATGCACAGTATCGCCACCGGCCGCGCGCCTGGCGGGATGGAAAGCAGAGCGGCCAGTTTGGCGGGATCGAATATCGACACCCAGCCTAGCCCCAAGCCCTCGGCCCGCGCCGCCAGCCACATGTTCTGGATGGCGCAGGCCACCGAGGCCAAGTCCATTTCCGGCAGGGTGCGGCGGCCAAAGACATGCCGCTCGCGGCCGTCCATCAGCGCGGCCACCAGCACCTCGCCGCAATCGAGCAGGCCCTCCACCTTCAGCTTCATGAACGCGTCCTCGCGCTCGCCCAGCGCGCGGGCGGTCTGTATCCGCTCCTCTTCCACCAGCGCGTGCATCCGGCGGCGCAATTCGGCGCTGCGGATGCGGATGAAGTGCCACGGCTGCATGAAGCCTACGCTGGGCGCGAAATGGGCCGCGGCGAGCAGCCGCTGCATGATGTCGGGATCGACCGGGTCCGGTTTGAAGTGACGCATGTCGCGGCGCTCGCGGATGGCGCGGTAGACGGCGTCGATGTCGGCTTGCGGGTAACGGTTCATGGTTGGGCAACCTTGCTGTGAGGGCTGTGCAATATCGCGGGAACAGCCGCGGGGTTTACCTGCGATCCCCGCGCGCCAGTTGAACAAAGGCGCTGAGGTAGTCGATGTCGGCGTCCGTTTCGCGGATGCCCAGGAAAATCTGCTTGGCGATGCCATGCTCCCCCAGTTTGACGGCGGCGATGTCCAGCTTGGCGGCGTACTCGTCCACCAGCCAGCGCGGCAGGGCCGCCACGCCGCGGCCGCTGGCCACCATCTGCAGCATGATGTCGGTGGTTTCTATCGGCTTGTGCCGTTTGGGCTGGATGCCGGCCGGCATCAGGAACTGGGTATAGACGTCCAGCCGGTCGATGCTCACAGGGTAGGTGATCAGCGTTTCCTCCACCAGCTGTTCCGCTTGCGCATGAGGCGCATGGCGCAAGGGATGTCCCGGCCCCACCACCAGCACTTGCTCGTAATCGAATACCGGCTCGAAGCGCAGCCCCGGTTTGTAGAGCGGGTCCGGGGTGACCAGCATGTCTATTTCGTAGCCGAACAGCGCGCCGATGCCGCCGAACTGGAATTTCTGCTTTACGTCCACATCGACCATGGGCCAGGCCGCCAGATAGGGCGAGACGATTTTCAGCAGCCACTGGTAGCAGGGGTGGCATTCCATGCCGATGCGCAGGGCGCCGCTTTCGCCGCGGGCGAATTGCCTGATGCGCTCTTCGGCGTGGTTCAGCTGCGGCAGCAGCCGGTTGGCTACCGCCAGCAGATATTCCCCGGCCTGGGTTGGCTGCAGGCTGCGCCCTTCGCGGCGCCAGATCGCCACGCCCAATTGGTCTTCGAGTTTGCGCATGGTGTGGCTCAGGGCGGACTGGGTCAGGTGCAGCTGTTCCGCCGCCGCGGTCAGCGAGCCGTGCTGGTCTACTGCGCGGATGATCGCCAGATGGATGCGTTCAAGCGTGGCCATGCGGTTATTCCATGAATGGTTTTCATTGATTGATGAAACAATACCATTTTTCTTCATGCATTGGCCGCTCTACGATGTTTCTACTTTTGGTTATTAAGAAAAGGAGAAATCGTGGCATTTACGCATAACCTGGGATTCCCCCGCATCGGCGCCAAGCGCGAACTGAAGTTCGCCCTTGAATCATATTGGAAAGGCCAGAGCACTCGCGACGAGTTGAATTCGGTCGGCGCCGAGCTGCGCCGTCGCCACTGGCAGGAGCAGTCGGCGCTGGATTGGGCGCCGGTCGGCGATTTCTCCTTTTACGACCAGGTGCTCGACATGAGCTTCGCGCTGGGCAATCTGCCCGAGCGCGTGCGCGATTTCCATGGCGACGCGCTGGACAACTACTTCCGCGTGGCGCGCGGCCGCTCGGCCCAGTCGGCGGAAGAGCATGCCCATTGCTGCGGCGGCGTGGCGGCCGGCGAGATGACCAAGTGGTTCGATACCAACTATCACTACATCGTCCCGGAATTCAGCGCGGCGACGACCTTCCAACTGGATGCCTCGCGCCTGCTGGCGCAGTTGGCCGAGGCCCAGGCGCAGGGCGTCCGGGCCAAGCCGGTGATCATCGGCCCGGTCACCTATCTGGCCTTGGGCAAGGCCAAGGACGGCTCCGACAAGCTGGCGCTGCTCTCGCGCCTGCTGCCGGTGTATGCCGAGCTGCTGGACGCCTTGGCGGCAGAGGGCGTGGAGTGGGTGCAGATAGACGAGCCGATTCTGGCGACCGAGCTGGACGCCGGCTGGCAGCAGGCGTTCGCCACGGCTTATCAGGCGCTGGGCACGGGCAAGCCCAAGCTGCTGTTGGCGAGTTATTTCGGCCAGTTGCAGGATAATCTGCCGCTGCTCGCCGCGCTGCCGGTGCACGGCGCGCATCTTGATGCCGTCCATGCCCGCCATGAAGTGGAGGCATTGGCCGCGCAATGGCCGGCCGACCGCGTGCTGTCCGTCGGCGTAATCAATGGCCGCAATATCTGGAAAACCGATCTGAACGCGGCGCTGGATTGGCTGGAGCCGCTGGCGCACACGCTGGGCGATCGCTTGTGGCTGGCTCCATCGTGCTCCTTGCTGCATGTGCCGGTGGATTTGCATAGCGAGCAGAAGCTGGATGCCGAGATTCAATCCTGGCTGGCCTTCGCCAAGCAAAAGCTGGAAGAGCTGCGCGTGCTGGCCACGGCGTTGAACCAGGGCCGCGCGGCGGTGGCCGAGGCGCTGGCGGCCAACCGCGCCGCCATCGATGCCCGCCGCCAGTCGCCGCGCGTCAACAATCCGGCGGTGAAGGCCGCCGTCGCCAAGATAGACGCGCAGCTGGGCCGCCGCCGCAGCGGCTACGCGCAACGCGCCGCCAGACAGGCCGCGCGATTGCAGCTGCCGGCCTTCCCCACCACCACCATAGGCTCTTTCCCGCAGACCGCGGCCATCCGCCAGGCGCGCAGCCAGTTCAAGGCCGGCGAAATCGACGAGGCGGCCTACACCGCGGCGATGCGCGCCGAGATCCAACACAGCGTGCGCGAACAGGAGGCGCTGGGTCTGGATGTGCTGGTGCATGGCGAGGCCGAGCGCAACGACATGGTGGAATACTTTGGCGAGCAACTGGACGGCTACGCTTTCAGCCAGTTCGGCTGGGTGCAGTCCTATGGCTCGCGCTGCGTGAAACCGCCGATTCTGTACGGCGACATCAGCCGCCCCAAGGCCATGACCGTGCAATGGATCCGCTATGCGCAGTCGCTGACGCAAAAGCCGATGAAGGGCATGCTGACCGGCCCGGTGACCATCTTGAACTGGTCCTTCGTGCGCGACGACCAGCCGCGCGCGGTCTCGTGCTACCAGCTGGCGCTGGCCATCCGCGAAGAAGTTTTGGACCTGGAAAAGGCCGGCGTGCGGGTGATCCAGATCGACGAGGCGGCCCTGCGCGAGGGCTTGCCGCTGCGCAAGGCGCAATGGCAAGAGTATCTGGCATGGGCGGTGGAGTCGTTCCGCATCGCCGCCAATGGCGTGGGCGATGAAACGCAGATCCACACCCATATGTGCTACTCGGAGTTCAACGACATCATCGCCTCGATCGCCGACATGGACGCCGACGTGATCACCATCGAGACCTCGCGTTCCGACATGGAGCTGCTCGACGCCTTCGACGATTTCAACTATCCCAATGAGATCGGCCCCGGCGTCTACGACATCCACTCGCCGAACATCCCCAGCGAGGCGCATATCGTCCAGCTGATGCAAAAAGCGGCAGAGCGCATACCGGCTGAACGTTTGTGGGTGAATCCGGATTGCGGCCTGAAGACGCGACAGTGGAGCGAGGTGATTCCGGCCTTGCGCAATATGGTTGCCGCGGCGAAGCAGCTGCGCGCCGAGCTGGCTTAAGCGCAGAAGCTGCGCGGCCCCGGTTGCGGCCCACGCTGGCCGTGACCGGGGCACTCCATGGCCTTGCTTTCCCGGCGGCTGAGTCGTTGCCGCTCCCGGTATAATGGCGACCTTGATTCCGCGCAAGAGAGGCCGCATGAGCGCCAAAACCATCATGATCCAGGGCGCGACGTCCGATGCCGGCAAGAGCGCGCTGGCCACCGGCTTGTGCCGGCTGTTGGCGCGTCGCGGCGTCAAGGTGGCGCCGTTCAAGCCGCAGAACATGGCGCTGAACAGCGCGGTGACGGTGGATGGCGGCGAGATCGGCCGCTCGCAGGCGGTGCAGGCGCAGGCTTGCGGCCTGGAGCCGCACACCGACATGAACCCGGTGCTGCTCAAACCGGCCAGCCGCGATGGCGCACAGGTCATCATCCAGGGCCGCGCCATCGGCAATATGCAGGCGCGCGGCTATCACGATTACAAGCCCATCGCCATGCGGGCGGTGCTGGCATCGCACGCGCGGCTGGCGGCGCAGTACCAGTGCATTGTGGCCGAGGGGGCCGGCAGCCCGGCGGAGATCAATCTGCGCGACGGCGACATCGCCAATATGGGTTTCGCCGAGGCGGTGGACTGCCCGGTGATCCTGGTGGCCGACATCGAGCGCGGCGGGGTATTCGCCCATTTGGCCGGCACCTTGGCGTTGCTGTCGGAATCCGAGCGCGCCCGCGTCGTCGGGCTGGTGATCAACCGCTTCCGCGGCGATCCGGCGCTGCTGCAAAGCGGCGTGGACTGGCTGCAAGCCTATACCGGCAAGCCGGTGCTGGGCGTGCTGCCCTATCTGCACGATCTGCATCTGGAAGCCGAAGACAGCTTGTCTTGCGGCGCGCCGGCTGCGGCCAGGAGCGGCGGCAAGCTGACGGTGGCGGTGCCGGCTTTGCCCTTTGCCAGCAACCATACCGATTTCGACCCCCTGCGCCTGCATCCGCAGGTGGATTTTCGACTGGTGCGCGCGGGTCAAGCCATGCCGCCGGCCGACCTGATCATCCTGCCCGGCAGCAAAAGCGTGTTGGCGGACCTGGCCTGGCTGCACCAGCAGGGCTGGGAAGAGGCGATCCGCCGTCACTTGCGCTATGGCGGCAAGCTGATCGGTATTTGCGGCGGCCTGCAGATGCTGGGACGCAAGCTGCATGACCCGGACGGGCTGGAGGGCACGCCGGGCAGCGGCGATGGCCTGGGCTGGCTGGACCTGGAAACCACGCTGGCGCCGGAGAAGCGCCTGACGCGGAGGCGAGGCCGTTTGGCGCTGGACGATGCGGAAGCGGCTGGTTACGAAATCCACATGGGCGTCAGCGAGGGACCGGCCTTGGCCAGACCTGCATTGCGTTTTGCCGATGGCGGGTGCGACGGCGCGCGCTCGGAAGACGACCAGATTCTGGCCACCTATCTGCATGGCCTGTTCGATGAGTCGGCTGCCAGCCTGGCCGTCCTGCAATGGGCCGGCTTGGTCGAACCAGCGGCCCTGGACTATCCGGCATTGCGCGAGGCCAATATCGACAAGCTGGCGGACATGCTGGAAGCGCATCTGGATTTGGGCCCGATCCGTCACTGCTTACCCGAGCCGCGCTAACAGCGCCTAGAGACAGGCGACCTATTGTTCGGCCGCGATCGCCCCTAGCAGCGTCTCCGCCCACTCCGGTCGGCAGATCAGCAGGTCCGGCATGCTCGGTTCGGCCTGGTTGTAGCGGCAGGGGCTGCCGTCTATGCGCGAGGCGTGCAGGCCGGCGGCCAGCGCCACGCCGACCGGCGCGCAGGTATCCCATTCGTTCATGCCGCCGCTGTGCAGGTAGGCATGCGCCTCGCCGCGCAGCACCGCCATCGCCTTGGCGCCGGCCGATCCCATCGGCACCAGCTCGGCGTCCAGCCTGGCGGCTACCCGCGCCGCCAGTTCCGGCGGCCTGCTGCGGCTGACCAGTATTTTCAGTTTGCCGGACGGCGCGGGGGCCAGTTCCGGTGGCGCTGCGGTGCTGTACAGCAGATGCAATGCCGGCAGCGCCACGGCGCAGGCGGTGGGCACGCCGCCCTCGGTCAACGCGACATGCACCGCCCAGTCATCGCGGCCGCGTTCGCAGTATTCGCGGGTGCCGTCCAGCGGGTCGATGATCCAGACGCGGTGTTTCGACAGGCGGGAGGGATCGGGGGCGGATTCTTCCGACAGAAAACCGTCTTCGGGCCGGGCGGCTTGCAGCAGGTCCAGGATCAGCTCGTTGGCGTTTGCGTCCGCCAGCGCGCCCAGCTGCTGCGGATTGTTCACGCTGCCGTGTCGCAGATGGTTCAGCAGTTCCGCCGCGTGGGCGGCGGTGATGGCTGTCAGCCTGTGGTCGTCTGGCATGGCGCTGGCCTGGCAATAGAGATGGGAAAAGTGTGCCATTGCCTAGGCGAGGCTGGCAATGGATGGCTTGGTGTCAGAAATATTCGACGCCGGCCTGCGGACTGAAACTCGCCCGCTGCAGGATGAAGGCTTCCGCCTCCGCGGCGGGCACCGGCTTGCACAGCAGGTAGCCCTGTACCACATCGACCTGGATGCTGGATAAGAAAGTCAGCTGCTCCTTGGTTTCCACGCCTTCCGCCACTACCCGCAAATCCATGCGATGGGCAAGGTAGGCGATGGTGTCGCACAAGGCGGTGTCTTTTTCGTCGCTGGCGATATTGCGGATGAACGATTGGTCTATCTTCAGCGTGTCCACCGGGAAACGGGTGAGATAGGACAGCGAGGAGTGGCCGGTGCCGAAATCGTCTATCGAGCTGTGAACGCCCATGGCGCGGAACTGTTGCATCATGCGGATGGATTGCTGCGGCGACAGCATGGTGCAAGATTCGGTGATTTCCAGCTCCAGCGATGCCGGCGCGATGCCGGTTTCCTTCAGCACGCCGGCCACGAACTCCGGCAGCTCCTGGTCGGTGAATTGCGCCACGCTGAGGTTGACCGCCATCTTGATGTCCAGGCCGCAGCGTTTGTCGTGCCAGCGCCTGAGCTGCTGGCAGGCTTCGCGCAGCACCCAGCGCCCCAGCGGCAGGATCAGGCCGGATTGTTCGGCGATGGGAATGAACTGGCCTGGCGAAATCATGCCCTTCTTCGGATGCTGCCAGCGCACCAGCGCCTCCACGCCCACCACCTGGCCGCTGGCCAGTTCGATCTGCGGCTGGTAATGCAGCACCAGTTGGCCTTTTTCAATGGCGTGGCGCAGCTCCTTCTCCAGCTCGATGCGCTCGCGCATCTGCTTACCCATTTCCGCTTGATACAGTTCGATGTGCCGCGTGCCGCGCTGCTTGGCCTGGTATAGCGCCATGTCGGCGTCGCGCAGCAGCTCCTGGCCGTTGCAGCCGTGCGGCGCTCCAAGGCTGACGCCGATGTTGGCGGCAATGCTCAGCATCATCTCATCCACGGCGAACGGCGCGGTGATGGTGTCCAGCACTTGGCTGGCCAGCGCCTGCGCGGTCTTGGCATTGGCGATGCCGGTTTGCAGCAGTACGAACTCAATGCCGCCCAGCCGGCCGGCATGGCCGGTGCTGCCCGCCAGTTGGCGCAGCCGGTCGGCCACGCAGCTGAGCAGCAGGTCGCCGATGCGGTTGCCGTAGACGTCATTGATGTATTTGAAGTCGCCCAGGTCGATCAGCAGCAGCGCGAACGGCGGCCTTTCCTCATCGCTTAGAGCGCACAGCGCGTGCAGTTGCTCCAGCAGGCCGCTATGGTTGTACAGGCCGGTCAGGTTGTCGAAGTAAGCCAGCCGGTTGATTTTTTCCTGGGAGGCCATGCGCGAGGAAATGTCGATGTAGCTGACGCGCAGCAGATGGCCGGTTTCGCTGGGCAGCTTGCTCAGCCTGACCTCGCACGGCACCGTTTCCCCGTCCGGCCGCTGTATGACGCGCTCGAATACCTGCACCTCGCCTTGCATGGCGCGGGCGGCATGCATGCGTACGGTCTCCATGGCCGGCAGGCCATCGGGCTGCTCCGCGGAGTACAGGTCGCCCGGCGTCAGGCCTATCAGCGTTTGCAAGGGCCGGCCGGTCAGCCGCTCGGCCTGGCGGTTGGCGTCGACAAAACGGCCCGTATCCTTGTCGAACACCATGATGGCCTCCGGCGCCTGTTCGATCAGCGCGCGGAAACGTTGCTCGCTCAGCCGTAGCGATTCGGTTTTTTCCTCCACCAGCTTGCTCAGCCGCTGTTTCAGGCGGGACAGGTCCAGGTGGGTGTTGACGCGGGCCAGCAGCTCGCTGCGTTCGAACGGCTTGGCGATGAAGTCCACCGCGCCGGCGGCGAAGCCTTCCACCCGGATATCGGCGTCGGCGATGGAGCTGAGGAATATCACCGGAATGTCGCGGGTGCGGGGGTTGAGTTTCAGGTCGCGGCAAACGGCGACACCATCCATGTCCGGCAGGCTGTAATCCAGCAGGATCAGGTCCGGTGGATGCTTTTGCGCCAAGTCCAGCGCCTCGGCGCCGCTTTGCGCCGAGCTGACTTGGAAGCCCTGAGTGGACAGCAGGGCCAGCAGCATCATCAGTGTGGTCATGGTGTCGTCCACCACCAGAATGTCGCCAGGTCCCGGCATCAGGCTCCTCACTAGGCCATTTCCGCTTGATCCAGTCTAGTCTCTTTTCGTGGCATGGTTATATGGATGATTGTCTAAACTGCAACATTAAGGCCTGTTCGCCTTGACTTCGGCATGAAGGCCGGCTGCATGGCGCTTTTCGTGCAAGCGTCCTGCGACAAAGCGATGCGCGGTGTTGAAATCATGGTGAACAGGTGTGCGTGCAAGTTTATCCATACCATCGCGGGGGGCTGGCGTGAAACTGTCGGTAGGCAAGAACATGGCATTGCTGGTGACGACGGCCTTGGTGGGCTTGTCGCTGCTGACCGCGATGCAGCAATACCTGATGGATCAGGTATATGACGGAGCCAACTACGCCAATCTCAACGCGGTGCCTAGCATCGTGATTCTGGACACGCTGAGGCGGGATTACCTGCACGCCAATATCCAGATCAATCGACGCGTGCATACCTTTGCGCCGGCTCAGGTGCAGCAAATAGAGAGCATTTTGCAGGAGCGGCGAGAAGGCGTGGAAAAGGCACTGCATCAGTACGAGTTCGATGGCTGTTTTAAGGTCAGCTGCCTGTCCGATGATGCCGACAAGGCCTTGCTGGAGCAGGACAAGCGCTTGTGGGCGGAGTACGACTCGCAAATGCTGAAGGTGTTGGAGGAGGCGCGGCGCGGCGAGTCCAGCCTGGCCAGGAGCCGCGAGATGTTGTGGGAAATGAATGGCTTGACCGATCAAATGTTCAAGCAGATCAACGACCACATTCGTTTTAACGTCGACTTGGCCAAGCGGCTGACGGAGTCGGCCTCGGCGACCAAGCAGCAGGCCATTCGGCAGTCCCTGGCGCTCAGCGCGCTCATTCTGTGCATTATCGCTGCAATCGGCTTCTGGGCCAGCCGTTCCATTTTGCGCAGCCTGGGCGGAGAGCCCGCCGAGGCCGCCGAAGTCGCGGAACGCCTGGCGGAAGGCGATCTGGGCAGCACAATCCGCTTGAAGCCCGGGGATGAGAGCAGTCTGATGGCCCGGTTGAAAAGCCTGGTCGAATCGTTGGAGCAATTGGCCAGCCGCGCCTACGCCATCGGGCAGGGCGATCTGAGCCAGGAAGTGAAGCTGGCCTCGTCCAAGGACAGACTGGGCATCGCCATCAACGAGATGATACGGATGCTGCGCATCGCCCGCGCCGAGGACGAGCGGCGCAACTGGCTGAAGGACGGCTATAGCCAGGTTTCCGCGGCGCTGACCGGCGATCTGGCCACCGAGCAGCTGGCGGATGCCGCCATCGGGCTGATCGGCCGTTATCTCGATGCCGGCCGCGGCGTGTTCTACCTGTATCGCGAGGCCGAACAGCGGCTGGACCTGATCGGCAGCTATATGTACACCGAGCGCAACAATCTCGGCGCCACCTTCGCCTTGGGCCAGGGCGCGGTGGGACAGGTGGCGCGCGAGCGCAAACCCATCATCCTGGAGGTGACCGACGACGACGCCGCGCCCATCGTCACCGGCACCATGCTGGCGTTGCCGCGCTTCACTTACACCTATCCGCTACTGCATGAGAAAGAACTGGTCGGCGTGATCGAGCTGGCCAGTTTCGAGCATTTCGACGAACGCAAGCTGGAATACCTGTCCAACATCACCGGCATGCTGGCCTCCTTCCTGTTCGCCGCCGAGCAGCGCGTGCATATCCGCAAGCTGCTGGCGGCCAGCGAGGAGTCCGAGCGCGAGATGCGCGCGCAGAGCGAGCAACTGCGCGAGAGCAACGCCCGGATGGAGGAGCAGCAACAGCAGCTGCAGCAACAGGCCGAAGAGCTGCAACAGACCAATGCCCAGATGGAAGAGGCGCAGCAGCTGTTGCGGCAGCAGACCGAGGAGCTGCAGCAGACCAATGCGCAGATGGAGGAATCGCAGCAGCAGCTGGAGCAGCAGAATCAGGAGCTGGAGGAGGCGAAGCGGCAGCAGGAGGCCAAGGCGCGGCAGCTGGACCAGGCCAGCAAGTACAAATCGGAATTCCTCGCCAATATGTCGCACGAGCTGCGCACGCCGCTGAACTCCATCATCCTGCTGTCCAAGATGATGGTCAGCTCCGAAGATGGCGAGGTGCAGGGCGAGGCGCAGAAGTGGGCGCAGGTGATCCATCGCTCCGGCGAAGACCTGCTGCGGCTGATCAACGACGTGCTGGACCTGTCCAAAGTGGAGGCCGGGCGGATGGACGTGCATCTGGCCACGCTGAGCAGCCGCGATCTGTGCTTCGAGCTGCAGGGCATGTTCGAGCATCTGGCGCGCGACAAGGGCCTGGACTTCGTCATCGACGACCAGCTGCGGCGCGATTTCGTTTCCGATCCGGACAAGCTGTCGCAGATTCTGCGCAATCTGCTGACCAATGCCATCAAGTTCACCCGCCAGGGCAGCGTCACCTTCCGGCTCAGCCACCATCCGAACACGGCGCTGCCGATCCGGCTCAGCGTGCGCGATACCGGCATCGGCATTTCCGAAGACAAGAAGGGCGTGATTTTCGAGGCCTTCCAGCAGGCCGACGGCTCCACCTCGCGCGAATTCGGCGGCACCGGGCTGGGCCTGACCATCAGCCTGCGCTTCGCCCAGATGCTGGGCGGCACCATCGAGCTGGAAAGCAAGCCGGGCGAAGGCAGCGAGTTCAGCGTCTGGCTGCCGGAAAGCGCCGCCGCCTCGCGCGAGGCGGCCAGCCTGACGCCGCCGCCGCGGCTGGAGATGGCGCGCGACGATAGGGACGCGCTGCAGCCGGGAGACCGCGCGGTGCTGCTGATCGACGATGATCCGGTGTTCGGCCAGATGCTGCTGACGATGAACCGGCGGCTGGGCTACAAGACTTTGCTGGCCGGAACCGGCGGCGAGGGGCTGGAATTGGCCGAGCGCCATCAGCCGGCAGGCATTCTGCTGGACCTGGGCTTGCCGGACATGGACGGCACCCAGGTGCTGCACGAGCTGAAGACGCGTCAGGCGCTGGCTTCGATTCCGGTATACATCGTCTCCGCGCGCGACCGCGACGAGGCCTTGCTGCAGCAGGGCGCCATCGGCTTCTTGCGCAAACCCGCCAGCGACAAGCTCTTGGCGGCGGCCGAGGCCGAGCTGGTGCGCGCGGTGGGGGGGCACGCCGGCGGGATTCTGGTGGTGGAGCGCGGGGGGATCAGCCGAGATGAGGTGGCGGAGCTGGTGGGCGAAACCGGCGGAGCCATCGTCGGCGTCGGCCCCGAGGCTGACTGGCCGGCCTTGCTGCGGGAGAGCCGCTGCCGGCTGGCGATCATCGACTTGGGCGCGGCGCCGGTCGCCGCCAGCCTGGATGTCGCCGCCGCCTTGCGCGAGGCCGATCCGGCCATCTCGCTGGTGTTTTACGCCAGCCAGAGCCCGGACGACGAGGACGAGGCGGAGCTGCGCGCCTACTCCGACTGCATCATCGTCAAGACGCCGCAGGCGGGGCAAAGGCTGCTGGAGAACGTGGAGCGCTTCCTGCGCGACGTGCCGCGCCAGCAGGCAGCCTTGAAAGCGCCGCCCGCCGCAACGGGCAGCCGGCTGCTGGAGGGGCGCAGCATCCTGGTGGTGGATGACGATCCGCGCAATCTGTTCGTGGTGACGGCCGCGCTGGAGCGGCACGGCGCCAAATTGTCCAGCGCCGTCAACGGCCGGCGCGCGCTGGAGTTTCTGGAGCAGCAGCGGCCGGATCTGGTGCTGATGGACATCATGATGCCGGAGATGGATGGCTATCAGGCCATCGCGGCGATCCGGGCCAACCCGGCCTGGGTCGATCTGCCGGTGGTGGCGATCACCGCCAAGGCGCTGCCGGCGGAGCGGGAAAAGATACTGGCTACCGGCGCCGATGACTATCTGTCCAAGCCCGTGGACTACGACGTTTTGGTGGCCAAGGCGGCGCAATGGTGCGAGGGCCGCGCCAAATGAGCGTGACGGTTCAGCAGCGCGGCGGGCAATGCAAGGCGGCGGTGCTGGGCCGGCTGGACACGCATGAGGACCGCTCGGCGTTGCTGGCCTTGCTGCGCACTGAGCCGGCCGAGCCGCTGGAACTGTGCTTCTACGATGCGGATATCTTGCCGCCGGATGTGCTGTTGGCCATCGCGGACCGGCTGGACGCCGGCGGCAAACTGAAAATACAGGCCTATCACGCCTTGCTGGCGCACAGCCTGGCGCGGCTGAGCCTGCCGACGCGGCAGGTGGCGGCCAAGGTGGAAGAGCCGGGCGAAAGGCCGCCGCTGCGCGCGCTGGCGCTGGCCGGCTCCGCGCAGAGCCTGGAGCCGATTCTGCGCATCGTCGAGGCGTTGCCGTTGTCGGACGTGGTGGTGTTCATCGCCCAGCATGTCCAGGAGGATCAGGCCAATCTCTTGGATCAGCTGCTGAAGACGCGCACCGGCTATGTAGTGGAAATGCCGCAGCAGATGACGCCGGTGCGGCCGGGCACGGTCTATGTGGCGCCGCCCGGCCACCATATGAAGGTGGCGCACGGTTACGTCTACTTGACGCGCGACCGCCAGATACAGTTTGCCCGGCCCTCCATCGACGTGCTGTTCCAGTCGCTGGCCGCGGAGTATGGCGACAGCGCGTTGGCGGTTTTATTGTGCGGTTATGGACGCGACGGCGCCGATGGCTGCGCCGCGCTGCGCCAGGCAGGCGGCTGCGTCATCGTGCAGGATGGCGACGAGTGCGCGCCGGCGCGCGCCATGCCGGATGCCGCGCGCAACGACGGCCATTACGATTTTGTTCTGAAGCTGCCGGCCATCGCCAGCCTGGCCGCCTCGGCCGCGGCCGGCGCAGAGGCGGAACCAGACGGCGCGCTGCTGGATCTGTTTCTGGAGGCGCTGGCCAGCCACTATGGCTACGACTTCCGCCACTACCAGCGCGACAGCCTGAAGCGCCGCATCCTCAATCTGATGAGCCAGTTCAATCTGCGCGCTTTCTGCGATTTCCAGCGGGCGGTGCTGACCGACGCGGCGCTGTTCGAGCGCCTGTGCGCCGAGCTGCCGGTGGGGGTGACCAGCTTCTTCCGCCATCCGCAGCAGATGAAGCTGCTGCGCGATGAGATTCTGCCTTATCTGTCCAGTTTTCCGCTGATCAAGCTGTGGTCGGCTGGTTGCTCCACCGGCGAGGAGCCGTATTCCCTGGCCATCGTGCTGGAGGAGCTGGGCCTGCTCGACCGCAGCCATCTGTTCGCCACCGACTTGAATCCATACCTGTTGGAGCTGGGCAGCAGCGGCTTGTTTCCGGCCGGCGCGCTGGCGGCCAATCGCGAAAACTATCTGGCCAGCGGCGGGCCGCGGCTGTTCGACGCCTATCTGGCCGCCAACGGCCGTTTCCTGAAAATGGAAGACAGGCTGCGCCAGCGCATCCTGTTCTATCGCCATTCGCTGACCGACGAAGGCATCTTCAATGAATTCCAGCTCATTGTCTGCCGCAATGTGCTGATCTATTTTGACGCCGAGCTGCAGCGCCAAGTGCTGCGCCGCTTCGCCCGCTCGCTGCATGCCGAAGGCTTTCTGGCGCTGGGGCCGCAGGACGGCTTGCACCGCCAGGCGCTGGATGCCGGCTTCGAGCCGTATTGCAGCGGCAGTTACCTCTATCGCGTCGGCAGAGGAGCGGAACGATGAGCGCCAGCTTCGCCATTCTGGTGGTGGACGACAATCCCAACAACCGCGTCACGCTGCGCGCCTTGTTGTCCAGGCTGTCCGACTGCGAGGTGCGGGAGGCCGCCTCCGGCGAAGAGGCTTTGATGGCCACGCTGGAGCACGATGTCAACCTGATCCTGCTGGATGTGCAGATGCCGGGCATGGATGGTTTCGAGACGGCCGGCCATCTGCAGATGACCGAGCGAACCCGCGGCATCCCCATCGTCTTTGTCACCGCCATCTTCAAGGCCGAGGAGTTCATCAGCCGCGGCTACGGCCTGGGCGCGGTGGACTATCTGATGAAGCCGCTGGACGACAATCTGCTGCTGAACCGGGTGCGGTTGTACCAGAAGCTGCATGAGCGCGAGACGGCGTTGCACGCGCGCAGCCTGGCGCTGCAGCAGGCCAACACCCAACTGACCGAGGCGCTGGGCGAATTGCAGCGCAGCAGCGCCGAGCTGGCGGAAGCGCGAGACGCCGCCGAGGCCGCCAACCGCGCCAAGAGCGATTTCCTGGCGGTGATGAGCCATGAGATACGCACGCCGCTGAATGGCGTGATCGGCATGACCGACCTGCTGCTGCGCACCCGGCTGGACGAGCAGCAGCGTCATTACGTCAATGTGGTGCATCGTTCCGGCGAGAACCTGCTGTCCATCATCAGCGACATCCTGGACTTCTCCAAGATCGAATCCGGCCGCTTTGAGCTGGACAGCCAGCCGTTCTGCCTCAATCAACTGGTGGAGGAGATCGTCGAGCGGCTGGCCCCGGTGGCCTGCGGCAAGGGGCTGGAGCTGATGTGCGCGCTGCCCTTGGAGCCGGTGGACGTGTTTGGCGACGGCAAGCGGCTGGGCCAGGTGCTGACCAATCTGATCGGCAACGCGGTGAAGTTCACCGAGTCCGGCCAGGTGGTGGCGCGGGTGGACAGGCTGGAGGAAAGCAAGACCGAGGTGGCATGCCGCTTCAGCGTCCGCGACACCGGCATCGGCATTTCGCCGGAGCAGCGCAGCCGGCTGTTTCAGCCCTTTTCGCAGGCTGACAGCTCCACCACCCGCCGATTTGGCGGCACCGGTTTGGGGCTGGTGATTTCACAGCGCCTGGTGGGCATGATGGGCGGTGTGATCGACCTGGAAAGCGAGTTGGGCGCCGGCACCGAATTCCATTTCATTTTGCGGCTGCCGCGCGCCCCGCGCAGCCAGCCGCCGGAGCCGACCGAGCTGCTGAGCCGGCTGCATGTGCTGGTGTTGGATGACAACGCCACCAATCTGGAAATCCTGCGCAGCCAGCTCGAGTCGTGGCGCTGCCGGGTGCGCGTGTGCCAGCATCCCGACGAGGCGCTGAGCTTGCTGGATACGCCGGAAGGGCGCTTCGACCTGATCCTGTCCGACATGATGATGCCGGAGATGGATGGGCGGATGTTTCTGGAAGCGGCGCGCCAGCGCATGCGGGACGCCATGCCGCCCGCCATCATTCTGAGTTCCGCTGCCGATGATTTCCAGCAGTTGAACGCCGCCGCCAAGCTGGCGCGCCAGGTGTTGACCAAGCCGGTTCGCCGATCCGACCTTTACAACGCCTTGTTGCAGGCGCGCGCGCCGACCGTCGCCGCAGAGGGGGCGCATGGCGCGCCGCCGCAGACGCTCAGCGGCAGGGTGTTGCTGGTGGAGGATAATCTGGTCAATCAGGAACTGGCGCAGGCCATGTTGCGCAATCTGGGGTGCGAGGTGGAGCTGGCGCGCAATGGCGAAGAGGCCTTGGCTCGTTGCGCCCAGAGCCGCTTCGATCTGGTTTTGATGGACTGTGAAATGCCGGTGCTGGACGGATGGCAGACCACCCGCGCGATTCGCGAGCGGGAAGCCGGCGGCGAGCGGCTGACCATTATCGCGCTGACAGCCAATGCCGGCGCCGGCGATCGTGAACGCTGCCTGCAGACGGGCATGGATGACTATCTGGCCAAGCCTTTCACGCAGAATGCCTTGCTGGAAGTGCTGGCGCGCTGGATGAAGCCGGGGGCGGATCGCCCGGATGAGGCATCGTCTGACGAGGAAGACGAGGGCTGGCTCGATCCGCAGGCGCTGGCAGGCATCCGCGACATCGATCCCGGATTGTTGCCGCGGATGGTGGCGGCCTGGCTGGCGGAAGGGCCGCGGCTCTTGGCCGCCATACATCAGGCGGCCAAGAGCGGCGACGGCAAGGAACTGTTCCGCGCCGCCCATGCGCTGAAGAACGGCGCCGGCAGCGTAGGCGCGAAGCGTCTGGCCGAGCTATGCCAGCTGCTGGAGCAGCTGGGCAAAGCCGACGATCTGGTGGATGCGGCCAGTGTGGTAGAAGACCTGGATCAGGTTTTCTACCACTCGCAGGAAGCGCTGAAGGCGCTGCGCGAAGAGTAGCGCGGGATGCCTGCTTATTCCGGCACGTTCAGCGCGTTGACGCTGTAGCCGGCGTCGACGTAAGTGATCTCGCCGGTGATGCCGGAGGACAGGTCCGACAGCAGGAAGGCGGCGGCGTTGCCCACTTCCTCGGTGGTCACGTTGCGGCGCAGACAGGCTTGGCCGGCCGCCATGTTCAGCAGCTTGGAGAAGCCGGAGATGCCGGAGGCGGCCAGGGTCTTGATCGGGCCGGCGGAGATGCCGTTGACGCGGATGCCTTCCTTGCCCAGGCTGGCGGCCATGAAGCGGACCGAGGCTTCCAGGCTGGCCTTGGCCAAGCCCATCACGTTGTAGTTCGGTATCGCCCGCACCGCGCCCAGGTAGGACAGCGTCAAGAGCGCGGCCTTGCGGCCCTGCATCATCGGGCGGGCGGCCTTGGCCAGCGCCGGGAAGCTGTAGGACGACACGTCGTGCGCGATCTGGAAAGCCTCGCGGCTCAGCGAATCCAGGAAGTCGCCTTCCAGCGCTTCGCGCGGGGCAAAACCGATAGAGTGCACCAGACCATCCAGGCCATCCCATTCCTTGCCCAGCTCGACGAACAGCTGATTGATCTCGTCGTCGTTCTGCACATCGCAGCGGTAGACCAGCTTGGAGCCGAAGTCCGCCGCCATTTCACGGACGCGAGTCTCCAGCTTGTCCACCACATAGGTGAAAGCCAGTTCGGCGCCTTCGCGATGACAGGCTTGCGCGATGCCGTAAGCGATGGAGCGGTTGGAGATCATGCCGGTGATCAGGATTTTCTTGCCTTGCAGAAAGCCCATTTGGTGTCCTTCACATGTAAACAGCGCGACATTATACCGAATGGCAGCCATTTGCAGCAGCCATCCATGCGCTGGATGCAGTATATAACCCGATGATAGGCAGGGATTCTTCCGCGCAGCATGCGGTTGCCGCGAGCGGCTGCGCTTGCTACCATCGGGGATTAGGCAAGCTATTTAATTTCGACGAGGAAGCCATGAGCGATTTGATCCATCACGTAACCGACGATTCTTTCGAACAAGACGTGCTGAAGGCCGACACCCCGGTGCTGGTTGACTACTGGGCCGAATGGTGTGGTCCGTGCAAGATGATCGCTCCGATTCTGGACGAAGTGGCGACCGCCTACGCCGGCAAGCTGAAAGTGGCCAAGCTGAACATCGACCAGAACGAGCAGACTCCGCCGAAGTTCGGCATCCGCGGCATCCCGACCCTGATGCTGTTCAAGGATGGCCAGGTTGTGGCCACCAAGGTTGGCGCGCTGTCCAAGAGCCAGCTGACCGCCTTCATTGACAGCCAACTGTAAAGCGTCTATTCTCCACGCACAATCTTCAAGGCGGGTGGCATAAAAAGCCGCCCGCTCCGTTTACGCTTCCACACCCCCGACGGCGTTCCGCCTGAATACTACCGAGTCGACCTCACGACCGCTATGCACTTATCTGATCTCAAACATCTTCATGTTTCCGAGCTCGTGGAAATGGCGATTTCCAACGAGATCGAAGGCGCAAACCGTCTGCGCAAGCAGGATCTGATCTTCGCGCTTCTGAAAAACCAGGCCAAGAAAGGCGAGAGCATCTTCGGCGAGGGTACGCTGGAAGTGCTGCCGGATGGCTTCGGCTTCCTGCGCAGCCCGGACACCTCGTATCTGGCTGGTCCGGACGACATCTACGTCAGCCCGTCGCAGATTCGCCGCTTCAATCTTCACACCGGCGACTCCATCGAGGGCGAGATCCGCACCCCGAAAGACGGCGAGCGTTACTTCGCGCTGGTGAAGGTGGATAAGGTCAATGGCGAAGCGCCGGAGAACTCGAAGCACAAGATCCTGTTCGAGAACCTGACCCCGCTGTTCCCGACCGAGCAGTTCAAGCTGGAGCGCGACATCCGCGCCGAAGAGAACATCACCGGCCGCATCATCGATCTGATCGCGCCCATCGGCCGCGGCCAGCGCGCGCTGTTGGTGGCGCCGCCGAAGTCCGGCAAGACCGTGATGCTGCAGCATATCGCGCACGCCATCACCGCCAACCATCCGGACGCGGTGCTGATCGTGCTGCTGATCGACGAGCGTCCGGAAGAAGTGACCGAGATGCAACGCTCGGTGCGCGGCGAAGTGGTGTCGTCCACCTTCGACGAGCCGGCCACCCGTCACGTGCAGGTTGCAGAGATGGTGATCGAGAAGGCCAAGCGCCTGGTCGAGCACAAGAAGGATGTGGTCATCCTGCTGGACTCCGTCACCCGTCTGGCCCGCGCCTACAACACCGTGGTGCCGGCCTCCGGCAAGGTGCTGACCGGCGGCGTGGACGCCAACGCCCTGCAACGTCCGAAGCGCTTCTTCGGCGCCGCGCGCAATGTGGAAGAGGGCGGCAGCCTGACCATCATCGCCACCGCGCTGATCGACACCGGCAGCCGCATGGATGACGTGATCTACGAAGAATTCAAGGGCACCGGCAACTGCGAAATCCATCTGGATCGCAAGATGGCGGAAAAGCGCATCTTCCCGGCGATGAACATCAACCGCTCCGGCACCCGCCGCGAGGAGCTGCTGATCCCGCAGGACCAGCTGCAGCGGATCTGGGTGCTGCGCAAGCTGCTGTACCCGATGGACGACCTGGAGGCGATGGAATTCCTGCAGGACAAGATCAAGGCCACCAAGTCGAACCAGGCCTTCTTCGACTCGATGCGCCGTTAAGCGGCCCTCGTCGCAAAACATGCCAGACCATGCCGGTCTGGCATTTTTTTTGGTACATTGAGACATGGATTTGCCAAGCCGCGTTTTTCAAATGGAGTGGTTCTCGGCGATCGGCACCGCCGCCTTCGCCGTGTCCGGTTATCTGGTGGGCATCCGCAAGCGGCTCGACGTGTTGGGCATCCTGATTCTGGCGGTGGTGACGGCCATCGGCGGCGGCATCATCCGCGACGTGCTGGTGAATCGGGTGCCGCGGGTGTTTTTCGATTACACCAATCTGGCCATCATCGCCGCGACGGTGCTGCTGGCTTGGCTGCTGGGCCTGCACCGCCGGCGCAGCCGGGCATTGGAAGGGTTGTTCGTGGTGGCCGATTCGCTCGGCCTGGTGGCGTTCAGCCTGACCGGCGCCCAGGTGGGCCTGATGTTCGATCTCAACGCCTTTGGCGTGGTGGCGCTGGGCTTCATCACCGCAGTCGGCGGCGGGGTGGTGCGCGACATGATGGTCAACGACGTGCCCTTCATCCTGCATAGGGATTTCTACGGCACGGTGGCTATTGTGGTGGCAGGCGGGCTGTGGCTGTTCGACAAACTCGGCTGGGTGGGAATCTGGTCCTTGCAATTGCTGTTCTGGCTGGGGCTGGCGTTGCGCATGCTGGCCCATTCCCGCGAGATCACGCTGCCCAAGATAGGCAGGCGCGAGCAGTAAAAAGGAAAATAAAATGTGGTCGATGGAGGCAGAAGAAGCCGCGGGGCGGATTGCCCAGCGGCTGCGCGCATATGATTTCACCGGCAAGGCGGGCGACTTGCCGTGTCGTCCCGTGCGCGAAGGCTTGCGCCCGGCCGCGGTGCTGATTCCGCTGGTGTGGCACGCGGACGAGCCTACGGTGCTGTTCACCCGGCGCGCGGATCACCTGCCCAGCCATCCGGGGCAGGTCAGTTTTCCCGGCGGCAAGCGGGAGGCGGACGATGCGTCCGCCGAGGCGGCGGCCTTGCGCGAAGCGCGCGAGGAAACCGGTTTGCCGGAGTCCGAGGTGAGGGTGCTGGGTTGCCTGCCGGATTACGTGACGGTGACCGGCTTCGTGGTGACTCCCGTGGTGGGCATGCTGCAGCCGCCCTTGGCGCTGTCGCCGGCGCCGGACGAGGTGGCCGAGGTGTTCGAGGTGCCGCTGCGGAATCTGCTGGACAAGTCGGCTTATAGCCGGCATGACTATGTGCGCGATGGCGTGGCCGGGCAATATCTGGCCTTGGAGTGGCGGCGCTATACCATCTGGGGCGCCACCGCGGCCATGATGTGGATGCTGGCCGACGCGCTGGCTTGAGCCGGCATGGGGTTTGTTTGTCGGATTCAGCCCCGCCAGGCGATGGCGGAGGTTTCGTGGGCCGCCTGGGGCCGTTGGAGCAGGCTGTCGCTCAGGGCGTGTCCTGATCGCACAGGATGATGTTGCGGCCGGACAGCTTGGCTTCGTACAACAGCTTGTCGGCGCGCGACACCATGGTGGCCGGCGTGTCGCCGGGCCGCCAGTCGGTGATGCCGCCGCTGAACGTGATGCGCTGTTCGACGAAAGGGAAGGTGGTGTGGGTCAGCGCCATCTGCATCCGCAGCATCACCTTGTGGGCGTCGCGCAGCCGGGTATAGGGGAAGACCACCATGAATTCTTCGCCGCCGATGCGGGCGTTGATGTCGGTATTGCGCGTGGAATCCCGCAGCGCGTTGGCGACGGCCACCAGCACATCGTCGCCAGCCTGATGGCCATATTGGTCGTTGAATTTCTTGAAGTGGTCGATATCGAATACCGCAATCGCCATGGTTTGGCCGTAGCGCTCGCAGCGGCTGATCTCATCCTTCAGCACCATATCGCCGTGGCGGCGGTTGTATAGCCGGGTCAGCGGGTCGGTGATGGCCATTTCCGCCAATTGCAGATTGCTTTCATGCAGCTGTTGTTCCAGTTGCTTGCGCCCGGAGATGTCGTACATGGCGATCAGCGAGGACGGCGCGCCTTCGCGGTTCAGCTGTTGCAGCGACACGATCGCCCACAGGCGGCTCTTGTCTTCCAGTTCCAGTTCGATCTCGCGTTGCAGCGCGTCTTCGCCGTCCAGCAGCCAGCGCTCCACCGGCTGCAGTTTCAGCGGCAGGTTCAATTCGCGGCCGGCGGCCTCGGGCTGCTGCGGCGGCAAGCGCAGCAGCTCCCGCGCCGGCGCGTTGGCGTGCTGGATGCGCAGCGTTTGAGGATTCACCAGCAGCAGGGCGAGCGGGGCGGTATCGAGAATGCGGCGCGCCTGCTCCTCGCTTTCGCGGATGCGCTCGTTGCCGCGCAGCAGCTGTTGATGCTGATTGAGGTTGGACAGGTGCTTGCGCAGCGCCAGCAGCGTCAGCGCGGCCACGAACAGCCAGCCCGGCAGCGCCAGCCAGGCCTTGTCCCAGACATAACGGGTGAAATCCTCGCGCGAGATGCCCACCGCCACCTGGAACGGGTAATTGCCGGTCTGGCGCACGCTGTACAGCCGCATCGAACCGTCAAAGCTGGACGGCGCGCTGAACAGCATCTGGCTGGCATCGCGCGACAGCATGATGTGCGGCTGCAAGGGCCGATAGCTTTGCGGGTCGAGACCTTCCACTTTGGGCCAGCGCGCCACGGTCAGCTGGCGCTGGTCCAGCACCAGGATTTCGCCGTGTTCGCCCACGGTGAGGCGGCTGACCTCATCCTGGAAAAAGTTGTGATTGATCAGGCCGGTAGCCATGCCGATCAGGTTGCCGTCGGCGTCGTACAGCTT
>NZ_PPTF01000022.1:32725-86584 GCF_002902845.1 Chromobacterium sinusclupearum
CTGCTGAAGATGGTCTGACAGGCCGTGTCGACGATTTCGATCTGGCTCAGGTAGGACGCCAGCCGCAATTGTTGCTGCAGCTTCTGCTGCAGATCCTGCTGAGCGTCCAGCGGCAGGCTGCCGCTGCGCAGCAGTTTCTGCACTTCCGGGATCTGGTTGCTGCTCTGCAGGATCAGGCCGGCTTCATGGATGCCTGAGCTCAGCCGCTCCGACAACAGCTGGCTCAGGCCGTTGGCCTGGTGGCTGGCCTCGTTTTCCACCTGGCGATAGCTGATGACCAGGTCCAGCAGCACCAAGCTCAGCGTGACCAACAGCAGCAATGCGGCGCCCCACTTGGCATGGCGGGCGGAGCGGTACACGTGCTTGCGGTTGGTCATTTCCATATCAGGGCGGAGGGTATGCGTTGACTATTGTTCTAAGGTATTCAGTATGACATCTAAAGCCGCCGCTGCGTAGTTGCTTACAGGTTAAAGCGCATGGACAGATCGATGGCGCGGACGTCCTTGGTCAGCTTGCCCACCGAGATGCGGTCGACGCCGGTGGCGGCGATGGCGCGCACGGTGTCCAGGTCGATGCCGCCGGAGGCTTCCAGCTGGGCGCGGCCGGCGGTCAGCTCCACCGCCTGGCGCATCTGCTCGGTGCTCATATTGTCCAGCAGGATCAGCGTGGCGCCGTGGCGCAGCGCTTCTTCCAGCTGGGCCAGCGTTTCCACTTCGATCTGCAGCGTCACGCCGGGCGGCAGGTCCGCCAGCGCCTGGGCCATGGCTGCGGCAATGCCGCCGGCCGCCATGATATGGTTTTCCTTGATCAGGATGCCGTCGAACAGGCCTATGCGCTGGTTGGCGCCGCCGCCGACGGTGACGGCGTATTTCTGCGCCAGCCGCAGGCCGGGAACGGTCTTGCGCGTGTCGTGGATGCGCGCGCGGTGGCCGGCTGCGGCGTCGACATAGCGGCGGGTTTCGCTGGCTACCCCGGACAGCAGCTGCAGGAAGTTCAAGGCGCTGCGCTCGGCGGTCAGCAGCGCGCGCGCCGGACCGGCGATGCGGCACAGCTCGCTGCCGGCGGAGACCTTGTCTCCCTCTTTCACCCGCCATTCCACCTCGCAGCGCGGGTCTACCTGACGGAAGCATTCATCAAACCAGGCCTGGCCGCAGATCACCGCGTCCTCGCGCGCGATGACGCGGGCGGAGCCAATCTTGTCGGTGGGAATCAGGCGGGCGGTCCAGTCGCACTGGCCAATGTCTTCGGCCAGCGCCTGGCCAACTTGCTGGGCAATCAGGTGGGGGGCGGGTAGGGCGGTCATGCGGGTCTCCATCCAAAAGCGTATTGTAACGGCAGTCTTGCGAAAAAGGCGCGCGGCGCGGCGCGGACGGGGCTTGGCATCTGGTATGCTGGCAGGCATCGAACCGCAAGCTCAATGTCATGGATTTGTCGGCTTCCCTGTTTGACCCCTGGATTGCCTGGTTGGCAAACGCTTTGGCGCTGGCCGGATTGTGCTTGGCCGCCTGGCGCGTGCCGTGGCGGCAATTGGACGCCGCGGCGCTGAATGCCTGGATGGGCGCCTGCGTGTTCGATCTGGCGCTGTGGCTGCTGCGCGCGGGCTTGCAGCCTGGTTTGTCGTTTCATATGCTCGGCGCCGCGCTGTTCACCTTGTTGATGGGGCCGTGGCTGGCGCTGCTGGCCTTGGCCGCGGTGCAGATCGGGCTGGCGGCCGGCGGCCATGCCGATTGCCTTGCCCTGGGCTTGAACTGGCTGTTGACGGCGCTGCCGGCGGTTGCATTGACCGGCGTCGCGCTGAGTCTGGCGCGGCGTTTCCTGCCGCCGCATTTCTTTGTCTATGTGTTCGTCAACGGCTTTCTGGCCGGCGGCGCCAGCCTGGTTTGCGCCGCGGCGTGCGGCTTGCTGGCGCTGGGGCTGGCCGGGGTCTACCCTTGGGATGCCTTGCTGGAAGAGGCTTTGCCGTATTATTTCCTGCTGTCGTGGTCCGAGGCCTTTACGACCGGCTTGTTGCTGGCGGTGTTGGTGGTGTATCGACCGCATTGGGTCGCTACCTTCGATGATGAGCGCTATCTCGGCGATTGGCCGGGCAAAAATTGAGGAGAATCGCGATGCCGTTCGTCTTATGGAGCTTGTTGCTGGCGGCTGTGTTGCCATTGATCTGGGCCGGGGTGTCCAAGGCCGGGACGCGTTACGACAATCATAAGCCGCGCGAAGTGGCTGCCAGGGCGGAGGGCTATCGCCAGCGCGCGGGCTGGGCGCAGCAGAACGCCTGGGAGGCCTTGCCGACCTGGACGGCGGCCGTCGTGGCCGCCTGGCTGATGAAGGTGCCGGAGGCGGCGATGAATGCCGCCGCGGCCGTCTTCGTGCTGGCGCGCGTCGCCCATGGGCTGCTGTATATCGCCAACCTGGCCTCGCTGCGTTCCTTGGCCTGGCTGGTGGGCATACTGGCGGCGCTGTATCTGTTCCTGCGCGCAGGCGGCGTGATAGGCTGAGGCCGGGCGGCAAGCCGCCGCCCTGCGTTTACAGCCAGCCTTGCGCGCGCAGCGTGGCCTGCAGCTGCTCGAAACCGACGGTGTGGAAGGCTTGCCAGCCGATGGCGCGGGCGGCTTCCACGCATTCGATGTTGTCGTCGAAGAAGGCGATTTGCTCTCCTTGCAGATCCAGCACCTGCTCGACATGGCGATAGATCGCCAGATCGGGCTTGCGCAAATGCAGCAGGTGAGAGGCAAATGTGTGCTGGAAATGGCCCAGCAGTCCAAATTCCCGCTCTATCTTGTTCCAATGCAACGCGTTGTTGTTGCTGAGCGCCGCCAGCGGGAAGGTTTGCGACAGGGTGTCGAGCAATTCGCCAGCGCCGGGGTAGCAGCCCACCAGCCAAGCGGATAATTGCTCCTGCATCGCTTGCTGGGAGAGCCCCAGATGCAGCGCATCCACCATCGCCGCGCAGAATGCCTGCGGCGTACATTCGCCCAGGTCCAGCCGCGCCACCCAGGGATTCTCTATCCAGAACCGGCGCGCGTCTTCCCGCGGCAAGGTGCCGCCGGACAGCCGCATCAGCGGATCGATGCCATTCCAGTCAACCAGCACCCCGCCAAGATCAAACACCAACACGCTTGGTTTGCTGCTCATCGCGCCCTCTTTGATTTCGATTATCGGCGGTCAAATCCCGCCGCAGGATGATGGCTAGAGTGGCTTTCGCAGGATCGGTTCCCGCAGAAAAACTACAAAATCAGCGGTTCCGGCTCCAGCGCCACGCCGAATCGCGCCCGCACGGCTTCCTGAACCTTGCGGGCGAGCGCGTGCAGTTGCACGCCGCTGGCCTGGCCGTAGTTGACCAGCACCAGCGCCTGCTTGGCGTGCACGCCGGCGTCCCCGTCACGGTAGCCCTTCAAGCCGCATTGGTCGATCAGCCAGCCGGCGGCCAGCTTCACCCGGCCGTCGGCGGCGGGGTAGTGCGGCAGCTGCGGGTGGCTGGCCAGGAGCTTGTCGGCCAGCGCCGCCGATACCACCGGATTCTTGAAGAAACTGCCGGCATTGCCCAGCACTGCGGGGTCCGGCAGCTTGCTCTGGCGGATGGCGATGACCGCCCGGCTGACGTCGCTCGGGGTCGGCGCCGTGATGCCGTCGGCAGCCAGCTGCCGGGCGATGTCGCCGTAGCCGGTGCGCAAGCTGGCATGGCGCGACAGCTTGAAGCGCACGGCGGTCACCAGCAGCCGGCCGGCAGCCTCGTGTTTGAACACGCTGTCGCGGTAGCCGAAACGGCAGTCGGCATTGGACAGTACCAGCGCCGCGCCGTCGCGGTCCAATTGGGCGCAGACGACTTCGTGCAGATGGTCCTTCACCTCCACGCCGTAAGCGCCGATGTTCTGCACCGGGCTGGCGCCCACGGTGCCGGGAATCAGGCTGAGGTTTTCCAGGCCGTACCAGCCTTGCGCCAGGGTATGCAGCACAAAATCGTGCCAGTTTTCGCCGGCCGCTGCCTCGACGATCACGTGGCCGCCGTCTTCGCGCAACAGGCGGATGCCGGTCAGCGCCACCTTGGCCACCAGGCCGGGGTAATCGCGCGTCAGCAGCAGATTGCTGCCGCCGCCCAGCCACAGCACCGGACCCTGGCGGTACAGCGGATGGGTCAACAGGACGGGCAGGTCGGCCAGATCGTCCAGCCGGCAGAAATGCGCGGCGCGCGCGGCCAGGCCAAAGGTGTTGTACGGACGCAGATCGACGTCTGCTTGAAACTGCAGGGTCATAGCATGATTCCTTGGTCGCGGCGCAGCCGTTGGCGGCTGGCGCGTGCCAGATAATAAGTGAGCAGCAGACCGGCCAGCGTCAGGCTGATCACCAACGCGGTCCAGAAACCGTAGATGCCCATCCGCGGCACGATCCAGTCGGTCAGTCCGAGCAGGATGCCCAGCCCCAGTCCGGCGATCCAGAACGAGGTAATGTGAATGGCCATCGGGATGGCGGTCAGCTTGTAGCCGCGCAGCGCGCCGGAGGCGATGGTCTGGGCGGCGTCGGTCAACTGGTAGACGGCGGCGAACAGCAACAGCGTTGTGCCCATGGCGATGACGCGCGGGTCTTGGCTGTACATGCGCATGATGGGTTCGCGCAGCAGCAGCACCAGAATCATGGCGGCGCCGGCCATGGCCAGGCCCATGGCCAGGCCGACGCCGGAAATGAAGCGGGCGGCTTTGTAATCGCCGGCGCCGGCGTGGTGGCCGACGCGCACCGACAGCGCGGTGGCCACGCTTTGCGGCAGCATGTAGATCAGGCTGGAGAAGTTCAGCACCGATTGGTGGGTGGCCACCACCACGGTGCCCAACTCGGCGATCAATAGCGCGATGAAAGAGAACAGGCTGACTTCGACAAAGAAAGACAGGCCGATGGGCGTGCCCAGCTTCAGAAAGGCGGCGAAGCGGCGCCAGTCGGGGGCGGACAAGGACGCCAGCACCCGGTTGTCGCGGAAGGCCTTGTGCCAGCTGACATAGGCCAGCAGCGCCAGGCAGTTGAACCAGAACACGATGCCGGTGGCCCAGCCGCAGCCGGCGCCGCCCATTTTGGGCAGGCCGAACAGGCCGTGGATCAGGATGTAATTCAGCGGAATGTTCAGCGCCAGCGCCAGCAGGCTGACGACCATGATGGGTTTGGGATGGCCCAGGCTGGAGGCGTAGGCGTGCAGCGCGCGGTGCGCCATCGCGGCAGGCATGCCGATGGCGGCGCCGGTGATGAACAGCATCACTTTGTCTATTACTTGCGGCGGCAAGTTCAGCACATGGCGCAGCGGCGCTTCCAGCAGCAGCATCAACAGCGCGCCCAAGGCACCCAGCAGCAAGCCGAACCACAGCCCCTGGGATGCATCGCGGCCGAATTCGCGCGTCTGGCCGGAGCCCAGGTGATGGGACAGGATGGGATTGAGCGCCGCGACCACCCCCATCAGCGTCACATAGACGGTGATGAACACGCTGGCGCCCAGCGAGACGGCGGCCAGATCGTCGGTGCCGACGCGGCCGGCCATCACGGTGTCGACGAAGCCGGTCGCCACTTGGGCGATCTGGGCGATCATCATCGGCAGCGCGAGGCGAGCGATCTGACGCGCCTCGGCCATGATTTCGTGGCGCGGGGCGCGATTGAGTTCAAACAGCATGGGCTTTGGCGGGATTTTCGGCGGAAAACGCCAATTATAGACGCGCGGGCCGCATGCTGTCGCGTCGGCTCAAATCCTCACCGGCGGATCGCGGCGCAGGTCGCAGCAGATGATCAGCGTGTCGCCGTAGCGGGCGTTGATCGCCAGCGCATCGGCCAGGCTGATGTCGCTTACGGTCAGTTGTCGATCGCGGTGCTCCACGTCATAGCCTTGATCGCGGGCGAAGGCGGCCAGCTCATGCAGCGCATGGCCGTCGCCGGACGGCAGGGGGGTGGCGCTCAGGCTGCCACACAGGGGGCGAGGTCTTCCCACGGCATCAAAAATCGCAAAAGAGAAATCGGTATAGCTGTCTTGCAGGCAGTCGTACATGTTTGGTTCTCCCAAGTTCGGTCGCGCTGTGCGTGCCGGGCTTGAGTCCGCCGGCGACGCTTTAGCAGGATTTTTAGGCGCCCTGCAAGTTGTCATTAACTCGGCGCCCGAGCCGATCGGGATGGCTTGCGGGAGAACGGTGCCAGTCAGTCAGCCAAGAAAAAACCCGCTGGCCGAGTAAGCGCAAGCGGGTTGATCCGGATACGCTTTAGCTGGCATTTGTTAAGCGCCCGCAAGCTGTGTCAAATCGGCGCATGTCGGTTAGATTATGCCGATGGCGGAGGGCTGTCAATAGCGTAGGTTGCGCTCAGTTTCTTTCTGTCAGCGCCCGAGCGGCCAGGGGCAGTTCATCGGGTATTGGCAGATCGGATGGCTGCTCCTGCGGGCCCTTCAGCAGACAAGAAAGCGCCAGTCCGCCCAAGCTACCCCCCATCGCCACATACAGGATGGCCGGCAGACCAAAGTGTGTGGCGACGAAACCGGCTAGGGCTGGCGCGGCTCCGCCGCCAAGCACTTCTCCCAGTCCCACTACGATGCCGGTTGCCGCCGGTATCAGCTCGGCAGGCACGGACTCTCCGGTGAGGGGGCCGACAGTGAGGCAGGTGAGGCTGCAGTTGAAAAAGGAAATGCCAAATAGCAAGGCAAACAGCAGCCAGGGTTGAGCCGGAGCCAGTTTCAGCAGTATCACCAATGCCAGGCTGGCAGCGAACGACAAGACGACCGCCGGTTTGCGTCCATACAGGTCGGACAGGCCCGGTACAACCAGTTGTCCGACAAAGCCGCCGACGCCGATGGCTGAAATCACAGACGCCATTTCTATGGTGGACAGGTGAAGGTGATCGGTCAGGTAGTTCGGCAGCATCGCGCACAATACGAACTGGCAGGCCAAGATGCAGAACATTAATAGTACGTTGAGACGGATATTGCCCAAACGCAGCAATTGCCACCAGGGCAGGCGCGCGTCGTCCTGGTTAGAGGACGGCAGGCTGTGGCTCAGCGCCGGTTCGTAATGGCGATGTATGAGCCAAGCCAGGATGAAGCCTGGCAGCGCGACGATGGCGAATACGCCGCGCCAAGAGTGCATCGCCCCCAGCAGCCAAGCTGCGATCAGCGGTCCCAGCGCCAGGCCGAGCACGGGAAACAGCGCCTGTTGAATGCCCAGGTTCAAGCCACGTCTATCTGGGTGTGACACCTCCGTGGCTACGGCAATGCCCGCAGGCGTGAACAAGCCTTCGCAAATACCCATCAGCGCGCGCAGCAACAGCAGGCTGGCCAGCGCACCGGCTAAGGCAGAGAGGCCGGACAATACAGAGACCAGGAGCAAGGAGCCGACCAGTACGGTTTTGCGTCCCAGCCGACGGATCATGCTGCCCACCGTCAATGCCGCCAGCCCCCAGGCCATGGCGAGCGCGGCCGACAGATTGCCAAGGTCCTGATAATTCATCTGCAGGTCGCTCATGATGGCCGGAAACAGCGGCAGTATGATGAAACGGTCCAGCCCCACCAGGCCAAAGCCAAGGGACAGCAGTACCACCATGATGGTCTCGTGACGTCCGGCGCCAGGACCAAGCTGCATTGCCTTTTTCATCGTTTTTCCTCAGGCTGTGCTGCGTGCGCGCCAGGGTGCGGGGCTTCCTGCGATCGATTGCAGGAATCCGATGGCCGGCGCGATGCGCGGCAAGCGTTGCGATTTGGGATGAAACGGAGGGAGAGGTAAGCGCGGAGAGACCCACGCTTACCGAACAGGCGATCTCAGGCCGCCCACTGGCCTACTGCCATTTCGGCGGTAAAGCCTGGGCCGAAGGCAGCCAGCATGCCGATCGAACCCTCCTCGGTGTTGGCGGCGAAGCGGCGACGCAGCACGTCGAACACTACTACGCTGGCGATGTTGCCGGCTTCAGACAGGCTGGTGCGGGAGTGCGCCACCTTGTCTTCCGGCAGTTCCAGCTTATTCACCAGTTCATCCAGGATCTTGCGGCCGCCGGTGTGGAACACGAAGAAGTCGTTGAAGGCGCATTGCTGGTTGTATACCTTTTGGTTCAGCTCCTCCATGACCGGAGCAACGTCCTTGATGGAATTCATCACTGCCTTGTCCAAGGTGAAGTGAAAACCGGTGTCCTTGACGTCGTAGCGTATGAAGTGCTCGCTGTTGGGCAGGAAGAAGGAACGAGTGCCCTTGATGTGGAAGCCGGCGGCTTCGTCGTCGGCGCGCACCACGCAGGCGGAGACTGCGTCGCCAAACAGCGCAGACGAGATGAAGGCGTGCAGCTTGGTGTCATCCGGCTGGTAGCACAGCGACGAGAATTCCAGCGACACGATGAGCACATGGTTGCGGCTGTCCAGGCTGGCGAAGTCGTTGGCGCGGTTGATGGCGGCGGCGCCGGCCACGCAGCCAAGTTGAGCGATGGGCAGCTGGATGGTCGATTGCGCCATGTTCAGGTCATTGATCAGGTGGGCAGTCAGCGACGGCATCATGAAGCCGGTGCACGAGGTGACGATCACCATGCGAATGTCTTGCGGGGTCAGTCCGGCGCTGTCCAGCGCTTCCAGAGCGGCCTGCGAAGACATGGCGCGCGCCTCGCGCTCATAGACGATGCTGCGGTGGGTGAGGCCGGTATGTACCGACAGCTCGTCGATGGGCAGCACCAAGTGGCGGGTGTTCACTTCG
The DNA here is from genome assembly GCF_002902845.1 of Chromobacterium sinusclupearum. Classification (GTDB taxonomy): domain Bacteria; phylum Pseudomonadota; class Gammaproteobacteria; order Burkholderiales; family Chromobacteriaceae; genus Chromobacterium; species Chromobacterium sinusclupearum. Next base: position 41,404 of record NZ_PPTF01000022.1, read on the forward strand.
GTGTTCTGGATCATTCTGCGGGCTAGCGGCAGGCGGGGATGATCGCCATGCAGTTCTTCCAGATGCTCGATCATCTGGGCCTGGGTGATCTTGTATTGCGGGAACAGCACGGACGGTTGGCAAAGTGTGGACATGATTCATACCTCTATGCAGGGTTTGAGTAGCTCGTGTTGGATTGGATCGTTTCGGGCAATGGTGCGGCACCATGACGCCGCTTTGCTGCAATCAGTCTTCCAGAACAAATTTGTAGGCGTACTGCCATGCCAGATTGCTCTCCCGCACATGCTTGCGGATCACCATGCGCACGCGGGAGCCGATCTTTAGCTGGGACGGATCGAGCACGTCGACGACCTCGGAGGCAAGCCCGATGCCATCGTCCAGTTTCAGCATCACCATATGGCGCGGCATGGTTTCGCCGTAGCCCATGCCGGCGAGAATGGGGTTGGCGGCCTCGGATATCGCCACGATGGCGCCGGTGCGAGCGCAGCGGTAGGGCTCCACGCGCAGCGAGTTGCAGGCGCCGCATACGCTGCGGCGCGGAAAGAATATCTCGCCGCATTCCTGGCAGCGGCTGCCTTCCAGGCGGTACTTGCCGCCGTGCTCGCGCCATTCGCGCAGCATGCTGGCCGTGGTCATGCGATGAATATGTTCCGGATACAGGGACATGCTGATGCTCCTTATTCGTTGCTCAAGACGATGACCGAGTTATGGGCGGCGTAGCCGCCAAGGTTCTGCGATACCCCGATGCGCGCGTTCTTCACCTGGTTGTCGGACTCGCCGCGCAACTGGCGGAACAGTTCGGTGATGTGCAGGATGCCGTCGCAGCCGGAGGCGTGGCCGCGGCCGATGTTGCCGCCGTCGGTGTTCAGCGGCACTTCGCCGTCGATGGCGATGCCGCCTTCCAGCACGAAGTGACCGGCTTGGCCAGGTTTGCAGATGCCCATCGACTCCATCTGGATCAGGCCGGCGCCCAGCAGGTCGTAGACTTGTGCGACGTCGATGTCCTTGGCGGTGATGCCGGCTTTTTTGTAGGCGATCTCGGCGCAGGCGACCGAGTTGGCGGACAGCGCCATGCCGGTATCCGTGGCGAGGCCGGGGTGGCGCAGCGTGGGGTTGTGATAGCGGGTGCCGAAGTAGTGCGATACGCCGGTGTAGGCGCAGCCTTTGACAAAGACCGGCTTGTCGGTGTACTTGTGCGCTAGGTGCTCGGCCACCAGGATCGCGCAGCCGCTGGCTTCGCCCCAAGCCAGCATAGAACCATGGGCTTCGCTCCGTTTCAGTTCTTCCAGCGAGGGAATGGGCTGGCCGTAGCGGGTGGCGGAAGGGGTATTGTGCGCGTAGATGCGCATCTGCCGGCCGAAGGCCGCCAGCACATCGGCTTCGCGTCCAGCGTAGCCGTAGTTGTGAAAGTATTCGGATGTGGCCAGCGCGAAAGCATCGGTGTGCGAGATGCCGAGGAAGTAGTCGTATTCACACTCCGTGCTGGAGCCGATATATTCGGCGTAGTTGAAGTGGTCGGTCATTTTCTCGAAGCCGCCGCACAATACGATGTCGTATTCGCCGGAGGCTACCATCTGATGCCCCATCTGAAACGAGACCGAGCTGCTGGTGCAATTCGAGCTGGTGATGAAGGTGGGGGCGGGACTAACGCCAAGGGCATCGGAGATGGTCGGCCCTAGGCCGCCGTATTCCGAAATGCCTTCGCCGTGGTAGCCGTAAGCCACACCCTGGATTTCCCGAGCATCCATTTTGGCGTCGCTCAGGGCCTGGTAGGCTGATTCCACAATCATTTCCTTGAAGCTTTGGCGGACCCGGCTGCTGCCCGGCTTGGGCGTATAGGTTGCCGCCACGATGGCGACGCGACGTGCGCTCATATTGTTTCTCCTGTTTCGCGATCTCAGAGGTAGGCTGTCAAGGCGTAATCCGGGCGCAGGTACTTGAACTCGTACTTGATGGCTGTGCCGTAGTCGACATAGCGCTTAGCCGCTAGTTGAGCTGTCAGTGGCCGCGCGCGGCGCTGATGTTCGGCGATGGCGTCGGTCACGGTCAGGGCAATTGCGTCGCTGCCGGCGCCGAATCCATAGGAGGCAAGCAGGATGTGCTGGCCTGGTTTGGCTTGATCCAGTACCTGGAACAGTCCCAGCAAGGGACTGGCGGCGCCGGTATCGCCTACGCTGTCTGCGAACAAGGAGGGTTCGACTTGCTCATCGCGGAAGCCCAGGTGCCGACCCAGTGCGCGAGGGGTGGCGGTCACGTTTTGTTGGAAAACCGCATAATCGAAATCGGACGGGGACGTTTTCAGCTTGTCCATCAGGCCACGCACCGCACGATGGGTTTGCTCTTCCAGGCCGATGCTGTTTTTGTCCGAACCCAACCCCATGCCAGAGCGGATGTACCGTTCGCCTTGCGGACGGATGTTGTCGGCCACGTCGGCGGCGCAGGAAAAGGTGGCGTCGATCTCTGCAATGATCTTGTCACAACCCAGCACCAGCGCTGCTGCGCCAGCTCCGGCGTAAGACTCGGTCAGATCGCCCGGCGCAGTGTGGCGGTTGATGGTGTCGGCGGCGATGATCAGGGCATGGCCGGCCATGCCGGCGCGCACCAGCGCCTGGCCGATCTGCAGGGCGCTGGTGCCGGATTTGCCGGCGAACTGGATGTCGGCGCAATACAGGTCATAGCCTTGGCCCAGCATTTCCAGGATCACGGCGGCAGATGCGCGGGACTCATACGGATTGGTGCAAGTGCCCAGATAGAGCGCATCCAGATTGGGATGGCCGCCATGCTCCAGGGCGCGTTGTGCTGCCAAGACGCCTAGGGTGATTACGTCTTCATCCGCTTGCAAAACTGCGCGCTCGCTGACGCCGAGATGATCGCGAATCAGCGCTGTTTCGGTGTTCTTCCAGACGCTGACGACGTCTTCGATTTTGAGTCGGCAAACCGGGATGGCACTGCCGTAGCTCACTATGCCTGCTTTCATCATGGCCCTTCCTTTATCAGTAACAGGAGTTTTCTGCTGGCGGCCAACCCGCGCCTGTTTCCTCCGCTTTGAGGATGTGGCGCCTTGCATGCCGCTAGAAAGATACGAAACGTTCCGTTTCCTTTTTTAGTTAACATGCCGTTGGCATTTGATGTCAATAATAAATTCCGTGAATTTATAATTTCATGGTCATGCCAATTTGATTGCTGCACTTTTAGTGGCGTAAGTAAGAATTTTCAAAAATTGAAAATCGAAATAAGTTTTGTTCAGATCAGCATTGAAAGAAGGGAGGAGATTGTTTCAGCCAGTTTTACAGGAGTGATGGATGCTTTGATGATGATTAAATGAGTGAGAAATTTTTGTTATTTAATTGCTAAAACTGAGAAATTAACAGGGCATTTGATTTTATTTGTGTAAGTTATTAAACAAGTTTCTTATTTGTGAGCATGGATTCCTCGCGCTTTTCTTAATTTTGTCTGCGTGAAAGTATTGTCCTGATACATCAGGTCATAGATGGTCATGATTTGATATGTAACATTAAATTTAATATTTAAATTTATTGTTCTTGTTTTGATTTTTCATATACTTATGTGGCTGTATTGTTGTTGGGTTGGCCTGTACTGTTGTTTTTCTGCAAAATAGGATGTCGGAAAACGGTATTGGTATGGCTGGCGAGAGGTTCAGTGATATGTTGCTATCGAGTACGAGTCGGAATGCATTTGGGAATGTTTTTTAAAGGCTTGGCGCTTGTTGCAAAGTGTCGTCCACGGTTTGCAATGCGCTTCATTAGTGTCTTTTACTTTTGATTTCCCGTTGTGGACTCAGGCGTTGCTTGTAAGTGATGAGAAAAAAAGGGCTCTATCTATCTCTAGATAAAACGAAACGTTTCGTTTTGTTGAGCTTTTTGCCCATCCTTCTCATTGATGCGTCTGCATAGCCTTCAGGATTGGTCGCGGTGGTGCTGGACGATGACGAGGTGGAGGTGTGGTTGGGACGTCGGCAACGTCATTTCATTTCAAAACAGAATAGGAGGACAGTTTCTCATGCCGCAGAATCGGACAAGAAGCTCTACCGGTGCAACACGTAATCCACAAACGCATCAGGCCATTCTGGCCTCCACGATAGAAATCCTGAAGGAGGCCGGCTACTGTGGGGTCAGCATTGAATCGGTTGCTCGCCGCGCGGGCGCTAGCAAGCCGACGATTTACCGTTGGTGGCCCAACAAGGCGGCGTTGATTGCCGAAGTGTATGAATGTGAAAGTGAACAGGTGAGGCAATTTCCGGCGTTGGGATCTCTACGGGACGATCTGTCCTTTTTACTGCATAACCTTTGGAGGGTATGGCGCTCCACGATTTGTGGCGAGGCCTTTCGCAGCGTGATTGCCGAGGCGCAGCTTGATCCACATACGCTGGCTAAAATGAAGAACGAATTCATGGTGCGACGCCGCGATATGCCGCGCCAGCTTCTGGAAAGCGCGATGCGCCGCGGCGAACTGGCGGAGGGGGTCGATCAGGAATTGCTGCTGGACATGATTTTCGGCTTCTGTTGGTATCGTTTGCTGACCGAACAGCTGAGCGCAGAACGCGATATCGATGCCTTTATTGATTTGCTTTTATCCGGAGCGGCCGCGCGTTGACGGCCGCTCTAATCGGTTCGGTTTTTTATTCGGCCCGGGGGCGCAGCTCCTGCTCCACCAGCCGGTAGCCGACGCCGGTTTCGGTGACGATGTGGCGCGGCATGGCCGGGTTGTCTTCCAGCTTTTGCCGCAAATGGCCCATGTAGACACGCAGATACTGGTTGTGTTCGGAGAACGATGGCCCCCACACCGCCAGCAGCAGCTCGCGATGGGTGATCACCTTGCCGGCGTTGCGGATCAGCGTGGATAGCAGCCGGTATTCGATCGGCGTCAGGTGTACCGGCGTTTCGCCCTTGTGCACCAGCCGGTTGACCAGGTCTATCTTGATGTCGCCGAACTGGAAGTTTTGCTGCGGCGCGGCGCTGCCCTGAATGCGGCGGCGCAGCAGCACGCGGATGCGCGCCAGGCATTCGGCCACGCCGAACGGCTTGGTCAGGTAATCGTCGGCGCCTGCGTCCAGCGCGGCGACTTTTTCCGTTTCCTGGGTCCGCGCGGACAATACCAGGACCGGGATGTCGGTCCATTCGCGCAGGCTCTTGATGACGTCAATGCCGTTCATGTCCGGCAGGCCCAGGTCGAGGATCACCATGTCGGGCTTGCGAGTGGCTACTTCGATCTGGCCCTGCTTGCCGGTTTCCGCCTCGTAGACGGTGAGATTTTCTTCTTCCAGCGCCGAGGACAGGAAACGTCGTATCGGCTTTTCATCCTCGATGATCACTACGGAAATAGGTGCGTCGTTCATGTCTTGTCGCTCTTGTGGGTTCAGGCGTCTTCCGGCGGCAGCGCGGGCGGCGTGCCGGCCGGCAGGGTAAAGGAGAAGCGGGCGCCGTGCGGATGGAGGTTGCCTGCGTCAATGGTGCCGCCGTGGTTTTCGATGATGGCGCGGCAGATGGCGAGGCCCAGGCCGACGCCCGGCGTGGTGGACTCCGGCGTGCCGCGCGAGAATTTGTCGAAGGCTTTCTGTTCCATATTGGCCGGCAGGCCAGGGCCGTCGTCGCTGACCGAGATGCGGATCTTGTCGCCCTCATGCCGGGCGGCCAATTGAATATGCGAGCCGGCCGGAGTGTACTTGCCGGCGTTTTCCAGCAGGTTGACCAGCACGCGTTCGATCAGCACCGCGTCGTACTCCAGCACCGGCAGATCGTTGCCCAGTTGCAGCTCCAGCTTATGGTTGCGCAGGGTGTGCTCGCAGGCGCGCACCGCGCTGCCCACCACTTCGTCCAGCAGCTGCCATTCCTTGTTCAGCTTGACGCCTGACTGCAGCTTGGCCATGTCCAGCAGATTGGTCACCAGCTTGTTCATCCGCATCGCCTCGTCCTGGATGGACTGCGAGATGTCGGCCTGTTGTTCCGGCGGCAGGTTCGGCGAATTCAGCATATTGGCCAGGCCCAGCATGGTGGTCAGCGGGGTGCGCAGGTCGTGCGACACCACCGACAGCACGCTGTTGCGCAGCCGCTCGGACTCCATCGCCACGATGGCGTCTTGCGCCACCTCGACGTAGTGCACCCGTTCCAGCGCCAGGGCGATCTGCGCGGCGCAGGTTTCCAGCAGCCGCTGCTGCTCCGGCAGGAAGGCATGGATGGTTTCCTCCGGCAGCAAGGCGATGACGCCGCGGGTACGCATCGGCGCCTTCAGCGGCACATACAGCGCGGGATTGGACGGCAGGGTATTGGTGCCGAGGCCGGCCGGCTGCAGGTTGTCGAATACCCATTGCGCCACGCCGGTATCGGCGGCGCTGCCGTAATCGGTGGCGGTGCGCAGCTGGTCCTCGCTGTTCGGGATGAACAGCATCACTTTGGCGCGGAACAGCGGCTCCAGCCGGCCGACGGCGGTTTCGATGATCTGCGAGGCGGTCAGCGCGCCGGCCAGCTCGCGGCCCAGGTCGTACAGCGCGCGGGTGCGGCGTTCGCGGTAGGTGGCGATGGTGGCTTCGAAGCGGAAGCGCGCCGTCAGCTGGCTGATGATCAAGGCCACCACCAGCATCACGATGAAGGTCAGCAGATACTGGGTGTCCGATACCGCGAACGACAGCCGAGGCGGCACGAAGAAGAAATCGAAGGCCGCCACCGACAGGAAGGACGCCAGCACGCCCGGCCCGCGGCCGTAGCGGGTGGCGATCAGCACCACCGCCAGCAGGTGCACCATGATGACGTTGGACAAGGCGAAATAGGGCACCAGCAGATGATTGACGGCGGTGGTGGCGAAGCAGATGGCGGACGCCGCCAGATAGCCGCGTCTGGCCTTGCCTTCGTCGTCCTCGCTGAACAGCAGGCTGCGCACGCGTTTGCCGCGGCGGCTTGATTCGTCTTCCAGCTCATGCGCCACCACATAGATGTCGACATCGCCGGACAGCCGGGTCAGCTCGTTCACCAGCGAGCCTTGCCACAGCCGGACCAGCGGATTGCGCACCGATTTGCCTACCACCAGCTTGGACACATTGCGGGTGCGGGCATAAGCCAGCAGGGTGGCGGCCAGCTCGCTGCCGCCCAGCACCGTGGTTTCGGCGCCCAGTTCCTGCGCCAGCTTCAGCCCCTTGAGCACGCGCGCGCGCTGCTCTTCCGGCAGCCGCTGCAGATTGGGCGTTTCCACATAAACCGCGATCCAGTCGGCGTCCAGATTGGCGGCCAGCCGCTTGGTGCTGCGTATCAGCTTCTCGGTGCCGGGGCCGGGTCCGACGCAGACCAGCAGCCGCTCGCGGGCATGCCAGACCGGGGCGATGGATTGATCGGCGCGGTAGGCGCGCATCTGCGCGTCCACGCGGTCGGCGGTGCGGCGCAGCGCCAGCTCGCGCAGCGCCAGGAGATTGCCCTTGCGGAAGAAGTTCTTGACCGCGCGCTCGGCCTGGTGCGGCAGGTAAACTTTCCCGGCAGCGAGGCGGGACAGCAGTTCGTCCGGCGGCAAGTCCACCAGCGAGACTTCGTCGGCCATGTCGAACACATGGTCCGGCAGCGTTTCCCTGACGATGATGCCGGTGATCTGGCCGACAACATCGTTAAGGCTCTCAAGATGCTGCACATTGAGAGTGGTGTAGACGTCGATGCCCGCGGCGAGCAGCTCCTCCACGTCCTGCCAGCGCTTGGGGTGGCGCGAGCCGGGCACGTTGGAGTGGGCGAACTCGTCGATCAGGATCAATTGCGGCTGGCGTTCCAGCGCCTTGTCGATGTCGAATTCCGACAGCGTGCGGCCCTTGTACTCGATCTGGCTGGGCGGCAGCACTTCCAGCCCGTCCAGTTGCGCCGCGGTTTCCTTGCGGCCGTGGGTTTCCACCACGCCGACCAGCACTTTGACCCCTTCCTGTTGCTTGATGCGCGCGGCGGCCAGCATGGCGAAGGTCTTGCCGACGCCGGCGCAGGAGCCGAAGAAGATTTTCAGCCGGCCGCGATTAGCCTGCTCCTCCTCGCGTTTGAGTTCATCTAGTAGCGCATCGGGATCAGGACGGGTATCAGACATGAGGCATCCTATTGTTCAGCCACAGAAACACACGGAATCACACGTAAATGAGCCACGAAATCCACGAAACGACACGAAATGGCCAGGCGAGCCGCCTTGGGGGAGCCTTTTCGTGTCCTTCCGTGTGTTTCCGTGGCTAAAAGAACCGGACGGTCAGACTTTGCGGGCCAACTGATCCAGCGCCAGATTCAGCTCCAGCACATTGACGCGCGGCTCGCCCAAGAGGCCGAAGGTCTCGCCGATGATATGGTCATCGACCAGCTTGCGCACGGCTGTTGCCGGCAGTTTACGCGCGGCGGCCACGCGGTCAACCTGATAGTAAGCCGAGGCGACGGAAATTTCCGGGTCCAGGCCGCTGCCGGAGGCGGTGACCAGGTCCACCGGCACCGGGCCGGTCTGGGTCGGGTGCGCCTTGCGGATGTTGTCCACATTGCCCTTCACCGCGTCCAATTGGGCCTTGTTGGTCGGGCCCAGGTTGGAGCCGCCGGAGTTGCCGGCGTTGTACGGCATCGGGCTGGTGGCCGACGGACGGCCCCAGAAGTACTGTTCGCCGCTGAAGTTCTGGCCGATCAGGCGCGAGCCCACGGCCTTGCCGTCTTTTTCGATCAGGCTGCCGTTGGCCTGTGCCGGAAACACCGCCTGGGCGATGCCGGTGGTGACCAGCGGGTAGGCCAGGCCAGTGAGCAGCGACAAGCCGCCGAAGATCACCAGCAGGGGACGAATGATTTTCACGATAATCCTTTCCATTCTCTTGGCGCGGCGCCCGTCGCCATCTTGGCGGCGGCGGGCTGGCTCGCGCCCGGTTCCCGGCATGCCGGGGTGCTGCCCCGGACCGGGTCCGGGAACCTTAGATTGCCTGTTACACCAGACCCAGCGCGCCCAGCAGCATGTCGATGATCTTGATGCCGACGAAGGGCACCAGCAGGCCGCCCAGGCCGTAGACCAGCAAGTTGCTGCGTAGCAGCTCGGCCGCGCTCTTGGCGTGGTACTTCACGCCCTTCAGCGCCAGCGGGATCAGGAATACGATGATGATGGCGTTGAAGATCACCGCGGACATGATGGCGGAGGACGGGCTGTTCAGGCCCATCACGTTCAGCGCGTTCAGCTGCGGATAGGTGCTAGCGAACGCCGCCGGAATGATGGCGAAGTACTTGGCCACGTCGTTGGCGATGGAGAAGGTGGTCAGCGAGCCGCGGGTCATCAGCATCTGCTTGCCGATTTCCACGATCTCGATCAGCTTGGTCGGGTTCGAGTCCAGGTCCACCATATTGCCGGCTTCCTTGGCCGCCTGGGTGCCGGTGTTCATGGCAACGGCAACGTCGGCTTGGGCCAGGGCGGGGGCGTCGTTGGTGCCGTCGCCGGTCATCGCCACCAGCTTGCCTTCGGCCTGATGGCTGCGGATCAGCTTCAGCTTGGCTTCCGGCGTGGCTTCGGCCAGGAAGTCGTCCACGCCGGCTTCGGCGGCGATGGCGGCCGCGGTCAGCGGGTTGTCGCCGGTGATCATCACCGTCTTGATGCCCATCTGGCGCAGCTCGGCGAAACGCTCCTTGATGCCGCCCTTGACGATGTCCTTCAGCTCGATCACGCCCAGCGCGCGGTTGCCTTCGGCCACCAGCAGCGGGGTGGAGCCGCGGCGGGCCACTTCGTCGGCGCTCTTGGACAGCGCGTCCGGGAACTGGCCGCCTTGCTCGGCGATGTGGCGGCGGATGGCGTCGATGGCGCCCTTGCGGATCTGGCGGCCGTCGTAGTCGATGCCGGACATCCGGGTTTGCGCGCTGAAGGCGATGAAGCTGGCTTCATGGCTGGCCAGTTGGCGCTCGCGCAGATTGAACTTCTGCTTGGCCAGCACCACGATGGAGCGGCCTTCCGGCGTTTCGTCGGCCAGGGAGGCCAGCTGCGCGGCGTCGGCCAGGTCTTTCTCGCTGACGCCCGGCGCCGGAATGAAGGCGGAGGCCTGACGGTTGCCCAGGGTGATGGTGCCGGTCTTGTCCAACAGCAGCACGTCCACGTCGCCGGCGGCTTCCACCGCGCGGCCGGAAGTGGCGATCACGTTGGCGCCCATCATGCGGCTCATGCCGGCCACGCCGATGGCGGACAGCAGGCCGCCGATGGTGGTCGGGATCAGGCAGACCAGCAGCGCCACCAGGGTGGTGATGCTGATCGGCGAGCCGGCCTTGACCGCGTCCACGCTGAACAAGGAGAACGGCAGCAGGGTGACGGTGACGATCAGGAACACGATGGTCAAGGCCACCAGCAGAATGGTCAGCGCGATCTCGTTCGGTGTCTTCTGGCGCTTGGCGCCTTCCACCATGGCGATCATGCGGTCGAGGAAGGTTTCGCCCGGGTTGACGGTGATTTTCACCACGATCCAGTCGGACAGCACGCGGGTGCCGCCGGTGACAGAGGAGAAGTCGCCGCCGGATTCGCGGATCACCGGCGCGGATTCGCCCGTGATGGCGGATTCGTCAACGGAGGCCACGCCTTCGATCACTTCGCCGTCCACCGGGATCACGTCGCCGGCTTCCACCAGCACGTAGTCGCCTTTGCGCAGGCTGGTGCCGTCCACGATGCTCTTGGCGGCGCCGTGGTTGCCGCCGGCCAGCTTCTTGGCCACCACATTCTTCTTGGCGGAGCGCAGGCTGGCGGCCTGGGCTTTGCTGCGGCCTTCGGCCAGCGCTTCGGCGAAGTTGGCGAACAGCACGGTGAACCACAGCCACAAGGCGATGCCCAGGATGAAGCCGGAGGAGGCCTCGCCCTGGCCGGCCAGCGACTGGAGCCACAGCGCGGTGGTCAGAATGCTGCCCACGTACACCACGAACATCACCGGGTTGCGCCACTGGGTGCGCGGCGACAGCTTCTTGAACGAGTCAACGATGGCGGGTTTCACCAGCGCCGGATCGAACATGCCCTTGCTCGCGCTCTTGTGGCCGGCAGCGGCAGGTTCCGCTACCAGGGTCTTTGAATGATTCTTGTCGTTCATCTCGAGTTTCCTTGACTGACTGGCGCTTAGTGGACGGCGAGCATTTGCAGATGCTCGACTACCGGGCCCAGTGCCAGAGCCGGAACATAGTTCAACGCGCCTACCAGCAGCACGGTGCCGATCAATAACACCACGAACAACGGGCCATGGGTCGGCAGGGTGCCGCTGGTGACGGCCAGGCGCTTCTTGGCGGCCAGCGAACCGGCGATGGCCAGGATCGGCACGATCATGAAGAAGCGGCCAAAGAACATGGCGATGCCGGTGGCGATGTTGTAGAACGGCGTGTTGGCGGACAGGCCGGCGAAGGCGCTGCCGTTGTTGTTGGCCGCGGAGGTGAAGGCGTACAGGATTTCGCTGAAGCCGTGCGCGCCCGGATTGGCGATGCCGGCCTTGCCCGCTGCCATGCTCACGGCGATGGCGGTCAGCGCCAGCACCAGCGTCGGGGTCACCAGAATGGTGATCGCGGTCATCTTCATCTCGTAGGTTTCGATCTTCTTGCCCAGGTATTCCGGCGTGCGGCCTACCATCAGGCCGGCGATGAATACGGCCAGGATGGCGAAGATCAGCATGCCGTACAGGCCGGAACCCACGCCGCCGAACACCACTTCGCCCAGCTGCATCAGGAACATCGGGACCATGCCGCCGATCGGCGTCAGCGAGTCGTGCATCGCGTTCACTGCGCCGCAGGAGGCGGATGTGGTCACGGCGATGAACAGCGAGGTGTCGATGATGCCGAAGCGCGCTTCCTTGCCTTCCATATTGCCGCCGGACTGCAGGCTGCTGGCTTGCTGGTCGATGTGCAGCGCGTTGTACTGCGGCACGCCGGCTTGCTCGGCGTTGGTTTCCACCACTACGGCGGTGGCGAACATGATGGTCATCGCGGCGAGGATGGCCCAGCCCTGGCGACGGTCGCCCACCATGCGGCCAAACAGGAAGCACAGCGCGGCCGGAATCAGGAAGATCGCGATGTCCTGCAGGAAGTTGGCGAACGGAGTCGGGTTTTCAAACGGATGGGCGGAGTTGGCGTTGAAGAAGCCGCCGCCGTTGGTGCCCAGCATCTTGATGGCTTCTTGCGAGGCCACCGGGCCCATGGGCAGGGTTTGCGTCTGGGTGGACTTGTCTTCCATCACCGGCTTGCCGTCTTTGCCGGTCACCGGATTGCCCTTGGCGTCAACCTTGGGCTGCTGGTACTTGGTCACTTCCAGCGTATGCACATCCTTGTAGGCGGACAGGTTCTGGATGACGCCCTGCTGGGTGAAGACCAGCGCCAGTACCAGCGCCAGCGGCAGCAGGATGTACATGGTCAGGCGGGTGATGTCCACCCAGAAGTTGCCGATCTTGCTGCTGTTGTGGCGGACAAAGCCGCGGATCAGCGCGATCACCACGGCGGCGCCGGTAGCGGCCGACAGGAAGTTCTGCACGGTCAGACCCAGCATCTGGGTCAGATAGCTCATCGTGGTTTCGCCGCCGTAACCTTGCCAGTTGGTATTGGTGATGAAGGAGATGGCGGTGTTGAACGACGAATCCGGCGATACGGCGGCCATCGCCTGCGGGTTGAACGGCAGCGCGCCTTGCAGACGCTGCAAGGCGTAGACGGCGACCGCGCCCAGCACGTTGAACAGGATCAAGGCCACGGTATAGCCGCGCCAGCCCATTTCCTCATCCTGCTTGATGCCGGCGAGGCGATAGAAACCGCGTTCTAGCGGCGCGAAAAAGCGTACCGGACCGACGTTTTCCCCCTGCATGATGCGCGTCATATACGCGCCCAGAGGCCAGGCCAGTGCGACCAGCACGGCCAGGAACAGCCCCAGTTGGAGCATGGCGGGTGTTGTCATGATTAGAAATTCTCCGGTTTGACCAATGCGTAGATCAGATAGACGAACAGTCCAAGCGCCAGCAGGGCGCTGATCAGGTACCAGGCAGTCATTGCTTGCCTCCCAGTCGGTCACAGGCTGCGATCAGCAGCCAGGTCAGTGCGCAGAAAAGCGCGACCAGGCCCAGATAAAGCCAATCCATAGTGAAAATCTCCATGCGTAATGTGCGATGTGGAAGGTAATCAAACCGGCGTCAAAAACCTGATAAAAGCGAGCAGCCTCGTGTAAAGAAAGTATAAAAATTATCTTTATTGGCCATTTTTTAGAAAAAAAATTCCTCTGTCGTCGTATTGTTGGAATTTTTTTAGGCGAAAAGCGGCGCGCTGCGTCAAGTCAACGCTTTGCGGATACGTGATTTCCGGGGTGCAAGAACGGGATGGGATGGTGTAAAGAAAAATACATGAGGCGCGCCGCCATTGTGGGCGGAGGCAGGTAGGCGGGGCCGTGCGGCCCCGTCAAGGTTTCAGAACAGATCGTCGCAACGGTCGGCTAGGAAGCGGGCGTCGTCGCGGTCGTGGGCCCGTTGCCGCACTTTCTGCTGGCGCGACCTTTCCTCGTCGCTCAGCTGTGGTTTGGCCACGGCATAGAGGAAGCTTTCATGCTGGTCTCGGGCCTGTTTTCTACGAACGCTCAGGGGGATACGAGAAATCATCCTGCACCTTTCGATCTCGAAACGTGGACTTCTCAGGGCGATCCTGACGGCTGGCGCGGACGTGGCCGGCAAGCTGGGCGGGCTGCGCCCTGACTGTATCAAGTTGACGCGATTTGTTCGGTTTGTAAAGGCCTTGGGTGTAAATCAGGCGGCGATTGTGGCGTTCCATGTCATTTTGTTTCGATTAAAACTTAGCCCACTGTTGTTACGGCGCCGTGATGCCGCGATGAAACTTGCAGGGTAAGCTAGATATATGTTTTATAAATATATTGTTGTATCAAAACGATCTAAATTGTTATAAGCAAACCGCGTAGCATCAGCTGATTATTGCAGGATAAATGAGGACGGCTATGGATCTGGGATACACGGTGGCGGGGCTGGCGGTTGGCTTTATCGTCGGGCTGACCGGCGTGGGCGGCGGCTCGCTGATGACGCCCATCCTGTTGTGGTTTGGCATTTCGCCGGCCACGGCCGTCGGCACCGACCTTCTGTACGCCGCGCTGACCAAGGCCGGCGGGGTGGTGGTGCATCATAGGCAGCGCCATATCGACTGGCGCATCACGCTGCAGCTGGCGCTGGGCAGCGTGCCGGCGGCGCTGCTGACGCTGGGTCTGCTGTCCTGGCTGCATGTGTCGCCGCGCATCATGGACGAAATATTCCGCTTTGTGCTCGGCCTGGCCTTGCTGCTGACTGCGGCGGCCATATTGGGCAAGCCTTGGCTGATGAAGGTGGGGGGGCGCCATGTGGCCAAGCTCGGCGTGGGCGAGCGCTGGTGGCCCACCGCGCTGGTGGGGGCGGTGCTGGGGGTGCTGGTGACGCTGAGCTCCATCGGCGCCGGCGCCTTGGGCACGCTGGCGCTGTTCATGCTGTATCCGGCGCTGTCCACCTCGCGTCTGGTGGGGACGGAAATCGCCCATGCGGTGCCGCTGACGCTGGTGGCCGGCCTGGGCCACGCCAGCATGGGGCATCTGGATTGGCTGCTGCTGTTGAAACTGCTCAGCGGCTCGCTGCCCGGCATCTGGTTGGGCAGCAAGCTGACCGGCAAGCTGGCGGACCACTGGCTGAGGCCGGCGCTGGCGGTGATGCTGGCGCTGGTGGGCGGCAAGCTGGTGTTGTAGGCCGATTCAGGGATGGGTGTAGCGCTTCAGCAGAGAGGCGTAGCGGCCATCCTGTTTGATCTTGTCCAATGCCGCCTGCAGACGCGCGACGTATTCCGGCTTGCTATCCTTTTGCAGCGCGAAATAGAACTGCGTGCTGTCATCCAGCACTTGCACCGAATCCAGCCGCTCCGGGTCCTGGCCCTGTTGGCGCGCGGCGTAGCGCTGGAACAGCGCCACCCCAACCGTGTACGGCACCCGGTGCGCGTACAGCAGCTTGGCCGACTGCCCTTCGTCGTTGGTCAGCACCAGGTTTTGGTTTTCTGAAAACCCCCGGTCTTCCATCATCTTTTGCCCGGGCGTGTCGCGCGCTACCGCCACCCGCGCGCGCCGCGCGTCCTCTATCGAGGTGTACGGCAGCGCCTTGGGGCCGCCCAGTCGGAATAGCTCAATCGGCAAGGGCAGGGCCGGTCCCACCCATTTGAACAAATCCTCGCGCTCTGGCGTGCGAACGGTCAGGTACAGCACGGTATTCGGCACCTGTTGCGCCTCGCGCAGCGCGCGGCTCCACGGCTTGATCTCAATGGTGGCGTGCAGGCCGCTTTCGTGCAGCATCATCAGCAGCAACTCATTGGAGAAGCCCTTGTAGTCGCCATCTTGCTGATAGCTCAGCGGCGGCAGGTTTTCGGTCAGCGCGTAGAGTTCCGGCGGGGGCTGGTCCGCCCGGGCGGATAACAGCTGGCAGCAGCAAGCGAGCAGGGCGAGCAAAGGCAGGCGCATGGCGCTCCCCTCGACGAAGTGGATACGTGTTTCCACTATAAGCAGGCGGTTGAGCGCAGGCAAAAAAAGCCCCGGGAGGTCCCGGGGGCATCAAAGCAAACAACAAAGGAGAAGCCATAAGAAGCATGTGTATATTATTTAACTCTGATTTTTCATGGCTTGATATGAAACAAACTTACAGGGCTTTGCTTCAAATTAGTGATCGGCAGGATTAGGGGCTGTTGACGTTTGGTGAGTGGATCGCGTTTGCGCCGATTTGGACCGGAAGCAAGGCGCACAGTCCGACGCATAGTCATTCTATGCAAGGGCTGGGCAACGTGGCTTCCGGCCCAAAGCGGCCAAACCCGCAGGGCCGGGCGCCTTTCGCGCCGACTCTTCGTTGTTCCGCGCTGGCAGAGAATGACTATGCGGCGCGCGAAACGCCTCGATTCGGCGCAAAACGCATCCCGGCGCGACCGCTCTCCAAACGCCAACAGCCCCTAACAGGTTCAGGCGGCTAACTGCTTGCTCAATACCACGCGCTCATCATCCACCTCGGCGGCGTAAGGCTGGCGCTCGATCTCCTGATAACCGAGGCGCTGATAGAACGCCAGATTGCCCGGCAGGCGGCGGCGGGTTGCCAGCCGTATGCGTTGCACGCCTTGTTGCCGCAGCTGCGCTTCGGCATGGTGGAGCAGGGCGGAACCCAGGCCGAGGCCTTGCAGTTCCGGGTGGGTGCAGACGCGCTTGACCTCGGCGCAGCCATCGTCCGGCGGCAACACCAACAGGCAGGCGGCCAGTTGCCGTTTTTGCCAGGCCAGGAAGATCTGGCTGCCGCTGGCCAGGTGGCCGGTCAGGCTGGTGACGGTTTCGTCCAGCGCGGTGGGGCGGCTGGGAAGCGTGGCGGCCAGCGGGGCGAATGCCTGCTGGATCAGGTGACAGACGGCCGGTAGGTCATCCCAGTCGGCAAGGCGGAATTCGATGGTTTCCATGGCAGGCTCCTATTGACGGGATTGAGCGCATTTTGCAATCGAATTGTTACCGAATAAAAAACGGCCACATGATAGTCATGCGACCGTTTCGTTTGCGTGCGGTTTGCGCGGCTTACAGCTTGGTCATCAGCCAGTCCGGCAGGCTTTGCAGCGCAGCCGGCAGGTTTTCCGGCTGAGTGCCGCCGGCCTGGGCCATGTCCGGACGGCCGCCGCCCTTGCCGCCCACTTGCGTGGCGACTTGGTTGACCAGCTCGCCGGCCTTGACCTTGCCGGTCAGGTCCTTGGACACGCGGGCGATCAGGCTGACCTTGCCTTCGTTGACGCAAGCCAAGAGCGCGATGCCGCTTTCCAGGCGGTCCATCAGCTTGTCGCTCATGTCGCGCAGGGTGGCGGCGTCGACGTTGTCGATGCGGCTGCCGACGCACTTGACGCCGTTGATGGTGCGCATGCCGACGCTGACCAGTTCGTCCAGTTGGCCGAAGGCCAGCTGGCCCTTCAGCTGCTGGGCTTCCTTCTGCGCGGCTTTCAGTTCGGCTTGCAGGCGTTCGATCTTGGCGATCAGCTCGCCCGGCTGCGCTTGCAGCGCGCTGGCGGCGGTTTTCAGCTCTGCTTCCTGGGCCTGAACCCAGGCGACGGCGCCTTCGCCGGTCACGGCTTCGATCCGGCGCACGCCCGCGGCGACGCCGCTTTCGGCCACGATCTTGAACAGGCCGATGTCGCCGGTGCGCATGACGTGGGTGCCGCCGCACAGTTCGGCGGAGAAGTCGCCCATGGTCAGCACGCGGACTTCCTCGCCGTATTTTTCGCCGAACAGCATCATCGCGCCGGATTTCTGCGCGTCTGCCATGCTCATCAGCTCGGCCTTGACCTCGACGTTATGGGCGATCACGCGGTTGACCACGCGCTCCAGCTCGGCGATCTGTTCCGCCGTTACCGGCTCGCCGTGGGCGAAGTCGAAACGGGTGCGTTCCGGATTGACCAGCGAACCCTTTTGCGCCACGTGGCTGCCCAGCACATGGCGCAGCGCCGCGTGCAGCAGGTGGGTGGCGGAGTGGTTGCGGGCGCTGGCCAGACGCTGGTGCAGGTCGATGGTGGCGGTGACGCTGTCGCCGACCTTCAGCGCGCCGCGGGCGAGCACGCCCTTGTGGCCGAAGACCGCGCCCTGGATCTTCTGGGTGTCGGCCACGTCGAACAGCGCGTCGATGCCGCCTACGGCGGAGATTTCGCCGACATCGCCGACCTGGCCGCCGCCTTCGGCATAGAAGGCGGTGTTGTCCAGCACCACGATGCCTTCGTCGCCGGCGGACAGCGCCTCAACCGGCTCGGTGCCCTTGTACAGCGCCAGCACCTTGGCTTCCACGCTGCTCTTGTCGTAGCCGTGGAAGCAGGTGTCGTCGCCGCTGTAGCTGAGCTTGCCGGTCATCTTGAAGGTGGAGCCGGCGCGGCCGCGCTCGCGCTGCGCTTCCATGGCGCGCTCGAAGCCTTCCAGGTCGGCGTGGATGCCGCGTTCGCGGCAGATGTCGGCGGTCAGGTCCACCGGGAAGCCGAAAGTGTCGTACAGCTTGAAGATGGTTTCGCCATCCAGCTCTTTTTTGCCGCCTTCCAGCGCGGCGTCCACCAGCGCCATGCCGTTTTCCAGCGTCTCGGCGAACTTGATTTCCTCGGCGCGCAGCGCGTCTTCGATCTGAGCCTGCTTCTCGCGCAGCTCCGGATAGGCGTCGCCCATCTCGGAGACCAGGTCGGCGACGATCTTATGGAAGAACAGGCCCTTCTGGCCCAGCTTGTAGCCGTGGCGGATCGCGCGGCGGGCGATGCGGCGCAGCACATAGCCGCGGCCTTCGTTGGACGGCAGGATGCCGTCGGCGATCATGAAGGAACAGGCGCGGATGTGGTCGGCGATGACTTTCAGCGACGGCACGTCCTGGCTGTAGGCCACGCCGGTTTCGCGCGCGGCGGCGCGAACCAGGCAGGCCAGTCCATCGGTTTCAAAGTTGGACTTGACGTGTTGCAGCACGGTGGACAGGCGCTCCAGGCCCATGCCGGTATCGACGGACGGCTTGGGCAGCGGGTGCAGCACGCCGGATTCGTCGCGGTTGAACTGCATGAACACGTTGTTCCAGATTTCCATGAAGCGGTCGCCGTCTTCGTCCGGGCTGCCCGGAGGGCCGCCGGCCACGTCTGCGCCGTGGTCAAAGAAGATTTCGGTGCACGGGCCGCAGGGGCCGGTGTCGCCCATGGTCCAGAAGTTGTCGGACGCGTACGGCGCGCCCTTGTTGTCGCCGATGCGGACGATCTTGTCGGCCGGCAGGCCGACGGTCTTGTGCCAGATATCGTAGGCTTCGTCGTCGCTGGCGTACACCGTCACCATCAGACGGTCCTTCGGCAGGGCCAGCCATTGCTCGCCGGTCAGGAATTCCCAGGCGAAGGTGATGGCGTCGCGCTTGAAGTAGTCGCCGAAGCTGAAGTTGCCCAGCATTTCGAAGAAAGTGTGGTGGCGCGCGGTGTAACCGACGTTTTCCAAGTCGTTGTGCTTGCCGCCTGCGCGCAGGCATTTCTGGCTGGTGGTGGCGCGGGTGTAGTCGCGCTTTTCAAAGCCCAGGAACACGTCCTTGAACTGCACCATGCCGGCGACGGTGAACATCAGCGTCGGGTCGTTGCCCGGGATCAGGCTGCTGGAGGCGACTACCTGGTGGCCTTTGGAGGCGAAGAAATCCAGGAATTTCTTGCGAATTTCAGAGGTTTTCATGATTTTTGGTCAATTTTCAAAATCTGGTCCGGGCGCCGTGCCAGGACGAATCCGTCGATTGTGTCAAGCTGGAGCCTGGCTGGCAAGCGCTTCGCAGCGCCGTTTCAGCGCCTGGTTCATCAGCACGAAGCCGCTGCGGGTGTTGTCCAGCAGCGCGCCGCCGATCAAAGGCAGCAGGATGCCGGAAAAGTCCTCGCCGTGATGAAAGCGGGTGCCGCCGTCAGCCAGCGCTTCCAGCCGGAAGTAGTGTTCGCCGTCGAACAGGCCCGGCAGCAGCAGTTTGCCGCGCCAGCGCAGTTGCTGCGCGGCGGCAAACGCCATCAGCCGCGGCCGGAAGGTCATGCGCCGGCCGCCGGGCGGATGAATGGTGGCCACCAGGCTGGCGCCGGTTTCGCGGCGGCCGTGCAGGCCGACGATGAACGGGTTCCATTCCGGGTAGCGCGGCCAGTCGGTCAGCACCCGCCATACCTGATCCGGAGCGGCGGCGATGTCGATCTCGGTGGCGATGCTGCGCTTGGCCATGGCTCAGTCCTCGTAGAAGTCGTCGTCGGCGCCGGCGATCACCTGGTGGATCACATCCGTCGGGAAGCCGCGTTGCGCCAGAAAACGGTACTGCTTGGCTTTTTCCGCGGCGTCGGCCGGCGGGCGGCCGAATTTCTTGCGCCACTGTTCGCGCGCGCTGGCCAGATCGTCCTGACCGGCCAGGGCCTGGCGTATGGTGTCATCGTCCACGCCGCGTTGGCGCATTTCCTGCGACAGCCGGCGGCTGCCGAACTTGCCGCCCTTGCTGGCGGCGAATTGCTGGGCGAAACGGCTGTCCGACTGCCAGTTGGCGGCCGCCAGCTCGTCCAGCACGGCTTCCAGCTGTTCCATGCTTTCGGCAAAAGGCGCGAGCCGCCTGACCAGCTCGCGCCGGGAATACTCCCGGCGCGACAGCAGATCGGCGGCCCGCGCCTTCAGGCTTTTGCCGCTTGAGGTCATCAAGCGTCGAGGGCGTCGTCGACGAATTCTTCTTCGTCGGCCTGGCCTTCGGTGATTTCCACCTTCACGCCCACCGCTTCGCGGATCTTGCGCTCGATTTCTTCGGCGATGGCCGGGTTGGCCTTCAGCCACTCGCGGGTATTGTCCTTGCCCTGGCCGATCTTCTGGCCGTTGTAGGCGTACCAGGCGCCGGACTTGTCGATGAAGCCGTGCTTGACGCCCAGCTCGATGATTTCGCCGGCGCGCGAAATGCCTTCGCCGTACAGGATTTCGAAATCAGCCTGGCGGAACGGCGGCGAGACCTTGTTCTTCACCACTTTGACGCGGGTGTCGTTGCCGATCACTTCCTCGCCTTTCTTGATGCCGCCGGTGCGGCGGATGTCCAGACGCACGGAGGCGTAGAACTTCAGCGCGTTGCCGCCGGTGGTGGTTTCCGGGTTGCCGAACATCACGCCGATCTTCATGCGGATCTGGTTGATGAATATGACCAGGGTGTTGGTGCGCTTGATGTTGCCGGTCAGCTTGCGCAGGGCCTGGCTCATCAGGCGGGCTTGCAGGCCGACGTGGCTATCGCCCATCTCGCCTTCGATTTCCGCCTTCGGCACCAGCGCGGCCACCGAGTCCACCACGATCACGTCCACGCCGCTGGAACGCACCAGCATGTCGCAGATTTCCAGGGCCTGTTCGCCGGTGTCCGGCTGCGAGATCAGCAGGTCTTCCACGTTTACGCCTAGCTTCTGCGCGTAAATCGGGTCCAGCGCGTTTTCCGCGTCGATGTAGGCGCAGGTGCCGCCCAGCTTTTGCGCTTCGGCCACGACTTGCAGACACAGGGTGGTTTTACCGGACGATTCCGGGCCGTAGATTTCCACCACGCGGCCGCGCGGCAGGCCGCCGACGCCCAGCGCCAGGTCCAGGCTCAGCGAACCGGTGGAGACCACCTGCAGGTTTTCGTTGATCTGGTTGTCGCTCATGCGCATGATCGAGCCCTTGCCGAACTGCTTTTCAATCTGGGCCAGGGCCGCGGCCAGCGCCTTGCTCTTGTCTTCGGATGCCATGCTGTCTCCAAATGGGGTAGGTCGGACCAATAATGGGGCGATTATCGCAGAAAACCAGAGGGCTAACAGCAGCTTGCCGGCCATCCGGCGCGTGCCATAGTCGTAAACCCGCGCGCCGCCCCCTTTTGGCGCGGTTCAGGATGTGTACAATGGGAGACATGATGAACGAACGCGCCCAACATCTGCTGAAAGCGCTGATCGAGCGCTACATCGCCGACGGTCAGCCTGTGGCCTCCAAGGCCCTGTCGCTGCTGCCCGGTGTGGAACTGTCTTCGGCCACCGTGCGCAATGTGCTGGCCGATCTGGAAGGCATGGGCCTGATCGCCTCGCCGCATACCTCGGCCGGGCGGGTGCCCACCGCGCGCGGCTACCGGCTGTTCGTGGACCGCCTGCTGACCATCCGTCCGCTGGACCAGGTGTCGCTGCAGGAGCTGGAGCATAATCTGCAGCCGGACAGCCCGCAGCGCATCGCTCAGGCCGCCTCGTCCCTGCTGTCCGAATTGACCAGCTTTGCCGGCGTGGTGCTGACGCCGCAGCGCAGCGATGTCGCCTTCCGTCAGATCGAATTTCTGCGCCTGTCCGAACGGCGGGTGCTGATGATACTGGTGACGCTGGACGGCGACGTACAGAACCATTTGCTGGTGACCGAGCGCGACTACACGCCGAGCGAGCTGATCGAGGCCGGCAATTTCATCAACCAGCATTACGCCGGCCAGGGGCTGAGCGCCGTCGCGCAGCGGGTGGAGAGCGAGCTCAAGCAGCTGCAGGGCGATATCGCCGAATTGATGTCCGCCGCGGTGATGCTGGGGCGGCAGACGCTGGCGCAAAGCGGCGAGGACGTGGTGGTGACCGGCGGCTCGCGCCTGCTGCAGGTGCATGACCTGTCCGACGACCTGTCGCGTTTGCGCGAGCTGTTCGGCGTGTTCGAGCGCAAGACCGAGTTGCTGAAGCTGCTGGCGCAGGGCCGGGAGGCGAGCGGGGTGAACATTTTCATCGGCGAGGAGTCTGGCGTGGTGACGCTGGACGAATGCTCGGTGGTGACCGCGCCGTATTGCATCAACGGCCAGGTGGTCGGCACGCTGGGCGTGGTCGGCCCCACCCGCATGGCTTACGAACGCGTCATTCCGATTGTCGACATCACCGCGCGGCTGGTCAGCAACGCGTTGTCGTTCCGCGAGTGAGCTTGGCGCCTGCGCCCGGAATTTGGGATATCCAACTGGAAAACAATACACCATGAAAATCATGCAGAAACTGGCCGCCGCGGCAGCCCTGGCCGCGCTGGCGTTTTCCGCCGCCCCGGCTTTCGCCGACGCCGACTTCCTCGCCCGCCCCGATGTGCAGCGCTATATCGACGAGCAAGTGGCCAGCGGCCAGTTCAACCGCCCCGAGCTGGAGGCGGTGTTCGCCAATGTCGAACTGAAGCCCAATATCATCCGCATTCTGGACAAACCATCCACCTCGCGGCCGTGGTACCAATTCCGCGCCACCACCGTCAACGAGAGGCTGATCGCCGACGGCGTGGCGTTCTGGCAGGCCAATGCCGACGCGCTGGCGCGCGCCGAGCGCCAATACGGCGTGGCGCCGGAGGTGATCGTCGCCATCCTCGGGGTGGAAACCCATTACGGCCGCAACACCGGCAGCTTCCGGCTGGTGGACTCGCTGTCCACCATCGGTTTCGACTACCCGCGCCGCGCCGCGTACTTTCGCGGCGAGCTGACCCAATTCCTGCTGCTGGCCAAGGAAGAGGGCAAGGACCCGCTGACGCTGAAGGGTTCCTACGCCGGCGCGATGGGCCTGCCGCAGTTCATGCCGTCCAGCTACCGCAAGTGGGCGGTGGACTTTGACGGTAGCGGCCACCGCGACATCTGGAACAATCCGCACGACGCCATCGGCAGCGTGGCCAACTACTTCCAGCTGCACGGCTGGAAGCCCGGCGACGACGTGGTGGTGCCGGCCAGCGTGGTGGCCGGTCCGCAGATCGATCAGCTGCTGGCCGACAAATTCAATCTGCACTACACGGTGGGCGATCTGCGCAAGATGGGCGTGGCGCCGCAGGCGCCGTTGGCCGACGACGTGCCGGCCGTGCTGTTCTCGCTGGAGTCGGCGCCGGGCGTCACCGAGTACTGGCTGGGCCTGAACAATTTCTACGCGATCACCCGCTACAACCGCAGCACGCTGTACGCCAAGGCGGTGCAGGAGATCGCCAGCCAGGTGCGCCAGCGCTACTTCGCCGAACTGGCGCGGCAGCAGGAACCGGCCTCGGCCGGCATGTAAGCCGCTGCCGATCTCTTTTCCACCGGCGCCGTCCATCGCGGCCGCGCCGGCGAAACCTGTCGCCTTGCGCGGCAATTGCCATTAAAATCCGCCCCCATGAGCTATCAAGTCCTTGCCCGCAAGTGGCGTCCCAAACGCTTCGCCGACCTGGTCGGCCAGGAGCATGTGGTGCGCGCCCTGTCCAACGCCCTCAAAGAGCAGCGGCTGCATCACGCCTATCTGCTGACCGGCACCCGAGGCGTAGGCAAGACCACCATCGCCCGCATCCTGGCGAAAAGCCTGAACTGCGAAACCGGCACTACCGCCGAGCCTTGCGGCGAGTGCCAGGCCTGCCGCCAGATCGACGCCGGCCGCTTTGTCGACCTGCTGGAAATCGACGCCGCGTCCAATACCGGCATCGACAATATCCGCGAAGTGCTGGAAAACGCCCAGTACGCGCCGACCATGGGCCGCTTCAAGGTCTACATCATCGACGAAGTGCACATGCTGTCGAAAAGCGCCTTCAACGCGATGCTGAAGACGCTGGAGGAGCCGCCCGGCCACGTCAAATTCATCCTGGCCACCACTGATCCGCAAAAAGTGCCGGTCACGGTGTTGTCCCGCTGCCTGCAGTTCTCCTTGCGCAATATGACGCCGCAGCAGGTGTCGACGCACTTGGCGCACATGCTGGAGGTCGAGGGTATTCCGTACGAGGCGCCAGCCTTGGCCTTGCTGGGCCGCGCCGCGTCCGGCTCCATGCGCGACGCGCAGTCGCTGCTGGATCAGGCCATCGCCTACGGCCTGGGCGAAGTGAGGGAAGACGGCGTGCGCGCCATGCTGGGCGCGGTGGACCGCCGCTACCTGTTCAGTCTGCTGCAGGCGCTGGCCGCCTCCGATGGCGCGGCGCTGATGGCCGAGGCCGACAAGCTGGCGGAGCGCGGCATCAGCTTCGACGCCACCTTGTCCGAATTGGCGGTTTTGCTGCAGCAACTGGCGCTGGCGCAGACGGTGCCGGCCGCGTTGGCCGACGACGAGCCGGAGCGCGAGGCGATTTTCGCGCTGGCCGACGCCATCGCGCCGCAAGACGTGCAGTTGTACTATCAGATTGCCATCCATGGCCGCAAAGACCTGGCCTTGGCGCCGGACGAGCATGCCGGCTTCAATATGACGCTGCTGCGCATGCTGGCCTTCCATCCGGCCCGCGCGCCCGCCGAAAACGCCGCGCCCGCGCGGGCGGCTGCGCCGCAGCCCGCATCGCGTCCGGCAGCGGCCGCCGCGTCCGTGACCGCCAGCGCTTCGGTGCCGGTCGCGCGGGGCGTCTCGCCGGCCGCCCGCGCCTTGCAGGCAGCCGGTCTCAGCAGCCCGGCCAAGCCGGCGCCGCGGCAGGAACCGAGAGAACCCGCGGCCCCGGCTGTCGAGCCGGAGCCCGAGCCTGCGCCCCGGCCACAGCCGGTAGCGGCAGCGCCGGCTGCGCAAGCCAAGGTCGAAGCCCGGCCGCAGCCGCCTGTTGCGCCCGTCGTCGTGGCGCCTGAGCCGCAGGACGAGGCCGATGAGCGCGACGAGGAAGAAATCGTCGACGCGCCGTGGTCCGACGACGACGCGATGCCGGCTTACATGCAGCAACCGCCGCTGGAGGACGAGGTGGCGAGTTATCGCTTCGATGGCGACTGGCAGCGGCTGGTGGCCGATTTGGGCGCCAAGCTCGGCGCGGCGCGCATGCTGGCGCATAATGCAGTGCTGAAGAGCTGGAGTCAGAGCCGGCTGGAGCTGGCGGTGCCGGAGAGCTTCCGCCACATGAGCGGCCGCGATTACCAGGATAAATTGAAAGCCGCCTTGGCCGACCGCTTCGGCCATCCGGTGGAGTTGCTGGTGACGGTGGAGGAGCTGGGGATGGAAACCCCGGCCATGACCGATGCTAGGCTGCGGCAGGAACAGCTGGCCGTCGCCCGCGAATGCATGCAAAACGATCCGGTGGTGCAGCAGATGGTGCGCGAGTTCGGCGCCACGCTGCTCATCGAGACCATTCAACCCGTACAGGAGTGACCGCAATGTTCGGTAAAGCTGGAATCGCTGGCCTGATGAAACAGGCCCAGCAAATGCAGGAAAACATGAAGAAGGCCCAGGAAGAACTGGCCAAGGTGGAAGTGGAAGGCCAATCCGGCGCCGGCATGGTGAAGGTGGTGATGACCTGCTCCCACGACGTCAAGCGCGTCGCCATCGACGACAGCGTGCTGGAAGACGCCAAGGAAGACAAGGACATGCTGGAAGACCTGATCGCCGCCGCGGTCAACGACGCCGTGCGCAAGGTGGAAGCCACCACCCAGGAGCGCATGTCCGGCTTTACCAACGGCCTGAATCTGCCGGCCGGGATGAAGCTCCCGTTCTGACCCCAGGCCCGGCGACGGGCCTTTTTGTTCGGCGCGACATCCAGGCGCCGGCTGCGCTTTCCGTAATATGTGGGGCGCGCAAGCGCTTGAGTAAGCTGAAACCATTTCAGCCACGAAATCCACGAGAAACACGAACCTGACTGGCCGGGCCGGAGTGAGTCGCCGTCGATCGGGCGGCCGGCGCCTGTTGTTTTTCGTGTGGTTTCGTGGATTTCGTGGCAGAAATCCGGTTATTTCTTATCCGTACGATTTCGTGGTGTATGAGGTTTTGGGATGAAAAATCCTCCCGCGCTGGAACAATTGATCGCCGCTCTGAAGGTGTTGCCCGGGGTGGGGCCGAAGACTGCCCAACGCATGGCTTTTCACTTGCTGCAGCGCGACAAGAAGGGCGCGGACAAGCTGGCGCGCGCGCTGGACAAGGCGCTGACTCAGCTGACCCATTGCCAGCGCTGCAACACCTTCAGCGAGACCGAACTGTGTCCGATCTGCGCCGATGAGGCGCGACGGCAGGATCAGCTGTGCATCGTGGAGATGCCGGCGGACTTGATGATGCTGGAACAGGCCAAGTGTTTCGAAGGCCTGTATTTCGTGCTGATGGGGCGGATTTCGCCGCTGGATAATATCGGCCCCAAAGACTTGAACCTGGACAAGCTGCTGCCGCGCGCCTTGGACGGGCGGGTGAGCGAGGTGGTGATCGCCACCAATTTTACTGCCGAGGGCGAGGTTACCGCCCATATGCTGAGCGAGCTGTTCAAGGACCGCGGCCTGGCGGTCACCCGCATCGCCCGCGGCATGCCGGTGGGCGGCGAGTTGGAGTACGTCGATCTGGGCACGCTGGCCCAGGCGGTGTACGAGCGCCGGGGGGTGTCCTAGGCGCTAGGGCGCAAGCTTGCGCAGCGCTTTGCCTCGTGTTGGCCAGCTGTCTGGCGACCTTGAATTCCATCTGAGCGGACAATCCGCAATCGCGCCCGCCCGCTGTTCGCGGCGGTTCAGCCCTCCACCCGGTTTCTGCCGCCGCGTTTGGCTGCGTAAAGCGCCCGGTCGGCGCGTTCCATCATGCTGTGGATGTCGTCATGCTCCTGATAGGCGGATACGCCGAAGCTGGCGGTGCAGCGCTCTACGATGGGGAAGTCATGGCGTTCTACAGCCTGGCGCAGCTTCTCCGCCAGGATGCGCGCGCCGGGTAGGTGGGTGTCGCTGCAAATGATCAGAAACTCCTCGCCGCCCCAGCGTACGGTGATGTCGCAGGCGCGGATATTGTCGAGAATGATCTTGGCTATGGTTTTCAGCACTTCATCGCCGGCCTGGTGGCCATAACGGTCGTTGATCTGCTTGAAGTGGTCGATGTCCAGCATGATGAAGGAAAACGGGTTGGAAAAGCGTTTGGCCACCGCAAACTCATGCGGCAGCATCTTTTCCAGGAACAGGCGGTTGTACAGCCCAGTCAGCCGGTCGGTGGTGGCGAGCCGGTTCAGCTCTTCATTTTTTTGTTCCAGCTCGCGGGTGCGGCTTTTGACGATCTCTTCCAGCTCGTCGTTCATCTTTTGCAGCTTGACGATATAGGAGCGGAGCTCCTGGTCCAGCGCATAGGCCTTGATCGCGGACTGCAGGGTCAGAATCAGGTCCTCGTTCTGCCACGGTTTTTCCATGAAGCGGAATAGGCTGGCCTCGTTGATGGCGCGCTTGACCCCCTGCATGTCGCTCTGGCCGGTCAGCATGATCGTGATGGCCGACGGCTGGCTCATGTGCACCCGCACCAGCAATTCATCCCCTTTCATGCCGGGCATGATGTAGTCGGCCACGATGATGGTCAGCGGCATGCCTTCCTGTTTCAGTTCTTCTATCAAGTCCAGCGCTTCTTCCGCGCTTTCGGCGATTTCGATCACGACATCATTGTCAAAATGCTGCGACAACGCATTGCGCAAGGCGTTAAGCACGCCGATATCGTCGTCTACGCAAAGCACGACTTTGTTGGCGGGGCCGTTCTGCCTGTCAGCTTGCATGGTTGTCCCCCATCTTGCGCCAGAAGTCCGCCAGTCCCGCATCAATGCATTGAATCAGCTCCGCCGCGTCCCAGGGTTTGGAAAAGAAATGATTGGCCGATCCGGAGGCCAGCGCCGAATGAACCGAGGCTTCATTGCTCTGTCCGGACAGAATAACGGTGATGATGTGCGGAAAATGGATTCTGGCCTGGCAGAGAAACTCATCGCCATTCATGCCAGGCATGATGAAATCGGAAATGACGACCAGCGGAATCAGCCCCTCGGCTGAAAGCTCGTTCAGAATATCCAGGCCTTCCGCTGCGCTTTCGGCGATTTCCACCAGATGGGCGGGATAATTTTTCCTCAATTGGTCGCGCAGGGCGATGAGTACGCTGGGCTCGTCGTCCACACATAAGATGACGCCTTTTTTCATCTCGCCTCCTGCTGATAGGGCAAGAAAACCTTGAAGGTGGTTTCGATACCTAGCTCGCTGAAAACTTCTATTTTCCCTTTGTGCCGTTCAATGATTTTCTTGACGATGTCCAAGCCCAGGCCTGTGCCTTCGCCTCTGGGTTTGGTGGTGAAGAAAGGCTCGAAAATGCGTTCTTTTATTTCATCGGAGATGCCGCAGCCGGTGTCGCTGATGGACACTACAGCATAGTCACCTTGTTTTTGAATGCCAAGTCGCAGGGTGCCGTGATAATCCATGGCCTGTAGTGAATTGGATATTAAATTGGTCCAGACTTGGTTTAATTGATCAGGTTGGCATTTTATATTGGGTATGTCTTGGTAATTTCTGATGATTTCTACGTTTTGCTTGGTTTTGTTCTGGTAAATGGTTAAAACGGTTTCGATGCTTTCCGATAAGGGATGCTCATGCATCTCGCCGTCGACATCGAAACGGGAGAAGGTTTTCAGCGCGAAAATGATTTTGCCTACGCGATCCACCGCCATATTGATATTGGATGCGTTCATGATGATGGATGAAATATTATAGGCGGCATTCAAAATGGCAGGACTGTCGGGATGAACAAGTAGCGGCAGATAGTCCTGATACTGATCATGGGCTTTCAATTGCACCAGCATGGTGGCTTTGACGCGGGCGTCGTCTACCCCATGCTGCGTCAGCTGGTCAGCCAGCTGGCGGGAGATGGCCCGTTCCTCCCGGCTGTTGAAGGCCACCGGTTGCGCCTTGCTGCCGTCCAGCAGGCGTTTGAACAGCTCCAGATGGCTGGCGTCGAGTTGCATCAGGATGGAGGGCAGGCTGGAGAGCGCCAGCTCCAGCGCATCCAGAATATTGTTGCTACTGGATTTGATCGCGCCGATCGGCGTATTGATTTCGTGGGCGACGCCGGCGACCAGTTGTCCCAGCACCGCCATTTTTTCGGACTGGATCAGTTGCCCCTGCGCGCGCTGCAGGTCTTGCAAGGTTTTGTCGGCATGCTGGCGCGCCGTCTTGATCATGTCGTAGGAAATCGCATTGGTGAGCGCGATGGCGGCATAGGCGGCGATGGAGCGGAAGATTTCCAGCTCGCGCTGCTGGAATGCGTCTGAAGCATGGCTCAGCGCCATGGCGATGCCGATGCAGTTGCGGCCGGCGGTCAGCTGGTGGATGACGCCCTGCCGCATGGCTGCTTTGGTAGTGTCGCAGCTCGCCGCATCCAGCTGGGCGATGCTGTGCTCGTCCAGCAGCTGGACCTCTTCCATCGCCAAGAAGGCATTGACGAGAAAGGAATCGGTCTGCTCCAACGGCAGCAGCATGGTTGGTTTTTCCTGGCCGTCGTCGATGCAGTAAATCAGCTCCAGGGCGTTGGCGTCGAATTTCAGCAGCGCGACGGCGAAGCCATCAATCGGCATCAGCTCGCGCAAGTGCTGGTACAGGGCGACGCATATGGCCTTGCTGTCCAGGCTGGCGGTCAGCGCCTTGCCGATGTCGCCCAACTGCCGCAGGGTTTCGGCCGAGCTTGCCAGGGCCATGTTCGCCTGGTGCAGGTCGGCGGTGCGTTGATGCACAAGGTCGCTCAGATGGTCGCGGTGGGTGGACAGCTCCTCCTCGTATTTGTTTTTCTGTTGCAGGTATTCGGAAAGATTTTGCTGCATGGTGTTGATGCCATGCACCAGCTTGTCCAGCTCATCCTGATAGGTTCGCCGCCGCTCCAGGTGGATCTGTTGATGCAGGGTTTCCGGCGAGAATCGATCCAGGTGCAGCGCAATCTTGCGGATATGCGTGGTGACGTAGCGATTGACGATCAGCATCAGAAATCCGGCCAGCAGCAAGGAATAGATCGCCTGGGTGCTGATGATGTTGACGATTTCGCTTTTCAGTTCGGCGATGAGGATGCGGCTGTCGCCTTCAATTTCCAGGCTGCCTATGGTTTCCGTGGTGCCGGCGGTGCGGTCGTGGTGTTTCAGCAGGGAAAAGATTTTTGGCGTCCAGGACGTATTTTGCCATCCAGGCTTGGACAGGCTGAAGGATTCCGCTTCGTAGTATTTCTGGGATTCGCCATTGAGGTTTATCAGCTTGATGGTGACCCTGCCGACGGCCGGCACTTGAAAGCTGCTGCGCAGATGTTCCTCTATCGAGGTGCGGTCCAGATCCCAGATTGCCTTGTTCAGCGTCTGCTGGTAGATGCCATTGATCAGGTTAAGCTGATTTTGCATGGCCTGGACGTGGTTGTTCCAGGTCAGCCAGGTTTTGACGATGACGGTGGCGAAGG
Source organism: Chromobacterium sinusclupearum (assembly GCF_002902845.1). GTDB lineage: Bacteria > Pseudomonadota > Gammaproteobacteria > Burkholderiales > Chromobacteriaceae > Chromobacterium > Chromobacterium sinusclupearum. Next base: position 71,943 of record NZ_PPTF01000022.1, read on the forward strand.
TGAAGGCTAGGCAGAATAATAGCGTGGCCAGTACCAGGCGGCCTGCTAATGACCTTATGCCGGTCTCGCCATTTTTCATTTTCCCTATCCCGACTTGCGCGTCCTCGCGCCAGATACTTCATTTTTGTAGCGGGCCAGAGGGGGGATTGCAATGCGGCGATGGCGGGGCGGGGAATGCGCTGGCGGGCCTGCGCAGGTCGCGCGCCGCAGTGGTTTGCGGCCCGGCTGCGCGAGGCCTTGAGTCAGCCGCGATCAGTCGCCATTGACCACATCCACCCCCTTGGGCGGCGTGAAGGCGAATCGGCTGACCGGCAGATTGACGTTCTGCTGCGGTTGGCTGAAGCGGATGCGGGTGTCGTTGCCGAAGCTGTCCGTCAGCTCCATTTCCACCAGCATATTGTTGCGGAAGCCCATGCGGATGGCGCTGAAGGTGTTGTCCTGCTTCTTGGGGCTGGCGGCCAGCCATTCCAGGTCACCCTGTTTGCCGGCTTCGTTCAGCTTGTAGCTGCGCTCGATTTCATTGCTGCCGGCCAGCAAGGCGGCCGGGCTGGAGCCCAGCGCCGCGCCTTGCGCCTTGCGCGTCACTTGGGCCAGGTCCGGGTCGTAGATCCATAGTGTCTTGCCGTCGCCGACGATCAATTGGGCATACGGCTTGGTGTATTCCCAGCGGAATTTGCCGGGGCGGGAGATTTCCAGCCGGCCGCTGGCTTCTTCGCGTTTGTTCTTGTTGCTGACCGTTTGGGTGAAGTCCGCGCTCAGCGTTTTGCTGCCGGCGACGAAGGCCTTCAGTTGGCCGATGGCGGAGGCCTGGGCGGGTGCGGCCAGGCTGCAGGCCAGCGCGGCGGCGCTCAGCAGGGAAAAAGACGGTTTCATCGGATGGATTCCTCAGGGCAGCCTGGCTGCGGTGAAAATGCTATGACTGCCGACGTTGGCGGCGGTTCGGCGCGTTGCGGGCGGAATAGCTTGCGGAATGTTGCATGCAGCCATGGCCGCCCGCGCCGGATCAGCTGAACCGATTGGTGATCGGGTAGCGCCAGTCCTTGCCGAAGCCGCGCTGGGTGACGCGCGGACCCACCGGCGCCTGGCGGCGCTTGTACTCGTTGATCTTGAGCAAGCGCACCACGCGCTTGACGTCGGCCTCGGCGTAGCCGGCGGCGATGATGTCGGCGGCGGATTCGTTGCCCTCGACATAGCGCGCCATGATGGCGTCCAGGATTTCATAAGGCGGCAGGCTGTCCTGATCCTTCTGGTCCGGGCGCAGCTCCGCCGACGGCGGCCGGGTGATGATGCGTTCCGGAATCACGTCGGACATGGTATTGCGCCAGCGGCACAGCTCGAACACCAGGGTCTTGGCCACGTCTTTCAGCACCGCGAAGCCGCCGGCCATGTCGCCGTACAGCGTGCAGTAGCCGGTGGTCATTTCGGACTTGTTGCCGGTGGTCAGCACCAGCTTGCCGGACTTGTTGGACAGCGCCATCAGCAGCGTGCCGCGGATGCGCGCCTGCAGGTTTTCCTCTGTGGTGTCCATCTCCAGGCCGGCGAACGACGGGGCCAGCGCGGCCATGAAGCTCTCGTACATCGGCCAGATTTCGATCTCGTCGTACTTCACGCCCAGGCGGCCTATCATGTCGCGGCTGTCGGTGACGGAAATGTCCGCGGTGTAGCGCGACGGCATCATCACGGCGTGCACCTTGTCCGCGCCCAGCGCGTCCACAGCTACCGCCAGCGTCAGCGCGGAGTCGATGCCGCCGGACAAGCCCAAGAGCGCGCCGGGGAAGCCGTTTTTGCAAATGTAATCGCGCACGCCGACCACCAGGGTGCGATAGACGCTTTCCAGCGGGCCGGGCAGGGCGGCTTGGCAGCCGGCCTGGAAATCGCCGTCGGCGTAGTCCACCAGCAGCAGTTCGTCGTCGTAGGCGGCGGCCTGCGCGGCCACTTCGCCGGCCTGGTTCAGCGCGAACGAGGCGCCGTCGAACACCAGTTCGTCCTGGCCGCCGACGAGGTTGACATAGGCCAGCGGCAGGCCGGTTTCCTCCACGCGGTAGCGCATCACCTCGTGCCGGGTTTCAACCTTGTCGCGGTGGAACGGGGAGGCGTTCAGGCTCAGCAGCAATTCAGCGCCTGCGTCGGCCGCTTCTGCCGCCGGCTCCAGTTGCCAGGCGTCCTCGCAGATCAGCACGCCGACTTTGACGCCGTTCTGTTCGAATACCAGCGGCGCGGCGCCGGGGGTGAAGTAGCGGCATTCGTCGAACACTTCATAGTTGGGCAACAGCATCTTGTGATACTGGCCCAGACGGTTGCCGTCGCGCAGCACGGTGGCGGCGTTGAAGCGCTCGTTGCCGATTTTCGCCGGATGGCCGACGATGACCGTGATGCCGTCCAGTTGCTCGATGATGTCCAGGCCCTTGGCCACTTCGCGGTAGAAGCTGTCGCGCAGCAGCAGGTCTTCCGGGCTGTAGCCGGTCAACGCCAGCTCCGGCGTCAGCAGGATGTCGGCGCCCTGGACCATGGCTTGCTGCGCGAGATCGACGATTTTCTGGGCATTGCCGGCGATGTCGCCGACCACGGGGTTGAACTGGGCGAGTGCGATACGCATCTTGAGAGAACACCGATGTTTCTTGATCCACACATTTTACCTGAAGACGGCGGCCCCGAAAGGAAAAGCATTGCGTCTGCAACTGTATGACGGCGTGAGCGCCGTTCCGCAACCGGCCTGGCCGGAGGGGGAGGGCGGCGGCGTGTTTGTCGGCCGCGAGTGGCTGGTTGCGCTGGAGGAAACCGGCTGCGTCGGCGGCGCCACCGGCTGGCAGCCCTTGCCGCTGGCGCTGGAGCGCGATGGCCGGGCTGAGGCGCTGGCGCCGGCTTACCTGAAGCAGCATAACCGCGGCGAGTACGTGTTCGACTGGGCTTGGGCCGAAGCCTATGCCCGCGCCGGACAGGATTACTACCCCAAGCTGGTGGTGTCTTCGCCGTTCAGTCCCGTCACCGGCAGCCGGCTGCTGGGGCGGGGCGATGATTCAAGACGGCTGATCGCCGGGCTGCAGCAGGTGGTGGACGACAACCGCCTGTCGTCGGTCCATGTATTGTTTCCAACGCTGGAAGAGGCGGAATGGCTGGCCGCCGCGGGCTGGCTGCTGCGCGACGGCGTGCAGTTCCATTGGAACAACCAGGGCTATGCCGATTTCGAGGCCTTCCTCGCCAGCTTGAGCCGGGACAAGCGCAAGAAGATACGCCAGGAACGGCGCAGGGTGGCGGACGCCGGCGTGCAGGTGCGCGCGCTGGATGCGGGGCAGATAGGCGATGCCGACTGGCGTTTGTTTTATCGCTGTTATCGGCAGACCTATCTTGAGCATCGCTCGGCGCCGTATCTGAATCTGGACTTCTTCCGGCGGATAGGCGAGCGGCTGGCCGGCCATTGCGTGATGTTCGTCGCCCGCCGCGACGGCGAAGATATTGCCGCCAGCCTGTGCATACGCGATGGCGCGGTGTTGTATGGGCGTTATTGGGGCGCGCTGGAGGAGGTGTCTTGCCTGCACTTCGAGCTGTGTTATTACCAGGGCCTGGAATATGCCATCGCTAAAGGACTGCAATGTTTCGAGGGCGGCGCGCAGGGCGAGCACAAGCTGGCGCGTGGTTTCGAGCCGGTGCGCACAGTGTCCGCCCATTACATTGCCGACCCGCGCTTTAGAGAAGCGATCGCCGGCTGGCTGGCGCGTGAGCGCGCCGGCGTGACCGATTATGTGGACCAGTTATTTGCGCATTCCGCTTATAAAACACTTGCGCAAGAAGAATAGGACTTATATACTGCGCAGCCTCTGTCGCCGAAACGCCGAAGGCGCTTCAGTACAGGGTTCTGGAGAGGTGGATGAGTGGTTTAAGTCGCACGCCTGGAAAGCGTGTTTAGGGTAATACCCTAACGGGGGTTCGAATCCCCCCCTCTCCGCCAGAATTCAATATCGAACCGCATTGCGGTTCCGACAATTTAGCAAGACACCTCCGGAGAGGTGGATGAGTGGTTTAAGTCGCACGCCTGGAAAGCGTGTTTAGGGTAATACCCTAACGGGGGTTCGAATCCCCCCCTCTCCGCCAAATAAAAAGCCCCGATTTTATCGGGGCTTTTTGCATTGCGCGTTCGTTCGCGCAGCCGTTATTGGCTATGCGATCGCATGGATGGCGGCCGGCGGATTCCTCATCGCCGATTGCCTCAGGTCGCTCGCAGGAAGAATGTGGTCTGCGGCACGGCATTGCCGCCCATCACGCGGCGCGGGTAGGGACATAGCGATTGGCTGTCCGCTACCTCCGGCTCGGCCTGATCGCCGGCGTTAACGACCAGGTACATGTGGTTGTGGCATGTGCTGATCAGCACGCCGATGTCGCCGCTGCTGAGCAGATCATTGCCCGATTCCGCCGTGTCCGGCGTGCGGATCACATCCCAGCCGCGCCGCCGCAGTTCGCAGGTCAGCTCCAGCACGTCATTGATCACCCCGACATTGATTTGCGCCATGTCCAGCAGCAGGCTCAGCGTAGCGGCGCACAGGTTTTCGTCGCCGCGGCGCGCGTGACCGACAATGCCGCCGGCAGCCAGCCGGGCGACGCCCAGACAATTGGGGTTGCTGGCGTAATTGATCAGCAGGGGAATTTGTTGTCTGTCCATAGGCCTCCTCATCCTTCCGCCGGCGCGCCACGGCATGGAGCCATGCCCTTGTCGAGAAAAGACCGCCGAACCGTGCGACAGGCCCGGCGGCGGTTTGGATACCTCTTTTTAATCAGCGATGCTGCTAATTCCACCTAGTACAAACACTTATCTGGAGGCATGAGATGTCGTTGGCCTGCCGCAGCGCAGGCAATACGCAGTTTTGCGAGTGGGCTTGCCTATGGCGCCGTCGGCCAGCTATTCCTGAATGTAGTTTCTGAGCATGGCGGGTGGTGGCGGGCGAGGACCGGGTTTCTTTATCAGTTGTCGGCCTGGCTTCTAGGTTGGTGCAGGGAGGGCGAATGTTCAATGAGCGGCTGCGGGAGCCGGAGCGGATTCTGATCATCGACGACTCGCCGAGCAATGCGCGCGTGGTGGCCGAGGCGCTGCGCGGGCAGGCCGAAGTGCATCATGCTTCGGGTGAGCGGGCGGCGCTCGGCATGGCCAGAAGCCTGAAGCCGGATTTGATCTTGCTGGACATCGCCGTGCCTGACCGGGATGGCCGCGCCGTTTACCATGCGCTCAAGGCCATGCCGCAATTGCGGGATGTGCCGATCATCTGCATCACGGGCCAAGACGCGGACGACGAGCAATTGCAAGCCTTGGGCATGGACGGCGCCGACTTCCTGCGCCAGCCTTTGAGCGTGCAGGAGACCCGCGCTCGCATCCAGACGCACTTGACCCTGCAGCGCAAGGCGCGGCTGCTGGAGAGGGCGGCGCAGGACATGTCCGATATGCGGCGTTATTTTCCGGTGTTCATCGCTTACTGGAACGCCGACTTGCGCAATATTTCCTGCAATGACGCGGAAGGCTGCTGGTTTGGGCTGCCGGCGGCGGACATGGCCGGCTTGCACGCGCGCGACGCGCTTGGCGCAGACAATTATCGGGCGATGGCAGAACCGCTGCGGCAAGCGCTGGCCGGCAGCGACGCCTTGTTCGAATCGCGTTTTTCACGGCCAGACGGCGAGGCCTGGTATGGCAGAGTCGCCCTGATCAGCCGCGGAGCGAATGTGCTGATGATGTCGATTTCCGACGTGACCGACGACAAGCGGACCCAGCACGCCTTGTTTGACGAGAGGGAACGCGCTCGCGTCACGCTCAATGCCTTGGCCGACGCGGTGATCGCCACCGACGACGACGGCCGCGTGACTTTCCTGAATCCCATCGCCGAGAGCCTGACCGGGTGGCAGTTTGACGACGCGCTGAACCAGCCAGTCGATAAGGTCCTGCTGCTGCGCAACAGCCAGGGGCGAGCCCTGCCCAGCCCGACGCATCTGGCCTTGGCGGAGCGAAGAACCGTTGGCCTGGCGCTGGACTGCGAGCTGCAGCAGCGAGACGGCGGATTGCTGGCGGTCGTGGGCCGCGCCGCGCCGGTCATGGACCATGCCGGCAGGCCGGGCGGCGCCGTCGTGGTATTTCATGATGTCAGCGAGGCGCGGGCGATGGCCGTGCGGATGACGCATCTGGCCTATCACGACGCGCTGACCAATCTGCCCAACCGCATCCTGCTGCAGGATAGGCTGCTGCAGGCCTTGCAGCAGGCGGAGCAAAGCGGCGAGCGTTTGGGTTTGCTGATGCTGGACCTGGACCATTTCCAACTGATCAACGACTCGATGGGGCACGCGGTGGGCGATCAGCTGTTGCAGTTGGTGGCCTTGCGCCTGCAGCAGGGATTGCGGCCTGGCGATACGGTCAGCCGCCAGGGGGGCGACGAGTTCATCATTCTGATGCCGGGGCTAGGCACCATAGAGCAGGCCGGCATGCTGTCGGAAAAACTGAGGCGGCTTGTCGCCGAACCGTTCCGGCTGGGCGAGTCGCGCTACGATCTGTCCGCCAGCGTGGGAATCAGCCTGTATCCCGATGACAGCCGCGATGCGGATGAGCTGTACCGTCATGCCGACGCCGCGCTGTATCACGCCAAACAGCAGGGGCGCAATCATTGCCGCTTCTTTTCCGGCGAGATAGAGGATGCGTTGTTGACGCGGCAGGCGTTGGAGCGGCATTTCCGGATGGGCGCGAAGCAAGAGAGCTTTTTGGTCTATTACCAGCCCAAGGTCGACGTGGAAGACCTCAGCACTGTCGGCGTGGAGGCGCTGATGCGCTGGCGCAAGGAGGATGGCGATATCCTGGCGCCGGCGGAGTTCATTCCGCTGGCGGAAAAGACCGGCCTGATCCTGCCGCTGGGACAGCTGGTCTTGCGCCAGGCTTGCCTGGACGGCAAGCGTTGGCATGACGCCGGCTGCGATCTGCACGTGGCGGTCAATGTCTCCGCCATGCAGATCGCGGAGGCGGGTTTTTGCGAGCAATTGCGGGCGACGCTGAAGGAAACCGGCATGGCGCCGGACCGCCTGCAGCTGGAGCTCACGGAAAGCGTGCTGGCGCGGGATGTCGAGCTGACGATGGCGATGCTGTCCGAACTCAAAAGCCTGGGCGTTTCCATCGCCATCGACGATTTCGGCACCGGTTACTCCAGCCTGTCTTATCTGAAGTCTTTTCCCATCGATGTGTTGAAGATAGATCAGAGCTTCGTGCGCGACATGCTCAGCGATACCAGCAGCGGGGCGATTGTGGCGGCCATCGTCCGGATGGCGCAGGCGATGGGCTTGAGCCTGGTGGCGGAGGGGGTGGAGTCGGCCGAACAGGCCCATGCGTTGGCCAGGCAGGGAGTGCGGATCATGCAGGGGTTTTATTACGGCAAGCCGATGCCGGTCGAGGAAATGGACCGCCGGCTGAGTTGACCCCGCCGACGGCCCTTCTTGGCAGCCGCGCCGCCTGCTCAGCTTGCAGCCGAGCGGCGCAGCAGCACCGGCACCGATTTGGACGTCGGCGTGTTGGAGATGTCGGCCACGCTGTCCAGCGGAATCAGCGGATTGGTTTCCGGGAAGTAGGCGCCCAGGCAGCCGCGCGGGATGTCGTACTCCACCAGCAGGAAGCCATCGGCGCGGCGTTCGATGCCGTCATGCCATACCGTGAAGATATCCACCCGCTCTCCGGCGGCGAAGCCCAGCCGCGCGATGTCGTCGCGGTGTATCAGCAATACACGGCGTTGGCCGTAGACGCCGCGGTAGCGGTCGTCCAGGGCATAGATGGTGGTGTTGTACTGGTCGTGCGAGCGGGCGGTCATCAGCACCATCAGCTTGTCGCCATGCAGCGCGCGGGCGCGGGCGATGGGCGTGTCCTTCTCCAGCGCGTTGACGATGAACTGCGCTTTGCCGCTGGGCGTGAGCCAGCGCCGCTCGCGCGAGGCCGGCGTCAGATGGAAGCCGCCCGGCTGAGCCACGCGGGCATTGAAGTCCCGGAATGCATCCAGCACCTTGGCGATTTCGTCGCGGATGCGCGCGTAATCGTTTACGTAGGACAGCCAGTCCACTTTGTCGCTGCCCAGCGTGGCATGCGCCATGCGCGCGGTGATGTCGGTTTCGGACAGCAGCTGTCTGGACGCCGGCGGATTGATGCCGTAGGACAGGTGCACCATGCACATCGAATCTTCCACCGTCACGCCTTGCGGGCCGGTCTGCTGCAGATCGATCTCGGTGCGGCCCAACGTCGGCAGGATCAGCGCGTCCTGGCCGTGGATCAGGTGGCTGCGGTTCAGTTTGGTGGAAATCTGCACCGTCAGCGCGCAGTTGCGCAGCGCTTCAAACGTGCGCGGCGTGTCCGGCGTGGCCATGGCGAAGTTGCCGCCCAGGCCGACGAAGACCTTGACACGGCCGTCCAGCATCGCCTTGATGGTGTCCACTGCGTCCAGGCCGTGTTGGCGCGGCGGCTCGAAGTCGTAAACCTGGGCCAGCCGATCCAGGAATGCCTGGCTAGGCTTGTCCTCGATGCCCATGGTGCGGTCGCCCTGCACATTGGAGTGGCCGCGCACCGGGCACAGGCCCGCGCCGCGGCGGCCGATATTGCCGCGCAGCATCATCAGATTGGACAGCATCTGGATGGCGGCCACCGAATCGCGATGCTGGGTCAGGCCCATGCCCCAGGTGCAGATCACCGCCTTGCCCTGGACGTAGACGCGGGTCAATGCCTCGATGTCCTGGAAGGGCACGCCGGACGCGGCGATCAGGTCCGGCCAGCTCTCGCCGCGCAGATCGGCGGCGAAGGCGTCGAAGCCGCTGCAGTGTTCGGCCAGGAAATCCACGTCCAGCACGCGCTCGCCGCCGCTGGCCACGGCCGCGTCATCGAGCTCCAGCACCCGCTTGGCCACGCCCTTGATCAGCGCGAAGTCGCCGCCCAGGGTGGGGCGGATGAATAACGAGCTGATCTCGGCCCCGCCGCTCAGCAGGTCCATCGGATGCTGCGGGCTGGCGAAGCGGTCCAGTCCTTTTTCCTTCAGCGGATTGATCGAGACGATGGTGGCGCCGCGTTTGGCCGCCGCGCGCAGTTCGTTGAGCATGCGCGGATGGTTGGTGGCCGGATTCTGGCCGAACACCATGATGGTGTCGGCGTGTTCGAAGTCGTCCAGCACCACCGTGGCCTTGCCCACGCCCACCGTCTGCGGCAGCGCGCGGCTGGACGATTCGTGGCACAGGTTGGAGCAGTCCGGGAAGTTGTTGGTGCCGTACAGGCGCACGAACAGCTGGAACAGGAAGGCGGTTTCGTTGCTGGTGCGGCCGGAGACATAGAACGAGGCGCGGTTGGGATCGTCCAGCGCCTTCAGATGGCGGGCGATCAGCGCGAAGGCGTCGTCCCAGCTGATGGGCAGGTAGCGGTCGCTGGCGGCGTCGTAGGCCAGCGGCTCGGTCAGCCTGCCGTGCTGCTCCAGTTTGTAATCGCTCTGTTGCAGCAGTTCCGTCACGGTATGGCGGGCGAAGAAGTCCGCGCCTATGCGTTTGGAGGTGGCTTCGGCCGCCACCGCCTTGACGCCGTTCTCGCAGAACTCAAACGTGGACGTGTGCTCGCGGTCCGGCCAGGCGCAGCCGGGGCAGTCGAAGCCGTCCGGCTGGTTTTGATGCAGCAGGGTCTTGTAGCGGCTGCCGGGGACTTTTTCCTTCAGCAGCGTGATGGTGGTGCTTTTCAGCGAATCCAGGCCGCCGGCCGGCTGCGGGTAGGGCGCGATGCGTGCCTTGCGCTTGTGATCCATGGTGGGGGTTCCAGATGCGGTGTGCGGTAAAACGCGTACCGCCTGGCATGGCTGCGGGCGGCGCGGTGGCTAAGCTTACTAGGATAATTCGTCGTTGCGGGGCGGGGTCAAGTTTTTATACCTATGACATGGCATGGCTGTGTCGAATCATGCAGCCTGCTGGCTCCGCCGCGCATGCAGGGGGATAATGTCAGCCGTGGCCCTCCGCTGCGAATAGCTGGCGGCACAAGGTTTTTCCGTCTTCGGTCAGGCAGGCCTGGCCATGGCCGGCTTCGTCGATGCGGAGGGCGGCGAGCTCCAGCTGGCTCAGCAGCGTCAGGCTGCGGCGCAAGGTGCTCATGCGCAGGCCGGATTGCTTGCACAGCCGCGGCAGCGACCAAGGGCCGTCGCTGGCGTGCTCGGCGCGCCACAATTGCGCCAGCAGCGCGGCGATGGCCGGGTCCAGTTGTTCTGCCTGCAAAGGGGCGTCGGCGGTCATGGGAATCAGTATTAACGGAAACGACGCGCAGTCTAGCGTATTCCCGTCGCCAAGGCGCGGGAGGGAGGGGGCGAGTGGAAGGGATGAGCGAGCAGGCCGGGGCCGCCCGGCTGGAGGTAAAGCGTCACCGCGATGGCGCGGCGCAGTCCGCTGCGGACTGGGTGGCGGAGGAGGTGCCGGTGGCGCTGGTGTTCAATGGCATCTCGCACGCCGTGATGATGGCGACGCCCTGCCATCTGGAGCAACTAGCGGTGGGCTTCGCGCTGAGCGAGGGCATTGTGGCGAGGCGGGCGGAAATTTTCGATGTTGAGGCCGAACTGGTCTGCGGCGGCGCCGAGGTCAGGCTGGAAATCGCCCAGCCGGCTTTCCTGGCCTTGAAGGATCATCGCCGCTCCTTGGCTGGCCGCACCGGCTGCGGCGTGTGCGGCATCGAGAGCCTGGGCCTGCTCGATCTCTCGCCTGACCGGATCACGCCGCCGTCGCGTCCGCTGGTCGCCGACGCCGCGATCATTGCCCGCGCCGCGTCCGAGCTGCCGGCGCAGCAGCATCTGAACCAGCTCACCGGCTGCGCGCATGCGGCCGCCTGGTGCGGCTTGGATGGCGAGGTGAGGGCGGTGTTCGAGGACGTGGGCCGCCATAATGCGCTGGACAAGCTGATAGGCCATCTGGCGCTGCAAGATGCCTCGCCCGGCGATGGTTTCGTCTTCATGTCCAGCCGCGCCAGCTACGAGCTGGTGCGCAAGGCGGCTAGGGTCAACATTCCGATGCTAGCCACCATCTCCGCGCCCACGGCTCTGGCGGTGGACATCGCGCGCCGCGCCGGCGTGGTGCTGGCCAGCTTCTGCCGGCAGAACGGTTTCGTCGAGTACACGGCAGACAGATAGGGGCGTTGACCTTGTTTGCTGGGTGGGTCGCGTTGGCGCCGGCTTTGGCCGGATGCCAGGCGCGCCGCCCGGCCTCATTTTCCATTCAGCGCTTTTGCAGCGCGGCCAAATCTTCTGGGGTGTTGAGATTGCGGAACGCCTGCGGCGCGTCGTCGAAATCCACTGCCAGCGCGCCGGCTTGCGCCTGCCACTCGCGCACCCTGCGGCCACCGCCGCGCAGATAGTCGCGCAGCGACGGCAATAGCGTGATCGATAGCGCCATGCACACCGGATGCGCTTGCCCCGCGCTGCGCGCCACCGCCAGCTGGCTACGGCCATCGCGCAGCGACGCCAGCAGCCGCGCGGCCAGGTTTTCCGGCAGCAAAGGCAGGTCGCATGGCGCGGTGAGCAGCCAGGGCGTGGCGCAGGCCGCGAGCCCGGCCTCCAGCCCGGCCAGCGGGCCGCAGTTGGCGAACTCCGCCGCGTCCGTCACCACCTGGCCCAGCGCGGCGTAACGTTCCAGATTGCGGTTGGCGCTGATCAGCAGCGCGTCGGCCTGCGGCCGCAGCCGCGCGGCGACCCGCTCCGCCAGCGCGACGCCATCGAGCTCCACCCATCCCTTGTCCACGCCGCCCATGCGCGAGCCTTGGCCGCCAGCCAAGAGCAGGGCGGTGACGCCTTCATTTTCCAAGCGGGTAGACATTGTTATTTCCTGTTTGGATAAACAAAACAGGCGGCCGGAGGGCCGCCTGTCGAATCATAACGCAGCAAGCGCCGCTTAGTGCGCCGGCTGCGTTTGCTCGCCAGAGGACGCCGCCTCCTTGGCCTCGCGGCGCGAGGCGATGAACATATACATCGCCGGCACCACGAACAGCGTGAACAGCGTGCCGATGGACAGGCCGGTGAAGATCACCAGGCCCATCGCGTAGCGGCCGGCGGCGCCGGCGCCGGAGGCGATCACCAGCGGGATCACGCCGAACACCATGGCGGCGGTGGTCATCAGGATGGGGCGCAGCCGGATCGACGCGGCCTGTTCGATGGCCTCGCGCTTGGACAGGCCGGTCTTGCGCAGCTCGTTGGCCACTTCCACGATCAGGATGCCGTGCTTGCTGATCAGGCCCATCAGCGTCACCAGGCCCACCTCGGTGTAGATGTTCAGCGAGGAGAAGCCCAGGAAGATGAAGATCATCGCGCCGAACAGCGCCAGCGGCACCGACACCAGAATCACCACTGGGTCGCGGAAGCTCTCGAACAGCGCCGACAACGCCAGGAACACGATGATCACCGCGAACAGCATGGTCACCAGGAAGCCGCCGGATTCCTGCATGAACTGGCGCGACTGGCCGGCGTAGTCGACGGTGTAGCCGCTGGGGGCCACTTGCTGCACGGTGTCGCGCAGGTATTGCAGCACTTCGCCTTGCGACACGCCGGCCACGCCGGAAATGGTGGCGGAGTTCAACTGCTGGAAGCGGTTGATCGATTCCGGCTCCACTTCATACTTCAGCTTGGCCACGGTGCCGACGGTAACCATGCTGCCGCTCGGCGTCTTGACGTAGTAGTCCAGCAGCTGCGACGGGTTGAGCCGGTCGGTTTGCAGCACCTGCGGGATGACCTTGTAGGAGCGGCCATCGATGGAGAAGTAGTTGACGTAGCCGCCGCCCAGCGCCGCGGACAGCGCGTTGCCCACGTCCTGCTGGGTCAGGCCCATCGCGGAGATCTTGTCGCGATCCACCACCACGGTAGCCTGCGGTTTGTCTATCTTCAGGTCGGCGTCCAGGAAGTAGAACTTGCCGGAGGCGCGCGCCTTGTCCATTACCTGCTGCGTCACCTGGTTCAGGTTTTCGAACGGTTCGGTGGTGGTGATGACGAACTGCACCGGCAGGCCGGAGGCGCCGGGCAGCGGGGGGAACTGAAACGCCGCCACCCGCGCGCCGGCGATCTTGTTCCAGCGCGCCTGCAGGTCCATCTGGATTTCATGCGCGTTGCGGCTGCGCTGATCCCAAGGCTTGAACAGCACGCCGCCTATGCCGGCGTTGACGGTGGGCACGCCGGTGATCTGGAACATCTGCTGGTATTCCGGCATGCTCTTGCCCACCTGAAACACCTGGTTGGCGTAGGTTTGCATCTGGTCCGCCGTCGCGGTGGGCGCGCCCACCACTTGGGACAGCACGATGCCTTGATCCTCCTCCGGCGCCAGCTCCGACTTGGACATCTTGAACATCACGGCGAGCAGGGCGATCAGGATGGCGCCCATCACGATCAGCACCGGCCAGGTTTCCAGCAGGTTGTGTAGGATGCGCTGATAGCCGTGGCGCACCCGTTCGAAGGTTTTGTCGATGGCGTGGACGAAGGGGCTGTTGTCCATGTCCGACTTGAAGAAACGCGAACACATCATCGGCGACAGCGTCAGCGCCACTACGCCGGATACCGTCACCGAGGCGGCCAGGGTGAAGGCGAACTCAGTGAACAGCGCGCCGGTCAGGCCGCCCTGGAAGCCGATCGGCACATACACGGCCACCAGCACCACCGTCATCGCCAGAATCGGGCCGCCCAGCTCGCGGGCGGCGACGATGGACGCCTCGAACGGCGACATGCCGTCGCGCATGTGGCGGTCGACGTTTTCCACCACGATGATGGCGTCGTCCACCACCAGGCCGATGGCCAGCACCAGCGCCAGCAGGGTCAGCAAGTTGATGGAGTAGCCCAGCATCAGCATGATGAAGAAGGTGCCGATCAGCGACAGCGGCATGGCGATCACCGGCACCAGCACCGCGCGGAAGCTGCCGAGGAACAGGAAGATCACCACGGTCACGATGACCAGCGCTTCCAGCAGCGTCTTCACCACTTCATGGATGGAGGTGTTGATGAAGTCGGTGGAGTCGTAGACGATCTGGCCGGTCAGGCCGGTCGGCAGCTGTTTCTGCACGTCCGGGAAGGCCTTGCGCACCCGCTCCGCCACATCGAGGATGTTGGCCTCCGGCGCCACCTTGATGCCGATGAATACCGAGCGCACGCCGCTGAACGCGACGTTGAAGTCGTAATTTTCCGAGCCCAGCGTCACCGTGGCCACATCCTCCAGCCGCACGATGGCGTCGCCGTTGCGCTTGACCGACAGCTTCTTGAACTCGTCCACGGAGTGCAGGTCGGTGTCGGCCGTCAGCGGGATGGTCACCATCTGGCCCTTGCTGGTGCCCAGCGCGGTCAGGGTGTTGTTGCTGGCCAGCGCGGCGCTGACGTCGGCCGCGGTGACGCCATGCGCCGCCATCCGCGCCGAATCCAGCCAGGCCCGCAGCGCGAACTGGCGCGCGCCGAGGATTTCCGCGGTTTGCACGCCGGGAATGGAGTCCAGCTTGGGCTTGACTACGCGCACCAGGTAGTCGGTGACGTTGTTGGTCGGCAGCGTGTCGCTATAGAAACCCATGTACATCGCGTCGGTGGTCTGGCCGGTCTGCACCGTCAGCACCGGCTGCTGCGCCTGCGGCGGCAGCTGGTTCTTCACCGAGTTGACCTGGGTGTTGATCTCGGTCA
>NZ_PPTF01000023.1:0-43707 GCF_002902845.1 Chromobacterium sinusclupearum
GCGGCGAATCGAGGCGTTTCGCGCGCCGCATAGCATTCTCTGCCAGCGCGGAACAACGAAGAGTCGGCGCGAAAGGCGCCCGGCCCGGAGGATTTGGCGAAGCGCAAACGCGATCCACTCACCAAACGTCAACAGCCCCTAAGTTCTTGGCGCAGTATGCGGTGCGCCGCAGCATGGTGGACTACAGTGAAAGCTGTTGACAAAGGGAGAGCGGGGCATGGCGGAGTCCGACAACACGGGGTGGTGGTCGCTGGGGCAGCACTGGATGGACTACTGGACGGATGCGCTGCAGCGCGGGCTGCTGTTCTGCGATGTGCTGCGCGAGCGCGGCGACACCTATCTGGAGCACGCAGCCTCCGGCAACCCGCCGGTGCTGGTGTTTGATTTCGACATCATCATGGACGGCCGCGAGCTGCCGCAGCCGGTCAACTACGCGCTGGCGGCGATCCGCCCGCCGGCCAACTGCACGCCGACCGATCCCAGCCTGCGCCCGTTCGTGGTGATCGATCCGCGCGCCGGCCACGGTCCGGGCATCGGCGGCTTCAAGATGGACAGCGAAATCGGCATCGCGCTGCGCCAGGGCCACCCGTGCTATTTCGTGATGTTCTTCCCGGTGCCGGTGCCGGGGCAAACCATAGAGTGCGTGTGGCGGGCCGAAAAGGCCTTCCTCAAGCGCGTGCGCGAGCTGCATCCGGGCAATGCCGGCAAACCCTTCGCCATCGGCAACTGCCAGGGCGGCTGGGCGCTGGCGATGGTGGCGGCCTCGGCGCCGGACGACGTCGGTCCCATCCTTTTGGCGGGCTCGCCGCTGTCGTACTGGGCCGGCGTGGCGGGCAAGAATCCGATGCGCTACCAGGGCGGCATGCTGGGCGGCACCTGGCTGGCCTCGTTGACCGGCGACTTGGGCCACGGCCAGTTCGACGGCGCGCATCTGGTGTCCAACTTCGAGCAGCTGGACCCGGCCAACACCTACTGGAAAAAGGGCCACCATCTATACAGCCATATCGATACCGAACGCGGGCGGTTTCTGGAGTTCGAGCGCTGGTGGGGCGGCCACTATCTGCTGAACAAGGAGGAGATGGAGTGGATCAGCCAGAACCTGTTCGTCGGCAATCGCCTGAGCCGCGGCGAGGTGTATCTGGACGAGGGCGCGGTGCGCATCGATTTGCGGCAGATCCGCTCGCCCATCATCGTGTTCGCGTCCTGGGGCGACAACATCACGCCGCCGCAGCAGGCGCTGTACTGGATCGCCGACCTCTACAACAGCGTGGAGGACATCCGCAGCAACGAGCAGACCATCGTTTACTGCCTGCATGAGCAGATCGGCCATTTGGGCATCTTTGTGTCCGCCGGCGTGGCCAACAAGGAGCACAGCGAGCTGGCCAGCGCGCTGGACTTGATCGACGTGCTGCCGCCGGGACTGTACGAGGCGGTGATCACCGATACCCATCCGGAAACGCCGGGCCTGCAGTATCTGCAAGGCCGCTACGTCATCCGCTTCGAACCGCGCGAGGTGGAGGACATCCTGGCATTGGGCGATGGCCGCGAGGGCGAGCGCGCTTTCCAGGTGGTGAAGCGGGTGGCGGAGATCAACCAGCAGCTGTACGACTGCTTCGTTTCGCCGTGGGTCAGGGCCAGCGGCTCGCCGTGGACCGCCCATCTGATGCGTGAAATGCATCCGTCTCGCTTCGAGCGGCGCTGGTTCTCCAGCCGCAATCCGCTGCTGACCGGCTTGTCGGATTGGGCCGACAAGGTGAGAGCGGCGCGCAAGCCGGTGTCCCAGAACAATCCGTTCTGGCAATGGCAGCAGACGGTGTCCGACTGGACCGCCAGCTGGCTGGACGGCTACCGCGACCAGCGCGACGCGCTGAAGGAAATGACTTTCCGCGCCGTCTACGACGCGCCGCTGACCGCCGCGCTGGTGGGCCTGCATCCGAAACGGGCCTATCACGTGCCGGGCTACCATGCCGGCTGGGAGCGCGACGAGATGCTGCGGCTGAAGAAGCGCGAGCTGGAGCAGCATTACTCCGAGGGCGGCGCGGTGGACGGCTTCCTGCGCTTGCTGATTTATGTCGCCATCGGCAACGGCGTGGTGGACGTGCGGCCGTTCAACGCCATCCGCCGCGTGATGCAGGATACCGGCCTGGGCGAGGACCTGACGCTGGAGGCGTTCAAGCAGGTGGTGCGGCGCCAGACCTGGCTGGTGCGCAACGACGAGAAGCGGGCGCTGGCCACCATCAAGGACCTGCTGCCCACCGATCAGCAGCGCGAAATGGCGCTGGAGCTGGTGATGCTGCTATTGTCGGCGGCGGGGCCGATCAGCGTGGACAAGCAGCAGCGGCTGGGCCGCATGGCCTTGGCCATGGGGGTGCCCGGCGTCAGACCGGCCACGCCGGAACCTTCAGCCGAGGCGGCGCCGCAAACCTCGGCGCCGGCTGCGCCGGTGAAAAAGCCCAGGGCGCCGCGCAGCCGAAAATCCGCCGCCGCCAAGTGACTTGGCTGGCACCACGCCGCGGGCTTACACTCGCGGCTTTCTTCATTCTGACAGGACGCGCGGCATGAGCACGCAGGCCAACAATCCCACTCACGGCGTCACGCTGGAAAACATGCTGACCGAGCTGCAGGCGCATTACGGCTGGGACGGCCTGGCCAGCCGGATCGACATCCGCTGCTTCAGCCAGGACCCCAGCATCAAGTCCAGCCTGGTCTTCCTGCGCCGCACGCCATGGGCGCGCGCCCGCGTGGAGGCCTTGTTCGTGCAGATGAAAGCCGGCGGACCGCGCGATGAGCGGCCGCGGCTGTTCTCCAAAAAAACCGGCGGCTGAGCAACCATTTTCGTTCGATCGCGTTATGCTGTGCGGAAACACAACCGCATGGGAGAAACGATATGGAAGTGGAAATCAGCGTAGAAGCGGAAAAGAAGCGCCTGAACAGCTGGGTGGCGCTGACCGTGGTGCTGTTGTCGGTGCTGATGGGCCTGGGCAAGCTGAAGGACGACAATATCGTGCAGACCCGCCAGTTGCAGAAGGCCGACGCGGCCGATGCCTGGTCGGAATATCAGGCCAAGAAGATCAAGCTGCACCTGGCCGAGGCCAGTCTGCGCCAGGCCGAGATGCTTGCCATCGCCAATCCCGCCAGCGCCGCGGCCTTGAAGCCGCAGCAGCAACAGCTGAAGCATGAGCTGGAACGCTACAAGCAGGAGAGCCAGGATTTGCAGCGCAAGGCCCAGGCCAAGGAGCAGGGCATGGAAACGCTGAACGCGCGTCACGACTTGTTCGACATCAGCGACGCGGCGCTGTCCATCGCGGTGGCCTGCGCGGCGGTGGCCGCGCTGTCGGCCAATCTGCTGCCGCTGTTCGCCGCCTGGGGATTCGGCGCCGCCGGCGCCCTGTTCTGGCTGGCCGGCTTTGCCGGGTGGAATCTGCGCATCGAGTGGCTGGTGTCGTTGCTGGGCTGAGGGGGTTGGCCCTGGGCGGAACGTGGTTGCAATCGTTCGAGTTTTGGCACACCCTGGCTGGGTTTGCGGTGCGTCCCATCCTTTCCATTCAGCAAGGAGTCGTGAGATGAAACTGTATTATTCGCCTGGAGCCTGCTCGCTGGCCTCCCATATCGCCCTGATCGCCAGCGGCCTGCCGTTTTCCTCTGAGAAGGTCAATCTGCGCGAAACGCCGCATAGCACGGCCAGCGGCGCCGATTTCTCCGCCATCAATCCCAAGGGTTATGTGCCGGCGCTGCAGCTGGACAACGGCGAGCTGCTGACCGAGGGCGCGGCGATATTGCAGTACATCGCGGACCAAGTTCCGGCCAAGCGGCTGGCTCCGGCCAATGGCACGCTGGAACGCTACCGGCTGCAGGAGTGGCTGAACTTCATCGCCACCGAAATCCACAAGAACTTCACGCCGCTGTTCTTCGCCAAGACCGACGAGGCCAAGGACGAGGCGTGGCAGCGGCTGCAACCGCGTTTGGTTTTGCTGCAGCGTCAGCTGGAGACCACCGCCTATCTGCAGGGCGATCAGTTCTGCGTGGCCGATGCCTATCTGTTTACCTGCCTCTCCTGGGCGCAATATGTGCATCGCTCGCTGGCCGATTATCCGGCGCTGCTGGCCTTCCTGAAGCGGGTGGCGGAACTGCCGGCGGTGCAGCAGGCGCTGAAGGACGAAGGCCTGATTTAACGCGTCTGTTTGCATGGCTTGACGATGCCCGGCCTGGCCGGGCATTTTCGTTGGCCGGTAACCTTCGCTGACAAAGCCCTGAGCCAGGCTTGCTGTACGACTTCTACTGTCTGTATCAGTGCCTGGATGTTTCACGTGAAACGGGAGTGGATGAATATGAGCGACGAGATTTTGATCGATACCCGCGGCCTGACCACGGCCCTGCAGCGTTTTGCCGACGAGCGCGGTTGGAACCGCCACCACTCGCCGCGCAATCTGGTGTTGGCCCTGGTGGGCGAAGTGGGAGAACTGGCGGAAATCTTCCAATGGCTGGGCGATGACGGCGCCGCGGCCTTGCGCGACGATCCAGCGCGTTTTACCCATCTGCAGGAAGAGATTGCCGATGTGCTGCTGTACCTGACCCGCTTGGCCATGGTCACCGGCGTCGATCTGGATCAGGCGGTTCGGGATAAGATGGTCAAGAATGCGATCAAGTATCCGGCGCCATAAGCCCTGCGCTATAGTGCCGGGAGTGGCATGCAAGGACGGATGATGAGCGCGACTGAGCAACAGCGGCAGGATCTGCAGCAACTGATAGATGACGCCGGGCGGATCGCCGTGTTGACCGGCGCCGGCATGAGCACCGAATCCGGCATTCCGGATTTCCGCTCCGTAGACGGCCTGTGGTCGCGCGATCTGAGCTTGGCCGATGTGGTGTCCATCGACTACTTCCGCCGCGCGCCGGCGGCCTTTTGGCAAGCCTTCCGCGAAATCTTCCGCATCAAGTTGGTGGGCGACTACCAGCCCAATGATGGCCATCGTTTCCTGGCGGCGCTGGAGCAGGCCGGCAAGGAAGTCACCATCCTCACCCAGAATATCGATGGCCTGCACGGCCGCGCCGGCAACCGCCGCGTGCTGGAGATGCACGGCACCTTGCTCAGCGCCAGCTGCCCTGACTGCGAAACGCCGCATACGCTCGACTATGTGCAGCAGCACGAGGTGCCGCCTTGTCGTCGCTGCGGCGCGGTGCTGAAGCCGGATGTGGTGCTGTACGGCGAGGCGGTGCCGCTGATCGACGTGGCCTTCCAGGCGGCGCTGAACGCCGATCTGCTGCTGGTGATGGGCTCGTCCCTGGAGGTGTCGCCGGTCAATCTGATCCCGCTGGAAGCCGCGCGCGCCGGCATTCCCTGCGCGCTGATCAACTACACCCCCACGCGTTTCGACTCGCTGTTCGATCTGTGCATCCAGGCCGGCATAGGCGAAACTTGCCGCGGGCTGCACGCTTAGGGGTTGTTGACGTTTGGTGAGCGGTCGCGCCGGGATGCGTTTTGCGGCGAATCGAGGCGTTTCGCGCGCCGCATAGTCATTCTCTGCCAGCGCGGAACAACGAAGAGTCGGCGCGAAAGGCGCCCGGCCCTGCGGGTTTGGCCGCTTTGGGCCGGAAGCCGCGTTTCCCAGCCCTTGCATAGAATGACTATGCGTCGGACTGTGCGCCTTGCTTCCGGCCCAAATCGGCTCAAACGCGATCCACTCAGCAAACGTCAACAGCCCCTAGCCCTTATCCTGGTGGCTGTGCCATTGTGAGAATATCCGGCCGCGGCGTTACTGCGCCGGCGGGAAGCTCCCTGCATCCTGGCAGTTTTCCACCAACAGGCCGTCCGGGCTGCTATTGGGGACATAGACCTGGTTGACCGGCGACGGCGGGTAGTCCGGATCGGGCGCGCAGGCGGCGCTCTGGCCGGTGCCGACCGCCACCTGCGCGCCGGCTTTCAGCTGGCAGCGCACCACATGGTTGAGCTGGCTCCACGATGGGCAAATCGCGTTTTCGGCGCGGTATTGCGCCACCGGTCCCTGCGGTTGGCTGAACGACCACCAGCGTCCCATTTGCGAGTTGGGTTTGCTGTCGTCCCACACCCGGTACACGAGCACGGCGGCGCCGGTGTCCTGCTGGTAGACCGCCCCCTCGCACAGCCCGCCCTTGCCCGGCGCGCCGACGGCTTGCGCCAGCAGGGCCGGGTTCTGCGCCGCGCTCATGCCCGGCGGCGGTGGCATCACGCTGCCGATGCAGCCGGCCATTTTGGCCGGCGGGTTGCTGGAACACGCGATCAGGATCAAGCTGAGCGAGGCGATTGCGGCGCGGCGAAGCAGGGCGGTCATGTGATGGTCTCCAGGCGGTGAAAATCTTTTGGCATGTCTTGAAACATAGAAGATTTTTTTGTCATTTCCAGGGGCGTAAAAAAGGCGCCGACAGGAGTCGGCGCCAAAAGCTGCGGAAAATCTTATGATCAGGCCACGGCGGCGCTGGCCGCCGGCTTGCCCGACTGGCTTGTATGGCCCAGCAGCTCGGCTTGCTTCGCCTTCGCCTGCTGGTAGTTGCGCAGCTTGATGTGGCCGAAGCCGCGCACGCCTTCCCAGGTCTTCATCCACTCCACCGCCTGCGGCAGCGCGGCCAGATTCAGCCGGGAGAGCACGGTAGGCAGCTGTTGTTCGAACTCGGCGATCAGCTGGCGCTCCAGCTTGCGGTCCGTCTGCCAGGCGAACGGGTCCAGCGCCGTGCCGCGCAGGAAGCGCAGCTTGGCCAAGGCCTTCATCGCCGGCATCAGCCACGGGCCGAACGGGATCTTGCGCGGCTTGCCGCCGGTGAGCCAGGCCACGCCGATGTGGAAGCGCAGCTTGTAGTCGCCGTCGAACTGGGCGGCCACCTCGCGTTGGAACTCGCCGTCGCTGTACAGCCGCGCCACCTCGTACTCGTCCTTGTAGGCCAGCAGATGGTAGTAGGCGCGCGCGGCGGCCAGCGTCAGCGCGGTGCTGCTCGGGTTGACGGCCTCCTCGGCCTGCTTCACCTGCTGCACCCGCTCCTTGTAGCGCTCGGCCAGCGCCTCGTTCTGGTAGGCGGTGAGCAAGGTGGCGCGGTGATGCACTACGGCGTCCGGCGTTTCGCGCGGCACGAACTGCACCACGGCGCTGGGGCTGACCAGCGCTTCCACGCGGGCCAGATCGTGCGCGGCGTGGCGGCCCCAGCTGAAGGCGTCCTGGTTGAACTTCACCGCGGCGCCGTTGAGCCGCACCGCTTCCATGATGGCTTCCAGCGATACCGGCACCAGGCCCTTTTGCCAGGCGTAACCGAGCATGAACATATTGCTGGCGATGGCGTCGCCCATCAGCGCGGTGGCCAGCCGGTTGGCGTTGACCTCGCTGAAGCGGCCGGCGCCGACGGATTCGATGATGGCATCCTTCATCGATTTGGCCGGGAAGCGCAGGTCGGGGTTTTTCAGGAAGCCGCTGGTCGGCGACTCGTAGTTATTGACGATGGCGTAGCTGAAACCCTCGCGCATCTTGGCCAGGGCTTCTTCCGCTGCGGTCACCACCAGGTCGCAGCCCAGCACCAGGTTGGCGTCGCCGGCGGCGATGCGCACGGCGTGCAGCTGCTCCTGATGTTCGGCGATGCGAACGTGCGACCACACCGAGCCGCCTTTCTGCGCCAGGCCGGCCATGTCCAGCACCGTCACGCCCTTGTTGTCCAGATAGGCCGCCATGCCCAGCACCTGGCCGATGGTGACCACGCCGGTGCCGCCGACGCCGGTCACCATGATGCCGAACGGCTCGTGCAGCGCCGGAATCTTCGGTTCCGGCAAGGCTGGCATCTTGGCCAGATCGGCGCTGGCGCCGGCCGGCTTCTTCAGCTTGCCGCCTTCCACGGTGACGAAGCTGGGGCAGAAGCCCTCGACACAGGAGTAGTCCTTGTTGCAGCTCGATTGGTCGATCTTGCGCTTGCGGCCCAGCGGGGTTTCCACCGGCAGCACCGATAGGCAGCCGGATTTCTGGCTGCAATCGCCGCAGCCTTCGCACACGCGTTCGTTGATGAAGGCGCGCTTGGCCGGGTCCGGAAACTCGTTGCGTTTGCGACGACGGCGTTTTTCCGCCGCGCAGGTCTGGTCATGGATCAGGATGGTGACGCCTTCGGTGTCGCGCAGCTCGCGTTGCACGCGGTCCAGTTCGCGGCGGTGGAACACGTCTATGCCGGGGGCCAGGCCCTGGGCGTGCTTGTATTTGTCCGGGTCATCGCTGGTGATCACGATGCGCTTGACGCCTTCGGCCGCCAGCTGGCGCGTCATCATCGGCACGTCCAGATAGCCGTCCACGTGCTGGCCGCCGGTCATCGCCACCGCGTCGTTGTACAGGATCTTGTAAGTAATGTTCACTTTGCCGGCCACTGCGGCGCGGATGGCCAGGATGCCGGAGTGGAAGTAGGTGCCGTCGCCCAGATTGGTGAAGATGTGCTTGGTGGTGGTGAACGGCGCCTGGCCCAACCAGGTGATGCCCTCGCCGCCCATCTGGGTGAAGGTCTTGGTGTTTTCCGGGCTGATCCAGTGCGCCATGTAGTGGCAGCCGATGCCGGCCACGGCGCGGCTGCCTTCCGGCAGCTTGGTGGAGGTGTTGTGCGGGCAGCCGGAGCAGTAATGCGGCACGCGGGCGATGGACTCGCGCGGCTTGACCAGCTGCGCTTCTTTATCGTCGTAGAATTTCAGGCGGTCGTGGATCACCGGGCTGTCGTAGATCAGCGCCAGCCGGCTGGCGATGGCGCGGGCGATCATGGCCGGCGTCAGCTCGCCGGCGGCCGGCAGCAGCCAATCGCCGTGCGGCAGCGCCCATTCGCCTTTCTCGGCGAACTTGCCCACCACCCGCGGGCGCACGTCGTCGCGCCAGTTGTACAGCTGTTCCTTCAGCTGGTATTCGATGATCTGGCGCTTCTCCTCCACCACCAGAATCTCCTCCAGGCCCTCGGCGAACTGGCGCACGCCTTCCGGCTCCAGCGGCCATACCATGCCCACCTTGAAGATGCGCAGGCCGATTTCCGCCGCCTGCGCTTCGCTGATGCCGAGGTCGTCCAGCGCCTGCATCACGTCCAGATAGCTCTTGCCGCAGGTGATGATGCCCAGGCGCGGCTTGGGAGAATCCAGCGTGATGCGGTTCAGCTTGTTCTCGCGAGCGTAGGCCAGCGCGGCGTACAGGCGGTGGTGCAGCACGCGCTTTTCCTGCGCCAGCGGGGTGTCCGGCCAGCGTATGTTCAGGCCGTCTTCCGGAAGCGGGAAGTCCTTGGGAATCTTGAACTCGAAGCGTTCCGGCGAGATGTCGACGATGGCCGAGCTTTCGATGGTGTCGGTGATGGCCTTGATCGCCACCCAGCAGCCGGAATAACGGCTCATCGCCCAGCCGTGCAGGCCCAGGTCCAGCACTTCCTGCACGCCGGATGGAGACAACACCGGAATCATGCTGGCGGCCAGGATGTGGTCGGACTGGTGCGGGAAGGTGGACGACTTGGCCGCATGGTCGTCGCCGCACACCAGCAGCACGCCGCCGTGCTTGGAGGTGCCGGCCACGTTGCCGTGCTTGATCACGTCGCCGGAGCGGTCAACGCCGGGGCCCTTGCCGTACCACATCGAATAGACGCCGTCGTACTTGGCGCCCTCGAACATATTGACCTGCTGCGTGCCCCAGATGGCGGTGGCGGCCAGGTCTTCGTTGAGGCCGGGATGGAACACCACCTTGTGGGCGTCCAGGTGCTTCTTGGCCTTCATCATGGTCTGGTCGACGTTGCCTAAGGGCGAGCCGCGATAGCCGGTGACATAGCCGGCGGTATTCAGGCCGGCAGCCTGGTCCAGTTGTTGTTGCAGCATGGGCAGGCGCACCAGCGCCTGAATGCCTGTCATCAGTACCTGGCCGGTGGGGGCGGTGTATTTTTCTTCCAGGTCTGCATGGCGGATTGACATGGTTTCTCCTCCTGTCGTGCTCGCTTGTGGCGATCAGCCCGCGGGCGGCCTTGTGGGCGGCGTGTGCCGGGCGTCTGCTGCGTGGCAACGCGACTGACACTTTATTTTTATACCGTGTGCCCTTGGTATGCGCGGCTGATGCAGCTTAGAGTGTTAACCCTAATGCCGCCAGACTATAGTTGACGTTTACGTCAACGTCAAAGAGATCGCGCGGGACAGCGCCTGGCAGTGCGGTTTATGTGCCAGTGCAGCAAAAATCCGTGTTTTGTTAAGTGTTTGTGAACGGACTGTGCAGGGTTTACTGATTATTCCTAGCGGACAAAACGGGTAAGCTGTCTGTTGGAGCATTGTTTTCGAGAATCCCATGTCTGTTTCTTCATCCGATGGTGCCGGTCGCGGCGTGCTGTACACCGTAGGCGCCTTCGTCTGCTGGGGACTGTTTCCGCTGTATTGGAAACCGTTGCACAGCGTTCCGGCTTTGCAAATTCTGTGCCACCGCATCGTGTGGTCGGCCTTGTTCGTTGCCCTGGTGCTCAGCGCGCTGCGGCAATGGGGCGATCTGCGCGAGGCGCTGCGCCGTCCGCGCCAGCTGGGCATCTTCGCCTTGTCGTCGACCGTGCTGTCGCTGAACTGGCTGATCTATATCTGGGCGGTGAATGCCGGCCACGTGGTGGAGGCGAGCCTCGGTTATTTCATCAATCCCTTGGTCAATGTGCTGCTGGGCCGCTTGTTTCTGGGCGAGCGGCTGAGCCGGCCGCAGCGCCTGGCGGTGGCCCTGGCCGCGGCGGGCGTGGCCTGGCTGACCCTCAGCGCCGGCGCGCTGCCGTGGATCGCGCTGTCGCTGGCGGCCACTTTTGGCCTGTATGGCTTGCTGCGCAAGATGGCGCCGCTGCCGTCCTTGCCGGGGCTGGCCTTGGAGACCTTCCTGATGTCGCCGCTGGCGCTGGCCGCACTGTTATGGTTCGCCTGGCGCGGCGATGGTGCGTTCGGCCATTTGGGTTGGCAAGGCGACATGTTGTTGGTCGGGGCCGGGGTGGTCACCGCGGTGCCCTTGTTGATGTTCGCCGCCGGAGCGCGCCGCTTGAAGCTGGCTACGGTGGGGGTGATCCAGTACATCGGCCCCAGCATCCAGCTGGCCCTGGGCGTGTTGTTGTATGGCGAGCCGTTCGGCCCGGACCGCGCGCTGGGCTTTGCCCTGATCTGGGCGGCGTTGTTGCTGTATTCCGCCGTCGGCCTGCGCGGCTTGTGGCGCGGAAGACGCAGCCCCGCATCGGTCTGAAAGCCCCGTCCTGATTGAACAGCCCCGCCAACGCGGGGCTGTTTGCTTATGGCGTTCGGGTTTTCTGACGAATGGCGGGTCCGCCTGTCCGAAAGTATGGATCGGGCTGGCTATAACCGAAGAAAGACGGCGGAGCGAGCGCGGTGCTGTGGCTGGTTTGCTTGGTGTTTTTGGCTAGCGCGGTGAGCGTGCGTTACTGGCTGCGGCAGCGCGGCGCGACGGCCTTGCGTCTGTTGGCCGGATTGACGGCGCTGCTGGCCTGGCTGCTGTACCCGCGCCTGCCGTTTTGGCTGTTGCCGTGGATGCCGGACGCCTACGGCATGGCGTGTTACGCCGCCTTGGTTGGCTTGCAGCTGGGCCTGACCGATGCGGTAGTGAAAACTTGGCTGGCGCGGCGGCAGCGCGCCAATGGCGGAAAGGAAAAGCGATGGTAGCCCTTTATCTCGTCAGTCTGGTGTTCTTCCTCACCGATATCATTACGCGGCTGGCGTTGCGCACCCGTTCTTGGCGCGCGGTGGAACTGACGCTGGTGGCCGGACTGGCCTTGGCCTGGCTGCTTTATCCGCACCTGAGCGATTGGGCGGTGCCGCTGATGCCCAGCGAGCAAGGCATGCTGCTGTACGCCACGCTGGTGGGCTTGCAATTGGGGTTGATGGACGCGGTGTTGCGCACCAGCCTGGGGCGCTGGCGGCAGGCTTATCAGCGCTCGCACGAGCCAGGGCGTATCCAGCACTGATGCGGACAGCGCTGAACAATATGCTTGACGAGTAGTTGGCGAGCGCGCAGACTGCGCGCTCCCGCGCCGGAGGAGCCATCCGCCGGCGTCAGGGCAGTCCGGAAGCCGCAAGCGCCTTCCATCGCTCTTTATCGTTCTTTACAGGTACCGCCATCATGGCATCGTTCTTTATCTTCCTGTCGCGCCATCTGCAGCGCGACATGCTGGGCGACGAGTCGCGTCCAGCCGATCCGGCCTTGCGCCGATTATTCGCGCCCCTCCATCCCAACGATCGCTTCGAGCGCCAGCAGTTCTTGCAACGCGCCGAACAGCTGCGTCTGGAGAAGGGCGGCCTATGTTGAATCTTCCCTTGATCTCATCCCGCCTGCTGCTGCGCGATTTTTGCGCCGACGACCTGCCGGCCTATCAAGCGTTGCGCGGCACGCCGGGTTTTGGCCGGCATGGCGCCGCGGCCGAGCGGAGTCCGGCGTACTCCGCCATGCTGCTGCAGCGCTTCATCGAGCAGCAGCGCCCGCTGCGCCGCGCCTGGCAACTGGCTATCGTGCGGCGCGACAATGGCGAGCTGATCGGTTCGGTCGGCTTGCGCGGCAGCGCCGCGCCCGGCGTGGCCAGCTTCGGCCTGGAGCTGGCGGAAGCTGCCTGGGGCCAGGGCTTGGCGCAAGAAGCCGGCAGCATGGTGTTGGACGCGGCTTTCAATGCTCTGGGCTTGAGCCGGATCGAGGCCGATGCCGGCGAAACCAATCTGCCTGCGCGCAAGCTGGCGGCGCGGCTCGGTTTTGTCGAGGCCCCGGCCCGCAACGGACGGGTGCCGCTGGCGCTGAGCCTGGGCATGCTGGGCACGGAAAGCGACTGGCGGCTGGAGGGCAGCGCCTTGCAGCGGCAGGATGGCTGCTGGCGCTTGCTCAGCCCGGGACAAGCCGATTTTTATTATGGCAATGCCTTGCTATTGGACCAGCCGCCGGCGCAGCGGGGGCGGGAATACTGGGAAACGCGTTTTGACGCCGCTTTCTCCGGCCATGCCGGCATCCGCCACCGCACGCTGTGGTGGCTGCAGACCGGTGAAGATTGCCAGGCGCGCTACCGCGATTGGCTGGACGTGGGCTATCGCTATCTGGAAAGCGTGGTGCTGCTGCTGGGCGAATCAGAGTGGCGGCCGGTTCCCGCCAGCCCCTGGCTGAGCATCCGCCCGCTGGCCGGCGAAGCCGACTGGGCGCAATGGCGACAGTTGCTGGCGGATACGCGCGAGCCTGGCCATGCCGAGGCCGATTACCGCGCCTATCTGCAGGGCCGTCAACAGCGCTTGCTCGAACGGGAAGCGGCCGGACTGGGCCATGTCTGGGGCGTGTTCGACGGCCGCGCGCTGCTCAGCTGCGCCGGCCTGTTCCTGTTGCCCGGCATGGCGCGTTTGCAGCATGTGACCACGGCGCCGCATGTGCGGCGGCTGGGGCTGGCCAGCCAGCTGCTCAGCCATCTGGCGCAATGGGGGCTGCAACGGACCTCGCGGCTGGTCATCGTGGCCGACGCCCATTATCACGCGCTGGATTTGTACCGGAAGCTGGGCTTTGTCGAGGCCGGCCGCGAAGCGTCGCTGTGCTGGTGGCCGCCAGGCTGAGCTTTGTGGTTAGCAATGTGCATGGCTCATGAATTTGATGGTCAATTCCCAGTATTTGCTTGACCTTGATCCCACTTTGAAATGAGACTTGCTCATACATGCCGCTGTCTTTGACTGCGGCTGGACTCAAGCCGCCATCCGAGCGGCGACACCCTCCAGGAGAAATGGGAATGACTGCATTGGCAGCGCTGCGCGGCGAGTTCGACGCGCTCAACCACGAATATCTGGCCATCCATAAGGCCAAGGAAGATCTGTTCTGGGACACCTATATGGCGGTGTCCGACGACGACGCCGGCTTCGCCCGCGCCGAAGCCGCGTTCAAGGATTTCATCTCCAGCCCTAAGCGGCTGGCGCAAACCCAGTCCGCCATCGCCCAGTTGCAGGCGCTGCCGTCCGGCGCCGAGCGCGACGCGCTGCTGCACGGTTTCCAGGGCTGGCGGGCGCTGTTTGAAAGCAACATCATCGAAAGCGAGGAAGCGCGCCGGCTGATGACGGAGCTGGTGGAGCTGGAGTCTCAGCTGTTCGCCAAGCGCCGCGATTACCAATTGCAGCACATCAACGAGGCCGGCGAGCGCGAGAATGCGACGTTGAGCGGCTTGTCCACCAATATGGGCACCAACCGCGACGAAGCGGCGCGCAAGAGCTCGCACGACGCCTTGCTGGGCCTGGAGCGCTGGGTGCTGGACAACGGCTTTCTCGACATCGTGGGCAAGCGCAACCAGCTGGCCCGCAGCCTCGGTTATGCCGACTACTTCGAATACAAGGTGAAGAAGAACGAGCAGATGACGCCGGATCAGCTGTTCGCCATCCTGGATGACTTCGAGGCGCGCACCCGCGACGCCAACCAGCGCGCGCTGGACGAGCTGCAGGCCAAGCATGGCGCCGCTGCCTTGCAGGGCCACAATCTGCGCTTCCATATGAGCGGCGACGTCACCCGCCAGATCGATCCCTACCTGCCGTTCTCCAAGGCGGTGGAACGCTGGGTGCTGAGTTTCCGCCGCCTGGGCATCCAGTACCGCGGCGCGACCATGCAGCTGGACCTGATCGAGCGCCAGGGCAAGTACCAGAACGGCTTCTGCCATGGTCCGATTCCATCCTTCTTCGACGGCGAAACCTGGGTGCCCGGCCAGATCAACTTCACCGCCGACGCCAAGCCGGACCAGGTGGGCAGCGGCGCGCGCGCCATCAACACCCTGTTCCACGAGGGCGGCCACGCCGCGCACTTCGCCAATGTGACGCAGAATTCGCCGTGCTTCTCGCAGGAGTTCGCGCCGACTTCGATGGCCTATGCCGAAACCCAGAGCATGTTCTGCGACAGCCTGCTGGACGACGCCGATTGGTTGAAGCGTTATGCCCGCAACAGCCAGGGCGAGGTGATCCCGGACGAGCTGATCCGCGCCCGCATCGAGGCCGCCCAGCCGTTTGCCGCCTACGCCGAGCGCTCCATCGCCGTCGTCGCTTACTTCGAGCGCGCGTTGTACGCGCTGCCGGAAAACGAGCTGACCGCCGAGCAGGTGTTGGAACTGGCGCGCAGCAGCGAGCGGCGCATCCTGGGCATAGCCGTCAGCCCGCGCCCGTTGCTGGCCATACCGCATCTGCTGAACCAGGAATCGGCCGCCGCCTATCACGGCTACCTGCTGGCCAATATGGCGGTGTATCAGACCCGCGCCTACTTCATCGGCAAGTTCGGCTATCTGACCGACAACCCGGCCATCGGCCCGCTGCTGGCTCAGCACTACTGGGGTCCGGGCAACAGCATCAACCACAACGCCACGCTGCTGAGCCTGACCGGCGAGCCGTTCAACGCCCGCTATCTGGCCGACAGCTGCAACCAGAGCGTGGAGCAAGCGTGGGCCGAGGCGCAGAAGCTGATAGCCGAATCCGCCGCGCGCGACTATCCGGCGCAGTACCCGGCCGATCTGGATGCGCATATCCGCCTGGTGCATGGCGCGGAGCTGATCGCCGACAACGCGGCCGGCGACGCGGCGATGTTCGACCGCTTCGAAAGCTGGGTGGCCGGCCATTATCCGGCCAGCGTGCATTGAGGCTGGGGTTGAAACGCAAAACGGCCAGGGAAACCTGGCCGTTTTGCTTTGGCGCGCCGGCAGCCCTTACTGCTGCCGGTAGATCAAGCGCCCTTCCAGCAGCAGCTCGCTCGGCGTCAGCGCCAGATTATTGCTGGAGGCGGCGCGGTCGAAGACGAAGCGCTGGCCCTGGTATTCGATCCAGGCGCAGATCGGCTCGCCCTGGAAGCGGCCGAGGATTTCTTCGGAGCGGACTACCTCGGCGTCGGCCGACAGCATCAGGCCCTGCGGCGATTCGTTCTCCACTTGCCAGCTGTCGTTGTCCACCGGCTGCGGGTCGTGCCGGGTGGCGGATTTCAGCCACATGCGGAAGATCCACAAAGGCAGCACCACGCGATGCACGCGCTTGTCGTCGCTGATGACGCAGGCCACCGGGAAGGTTTCGCCGCATTTGGGGCAGCGGGCGTCGGCGGACAGGAAGATCTTGCCCTGCATCAGGCTGGCAATGCCTTCCATGTGTTCGGCGCTGACCATGGAGCGGCATTGCGGGCAATGCTTGCCGAAACGGCGCACGCTGTTGCCGTTGGCAAAGGTGAGCGGAAGGAAGCGGGAAATCTTGTCTGGTCGTGCCATTGCTGCAATGTTCCGGTATGCGGGGAAACGCCGCCGGATTGCTGCCGGCGGCAAGTCATCGATTATAACCCCTAGTCGCGGCAAGAGAAATCCACACGGCAAGCCAGCTTATGCGCCGCGCCCGGCGCGAGCGTGCGGGCGTCGTCGCCGGCGTTGGCGGTTTCGATGCAGACGAAGCGCCGCCAGTCGGCATCCGGCAGGTCCGCCAGCCGTTGCGCCTTGGCCGGCGCCGGGTTCCACACCACGACGCTGTGCGAGCCGGCGCTGGTGATGCGGACGGCGCGCCGCCAGCCGGCATCCTGCAGCGTGATGGCGCCGCCGCGGTAGGCTACCAGGTCCACCTCGCCGTCAAAACGGAACGGCAGGGCCGGCAGATTCAGCCGGCGATCGCTCAGCTTGTCGTGCGCCGGCGCGCTTTCCAGGCCCAGCAGGCTGACCTGGTCGATATCGGATACCGCGAAATAGCTGTGCAGCGCGGCGCTGACGGTTTGCGGCAATGCGCTGTGGTTGCTGGTGGCAAGCTCGATGGCCACGCCGTCCGGGCCGATGCGGAAGGCCAGCTTGGCCGACAGCTCGCCGTGGCGCGGTCCGTTGAGTTTCACGTGGAACACTTCGCCGTCGCGGGACGCCTCGGCCAGCTTCCACAGTTGCTGGCGGGCCACGCCGTGCGCCGTTTGCGCGGCGTCGGACGGATGGGCGCCGAACCAGGGCCAGCACACCGGCACGCCGCCGCGTATCGCCTTGCCCGGTTGATACGCCGACTGCGGCGACAGGTAGAACAACGGCGGTTCCTCGCCGCGGCGGTAGTCCAGCAACTGGCCCCCCAGCAGCGCGATGCGGGCGGAAAAGCCGTCGCCGGCCAGCAGAATCTGCTCCACGCCTGGCGCCAGTTCGGCCAGGCTCATTCCTTGCGGGTAGGACATGTGCGCTCCATCGAAATCCGGAAAAAGACCGATGATAGCGCGTGGCGGTAGGGTCATGCTGCGGTGGATCAGGGTTTGGTCGGCGTTTCGTGATCGATCAGACCTAGCCGCAGCCACAGCGCGCGCAGGGTCCACAGCGGGCCGATCAGCAGAAATTGCAAATCCTGGGTGAACGAGGGTTTCCTGCCTTCGCGCGCATGGCCGACGAACTGGCCCACCCAGGCCAGCGAGAACACGAGCAGCGAGAGATAACCCAGCGGCCAGCCGGCGCTTTGCGCCGCGGTCAGCAACAGCAGCGCCACGCTGCACAACAGCGCCATCACCAGCGCGGCCTGGCGCGACAGCTGCCAGTACCAGGCCACGCCCGCTAGCACGGCCAGCCAGGCCCAGGGCAGCGGGCCGGGCAGGGCCATCAGCATGCCCAGCAGCGACAGCACGATCAGCGGCACGCACAGCTTGTGCATGGCGATGTTGAACGGATGGCGATGGCTTTCGTCGTACGCCTCCAGCCACTGCGGCAGGGTCATCATGGCTTGCCTCCGGTTTTCTGCGCTGGATCATCCAGCGATGCGGCCGCTCGCGCTACAATCGGCCATTCCCTCGAACATGGAGCCACGGTGTCAGACGCCCCGCAACCCCGTTACCAACGGATCAAGGACTACATCCTGTCCGGCATTCGCGACCGCCACTTCCTGCCCGGTTGCAAGATTCCGCCGGAGCTGGAGCTGGCGCGCCAGTTTGGCGTGTCGCGGATGACGGTCAACAAGGCGGTGCGCGACCTGGCCGAAGCCGGCATCCTGCTGCGTTTCGCCGGCGACGGCACTTACGTGGCGGAACGCAAGGCGGAGTCGCCGCTGTTGGACATCAACAACATCGCCGCCGAGATCGAGGCGCGCGGCCATCGCCATACCGCTCAAGTGATGGTGCTGGAGGCGGTGCCGGCCAGCGAGGAAGTGGCGTTGCGGCTGAGCGTGCGCGCCGGCGGCTTGGTGTATCACTCGCTGATCGTCCATTGCGAGGACGAGGTGCCGATCCAGCTGGAAGACCGCTACGTCAACCCGGCTTTCGCGCCCGACTACCTGCGCCAGGATTTCCGCGAGCGCACGCCCAACGACTACCTGATGCAAAGCTGCCCGCTCACTGATATCGAGCATAGCGTGGAAGCCGTGTTGCCGGGGCCGGCGGAGCAGGCGCTGTTGGGCATTGCCGCCGCCGAGCCCTGCCTGTTGGTGCTGCGCCGCACCTGGTCGCACAAGAAGCTGGTCAGCTTCGCCCGGCTGACGCACCCCGGGCTGCGTTACAAGCTGCGTTCGCAAACGCGAGTGAAAAAGTAAATCGGTATATACAATTAATGCATTTGGGAAAAGGCTGCCAGCGGGCAGCCTTTTTTATTGCCTTGCAACATCAAGTATTTGTAGCGGATTTTACAAATCAGCGGCTTGACAGTGCTAAACCATGCGCGTATTTGTATATACAAATCACTGCGCGAGAAACCGATGCCACCGATTCATCCGCACCGCCCCAGCCTGTGGCTGAACGCCCGGCTGGCCACCATGGACCCGGCCCGCGCCGCGCCGTACGGCAGCCTGGAAGGCCACGCGCTGTTGTTGCGCGACGGCCACATCGCGGCGGTGTTGCCGCAGGCGGAGGTCGATCCGGCCGCGTTTGACGGCGAGGTGTTCGATCTGCAGGGCCGCTGGGTCACGCCCGGCCTGATCGACTGCCACACCCACCTGGTGTATGGCGGCAGCCGCGCGGCGGAGTGGGAAAAGCGGCTGGCCGGCGTGCCTTACCAGCAGATCGCCGCCGAGGGCGGCGGCATCGTCTCCACCGTGCGCGCCACCCGCTGGCTGGACGAGGAGGAGCTGGCGTTGAAAAGCCTGCCTCGGCTGAAGGCGTTGATGGCCGAGGGCGTCACCACGGTGGAGATCAAATCCGGCTACGGCCTGACCCAAGCGGACGAACTCAAGCAATTGGCCGCCGCGCGGCGGTTGCAGGATTCGCTGCCAGTGGAAGTGGCGGCCACGCTGCTGGCCGCGCACGCGGTGCCGCCGGAATATGCCGGCGACGCCGATGGCTATATCGATCTGGTCATCGAATCCATCCTGCCGGTGGCGGCCAGGGCCGGCCTGGCCGAAGCGGTGGATGTGTTCTGCGAATCCGTCGGTTTCACCCCGGCGCAAACCCGCCGCGTGTTCGAAGCCGCGCGCGGCCATGGCCTGCAAGTGAAGGGCCATGTCGAGCAGTTGTCCAACCTGCACGGGGCGGCGCTGGTGGCGGAGTTCGGCGGCCTGTCGGCCGACCATATCGAATACCTGGACGAAGAGGGCATCGCCGCGCTGCAGCGCGCCGGCACGGTGGCGGTGTTGCTGCCCGGCGCTTTCTATTTCCTGCGCGAGACGCAAAAGCCGCCGGTGGACCAGCTGCGCGCCGCCGGCGTGCCGATGGCGGTGTCCACCGACCTGAACCCCGGCACCAGCCCGTTTGCTTCGATCCGGCTGGCGATGAACCAAGCCTGCGTGCTGTTTGGCCTGACGCCGGAAGAAGCGCTGGCCGGCGTGACTCGCCACGCGGCGCAGGCTCTGGGCCGCGGCGCCACGCATGGCCGCCTGGCGGCCGGCTATGTGGCGGACCTCTTGGTATGGGACATCGAACATCCGGCCGAGATCGCCTATAGCGTGGGGGTGCCGGTGTTGAAACAGCGCGTGTTCCGCGGGACGGTTCAACACATCGATTAACCGCATGACCGCCACGCAAACGCCGCGGCTGCGCGCGGCTGCGGTGTGGCGCAAGACAAGGATTCAGCGATGAGCATCAATATGAGCGTGTGGACCGGCCGCATCGACGCCGGCGAAGGCGAGGCGGCGCGGCGCTGGCACCAGGTGGTGCAGGCCTTGCCGGAAGGCGGCGCGCCGGGCATCGCCATCATCGGCTTCGCCTGCGACGAAGGCGTGCGGCGCAATCAGGGCCGCGTCGGCGCGGCCGGCGGCCCGAATGCCTTGCGCAAGGCCTTGGCCAATCTGGCCTACCACCCCACGCAGCCGCTGTACGACGCAGGCGACGTGGTGTGCGACGCCGGCAATCTGGACGCCGCCCAGCGCAAGCTGGCCTTGAAGGTGCAGCAAGTTTCCGCCGCCGGCCATCTGCCGCTGGTGCTCGGGGGCGGCCATGAAACCGCCTACGGCCACTGGCTGGGCCTGGCCGATGCCCATCCCGGCAAGCGCATCGGCATCGTCAATTTCGACGCCCACTTCGACCTGCGCCATGCCGACGAGGCCACCAGCGGCACGCCGTTTGCGCAGATCGCCGCCGATTGCGCGCAGCATGGCCAGCATTTCCGCTACTTGTGCCTGGGCGTGGCCGAAACCGCCAACACCCAGGCGTTGTTCGACACCGCGCGGCAGCTGGGCGCCGAGTGGCGGCTGGATACCGACATGAACGGCTGGCAGCTGGCCGACATCCGCGGCCAACTGGCCGACTTTCTCGACAGCGTGGACGTGGTCTACCTGACCATCGATCTGGACGTGCTGCCGGCGGCGCAGATGCCGGCGGTGTCGGCCCCTGCCGGCTACGGCGTGGACATCGCGGTGGTGGAGTCGCTGGCTGCGCGCATCGCCAAGAGCGGCAAGCTGGTCGGCGCCGACCTGGTGGAATTCAACCCGGAATACGACATCGACAGCCACGGCGCCAAGGCGGCGGCGCGGCTGGCCTGGTCGTTGGCGCGCAATCTGCGGCGTTAAAAGCTGAATTTCAGCCACGAAACCCACGAAAAGCACGCAAAAGCGTGGGCTATGGATGAGCGAGAGGAAGCGTTGAGTCTGGTTTCTTTTCGTGTCCTTTCGTGGTTTTCGTGGCCAATCAGGCATGTAAGTTTTACAGAGGAGAGCCCCCATGACCGACCCGCGTTTTGACGCATCCCGCCATATCCGCGCGCCGCGCGGCAGCGAGAAGACCTGCAAGAGCTGGCTGACCGAAGCCGCCTACCGCATGATCCAGAACAATCTGGACGCCGAAGTGGCCGAGCACCCGCAGTCTCTGGTGGTGTACGGCGGCATCGGCCGCGCCGCCCGCAACTGGGAATGCTACGACAAGATTCTGGATACCCTGCAGCGGCTGGAGGACGACGAAACGCTGCTGGTGCAGTCCGGCAAGCCGGTGGGCGTGTTCAAGACCCACGAAAACGCGCCGCGCGTGCTGATCGCCAACTCCAATCTGGTGCCGCACTGGGCCAATTGGGAGCACTTCAACGAGCTCGATAAAAAGGGCCTGATGATGTACGGCCAGATGACGGCCGGCTCGTGGATTTATATCGGCTCGCAGGGCATTGTGCAGGGCACGTATGAAACGTTTTACGCGGTGGCCAACCAGCACTTCGGCGGCAAGCCGCAGGGGCGCTGGATTCTGACCGGCGGCCTGGGCGGCATGGGCGGCGCGCAGCCCTTGGCCGCCACCATGGCGGGATTTTCCATGATCGCCGTCGAATGCGACGAAACCCGCATCGATTTCCGGCTGAAAACCCGCTATGTGGACCGCAAGGCCAAGACGCTGGACGAAGCGCTGGCGATTCTGGAAGACGCCAAGCAATCGGGCAAGGCGGTGTCGGTGGGCCTCTTGGGCAACGCCGCCGACGTGTTCGCCGAGCTGGTGGCGCGCGGCATCACGCCGGACGTGGTTACCGACCAGACCTCGGCCCACGACCCGGTGCACGGCTATCTGCCGCAGGGCTGGACCGTGGCCGAATGGCGCGACAAGCAGAAGACCGCCGCCGCCGAAATCACCGCCGCCGCCAAGAAGTCCATGGCTGTGCAAGTGCGCGCCATGCTGGCACTGCAAAGCCGCGGCGCGGCCACGCTGGATTACGGCAACAACATCCGCCAGATGGCGCTGGAAGAGGGCGTGCAAAACGCCTTCGACTTCCCCGGCTTCGTCCCGGCCTATATCCGCCCGCTGTTCTGCGAGGGCATCGGCCCCTTCCGCTGGGTGGCGCTGTCCGGCGATCCGGAAGACATCTACAAGACCGACCAGAAGGTGAAGGAACTGATCCCGGACGATCCGCACCTGCACAACTGGCTGGACATGGCCAAGGAACGCATCGCCTTCCAGGGCTTGCCGGCGCGCATCTGCTGGGTGGGCCTGAAAGACCGCGTCCGCCTGGGCCTGGCCTTCAATGAGATGGTGAAGAACGGCGAGCTGAAGGCGCCGATCGTCATCGGCCGCGACCACCTTGACTCCGGCTCCGTCGCCAGCCCCAATCGCGAAACCGAATCCATGAAGGACGGTTCCGACGCAGTGTCCGATTGGCCGCTGCTCAACGCCTTGCTGAATACCGCCGGCGGCGCCACCTGGGTATCGCTGCACCACGGCGGCGGCGTGGGCATGGGCTTCTCGCAGCATGCCGGCGTGGTCATCGTCTGCGATGGCACCGATGCCGCGTCCGAGCGCCTGGGCCGCGTGCTGCGCAACGACCCGGCCACCGGCGTGATGCGCCATGCCGACGCCGGCTACGACATCGCGGTGAACTGCGCCAAGGAACAGGGCCTGGACCTGCCGATGCTGAAGTAAGCGCGTAGGGCGGAAGCCCCATCGGCGGGGCGTTCCGCCTACCTCGTTATGGGAGAGCAGGAAGTGCATGCAAGCGATTTGATCGGCGAATGGAGGCTGGACGATTTCATCGTCCACCGCGAAAACGGCGAGGCCTTCCATTGGCCTGGCGAGCAGAGCGGCACGCTGATCTATACCGCCAGCGGCTACGTCAGCGTGGCGCAGAACCGACAGCCGCTGGCCAATCCGAGCCCGGAAGACGCGCAGCGGGTGTCCAACTTCTACACCGGCCGCTGGCGGCTGGGCAAGGAGCCGGGCGTGGTCTACCACACCGCCTTGCAATCCAGCGCGCCGGCAGTCATTGGCCAGACCATGCGGCGCGAGGTGGAACGGCTTCCCGATGGGCGGCTCAAGCTGTCCGGCCAGGGATTGAAAGAGCGCGTGACGCTGATCTGGTCCCGCATTGGCTGAATCCGGCCCGGATCAGCCATCGATGAGCAAAACATAAGAGAAGCAAGAGAGACAGAAGCCATGAGCATCCTCAACATCGTACCGGGCCAGCTGACGCTGGCCGACCTGCGCCGTGTTTCACGTGAAACCGGCCTGCAATTGCAGATCGATCCGTCCGCGCATGCGGAGATCGACGCCTCCGCCGCCACCGTGGCGCGCGTGCTGGCAGAGGGCCGCACCGTCTACGGCATCAACACCGGTTTTGGCCTGTTGGCCAATACCAAGATCGCCACCGAGGAGCTGGAGCTGCTGCAGCGTTCCATCGTGCTGTCCCACGCCGCCGGCATTGGCCAGCCGATGGAAGACAGCACCGTGCGGCTGGTGATGGCGCTGAAGATCAACTCGCTGGCGCGCGGCTTCTCCGGCATCCGCCGCCAGGTCATCGACGCCCTGATCGCGCTGTTCAACCGCCAGATCTACCCGGTGATTCCGCAGAAGGGTTCGGTCGGTGCGTCCGGCGACCTGGCGCCGCTGTCGCATATGAGCGCGGTGCTGATCGGCGAGGGCGAGGCCTTTGTCGATGGCAAGCGCGTGTCCGGCGCCGAGGCGATGCGCGCCGCAGGCCTGGAACCGATCACCCTGGCGCCGAAGGAAGGCCTGGCCCTGCTGAACGGCACCCAGGCATCCACCGCCTTCGCGCTGGAAGGGCTGTTCGCCGCCGAAGACCTGTACGTGTCCGCCACCGTGGCCGGCAGCCTGTCGGTGGAAGCCGCGCTGGGCAGCCGCACCCCGTTTGACGCGCGCATCCACGCAGTGCGCGGCCATCAAGGCCAGATCGATGCCGCCAGCCTGTATCGGCAGCTGCTGGACCATAGCGACATCGAGCGCTCGCATGAAAACTGCGGCAAGGTGCAAGACCCGTACTCGCTGCGCTGCCAGCCGCAGGTCATGGGCGCCTGCCTGACGCAGATCCGTCACGCCGCGGAAGTGCTGCGCGTCGAGGCCAATGCCGTTTCCGACAACCCGTTGGTGTTCGCCGGCGACAACGACATCCTGTCCGGCGGCAACTTCCACGCCGAGCCAGTAGCCTTCGCCGCGGACAACCTGGCGCTGGCCATCGCCGAAATCGGCTCCTTGTCAGAGCGCCGCATGGCGCTGCTGATCGACAGCAATCTGTCCAAGCTGCCGCCGTTCCTGGTCAACAACGGCGGCGTCAACTCCGGCTTCATGATTGCCCAGGTGACGTCCGCCGCGCTGGCCAGCGAGAACAAGTCGCTGGCCCACCCAGCATCGGTGGACAGTCTGCCCACCAGCGCCAACCAGGAAGACCACGTCTCCATGGCCACCTTCGCCGGCCGCCGCCTGAAGGAGATGGCCGGCAACACCGCCGGCATCCTGGGCGTCGAGCTGCTGGCGGCATGCCAGGGCATAGACTTCCGCGCACCTAACCAGTCCAGCGAGAAGCTGGAAGCGGCCAAGGGCATGCTGCGCGAGCAGGTGCCGTTCTACGACAAGGATCGCTACTTTGCGCCGGACATCGAAAAAGCCGCCGCCTTGGTGGCCAGCGGCCGCTTCAATGGTTTGATCGGCGGCGGGGTGCTGCCGTCGCTGTAAAGTAGGGCGGAAGCCCCGGCGTTGCCGGGGCGTTCCGCCGCATGAGCGTCATCCGTTTATGGTGATGGAAAGCAAGGGCTGGCCGAGAGGCTTGCCCTTGTTTCATTTTGCAGCGGGCTTACAACAGCTCGAATGAAAGCAACACCGCGCACACCGACATGCCGCACAAGCCAAAGACAAAAGCGATGTCCGCATGCCGTTCCAAACGGCCCCAGCTGGGGCGGCGTATCGATAAGTAAGACAGTACGGCGCTGATCAGGAAAATCACGCTGTCGTCGGCCAGCAGCTCGTCGATCATGGTGCCGATATGGCCAACCTTCATCAGCTTGATGATGGGGATGACGGTCATGCATACGCCCAGCATGGTGGCGGAAGTCGGCAGGATGTGGTGGGCAAGGTTTCGCATGCTGCAAATCTCTTCTGGAGACACTAGGGGCTGTTGACGTTTGGTGAGTGGATCGCGTTTGAGCCGATTTGTGCCGGAAGCAAGGCGCACAGTCCGCCGCATAGTCATTCTATGCAAGGGCTGGGCAACGCGGCTTCCGGCCCAAAGCGGCCAAACCCGCAGGGCCGGGCGCCTTTCGCGCCGACTCTTCGTTGTTCCGCGCTGGCAGAGAATGACTATGCGGCACGCGAAACGCCTCGATTCGCCGTAAAACGCATCCCGGCGCGATCGCTCACCAAACATCAACAGCCCCTAGGGCGGCTGCGCCTTGGCCGCCTCATGGGATAAGATCAGCAAATTCTAATGGTTGGATGTTGTGCAAGCTTCTAGCGGCAAGGACGGTTTGCAAAGAAACGTAAAGCCTGGCTGTCCAGCGAGAGCGGAATGGTTTTCCCCCGCTTGCTTGCGTTTGAGCGGCATCTCGACAAAACCAACGCCATGGTTCGCATTGCGCTTGGCTATTGCGACTATCCTTAAATCTAATTGGCATTTAAGCGAAGTGAATATCAGACTGAAAGCGTACGCACTCCCATGGAGCGAGGCATGCTGAGCGATGTGTTGATTGAGTTGCTGCCTTACAGCGGCAGCTACCGTGGCGGTTTGAGCAATCATTTGCCGATGACTTTGCAGGCCCTGGCTGAGTTGGGGGCCAGCGACGCCGAGTTGCGCCTGCTGGCGGCCCGGCGCAGCCATCTGGAACCGCTGCCGGACGATGGCCGTGATATCGGCGATACCCGCGGCTGGCTGGGCGACGCGCAGAGCGAAGGCGCGTGGCGGCGGCGTTTTGCCTGGGAGCGCGGGCGCGGCGACTGGGCGCGGCATTGGCCGCTTCGCTTGCAATTGGCGCTGGCCGCGCCGGCATCCGCGTCGTTCCACGGCGTGATCCGCTTGGCCTATGCGCTGCGCGGCGGCGTGGAGCCGGAGATCGACGCTGCGTTGGCCTATGCGCTGTCGCACTGGCGTCTGCTGCCCTTGCCTGGCCTTGCCAGCGCCCCGCTGGGCCTGGGCGAGGTGCTGCGGGACTGGCAGGCCGCGCCTATGACCATGCCGGAGGATAGCCGGCTGATCTTGGATGACATCGAGGCGGCGCTGGCCTTGCCGGATGTGCCGGAACGTCTGCCGCCGGGCCTGCTGGCCAGCGCGCGCGAGCAACGGCGCTATGCCCGGCTATTGTTCCATGCGCGGCATGAGTTTGACGCGTTGCACCTGCTCACCGGCTGGGAGGCGGCGCTGAGCCTGGCGCGCGGCCATGGCATGAGTGAGGTGCCGGACAGCACGGCCTTGCAGATGCAGGCGGCGCTGTTGGGCATATACATCTGCAACGGTTGTCCGCCTTTGCCGCGGCCGGGGAGCATGCCGCTGATCGACGCCGGGGAAATCGCCGCGATGGCCCGCTCGCAGGCCGACGATCACAGCATCAAGCTGGCGCTGAGCTGTCTGCGGCTGGCCGAGCTGGAAGACGATGCCGGCTGGCTGATGTTGGCGGCGCATACCGCCCGGCATGGCTGGCGCGGCATGGTGCGCGCATGAAAAAAGCGGCCGTATGGCCGCTTTGCTGATTCTGCCCGCGCTTACTGCACCTTGGCGAAAGCCTGGGCCACATAGGGCGCGTTGGCGGTGTTGAGGCCGGCCACGCACATGCGGCCGCTGCCCACCAGATAGACGCCGAACTGCTCGCGCAGCTTGTCCACCTGGGCCTGGCTGAAGCCGGTGTAGCTGAACATGCCGCGCTGGTTCATCAGGTAGCCGAAGTCGCGCTCAGGCAGCGCTTCCTTCAACACCTGCACCAGCACGCCGCGCATCGCCTGGATGCGCTCGCGCATTTCATTCACTTCCGATATCCACAGCGCCCTCAATTCCGGATCGTTCAGCACGGCGGAAATCACCTTGGCGCCATGCGTCGGCGGGCTGGAGTAGTTGCGGCGCACGGTGGCCTTCAGCTGGCCGGCCACCAGCGCCGCTTCGGCGGCGTCGTCGCACACCACGGACAAGCCGCCGCAGCGCTCGCCGTACAGCGAGAAGATCTTGGAGAAGGAATTGCTGACCAGGCAGGGCACGCCGGCATCGGCCATGGCGCGGATGGCGTAGGCGTCTTGCTCCAGGCCGGCACCGAACCCCTGGTAGGCGATGTCCAGGAAGGGGATCAGCTGGCGCGCCTTGGCCACGGCCACCACTTGGTCCCACTGCGCGTTTGTCAGGTCCGCGCCGGTGGGATTGTGGCAGCAGGGGTGCAGCAGCACGATGCTCTTGGCCGGCAGCGTTTCCAGCTTGGCCAGCATGGCCGGGAAATCGACGCCGCGGGTG
Source organism: Chromobacterium sinusclupearum (assembly GCF_002902845.1). GTDB lineage: Bacteria > Pseudomonadota > Gammaproteobacteria > Burkholderiales > Chromobacteriaceae > Chromobacterium > Chromobacterium sinusclupearum. The sequence goes on from NZ_PPTF01000023.1 coordinate 27,484, forward strand.
GCCGGATCAAAATACGGGTAACGCTCCACCGTGAAGCCGGCGCCTTCGAAAATGGCGATGTGGTTGTCCCAGGTCGGGTCGCTGACCCAGACGTTGGACGTCGGGAAATAGCGCTTGAGGAAGTCCGCGCCCACTTTCAGCGCGCCGGAGCCGCCCAGCGTCTGCAGCGTGGCGATGCGGCCGCTTTTCACGGCCGGGTGTTCGGCGCCGAACAGCAGCGCCTGGATGGCGTTGCGATAAGCCGCCAGGCCGTCCATCGGCAGATAGGTACACGGCGGCTGCGGCTGGCTGGCCAGCAGCGCTTCGGCCTGCTCCACCGCCTTCAGCCGCGGGATGCGCCCGGCTTCGTCGTAATACAGGCCAATGCTGAGATTGACCTTGTCGGCGCGGGCGTCTTTGCCGAAGGCTTCCACCAGCGACAGAATGGGGTCGCCGGCGTAGGCGTCGATATGTTGGAACACGAGTCTTCTCCTCTAGGTGTGCTGGCGCCCGCCTGTTGCGTCGGCGGGTCGCCCGGTGTGCGGCGCGGCGCTCAGGCCAGGTCGTCGCGTTTCAACGCCAGGCCCATTGCCAGCAGCCACGGCAGAATCAGCCATCCGCCCGCGACATTCAGCAGCGCCACGGTGCGCAGCCGCGGGCTTTTTACCAGCAGCGCGGTGAAGGTGGGCACCAGATAGGCGCCTACCATGGCCAGGCCATCGCCCAGCCAGATGGCGGCCTCCACCAGCTCCGGCCGGTTCTGCCAGCTGCCATAGCACCATAGCAAGATGGCCAGCGCCAACAGCGCGAACAGCAGGTTTCTCAGCAGCGGCAATGGGTTCATGGCGAGGGCGGCGATGGGCAAACCCTTATCGTGCGAGTTTTTTCCTCGGCTGGCAACGGGCTTTTGCGTGAAACAAAGGAATGAAATTCCATAAATCAGGGTAGTTTTGGCATGAACGCATTGTTTTCATGCCAAACGCTTGTTTGGCCCCGGCAACTTGTTTAGGCTAGGTCTTTTCCAAGCGCAAGGGCGTGGCCATGGCGGTGCAAATCGATTGCGACCCACTGCGGCTGGACCGCGAGCGGATCTACCAGTATCTGTCGCAGCAGTCGTACTGGGCGCGCGGGCTGCCGCGCGACATCTTCGAGCGCTCGCTTGAGCATTCCCTATGCTTTGGCGCCTATGACGAGGCGGGTAGCCAAGTCGGCTTTGGCCGGGTGGTGACCGACCGCGCCACCTTTGCCTATCTGGCGGATATCTTTGTGCTGGATGGGCGGCAAGGGCAGGGCATAGGCAAGCAGATCGTCGCCGCCATGCTGGCGCATCCAGAGCTGCAGAACCTGCGCCGCATGATGCTGGCCACCGCCGACGCCCACGGCTTGTACGCGCAATACGGCTTTACGCCGCTATCCCGACCGGAGCGGCTGATGGAGCGGTTGGAGCAGGAGGTGTACCAGCGGCTGGCAGACCAGGGCCAGACAAGCGGCGCTTGAAGATGTCGAAGGAGTCTGCAGACATGACCGGCAAGCAATTCTGGATCAACCCTTATCAGACTGAGCTGAGCACCCGAATCAGCCGAGTCGATGGCGAACGGGTATGGCTGGAAGCCACCATCTTCTACGCGTTTTCCGGCGGCCAGGAGAGCGATAGCGGCAGCATAGGCGGCCACCCTGTTTGTTTGGCGGAGAAGCAGGGGCAGGACATCGCTTATACACTGGAGCCGGATCACGGCTTGCACGCCGGCGCCGAGGTGGCGGTGAAAATAGATTGGCCGCGCCGCTATCGGCTGATGCGGCTGCATTTTGCCGCAGAACTGGTGCTGGAGCTGATCTGCCGCCAGACGGCCGGCGTGGCGAAGATAGGCGCGCATATCGCGGCGGACAAGGCGCGGATAGACTTTGCGTTGGACCAGCAGATCACCGCTTTGCTGCCCGTTATTGCCGCCGAGGCGCAGCGGCTGATCGATGCCGATCTGCCCATCGCCAGCGCCTTTTCCGATGAGGCGGCCGAGCGCCGCTATTGGGAGCTGCCCGGCTTCGCCCGCGTGCCTTGCGGCGGCACCCACCTCAAGCGCAGCGGCGAAGTGGGGAACATCGCCCTCAAGCGCCGCAATATCGGCAAGGGCAAAGAGCGCGTCGAAATTTATTTATTGGATGAATGATGTGGTATGACTTTGCCGCAGTCGGCGCCGCCGGCTGCTGGGCCTTGGGCGGCCTGCTGGGCGCCGCGCCTTCCCGCCATTTTGGCCCCTTTGCCTTCACCCGCTTGCGGTTGACGCTGCTGACCATCGTACTGGGCGCTTACAGCCTGCTGTCAGGCGGCTGGCATAGCATCAGCGCAGCCGCATTGTGGCCGGTTCTCATTTCCGGCCTGGCTGGAATCTTCCTGGGCGACACGGTGATGTTCGCCTCGATGAACCGGCTGGGGCCGCGCCGCACCGGCTTGTTGTTCGCCACGCACTCGGTGTTTTCGGTGCTGCTGGGCGTGCTGTTTCTGTCCGAACGCCTGAGCGCCGGCGCCATGCTGGGCAGCGCGCTGGTGTTTGGCGGCGTGCTGCTGGCCGTGGCCTTTGGCCGGCGCGAAGTAGACGCCCACGTATGGGAGCGCAACGACAAGCTGGCCTCCGGGGTCGCCTTGGGCCTGGCGGCCGCGTTGTGCCAAGCGCTGGGCACCTTCTTCGCCAAACCGGCGATGGCGGCCGGGCTGGAGCCGGTCACCGCGTCGGCGCTGCGCATGGGCGTCAGCTGCGGAGCGCACTATCTGCTGTGGGCCAGCGGCTGGCGGCTGGCGAAAAGCCGCGGCCCTTACACGCCGCGCATGCTGGGCCAGACCGCGCTGAACGGCCTGGTGGCCTTGGGCCTGGGCATGACGCTGATCATGCTGGCCTTGCAGCATGCCAATGTAGCGACTGTCGGCATCCTGTCCGCTCTGAGCCCGGTGCTGATCCTGCCCATGCTGTGGGTAGTGTTGCGGCGCCCGCCGCCGCTGCTAGCCTGGATAGGCGCGGCAGTTAGCTGCGCCGGCACCGCGCTGGTTGTGCTGCGCTGAGTTGTGCCACGCCATGCCATGCAAAAACCGCGCTGACTAGGCGCGGTTTCACGTGGAACATGTGCTTTAAATGCCGATGGCGAACCATGAAATAGTTCCCGCATTTGAAGAAGATGATGAGTTGGAAAGGACCATGCCCGTGTTGGAATAGCTGCTGACTACGGTGTTGTATGCGCTGCTGTTGTTGATGGCGATAGGTGGGATCAACGGACCTGTGCTGAATGGGGTTTTGAAAGATACCTGGGTCGATGCGATGCCTGCTTGAATGTAGGCGGTTCCCCATTGAAGCGTCAGACCATTGGGAAATTTCTGGTAGCCCGGATTATCCAAAACGCCCGCAAAGACGCCAAGAATCGAAGAGGTGACGTGTTCGACATTGGCGACCTGCTTGGGATTGGCTCCCGACGAAGGAGTAGGCGTTGTAGGCACCCCAGCTAAGGTCAGGCCGTCCTTGGTGGCGTTGGCCACGGTGATACCGGCGATTTGCAAGGAAAGCAGATCGGCTACGCCGTCAATGTCGCCAAGATAGAGCTTGTTCTCCCCCATGCCAAACACGCGGCCTGTCGCGTTTTTCGCGTTGGAGGTGCGAAGGAAATCCCCATATTTCAATGTACGGGAAGCATCAATAGCAGTCTGCAGGTCGGTTTTGCTGGCGCCATCTGTAATGCCATAACCAGAGAGCGTGCTGGACTTGTCCGCTTTGGCAGCCAGCTGCTTGGTGATGGTGGCAGCGTAATTGCTGTCGTTGCCGAGCGCAGTTGCCAATTCCTTCAGTGTGTTCAGCGTATCCGGGGCGCCCGACACTAGGTTGTTGATGGCAGCTTGCACATACTCCACATTTGCCACTTGTTTGGTGTTGGCGTTTACAGCGGGAGTTGTGGTGGTGGGTATGCCATTTAAGGCCAAACCATCTTTGCTGGCATTGGCTACGGGAATACCGGCGACTTGAAAGGAAAGCTGCTCGGCTATGCCGTCGATGTCGCCTAGATATAGTCTATTCTCTCCTACGCCAATCACGCGACCCGTCGCATTTTTTGAGTTGGTGGTACGAAGGAAGTCGCCATATCTCAACGTGTGAGAGGCATCCATGGCAGTTTGTAAGTCCGTATTGCTGGCCCCATCCGTAATGCCATACCCCGCCAGTGTAGTTGGCTTTTGATTGCCGCCCCAGGCGATGTTCTGCACCGCCTGCAGCAGCTGATCCTTGCGCGCCGGGTCCGGGCTCTGGCCGCTGCTCTTGAGGACGGACAGCAGCTCCTGTTGCGTGGACTGAACGGCGGATTGCACGCCGTTGAGCCAATCCGAGGTGACGATGGTACCGAGTTCGCCGGTGGCGGGGTTGCCGTCATGGAACAGGCCGTCCGGGCTGGTGATGGGTTTGAGCTGGTCTTGCATGGAAAGCGCCTCCCGCTGGTAATGAGAAATCGGCCGCTGGGGCCGATGACAGATGTCGCCGATTGAGAATGGAAGCGATTGTGCGGCAGGAGGCTTGGGTGGATCAGTGGACGGATTTCAGTGCGCGCAAAGCGAAAAACGGCAGCATGCGCCACCGTTTTGCAGAGGAACGCCTGACGATATCTAGGCCGGTTGTTTGGGCCAGTCGGTTTCGACCAGCCGCGGCCACATCGCCAGATCGGGCAGACGGGATAGGTCCACGCAGTAACGCTTCCAGTCTGCCAGTTTGTCCAGTTCAGCCGCAGAGGCGATGCCGAGCGATTCGGCGTCCTCCAAGGGACGTCGGGCGGCGTAGGCGTCGGCCAGACGCTGCTTCAGCTCGGTGTTGGTCTTCTGCGCCAGCGCGGCGGCCTGGGCGGTCTTGTTGATGGCCCAGCCCTTGCCGTCCCAGGCCGGAAATTCGCACGGTTGCAGCAGGGTGGCGCGCAGGCTGTCCGGCGTGTCGCCCAGGCGGGCCTGGACTGGTTGCGCGGTGTCGACGCTCCACAGCTTGACGGCGCGCCAGTCCGGTGTGACGGTCCAGCCGCCGTCGTGGAAGACGGCAGTCTGGCGTTCGGCGGCGACTGGCGGCTGCAACTCAGTGCTGTAGGCCGGCAGCAGCCAGACGCCGGGTTGCAGCGGCGATGGATCGGCCGCAGTCTGTCCCTGGTATTCGCCGGTTTGCGGGTGGTATGCGTAGACGGTTTTGTTGTTGTCAGACATGGCGGGTTCCTCAGTATTTGATGCAGGCGAGCAGGGCGACGTTGCGGGGGCGGGTGGAGAAGGCACCGTTATCGCCGGAACCGGGAACTGCGGATGCATTGGCAACGTAATAGGTTGTATTGTTCAGATCAGTTGGGGTTTTATTTCCCTCGACCACTGTGTTGGTCCAATCATTTTCGGTATCCCATGCGCCAACTGCGAAGGTGCCTGCAGGATAGGCGCCGCTATACTTATCGATCAGACAGCGAATCGCGGTAGGGTTTTGTTTCGTGCCGAAACCGCGTCCGTTATCCACGCCGCGACCGTCATCCCATCCACGCACAAACTCGCCGCGCAGGTCCGGCAGGTTGAAAGTGGTGGAGCCGTCGCCAGCGCCATAATAGGTGCCAAGCGCCGCGAACAAGGACGGATAGTCTTTGCGACTCACGTCAGCGCCATTAGCTTTGAGCCATCCTTGCGGCGGAGCGGACATGGCGAAGAAGGCGACCTGGCCGGTCAGATGACCTTCATGAATCAGGGTGCGCCAGGGATTCCAGTGACCGGCGCTGTCGTCGTTTCGAGTGCGGAAACGCATGATGCTGCCACTGCCGTAATCGGCTGTCAGCTGGCAGGAGTAGTCGATGCTGCCGCCTAGGCCGCCGAAGGCGATGAACGGGCCATTGACGCCGCTGGAAGTCCCATAGTTGAAGCCCATTTCGCCAGCGGAGATCGAGGTATCCAGGGATGTGCCGTCATCTGTATGAACCCGGTAGCGACGTTTCTTGATGATTTGAATGTCATTTCCCGAATGCCACACGCGGTATTCGCTGCCTGTTGCCTCTTTCAAAACCAAGGTATCGTCACCATAGCTTTTGTGCACCAAGGCCACGGCGCTATTGCCGGGACGGTGCAGGCCCAGGGCCGGGAAGTCGGTGCCGGTGGAGCGCAGCTCCAGCGTGCCATTGGTGTAGAGATTGTTGTCGTAGACGTTGGGCGTGGTTTTGAAGATCTGCGACGTTTGCGCGGTGGACAGCGCCAACGTGTTGATGCCGTAGCCGGCCAGCGAGCTGGACTTGTCAGCCTTGCCGGCCAGTTTGTTGGTGATGGTGGCGGCAAAGTTGTTGTCGTTGCCCAGCGCGGCCGCCAATTCCTGCAGCGTGTTCAGCGCGCCGGGCGCGCCGCTGACCAGGCCATCCACCGCCGCTTTCAGCTCGGCCTTGGTGGCGCCGTCGGTGATGCCGTAGCCGGCCAGCGTGGTGGCGGCGTCGGCCAGCTTTTGCCATTGGCTCCAGTTGCCGCGGTAGCGGCAGCGGTACCAGCAGCCGGTGTTGTCATAGCATTGGTAGGTCTGGTAGACCATATTTTCATCGGATAAAACAAACAGCAGGCCGGCGCGCGGCGCCGGGTAGTTGGTGCCGTTGGCGGCGTAGGCGTTGCCCGGGTTGTGGTAGAGGCCATCGTCCGTGATGTTGTTCAAATCGATGCGATCACCGAGCTGGGGCCGCAGCGTCAAACCATCCGTAATGCCATACCCCGCCAGGGTGGTGGGCTTGCTGTTGCCGCCCCAGGCGATTTTCTTCACGGCCTGCAATAGCTGGTCCTGGCGCGCCGGGTCGCTAGCTTGGCCGGTGTCTTTTAGCACCGACAGCACTTCCTGTTGGGTGGCCTGGAGGGCGGATTGCACATTGTTCAGCCAGTCGGCGCTGACGATGGTGCCGAGTTCGCCGGAGGCGGGGTTGCCGTCGTGGAATTTCTGGTCCGGCGTAGGAATGGATTTGATGGGGTCTTGCATGGGCGCTCCTGAGGAATGGATGGGAGGCGGCTTGCCGCTGGCGGCAGGGCCGGGTGAGGAGAGGGGCGGGCAGAGGGCGCGCGCAGCGCGGGGTTACGGCTGGTAGGCGAAGTAAAGGAAGGTGTGGGCCGGTTTGAGGTCCTGGATCATTTCCTCCAGCCTGGGGTCGCCGAAGGCGGTGAGGCGTTCGCCCGCCAGCGATTGGCCGGCGCGGAACTGGTAGGGACGGACCTTGCTGCCGAACACCGTCACCTGCCACACCCAGGGGATGTCTTCGCTCCACAGCTGCTGGCCGGCGCGGTTGACGCCGGCGCGGAACGGCTGCGGCTCGGCGATTTGGATCTTGTAACCCATGCCGGCGGCCAGCCGGGTGAAGTAGGGGATGGACAGGCCGCCGGTTTCGGCCAGCTTGGCCAGCACGGCCTGCTGACGCTGCTGGTAGGGCGCGCCAGGCGGCGGCGTCAGGCCGCAGACGCGCTCCCAGTCGGGCAGCAGAGCCTCGGCTTGCAGCGGAGTGACGGCGCCGGCCAGCTGGCGGGCAGAGCTTTGCGCGCGGTCCAGCGCCACGCCTTCGCTGGCCAGTTCGGCTTGCAGCCGCGGGCCGTCCGGGCTGTAGCTGACCGGCGGCAGCAGCCGGGTCAGCAATTCCTGGTAGGGCGGTTGCGGCATCATTTCAGCGCCCTCACCGTCAGCTGGCCCAGCCGCAGCCATTCCACCTTGCTGGCGTCGGAAACCGGTTTGACGTTGCCGGCCGGGGCGTTGAGCTGGCGATCCTGCACGCCGGGCAGGTCGGAAATCATCGCTTCGATCCGGCTTTTGACCAGCTGCTCGCCGGGCGCGAGGCCGGCGAAATAGGCTTGCAGCGTTTGCTGCAGCAACGGCGTGAAGGCGTCCGCGCTCATGCCGCCCAGATCCAGCGCCACGTCGATGTCCACTGGGCGCGGCGTGGGCGCCAGCACCAGGCAGTTTTTGGCGGTGACGGGCCGCAAATCTTCGATATGGGCCTGCACCTTGGCCAGCGTTTTATCCGAGGGCAGGCTGCCGTCGGCGGTGATGACCACGTCCACGGTGCCGGCGCCGCGCCGCAGCGGGTAGACGTAGGCGGCGCTGACGCCGTCGATTTCCATCGCCCAGCGGCGGTAGTCGTATTGATTGCCGCCGGCGGGCGGGCGGCGGATCAGCTCCAGCAGGCGGTCCAGCAGGGCTTGGTCGTTTTCTTCGTCGGTGGCGCCGGTCATTGCCAGCAGGATGGCTTTGCTGGCCACGCCGGACGGCGCCTGCATCAGTTCCACCGGCAGATTGGCGGGTTGATTGCCGGCGCTGCCGGGCTGGCTGGCTTGGATGGGCAGGCTGGCCTGGCCGTTGACGTCCAGCCGGTCCGGCGCCGGCTTGCCTTGGGCATCGAAGGGCTGCGCGACGTACAGCTGGTCGCCCACTCGGACTTGCAGGCCGCTGGCCACCAGGGCGCCGGGCGCGCCGTTGATCTGCAGCCAGCCGCTGGCGGCGGCGGCAGGCTTGCGCACGATGCCGCGCAGGCGGGCGTGCTGTTCCAGGTAGGCGCTGTCGGCGGTGTCGGGGAAGATCTGGCGCGCGATCCAGCTTTGGTGCTGGTACAGCCCTTCCACCGCGCCGGCGGTGGCGCTGGCGCGGACGAAGTTGTCGCTGTCAGGCGCGGTGGCGGCGTCGGCGCGCAGGTTTTGCAGGTCGCGCAGCAGCGCGTCGCGAATGCTGGCGAAGTCGGGCGTGGACAGGGGCATCAGGCTATCCTCACTTGATGTTGGAAATGTCGGATGTGGCCGCCGGTTTCGGCCACTTCAATGCTCAGCAGCAGGCGGCCGGGGCCTTGCCGCTGCGCCGATACCTGGATGCGGCTGGCGCGGCCGTCCTGTTGCAGGGGTTGCAGCGCTTGTTCCGCGTACTGGCAGGCCAACAGGTCGATGCGGCTGCTGTCTTTGCTGCGCGACAGTTCGTGCAGGCGGGAGCCCAGCGTCGCATCGGCCCACCAGCCGCCCAGCGGGGTCATCAGACGGAGGTAGACGGCGTTGGCGAGGGTGTTGGTGGCGCCGCCGGCGTAGTCGCCGGTGACGGGGTCCAATAGTGGGTCCATGGCTATTTTCCTGGATGGGGGAAGGAGGCGGCAGAGGACGCCGGTCAGTGGCGCGGCTTATTTGGGCGGGCTGGTGGGGCCGTTCGGTGCGTCATGGGTGTGCGAGACCAGGCTCTTGCCGCTGGCCTTGACGTCGCCGCTGGCGTTCATCGATCCGGACAGCTGGATGTCGCCGTTGACGCTGGCGCCGCTGCCGCCCTGGATGGCCAGGCCGCCGTTGCCGTTGATCTGGCCCTGGGCTGTGAATTGGGCGCTGGTTTTCAAGGCGGGGGTGGTGAAGCTGGCTTGCTCGCTGGCGTTGACTTGCCAGTTCTTGCAGCTGAGCTGGAAGGTGTCGCACTCTACGGCGATGATCCTGCCGCGTTTGAGCACGATCTTGCTGCCTTCGTCGCTGTACAGCGCCACTTCTCCCGGTTGCAGCGATTGCAGCCGGTAGCTGCCGTGCTCGGTGGCGATCACCACGCTGTGGCTGCTGCGGCCGCCCAGCGGCAGCACCATGGCCATGCTGCCGGGCGGCGGATTGGAGGTGTAGCCGTAATGCTGGAACAGCTCGGCGTCTTGCAGCCGCTCGCCGGCCAGCGCGTCGGCCTGGGCCAGTTGCACGCCGCCGCCGCTGTCCACATGGGTCAGCGCCGCGCGGAAGCCCTGGCGCACATTGCTGAAGGCGCGGCGTATGCGTTGGTCTACTTCATGCCACATGTTTTTCTCCTTATGCTTTGCCGGCGCGCATCGCCGGTATCCAGCACTGGTCTTCTTTCAGCGTCAGCCGCGTGACGCAGCCTTGGCCGCGGCCGCCTTCGAAGCTGCGCGCCATCAGGAAATAGGTGCCGTGGATGCCGTGCGGCTCGCTTTCCACCTCGATGCGCTGGCCGGGCGTCCATAGCGCGCCCTGGCTGTCGCGGTGGCCGGCCACGGTGGCCGTCAGCGTGTAGCCGGCCAGGCGGGCGTCGGCCAGCATCTTGTCGGCGCGCGCGGCCAGTTCGGCCGGGCTGGCGGCGTCCGGCTCCACCTGGATGCGCGGCTTGTGATAGCAGACGTCGGAATCGAATGTTTGATGGCGCATGGCGTGGCGGCCGGCCGTCAATGCCTGGCCATGGGCCTGGCCCAGCAGGGTCAGCTCGGAATAGCGCTGCGCGTGGGAGCGGGTTTCGCTCAGGCTCAGCACATTGTTGCCCTTGCCGTCGCGGCGCAGGATCAGCCGCGCGGTGGCGGGGCGGCTGTAGTCCGGGCCGCCCACCACCAGGGTGCCGTCCGGATCGAACCAGGCGGTCAGGCCGTTGGCCTGCGCGGCGCGGGTGAGCACGTCCCAGGCGCTGTTGCCGGGATCGACGTTGATCTTCTCGATCTGGCCCTGGGCCTTGGCGCCGACGCGGATATGGGCGATGCCCAGCGGCTTCACCACGTTGTCCAGCACGTCCTGCAGCGTCATGCCCTTGGCGGTGAACAAGGGCGCGCTGCAGTCCAGCAACATGCCGGCCAGGTCGCGGCCGGACAGCGCCAGCTGATGGCTGCCGGAGGCGACGCTGTGGCTGATGTCGTCGATGCGGCCCAGCAGCACGGTTTCGCCGCCTACCTGCACTTTCACCAGCGCGCCCGGCTCCACTTCCGGCGGAAAGGCGCCGCCGGGCAGGCCCAGCGACACCTGCCAGCCGTCGGCGGCCATGGCCAGGTCGGAATCGATGGCGTAGTGGGTCCAGTCGCCGTGCTGGCGGCCGTTGATTTGCAGGCTGACGGCGTGATTAGCGGGCGTAGCCATAGACCAGGGTTCCCGGAGTCAGGTGATTCGGTTGCGACAGCTGCGGGTTGAGCCGCAGCAGCTCGTCGGCGCGCGGGCTGTCGCCATACCACAGGTGGGCCAGCTGGCGCAGATTGCAGGCGGCCTCCACCTTGCGCTTCAGCAAGGGCGGTTTGGCGGCGATCAGCGCGGCGGCGCTTTGCTGCACCTGCAGGCCCAGCGTGCGCAGGCCGTCCACCACCGGATACGCATCTTCAGACGCCATGCCGGCGCGCCATTGCTCCATGGTGGCTTGCAGCGAACCGCGCACGTCGCCGGCGATCTGCTCCAGCGCCGGCGGCGTCAGCGTTGGCTTTTGCGCCTCGCTTTGAAAGATGCCGGCGGCCGCGGCGGCCAGTTTGGTGGAGACATGCAGCTGCAACATGGCGTCGATGCGGCGTTGGTCATCGGCCCAGACCGATAGCGAGGTGCCGGCGGCAAGCGGGGCGATATTCTGGCGCACCGTGGCCGGCAGGTTTTCCAGGCGGCGGCGCAGCGCTTTCCAGTCGGCCAGCGTGGCGGAGGGCAGCGCGGCGGCGGTTTTCAGCGCCGGCAGCGGGCCGAGATCGACTTTCAGATCCAGGCGCCAATTGGCGGCTGCGTCCACCAGCTGGGCGGCTTGGGCGACGAAGGCCTGCGGATAGGCCAGCAGGTCCGTGGCCTGGGCCACCGCCTGGTTGGCCATTTTCGCCAGCTGTCCCACCGTGGCGGTGAGCTGCTGGCGCAGCGCGGCCACCCGGCCCAGCGCGCCCTTGGCCGTCGCCACCACGCCTTGCGCCTTGGAGAAGGCCTCGCCGGCCATCTGGCGCAGCTTGTCCACCTGGGACGAGATGGCCTCCACCTGCGGCAGGGCGGCGCCGGCGGCGAAAAACGGATTGCCCGGCGTGGCTTCCACCCAGTTGATGTCCACTGTGCAGGAGTCCGGCGCGTCGGCGTCGTGGCTGATCTGGTAATCCAGCACCTGCGCCTGCGGCATGCTGCCGAACACCGGGTGCACCAGCTCGCCGGGGCCGGCGGCATCCAGCGCGGCGACGAGCTCGCGCAGCCGGCGCTGGTAGTCCTTGCCCCAGAACATGGCGGACAGCGACACCTTGCGCGCCTTGCGGCCCAGGTCTTCCACGTCCGCGCCATCCTTGTACGGGTATTCGTGCAGCGCCTGATCGCGCTGCGCGCTGTCCACGCTTTTCAGGCAGTCGAAGCGCACGCCGCGAAAGCTGGCGTCCACCATGGCGCCGGCGGATGGGACGCCGGCGAATACATTGAGGCTGAACATCAATTCCTCCTTTGTTGCTTGCTATTGGCGGCGTTGACGGCGGCGACGATGTTGCCGTTTTGGACGTCGACCACCACGCGTATCGGTTGGGCCAGCTGCGCCAGCGCGGCGCTGAGTTGGGCTATCAGGGCGGATAGCTGCGATTCGGCTGTATTGCCGAGAGCAGGTGCGACTTGACCGGTCGGCGCAGATTTTTTGGGCGCCGCCGCCGGCTTGGGCATGGCCTGGGGCGACTTTGCTGGGCTTGCGGGCTTGGGGAGCGCAGTGGCTGCTGGCGCCGGTGTTTTAGCTCCCTGGGTGGCTGGTGCAGCAGCAGGGGTGAGCGAGGCATGTTTGGGATCGACTGCGCCGCTGACGGCAATCTTGCCCGCTTGCACTTTGTCGGGGGCTGTGTTCTGGCGGGTTGGCGCTTTTGGCGCGATAGGCTGTGGCGTCGCAGGTTTTGGGACAGCTGGCTTAGGCGCGTCGGCTCCTGCCTGCGGTTGAACTTGGGCTGGCATGGCGGGAGAGGACTTTAGGTACTCTGCCTTGGGCCGCAGGAATTTTTGCGGCGCCTTCCAATAACCGGAGCCCAGCTTGGCGCTCGATGCGCCCTTTGTAGATTGGGCACCGAAAAAGTTACCTTTACCTGTCTTAGCGTCGTAGTTCTCTACGATGCCGGTATGGTTCTTGTCCCCTTGCCACAGAACAATGTCGCCGGGTTTGACGTCTTTCGGATCGACTTCCTCGTAATATTCGGAGTGGGCCATGTCCGCAGTGGTCTGGTACGGAATGGCATAGCCCGCGCCCTTGACTGCCTGGTTGACCAGATGGGAGCAGTCGATGCGGTTTACTCCTTTAGCGTCTTTCTCTCCGTTGCCGCCAAGTTTGTAGCGATAGCCATTAAAGTGGGCTCGCTGGGCCAGTATGGCATTGGGTTCGACTTGACTGGCCTGGGCAGCAGGCTGCGCGGGTGCTGGGGCTGCGGTTTTCTTTGCCTGGGAATTATCTTGCGGTGGAGGTGTATGAGCCGCAGGTTGGACTACATCGATATGTTGAGTGGGGGCAGGGTGAGCAGGTGCAGATTGTACTGGTGTGGTTCCGCGGGCTGCGGCTTCCTTTGCCTGGGGATTCGCTTGCGACAGAAGCGTATGAGCAGCCGGCTGAACTGCATCGACATGCTGAGTGTGATCAGGGTGAGCAGGTGCAGATTTTACGGGCGTGGCTGCGCGGGCCGCGGTTTTCTTTGCCTGGGACTTCCCTTGCCGCTGAGGTGTTGTATGAGCAGGCGCAGATTGTACAGGCGTGGCTGCGAGAGCTGCGGTTTTCTTTGCCTGGGGCTTCGCTTGTGGCAGAGGCGTATGAGCAGCCGGTTGGACTACATCGGCATGCTGATTGGGGCCAGAAAGAACCGGCGCAGACTGTGCTGGCGTGGTAGCGGACGGGGCTTGGATGGGGCCTTGTTTTAGATACTGCTCGTATTTTGCTTTTCTCTCGGCATAGCCGTTCTGGCCGCTGTTGATAATCTGAGTTGCCTGTTTGACATTACCTGCCCGGCCTGCTTCAGCCAAACCTTTATGGCTTTGCCAATACCAGACAGCGATTTTGGCTGCGTTGGAGGGGTCTTCCGCCAGTTCGGGATGGTTGATGAGATCGAGCTTGAGCGCTTTGCCTGCGGCAGCGTACTGATCGTGACCGGTCAATTGCACGAAGCCGCGGCCGCGATATTTGATCCCATCTCCTGGGTTTTTGTTGCCCATACGACCGCCGTAAATGGCGTCATAGACTTTTTCTTGCCCGGAATTGATCAGCGCTTGAGCCTGTTGTTCTGTGGTGATCCCTTGGGTTTTGAGTCTGTTCTTAAATGTACTTAGGAGATTGCTGGCATTGCGATAATTCCCTTCGCGCATGTGACTGAAGTCCCAACTCTCATGGGCTGTCTGGGCCAGAAACATTGCCTGCTCTTTGGGATCGTGGATGCCCGCCTGCAGCATGGCGTTGATCAGGACCGCCTTGTTATTGGCGGCGGCTTGATTAGGCTGTTTCTTGCTCATTTCGCTCGTATCTCCGGGAAAGCGCGATGCGCATGGCGCACCGCGCTGGTTTCAAGACAGTTGGCTTATTCGACGACCTTCCGCAGCGACATCAGCTTGATATCGCGGCGAGCTTCGTTTTCCACGCCGTATTTCTCGCCGACTTCCAGCGTGAAGCAGTCCAGGTAGCTCACGCGTTTGCCGCCCGGCGCCAGCGGGAACTCGGTCAGCTTGGCGCCTTCGATCGCTTCCCAGTCGATCTCGCCGCTCAGCGGAATGGAGACGGTCACGGCCAGTTCGTATTCCGACACGCCGCGGGCGAAGCCTTTGGCGCGGCCGCTGGAGTTCATGGTTTTCACCAGCTTGCGGCCGGTTTTGCTGCTGACGTTGAGGTCGATGACATCGATTTCCTGGCCGTCCACTTCCAGGACGATGGAGCCTGCGTATTCTTTGAGAGCCATGAGTCTTTCCTTGTGGGTTCTAGAGAAGGGGCCGACCGGCGGCGCCGGCCGGCAAAGGGGAGAGCGTTACAGCAAGAGATCGATGCGGCCGGCGAACACGTGCAGGCCGTTGACCACGTCCACCGGGATTTTGGCGTCCAGGCGGTTGGCGTCCTGCAGATCGCGTTCCACGATCAGGCCGGCCTTGTTGGCTTCCACCTGTTCGATGATTTCCAGCTCTTCCAGCTTGTACAGCACGTCCAGCAGCTCGGAGCGGACCTTGGACGGCGTGCGGTCGGACAGCTTTTCGCGCGGGAAGCGCAGCGCGATGCGCTCGCGGCAGGCGCGGCGCACGTAGTCCAGGGTGCGGATGGTGGTGATATCCAGCAGCGACACGTCGTCCACGCCCTGCGCATCCTTGGTGTAGGTGCTGATGGCGCGCACGATCTGCACGCGGTTGCCGGCGGCCACCTCCAGCGGGGTCACGCCGTTGTACAGCGCGCTTTCCTGCTCGGTGCGGGTGGTGCGGTAGGCCAGGTCCACCACGTCCAGGCCTGGCAGCTCCAGCGTGTTCAGCGGACGGGCCGGATCTTCCTCGCTAGCGATCACCGCGGCGTAGGCGGCGGCGATGTCGCCCGGCAGCTTGGCGGAGCCGCGATACCAGGCGGCGGTGATGCGGCCGCTGTCCAGTTTGGCGGACAGGGCGCTGGCGTCGGCCAGCGCGCCGGTGCTGGCGATCACGCCGATGGCGCCGCGCTGCTCCAGCGGGCCGGACACGAAATCCAGATGGGCGCGCAGCGCGGTCAGCGCGGCATCGCCGGTGAACGGGCTGGCGATGATCTGATGGCCGCCGCTGGCTACGGCGGACAGGGCCGGCGCGATGTCCGGATCGCCGGCGCCGCCCTTCATCGGCGCGACGACGACGCCGAGGCCAGCGATCTGCTCCTGCGCCTTCAGCGCGATGGCGTTGCCCAGGCTGCCCTTGTGGCGGGCGGTGAGGGTCAGCACTTCCTTGGCCGCGACAGCCGTGATCGGCAGGTCGGTCAGCTTGGCCAGCGCGGCCTGAGCGTTGGCGGCGATCTTGGGCGCGTCGTCGCCGGCGGCGACGGCGACGTCCACGCGGGCGGCGCCGATGTACAGGCTCAGCACGCCGGCGGCGGTGGCCGGGCCGCTGAAGGTGAAGCTGCCGGCGGCCGGCACGCCGGCGGCATTGTCATCGACGGCGATCACCGTCAGCTGCAGGTAGGGGTTGGCATTGATGGCGGCGCGCGCCATCAGGTGGGCGAAGGAACCGCGGCCGAAAGCCTGGGCGGCCTGCTCGTCGCTGAACACGTCCAGCGCGGCCAGCGCCGGCTGGGCGGCGGTATCGGCCAGGCGCTGGCCGATCACCAGCACGCGTTGCGGATTGCCCGGCAGCGTGCGCACCGCCAGTTTGGTGTTGAACTCGAAGTACTTGCCCGGCTTGCGGATCGAGGCCGGAATCTGGTCGAAGCTGATGTTGGGGCTGGCCATGAGGAAAAGCTCCTGATTTGGCGGTTGGGAAAGGAGCCGCGCCGAGCGGCGCGGCGAGGGGAAAGGCGTGGGCGGCTTCAGGCTTTGGGGGCGTTGACGACGTCCTGGGCCTTGACGCCGGCGGAGCCGGCGACGTTGTAATTGAGT
>NZ_PPTF01000023.1:43742-90621 GCF_002902845.1 Chromobacterium sinusclupearum
CTCGTCCAGCCAGTAGGTGCTGAAGTCGCAGGCCACTAGGCTCCACGGCTGGCCGTCGCGCGCCGCCTGGCCCAGCGGACGGACTTTTTCCGGCAGCAGCGGGTTGACGGCGAGGCCGAAGTCCTGCGAGGCCAGCAGGCGGCGCACCGCGTACACCAGCTGCCAGACGCCGGCGCCTTTGTAGGCGGCATCGGCTTGCAGGCGGTCGCCGACGATGACGGTGAACAGCGCATTGGCCTTGTAGCGCAGACGCTGGCTGGATTGCGGCTGGCTGGAGACGATGCCGCCGGCCACGGTCCACAACGCGGGCAGGCGGGCCAGCGCCTGCGGGTTGATGGTGGGGCTGGCCTGGCCCGGCGTGAGGCGGCTGCTGTAGTCGCCGTGGGCCAATTGCAGGCCGCACAGGGCGGTTTCGTCTAGGTCGGCCGCCACTTCGCGCACCATCTGGCCCATGCCCTGGCGCAGGCGGTCGGCGATGGCGGTTTGCAGCGTGATCAGCATGGACATGATCATTCCTTGGAGAATGCGGGGATGGGGGAAGTGTGCAGCGGGCAGCGCCTTGCGGCTTAGTTGAGGGGTGTCAGTGCAGTACGCGTTTGAGCATCTCGCCGGCCAAGGCGACCAGCAGCGCGGAGATGGCGCCGGACAAGGCGCCGCTCTTGGCGGCCTGCACTTCCACGTCGCGCAGCCGGCCGTCCAGCTCTTCCAGTTTTTTGTCCTGCTTGGCCAGGTGGGCGACGATCATGTCCAGCTTGCCTTCTATCCGGCCCAAGGCCATCAGGTTGTCCTGTTCCACGTGAAACCTCTCAGTCTTCCGCCTGTTGCTGGCACTGCACGCAGCGGGTGCAGCTGGGTATGGCCGCGCGGCGCGCGGCCGGTATCGCTTCGCCGCAGTCCTCGCAATGGCTGTAGCCGCTGGATTGCAGTTGCTGGAAATGGCGGGCCAGCGCCTGTTCGCGGAATTCGGTTTCCAGTTCGCTGGCGCGATCAAAGAAATCGCTCATGGTTGGGGTTCCTGTTGCGTGAAGAGTTGTTTCAGGGTGAGGAGGCGCTGCTCCAGCTCGCCGCACCAGGCGCCGTAGTCGGCGGCGTGGGCGAGGAGGTCGGGTGGCGGTAGCCCGCCGCCGGCGCCGGCGGTTTGGGCGGCAGATCCAGCAGATAGGGGCTGGGCGCCGGGCAGGTCGGCGGGATAGCCGAGGAGCTGGCGGTAGAGGCGCAGGCTGTCAGGGCCAAGGCCAGTAAAGCGGGGGCCATCGTTGCGGGCGACATCGTCTATCCTTTGCGTTTGTTGGCGCCGCAGGGCTTGCAGCGCGTTTTGCTTGTCCAGCAGCTGGCCTTCCAGCCGGTCCATGCGTTGCCGCCATTGCTGTTGCCACGCCAGTGCGGCAGCCTGCTGTTGTTGCAGCTGCTGGCTGTGATCGGCTTGCAGCTCGGCAAGCTTGGCCGCCATTTCAGCCTGCCAGAGATGGCGGCTGTGGGCGCTGCCCGCGGCATAACCGGCGGCGGCCGACAGGATGGGCAGCAGCAGGCAGCCGCCGATGCGCAAGGTGGACAGGCTGATCATGGCTGGCTCCGGTCGCGGTAGGCGGCGATCATGCGCAGCGAGGCGGAATAGCCGCCCACCACGCCCAGGTAGATCAGCCAGATGTCCGGCGTCAACGCGCCGCGCCAGCCGTCGCGGATGAACATCGCGGTGGCGGCGGCGCAGGCCACGTTGGCCCACAGCCGGCTATGGCTGATGCGGCGGCTGCGCGGACTGCACAGCAGGTCGGCGGGATGCATGCTCAGGGCTCCAGTGACAGTTGAAAATGCGGGAATTCGCGGTAGGGCGCGTCCAGTTGGCCATGCCAATACAGGCCCAGGCCGAGGGCGATGCGTCCCATTGTTTGCCAGTGGGGATGGTCGGCATCGCAGACCGGTTTGCCGCCGACCAGGGGCACGACGTCGAAGGCGCGCGCGGCCGGGCTGCCGTACAGCATGGCGTTGTGGGCGGATTCTCCGGGGCGGGCATAGGTGACGATCAGGCCGGGCTTGTCGCGACCTTGCTGGTACAGCGCGTCCTGCTCGGCCGCCGAGCGCCAGGTGCAGACGATCAATGGATCTACGCCGTGGTCGCGGCAGCGTCGCAGAAAGGTTTCGGCCAGCGGTTGCAGTTGCGGGTGCAGATCGGAAATGGCGCGGCTGGCCATGCGGGTTCTCCTAGGTTCGGGAAACAATCAATGCACTTCTCCCGGTGCCGGCGGGGTTTTCAACACGCGCCAGATCATGCGGTCGCTCAGGTGGTAGCGCATGGCGAGCACGCCGACCGCCTCATTGGCGCCCAGGCCATCGGCCAGCAATTCGTCGAAGTCGCGGATCAGTTGTTGATTGCGCGCCTGGCGCAGCGCCTGGCTGCAACGCGGGATGTACAAAATGTCGCCGCCGAAGTGGTGGGTCAGCCGTTCCGCGGCTTCCTGGCCGATCACATCGACCAGTGCGGCGAAGCGCAGCTGGCCGGCGCGGCTCTGATTCTTGGAGAACGGCAGGGTAGTGCCGCCTAGCGCCTGCACCAGTTGCAGCGTGCGAGGCATGCCGATCAGCTTGGCGACCAGTTGCATGGTGGACGGCAGGGCGGGATATTGCGCAAGAGTATTCATCACGGAAGCTCCAGGAGGTCGCGAATGGCCTTGGGAGACAGTAAGTTCTAAATAAGTTACAATTTTCTGATCACGGGAAAGACAGCCAGCCGTGTATGATCGGGCTATTTTTTAGAACTAACTTGCCTTGGTCATCAGTTTAAGTATACGTTTCAACTGTAAAAATAGAATTATTGGAACTGATTTGTCATTTAGTGGCTATTCTAGACGGGTATTTTGAACTAAACAAGCAGCGAGATGTCACTACGCATGTCAGTTCTATTGGACGAGATGACAAAAGAATAGTACTCTGGGGGGTCGATCCAGCGGTACATGCAACTGATGGAGTTCCAAATGGAAAATTCTCTGCAGGCTACGGGTTTCAAGCAGCGGCTGGAACTGCTGATCGGCGCCGAAAAGCCATACGCCTGGGCGGCGCGCATCGGCATCAACAAAGGCTCCTTCACCAATATGTGGTACAAGGGCGGCGTGCCCAGGATGGCGACGGCGCAGAAGATCGCGGCCAGCAGCGGCTGCCGTCTGCCTTGGCTATTGCACGGCGAAGGGGCGATGCGCGACGAGACGGTGGCGGCTGCCGAGCTGGCGGGCGACAGCGAGCGCGGCAGGACGGCACGTCCGCTGGACGCGGATGACGATTTCGTGCCGCCGGGCGTGCATGAGGAGTTCTGTTTTATACCGCGTTATAACTTGAAGGCGTCGGCTGGTTTTGGAACCAGCGCCTCGGGCGAACAGGCGATGTTCTATATGGCCTTCCGCCGTTACTGGGTAAAGAACTATCTCAACGCCTCGCCGCGCGATCTGGCGGTGATCAGCGTCAAGGGCGACAGCATGAGCGGCGTGCTGGAAGATCGGGACACCATCCTGGTCAACACCGCCGAGCGCAATCCCGGCGAAGGGCTGTTCGTGATCCGCATCGGCGACGACATCTTCGTCAAGCAGCTGCAACGGCTGCCGGGCGGCGCGGTGCAGGTGAAGAGCGCCAATCCGCTATATGAGACCTTTACCGTCGATCTGGCCGGCGCCGGCGCCGAGTTTGAGGTCATCGGCCGGGTGGTGTGGTTCGGCCGGCAGATCGCCTGAGGACCGCCCAAGGCGTTGGGTGTAAACTGTCGCCGACTTCGCAAGATCAGGATGCACCATGCAAAACCACATTCAGGCCAGTCTGGCCGAGGCGCAGAGCGCGCTAGATAATCTGCTGGCCAATCCGCAGGCGCTGGCAGCCATCGAAGCCGCCGGACAGACCATCATCGACGCGCTGGCTGGCGGTGGGCGGATTTTCTCCTGCGGCAACGGCGGCTCGATGTGCGACGCCATGCACTTCGCCGAGGAGCTGACCGGCCGCTACCGCGACAACCGCCGCGGCATGGCGGCGATTGCCATCAGCGATCCCAGCCACATCAGCTGCGTCGGCAACGATTATGGCTATGACGAAATCTTCGCCCGCTATCTGGAAAGCCACGGCCGGGCCGGCGACGTGCTGCTGGGCTTGAGCACCAGCGGCAACAGCCGCAATGTCATCCGCGCCGCCGAAGTGGCGCGCGAGCTGGGCATGAAGGTGATCATCCTGACCGGCCGCGCCGGCAGCAGGCTGGAGCCGCTGGCCGACGTCTACGTCAACACCCCGGGCGGCCATTACGCCGACCGGGTGCAGGAGCTGCACATCAAGGTGCTGCACATCCTGATCGAGCTGACCGAACGCCATTTCTGCCCGGAGAACTATCCGGCGCCATGATGGCGCGACGGCAGCCGGCGCGCCGGCCGACGCGGTTCAGTCGGCGTTGAGAAATTCGCCGATGCGGCGGTAGGCGAGGGCGCAGGCTTCTGGCACCAGTGCTTCCATGTTCAGGAAGGCGTGCATCTGGTCGTCCAGGTGCAGTTGCGCCACCGCCGCGCCGGCGGCCTGCAACTGGCGCGCGTACAACTGGCCTTCGTCGCGCAGGATGTCGAAGCCGGCAGTGATGACCAGCGTGGCGGGCCATTGCGCGCTGCATGGCCAATACAGCGGCGACGCCTGTCGCCGGTCTTCGCCATGCTGGAAATACTGATCGAAATACCAGGCGGTGCGGTTGGCGGTGAGGAAGTAGCCCTCGCCGTTTTCCTTCACCGATGGCTGGGTCAGCGTGTAATCGACGCAGGGATAGATCAGCACCTGGCGCGCGATCTCCAGCGAGGCATCTTGCTGCGCCTTGCCGCTGAGACTGGCGCATAGCGCGCCGCCGGCGGAGTCTCCCGCCAGCGCCAGGTGCCGTTGGAAACGCAATTGGCGCTGTTCCAGCACGCCCCATACCCCCTTGGCCACCGCCCAGGCGTCGTTCAAACCGTCGGGATAAGGGTTTTCCGGCGCCAGCCGGTATTCGGCCGCCACCACGATGTGGCGGCTGGCTGCCGCCAGCCGGCGGCTGATGCCGTCGTAAACGCTGACGCCGCCGGCCATGTGGCCGCCGCCATGCAGGAAGACCAGCACTGGCAGAGGCTGCTCCGGGGCGGGGTGGTAGATCCGCACCGGCACGCTGTAATCGGGTCCGGGCACCAGGTCATCGTTGACCCAGGCGATATCGGGGCCGGGGCTGACCATCTGCGCGGTTAGTTGCGCCAACGCCTCGCGCGCGCCGATGGCCGTCGCCTTGTAGCCGGCGGCGATTTTCTGCGCGGCTATTCGATTGAACTGTTCCAACCACGGTTGCAGCGTGGGGTGGAGTGTGTGCATGGTGGGCCTCTGCCAGAGAATGCGGCATGAATGGTTGTTTCAATTTATACCATACGCATTCTTGAGGCAAATAATATGACCCATATGCCGACCGTCCTCAGCCGAACAGCATTTCCAGCAGGCCAGGACGTTTGCGGCTGTTGAGCTTCTGGTTTTCCGCCAATAACTTGTCTATCAGATGGTTGTTGGCGCGGGGCTGGCGCGCTTTCACCAGGTCGCGTTTGCCCGATGGCGTCAGCGACAGCGCGCCACTGTGCTTGCTCAGGCGATAGCCGCCGCCGCAGGCTGGGCAGTAGATGTCTTCGCCATCCGCGGCGTCCGACGGCACGGCGATGATGGGGCCGCAGGACAGACAGCACTGCATGGGCACGCCCGGTTCGCTGTGCCCCAGCACATGGTCGAGCTTGCCGGCGCGGCCCAAGGCGACGAAGCGGTCGGCCAGTTCGGCGTCGAACTGGCCGCCGCGGTTTGCCTCGATGATGGCCAGCGCTTTCTCCACCGGCATGCCCTGGCGGTAGGGCCGGCTGCTGGTCATCGCGTCAAAAGCATCGGTGATGCCGACGATGCGCGCCGCCAAGGGTATGGATTTGCCGCTGAGCTGGTTGGGGTAGCCCCGGCCATCCGGCGTTTCGTGATGGCTGAGCACCGCGTCGATCACCAGGTCGGCCAAGGGATGGTCCAGCAGCAAATCCGCGCCGACTTGCGGGTGGGTCTTGATCACCGCGTATTCTTCGTCGCTCAGCTTGTCCGGCTTGTTCAGCACCGCGTCGGGCACCCCTATCTTGCCCAGATCATGCAGAAAGCCGCCCAGCGCGATGCGTTCCACTTCTTCCTGCGGCAGCTGCAGGTCCGTCGCCAGCAGCAGGCTATAGCGCGATACGCGCCATAGATGGCCGCCGGTGTATGCGTCGCGCGCCTCTACAAGCATGGCCATGGTGTACAGGGTTTTCAGCAGTTCGCGATTGGCTTGCATGGCAGCTCTCCTGGGCAGTGGTTTTCTTACTATGGCATATGCAAATCGAATCGACAGCGGACAGATGCTGCGCTGGCGAGATCACGACAGTCAGTCGAGTGTTTGATCTATTTCTTACGGCAAACCCTGGCCGGATATACAAATTTCATATTTCCTTTCTACTGTGCTGTGGTTGTGTCTATCCCTTCGATGCCGTACCCACCACTCATCACGAGGAGAACGCATGAAAGCATGGTTGCTGTTGGGCGTCGCGCTGGCCGCGCCTGCCTTTGCCGGGAATGCCGATGTGGCGCCGGACGCCCGCTACGCCCATATCCTGTCGCCGTCAGGTCCGCTGAGCCGGGAGCAGCTGCTGAAGCAAGGGCTGCCCAAGGCCAAGACTGCCACGGCGCGGCTGGGCGCCCAGTCCGTACCGGGCCCCGCGACTTACACCTATGTGCGCTGCTATTACCGCACCTCCGGCGCCAATACCCAACCGACGACCGACTACGTATGGGCGCTCGACCCGTCCAGCGGCGACTACTATCGGCTGAACGGCCACTGGTGGGGAAGCGGGCTGTTCGACTGGAAGAACATGTTTTACAGCGACGTGACGCAGGACGCGCTGCGCTCGGTCTGCCAGAGCACGCTGGCCAAGAAAGGCATCCAGCAGCCGCCGGCGATGGTGTTCGCCGCCGACAACGCCATGTCGTTCAACTATACGGTGTGGACCAATGACCAGGCAGGCCAAAGCAGCGCGATCAACAAGATCGTGGCCTTCGGCGACAGCCTGTCCGACAACCAGAACGTCTACAACGCCTCGCAATGGACGCTGCCGAATCGCAACAGCTGGTATGTCGGCCATTTCAGCAACGGCCCGGTGTGGGCGGAGTACCTGGCGTCGCGCTTGAAGCTGCCGCTGTACAACTGGGCGATAGGCGGGGCCGGCGTCAGCACCCAGAAGCTGGTGATTCCGGGCGTGGTGCAGCAGGTGCAGTCATGGCAGCAATACATGCAGCAGGCGTCCAACTACAACCCGGCCACGACCTTGTTCACCATGTGGATAGGCGGCAATGATCTGGTCAACTACGGCAGCACGCCGGACAAGGTGATTGCCGGCCAGCAGCAGGCGCTGACCAGCCTGATCCAGGCTGGCGGCCGCAACATTCTGCTGTTGAAGTTGCCCGATGTGTCGCGCGCTCCGGTGTACCAGCTGAAGGGCGGCGCCGCCACGGTGGCGGCCCAGGTGCTGGATTACAACCAGAAACTGACCGTATTGGCCGCCTCGCTGAACCAGCAGTACGGCGTCAACATCCAGGTGTTCGACAGCTATGCGCTGTTCAACGATCTGCTGACCAATCCGGGCAAGTACCAAGTCAGCAACACTACCCAGTCCTGCCTGAACATCAACACTGATTCGGCGCTGAACTATATGCAGGGGCAGTCGCCGCGCGGCAACTGCGGCAATGCCGATACCTTCGTGTTCTGGGACACGCTGCATCCGACCACGCATACCCATCTGCTGCTGGGTAACGCGGTGGCGGACTTCCTCAGCTCGTCCGGCGCCATGCCGCTGTTGAAGACGCTGCATTGACCCGCTTAGGCGGACGGCGCTTGGTGCGTTGTCCGCCAGGGCTTACAATTCGGTTTTGAACCGGCCGGGGCCAACACCCCGGTCCGGCCGAACCGTAATCGAAAGCCCCCATGTCCAGCCTGACCGAACTCCTCAGCCGCGCCGCCGCGGCTCGCGCCGAACTCGTAGCGCGCCTCGCCGCCGAAGACACCAACTGCTACCGCTTGTTCCACGGCAGCGTCGAGGGCGTGCCCGGCCTCACCATAGACCGCTACGGCGAGCAGATCCTGGCACAGAGCTTCCACCGCTCGCTGGAGGAGGCGGAACTGGAGGAAATCCGCGCCTATTACCGCGAGACCCTGCCTGAGCTGACGCTGGTGTACAACGACCGCAGCGAGGCCAATTCCCGCGTCCGCAACGCCTTGCCGCTGGCCGAGCAGGCAGTGGCGGAACAGGACATCACCATCCGCGAAAACGGCGTGGCGTTTCACTACCAGGCGCGCCACAAGGGGCAGGACCCCTGGCTGTTCCTCGACCTGCGCGCCGCGCGCCGCCGCGTGATGCAGCTGGCAGACGGCAAGAGCGTGCTGAACCTGTTTTCGTATACCTGCGGCGTGGGCGTGGCGGCAGCCAAGGCCGGCGCCAGCTTCGTGCTGAACGTCGATTTCTCCGAATCCAGCCTCAGCGTGGGCCGCGCCAACGCCAAGCTGAACCTGCTGGCCACCCGCCCGCGCTGCCTGCACAGCGACGTGTTCGCCGCCGTGCGCCAGCTATCCGGCATCGGCCAACCGGACCGCGTGCGCGGCAAGCGCATGCCGGCCTTCCCCAAGCTGGAGCCGCGCCAGTTCGATCTGGTGTTTCTCGACCCGCCGCGCTACTCCAAGAGCCAGTTTGGCGTGGTGGACCTGGTGAACGACTACCAGGCGCTGTTCAAGCCGGCTTTGCTGGCCACAGCGCCCGGCGGCATGCTGATCTGTTGCAATAATGTTGCAGAAGTCGACGGCGATGCCTGGCTGGAGTCGCTGAAGCGCAGCGCCGCCAAGGCCGGCCGCGAAGTGCGCGCCGCGGAGTGGATCGAGCCCGATGCCGACTTCCCCAGCAACGACGGCAAACACCCGCTGAAGATCGTATTGCTGAGTGTTTGAGCGCCGTTCTCCTCTTTCAAAACCGCTGCCCAGGCAGCGGTTTTTTCTTGTCCAGACTAGGCGCGGCAGCGGCAAATTGTGGTTATATATTTAAAATTGCAGGTTTATTTTAAATGTAAACGCCTGTTATTCTATTGTCGCAGGTGGTTTACGTAAGGCGCGGAATCCTTGCCGCGACCGATTGGCAAACCGGACCACCCGCTGACAACAAGATCAAGGTATCGGGTGAATACATGAAACGACTTTTCGCATCAACCTTGCTGGCCGGCCTGCTGGCCGCCGGCCAGGCGCAGGCGCAGGCGCTGCAACCGCCCAACGACGAACTGGACGGCGTGCTTTCCGCCGGCAAGCCGCTGTCCGAGGCCGAAGCGGCCTTGGCCGCCAGCCAGGCCAAACCGCAGCAGGGCAGCACGACCTACACCTATCTGCGTTGCTATTACCGGGTCAGCCCAGCGTCCAATCAGCCGCAAACCCGTTATGTCTGGGCGACCGACCCCTCCAGCGGCGACTACTACCGCGTCAACGGCTACTGGTGGTCCGGCAGCATCGTGGCGCTGAAAAACATGTTCTACAGCGAGGCCAGCCAGGACGCGCTGCGCGCGGCATGCCAGAACACGCTGGCCAAGCAGGGCGTCAATCGCCCGCTGGCGCTGGTGGCCGCCGCCAACAACGCCATGTCGTACAACCACACCATCTGGACGCTGGACAGCGCGGCGCAGGGCCCGGCCATCAACAAGCTGATCGTGTTCGGCGACAGCCTGTCCGATACCCAGAACATGTACGGCGCGTCGCAGTGGAAGCTGCCCACCGCCCAGAGCTGGTATATCGGCCGCTTCAGCAATGGCCGCGTGTGGGTCGAGCATCTGGCCGAGCAGCTGGGGCTGCCGATCTACAACTGGGCGATAGGCGGCGCGGCGGCGGACAAGCATCTGGTGGTGCCGGGACTACTGCAGGAAGTGGATTCCTGGACGCAATACATGCAGAAGGCGCCGGGCTATCGTGCGGAGAACACGCTGTTCACCATGCTGATCGGCGGCAACGACCTGCTGAACTACGGCCGCAGCGTCGATCAGGTGATCGCCGACCAAGGCAAGGCGCTGGAAAAGATCATCGCCGCCGGCGGCCGCAATATCGTGGTGCTGAACCTGCCCGACTTGTCGCGCACGCCGTCCGGCAGCAGCGGCGGCAAGGCCGCGCAACTGGCGCAGCAAGTGAAGGACTACAACGCCAAGTTGGCGGCGCTGGTGGCCACGCTGCAGCAGAAACATGGCGCCGGCCTCAAGCTCAGGCTGTTCGACGCTTACGGCATGTTCAACGATCTGTTGGCCAATCCGGCCAAGTACCAGGTCAGCAATACCACCCAGTCCTGCCTGAACGTGGCCGCCAATGCCAGCCTGCCGTATATTTCGGCGCAGACGCCGCGGCCGGAGTGCACCAATGCCGACGCCTATGTGTTCTGGGACAATCTGCACCCGACCACGCACACCCATCTGCTGCTGGGCGGCTTCGTCGCCGACTTCGTGCGGCAGCAGGGCTATGCGCTGCTGGTCCAGGCCAAGGCGATGACGCGCCGGCGTTGACATTTCGGGGAGGTCTTCGCGCGTTCGCCTTTTTCTTGTCGGCGGCCTTATGCAAACGCTAAGCTTGAGCAGATGAGAGAAGACTAGGGGCCCGCGCAGGGCCCTTGTTGCTTGAGGGAGACCAAGATGACCGAAACCGCTCCGCTGACACCAAAACCCTGTCCCAAATGCGGCGCGCGCGGCGAGCTGGTGAAGGCCGGTTCGCGCCGGCTGTGGGTGCAGTGCAGCCGCTATCCGGAAAAGGGCAATTGCCCGGCCATCGGCGCGCAGGCCGACAACAAGAAGGAAGCGATTCTGAACTGGAATCGGCTGAAGTAAGCCCCGCTGCCGAATTCGCCGACTCGACCGCGCGGCGACCAGCCCGCGCCTTGGGCTTACTGGTTGGCCCGCACCCAGCGGTGCCACTGCGAGAACAGCTCCGGCGTGATGGCGGCCACCACCGAGCGCTTCCAGATCACGTCGCTCCAGTAATCGTCGGTATTCAGGCTGGCCAGACGGGCGCCGGCTTCCTCGGCGATGACTGCCCCGGCGGCGTAGTCCCACAGCCGCTGGCCGCCATGCAGATACAGGTCGTAGCGGCCGGCCGCCAGAAAACACCAGTCCAACGTGCTGGAGCCCATATTGCGCTGGCTGCCGCACGGCGCCACGCTGCCGATGCGCGCCGCCAGCTTGCCGGAGCGCAGATACTTGACTTCAACGCTGGCGATGGCGTCGCCGATGCAGTTGTTGATGGTCTTCAGCGGCAGGCGATGGCCGTTCAGCCAGGCGCCGAGGCCGCGGCGGGCGTAGAACATCTCGTCCGACACCGGGTTATAGATCACGCCCAGCTCGCTCTTGCCGGCCACCATCAGGCCGACCGAGATGGCGAAATACGGCAGGCCGTTGACGAAGTTGGTGGTGCCGTCTATCGGGTCCACCACCCACAGGCCGTCGCGGTTGGCCTCCCACAGCGCGTCCTGTTCCTCGCGCTCCATCTCCTCGCCCAGCACCGGATGCGGCAGAATGGCCGGCAGGCCGTGTTGCAGCGCTTGCTGGCAGGCTAGGTCGGCCTCGGTGAACAGGGTGCCGTCGTCCTTGCGGCTTTTGCCCACGTGCAAAAAGCGCGGCATGACCTCGCGCGCCGCCACTTCGCGCACCAGTCGCATCACCTGTTCTAGCACCTGCATCCTGTCTCTCCTGCAAAAATGCGTCGTCGCGGCGCAAAAGCGGTTTGCCGAATGAAGCAAACCTAGCAAAATACCGGTATCAACAGCGACTTTCAATATCCGATGCCAAGGTTTTATCTGGACGCCGACCTCGCGGTCGGCCAGCAACTGTCCCTGCCCGATGCTGTGGTGCGTCATATCCAAGTATTGCGGCTGAATGCCGGCGACGCCATCACCTTGTTCAATGGACGCGGCGGCGAGTATCACGCCGTTCTCGGCGCGGTGATGAAGCGCGACGCGCAGTGCGTGATCGAGCGCTTCGACGACGTTTCACGTGAAACCCCGCTGTGGCTGGGCCTGGCACAGGGCATTTCCAGCGGCGACAAGATGGAGTTCACGCTGCAAAAGGGCGTGGAAATGGGCGTGGCGGTGTTTCAGCCCATCGCCGCCGGCCGCTCCGTGGTCAAACTCAGCGGCGAGCGCGCCGACAAGCGGGTGGCGCGCTGGCAGGAGATCGTGATTTCCGCCTGCGAGCAAAGCGGCCGCAACACGGTGCCGCAGGTGTTGCCCATTCTGACGCTGAACGAGTGGCTGGCGCAGAGCCAGGAAGCCGACATCCGGCTGATCCTGTCGCCGCGCGGTGACAAGAGCCTGGCGCAGTTGGCCGAGCGGCCGGCGCGCAGCTGGCTGATGGTGGGGCCGGAAGGCGGCTTCTCCGCGCTAGAGGAGGATGCGGCCTTGGCCGCCGGCTGGACGCCGCTGAAGCTGGGGCCGCGCATCCTGCGCACCGAAACCGCCGCGCTGGCCGCTGTCGGCGCCATGCAGGCGGTGTGGGGGGATTACCGGTAGGGCGGAAGCCCCAAGGGGGCGTTCCGCCGAGTCTCTGCGCATGCAAGTCGTTTGGCGCTAGCGTGATGGACGGCGAGATGGCGGAACGCCCGGCATGGCCGGGCTTCCGCCCTACAGGAAGCGCAGCGGGTCGATGTGCCACTTCTCCGGCGACTCGTGCTTGACGATCTTGTCGCCGCCGCCGGCGCCCATGCGGCGCGACAGGTCCACGATTTCCGGCTTGATGTGGGTATTGCTCTTGATGCTGAAGAACACCTTTACCTTGGGGCAGATCAGATTGTGGTCGTTCTGCTCCACCACCACGCCCAGCCTGCCGCTTTCCAGCCGCACCAGAGTGCCGATGGGGTAGATGCCGATGGCGCGCATGAAGGCCTGCACCAGCTCCGGGTTGAAGTGGAACTTCGACCATTCGTAGATCTTGCGCAGGGCGTCTGTCGGCGACATGCCCTGGTGGTAGCAGCGGTCGGAGGTCAGCGCATCGTAGACGTCGACGATGGCGGCCATCTGTCCCAGCTGGGAAATCTCGTCGCCTTTGAGGCCCGCCGGATAGCCGCTGCCGTCATGGCGTTCGTGGTGCTGGCCGGCTACCTGGATGGCGATTTCCGGAATGCCCGGCGTGGCATGCAGGATTTTCTGGCTTTCCACCACATGGCACTTCATCACCTTGAATTCCTGCTCGGTCAGCTTGCCCGGCTTGTTCAGGATGTCGTCCGGCACCTTCATCTTGCCGATATCGTGCAGCATGCCGCCGATGCCGGCGTGATGGATGGCCTCGCGGCTCATGCCCAGCGCGTTGCAAAAACTGACCATCAGCGCGCCGACGCTGACCGAGTGCTGGAAGGTGTAATTGTCCTTGTCCTTGATCCGGCATAGCGACAGCAGCGCGCCGTTGTTGCGCAGAATGGATTCGGTCAGTTTCTCCACCTGCGGCTCCACCTGCTCCAGCTGCACCTGCTTGCCCAGGCGCACATCCTGCAGGATGTGGCGGACGATCAGGTTGGCCTCGTTGTGGACCAGCTGGGCGCGGCCGAACTCCTCCGCCGCCTCGACTTTGCGCGTCACGGTGCTGGGGCGGCTGGCGATTTCGATCAGCTCGCTTTCCAGCTTCTGCCGCACCTCGTGTTCGGTAGGCGCGGACGGCAGATCGAGGCCCTTGCTGGTATCGATGTAAACCTCGTGGATGCCGGAATCGATAATCTTTTCGATTTCCGATTCCTTGCGCACCAGGAAGCGGTTGACCAGGAAGGGGTGGGACATCCAGTCGCTGTTCAGATCGTGGATGTACATGCCGATCTTGATGTCTTTGACGTCTATGCGCTTGATCATGTCGGGTGTTCGGGAAAAGTTGAGTGCGGGCCGTGGCGCAGCCTCTACTACAAGCATCATCCCCGCTGCGTCGATTTGCAAGGCTGCTGCGGGAACTGTTGCAATTCGGTCTGCCGGCGGCGGCGGAAAAGGACCGGCATCGAAAAAAAATCGACTGATCATGGGCTCTGCATCTTGTCAGCGGAGCAGGGGTGGGATATATTCCGACAATTTTGTTCGGAACGCAGGCATGAAACAGGCAGCAAGACAGCGAAGCAGCATCAGCGACACCCGTCTGGGTGGCGCGGCGGCGTTGTTGTTCCGTGCCATCGTTCCCGACGCTCCCGTATTCCGCAAAAAAAGCCCCTGAATCCAGGGGCTTTTTTTTCGTCCGCAACCGCCAACATGAGGAAAGCGATCATGGCCAATCCACTGTACCGCAAGCACATCATCTCCATACCCGACTTCAGCCGCGAGGAACTGGAACTGGTGGTGGAGACCGCCAGTCGCTTGAAGCAGAACCCGCGCAGCGATCTGCTGCAGGACAAGCTGGTGGCCAGCTGCTTCTTCGAACCGTCCACCCGCACCCGGCTGTCGTTTGAAACCGCGGTGCAACGCCTGGGCGGCAACATCATCGGCTTTGCCGACGGCGGCAATACCAGCGCCAAGAAGGGCGAAACGCTGGCCGACTCGATCAAGATCATCAGCTCCTACACCGACGCGGTGGTGATGCGCCACCCCAAGGAAGGCGCTGCGCGGCTGGCCAGCGAGTTTTCGGCGGTGCCGGTGATCAACGGCGGCGACGGCTCCAACCAGCACCCGACGCAAACCCTGCTCGACCTGTTTTCCATCCGCGAGACCCAAGGCCGGCTGGATGGCCTGACCGTGGCCTTCGCCGGCGATCTGAAATACGGCCGCACCGTGCACTCGCTGGCGCAGGCGCTGTCGCTGTTCGGCGCGCGCTTCTATTTTGTGGCGCCTGAGGTGCTGGCGATGCCGGACTACATCTGCGAGGAACTGGACGAGAAGGGCATTCAGTACACGGTGGCGGAGAGCCTGGAAGACGTGATCCCGGAAGTGGACGTGTTGTACATGACCCGCGTGCAGCGCGAGCGTTTCGACGAGGCCGAGTTCAAGAAAATTCAGGGCCAGTACGCGCTGCGCGCCGAAATGCTCAAGTCCGCGCGTCCCGGCATGAAGGTGCTGCACCCGCTGCCGCGGGTGGACGAGATCGCGGTGGATGTCGACGCCACGCCGCACGCCTACTACTTCGAACAGGCCAAGAACGGCGTGTATGCGCGCCAGGCGCTGCTGTCGCTGGTGCTGAACGAAACCGTGTAATCAGGCAAGAAAAGAGGACAAGATCATGCAATACACCCGCACCGTAGAAGCGCTGAAGCAAGGCACCGTGATCGATCACATTCCGGCTGGCGAAGGCGTCAAGATCCTGCGCCTGTTCAAGCTGGCCGAGAGCGGCGAGCGCGTCACCGTGGGCCTGAACCTGGTGAGCCGCCACATGGGCAGCAAGGACCTGATCAAGGTGGAGAATGTGGCGCTGACCGAGGAGCAGGCCAACGAGCTGGCGCTGTTCGCGCCCCAGGCTACCGTCAACGTCATCGAAAACTTCGAAGTTGTCAAAAAGCATAAATTGACGTTGCCGGAGGCGGTGGAGGGCATTTTTTCCTGCCCTAACTCCAATTGCATATCTCACAACGAGCCGGTGATCAGTTTCTTCTACGTGAAAACCGTCGCTAACGACACAAAAATGAAATGCAAGTATTGCGAAAAAGTGTTCAGTAGGGATATTGTTGCAGAAGTGCGCTGAGTCGTACAAAGGACGAGAATAGAGAAAATCAAGAACAAGCACTGCACTGACAGTCGCTGTAAAAAAAGAGGAGCGCCGCAGGCAACTGCGGCGCTTTTCGTTTTCCGCGCGGCGGCGCTCTGCTAGGCTTGACGCCAGTCGCCCTCACCGTGTTTCCGTTCGCATGCACTTGCCGCCCAAACTGCGCCATCTTGTTCTGATCCCCTTGTTCGCGGCCGCGTGCGGCGTGCTGGGCGCTTTGCTGGTGCTGTGCTTCCAGGCCGCGCTGCATGCGCTGGCGTATCTGCTGGGCGGGCACGCCAGCGGCCTGGTGGAGATCGCCAGCCGGCTGGCGCCGTGGCAACGGGCGCTGGCACCGGTCTTGGGCGGATTGCTGGCCGGCGTGGTATTGGAGCAGGGCCGGCACCTGTTGCGCGGCGCGGCCGCCGGCGATTACCTGGAAGCGGTGCGCGTAGGGGATGGCCACCTGAGCCTGCGCCGCACCCTGGTCAACAGCCTGTCCTCGCTATGCACCGTCGCCAGCGGCGGCTCCATCGGCCGCGAAGGGGCGATGGTGGCGCTGTCGGCGCAGGGCGGCTCGTTATTGACCCGGCTATTGCCGATGAGTTTGCCGCAACGGCGGCGTCTGGTGGCTTGCGGCATCGCCGCCGGCTGGGCCGCCGCCTATCATGCGCCGGTATCGGCGATGGTTTTCGTCTGCGAGGTGGTATGGCGACGGCTGGATGCGCGTTCGCTGCCGGCCTTGGCCTTGGCGGCGCTGACCGCCAGCCTGACGGTTAATCATCTGTTTGGCTTGTCTCCCCTGTATCAACCTCCGCCGTTGCCGGCGCCCGGCGCGCTGGCGCTGGCCGGCTATTGCCTGCTGGCCTTGATGTTGGGCGCTTGCGCCCCGCTGTTTCTGCTGCTGATGGAACTGGGCCGGCGCGCTTTCGCCGGCTTGCCCTGGCGGCTGCCGCTGCGGATGGCGCTGGGGGGCGCGGCGGTGGGCTGCCTTGCCTGGTTCTGGCCGCAGATGTGGGGCAACGGCTACAGCACGGTATCGTGGCTGCTGGGCCATCAGCCGGCCTGGCAGCTGGTGTTGACGCTGCTGCTGTGCAAGCTGGTGGCGACGGCGGCGACCAGCGGTTCCGGCGCGGTGGGCGGCATCTTTACGCCGATGCTGTTCGCGGGCGCGGCGTGCGGCGCGCTGGCCGGCCAGCTGTTGAATCTGGCTTTGCCCGGCTGCTTGCCAGGAGGGGGAGCGGTGCTGGTGGGGATGGCGGCGTTCTTGGCGGCGACTGCTCAGGCGCCGTTGTTGGCGGTGGCGATGCTGATGGAGCTGACCGGCGCCTGGAGCATGCTGTTGCCGGTGGCGCTGGTCGCGCTGCTGGCTGCGCGCGTCGGCCGCTTGCTGGGCGGCCGCGCGCTTTATCACGATGAGACGGAAGGTGTCAGGCGTCGGCTGCCGGGCCGTTGGTGGGGTCGCCGTCGATGAAGCGCTGCAGATAGACCAGATCCAGCCAGCGGCCGAATTTGAAACCGACTTGCGGCAGGCGGCCCACCTGGACGAAGCCCAGCTTCTCATGGAAGCGGATGGAACCCTCGTTTTCGGCGTCCACCGCGCCCAGCATCGTGTGTTTGCCCAAGGCCTGAGCGCGCGGGAACAGCGCCTGCACCAGCGCGGTGCCTATGCCCTTGCCGCGGGCCTGTTCGGTCAGGTGGACGCTGTGCTCCACGGTGAAGCGGTAGCCGGGGCGGGTGCGGAAATCGCCGAAGCTGGAGAAACCCAGCACGCGGCCATCGTCTTCCTCGGCCAGCAGCACCGGGTAGCCGGCCGCGGTGCGATCCTGGAACCACAGCGCGAATTCGCCCGGCGTCAGCGGGTCGTCGTTGTAGACAGCGGTGGTGGTGGCGATCACTTCGTTGTAGATGTCGAGTATCGCAGCCAGGTCTTCCAAGTTGGCTTCACGAATCTGCATGATCTGTCCTTGCGTGAGGTCGTAGGGGCCTTGAATCAAGGCTTGTGCAATTAACGTGCCAGTTTCAGCCGGCAGACGGGGTTTTCTTGCGCGGGCTGCGCTTCTTGCGGGCCGGGGCGGCCGGGGCATCCTCATGTTCGGCCGCCGGCGCGTCCGCGCTTGCCGGCTCGCCGTCATGGCGCAAGCGGATCTCGCTGTGCAGCTTGGAGCCATTGCGGCTCTCCTGCACCGTCAGGAAATCCAGTTTCTTCACCATCTGCGACAGCCGGCTATGTCCCCAATTGCGCGGATCGAACGATGGGTCGTTCTTGGCCAGGTAGGAGCCGACGGCCGATAGTTCGGCCCAGCCGCTGTCGCGGGACACCGCCTCGATCGCCGAGGTGAACATGTCTTGCAGCGGGTGGCGTTCCTTCGCCGGCGCCGGTTTGGCGCGCGCACGGCTGGTGCGGGTCTTCGGGGCGGCGGGTTCCGCTTTGGCCTTGGCCGGCGGGGCCGGACGCAGGACTTCGGTGAACACGAATTTATCGCAGGCGGCGATGAAGGGGCGCGGCGTCTTGGACTGCTCGCCCAGGCCGATCACGGTCAGTCCGGCTTCGCGCAGCCGGGTGGCCAGGCGGGTGAAGTCGCTGTCCGACGATACCAGGCAGAAGCCATCGAAATTGCCGGTGTAGAGCAGGTCCATCGCGTCGATGATCAGCGCCGAGTCGGTGGAGTTCTTGCCCTTGGTGTAGGCAAACTGCTGGATGGGCGAGATGGCGTACTGGTGCAGCACGTCCTTCCAGCCCTTCAGTTGTGTCGTGGTCCAGTCGCCATAGGCGCGCTTGACGACGGCGGTGCCGTATTTGGCCACTTCGGCCAACAGCTCCGCGATCAGCGACGACTGGGCGTTGTCGGCGTCTATCAGTACCGCCAATTTGCGGTTTTCCATTGATGCTTTCGGGTAGGGCGACAGCACATGCTAAGCCGGGCTTTTCGCATCTGTCAAAAAGGCGGTGTCGGGCAGGGCGGGGCGATGAGCCGCCGCACATCTTCGGCCGCAGCCGTTCCTAAGCTGGCATGGCTCTTGCGTTGTCTACTGTGACAGGGCTAACCGGGAGGGCGCAATGATGGCAGCGGCGGCGAGCAGAACCAGCGATATGGTGGTGTTCAATTATCGCCGTCCGGTGCGGGCGCGGCGAGTCGAACTGCAGGGCGGCAGCCGTTTGTGGCTGGTGGAGATGCTGGACATGCGCGGCCAGGTGTGGGTCTGGCAGGACGAATGGGACGGCGCCGACGCCGCGCTGGAGCGCGCGCGCCGGCTGAGTTTGATGCTGGAATGAATTATTTCTTGGCGATGGTCTTGCCGTAGGCCTCGGCTGCGGCCTGCATCTTCGGCAGCAGGGTCTTCTCGGCGGTCTTCAGCGTTTCGCCGGCGATAGCGTCGCCGATCTGAGGTTGTTGCTTCAGCAGCTTCTGACCGGCCGGGCTCTTGTAGAAAGTGTTGATCTGCTTGAGTTCGTCGGCGCTGAATTGCGCGCTGATATTTTTCACTACTGTTTGTTCAAACTGCTGCTTAACAGCGGCAGAACCAAAGTAGTCAGCAGCTAGTTTATGGATCCCATCCATGTAACCTTTAAGACCAGCCTGAGCCTTCTTTTGTTGGGAAGCATTGAGCTGGATCTTGTTCTTGCCGAGGTAGTCCTGCAGCAGAAGCGGGCCACTGGCAGTGGTGCGTTCAACTAGTGCGGGCAGCATGTTATTGATGTTCAGCGTGGCGGCCAGTTCCTTGGCACCGGCTTCCTGGGCGGCGTCAGCATGGGCCAACAGCGGCATCGAAAGCAGCACGGCGACGAGGCCGGCCTTCAGCGGGCGGGAAGCAAACATGGCAAATCCTTTGATCTGGTGAAAGATATCGGATCGGCAGTGTGACACCGCCAGGCGGGAAGGTCAAAGCGGAACGGGCGATCAATGGCTGTCGGCGGGCGGCAGCGGGCTTTGCCAGCCGCGGTAGGCGGCGAGATTATCGCGGGTGACCAGGGTGACCGGCACCTTCACCAGGCGCGCCGTTTTTTCCCCCTGCCGCAGGCGCTGCCCCAGCAATACCGCTTCGCGGCCTATCCGATACGGCGATTGGCTGGCCGAGGCGATGATGGGTCCGGGCTGGCGCAAGGCCCGCTCGATGTCCGGCGAGCCATCCACCGAGGCGATCCTGACGCGGCCGGCCTCCTGAGCGGGCAGCGCCTTGGCGCAACCGAGCGCCTGGCGGTCATTGGTGGCGAACACCGCGTCTATGGCTGCAAAGCGCGCCAGATCGCTTTGCAGCGCGCGCTGGCCGCCCAGGCTGGAGCCCTGGCCGTTGACGCCGTTCAGCACGCGGATGCCGGGAAAGGATGCCAGCGCGGCGCGGCAGCCGGCGATACGGTCGCTGACCGAACTGACCGGCGGCCCGCTCTGGATCAGCAGCGCGCCCTTGCCGCCCAGCTGCCGGGCCAGATGGCGGCAGCTGATTTCGCCGGCCTGGCGGTTGTCCGACTTCACCGTGCCGTCGGCGCCCGGCGCATCCACATCCACCGCCACCACCACAATGCCGGCGGCGCGCGCCGCCCGAACTTGCGGCGCGATGGCGCGGCTGTCCACCGCGCCGAGCAGGATCAGATCCGGTTTCTGTTCTATCAACTGTTGCATTTGCTCGCGCTGTCGCGGCAGGTTGAAGTTGGCGGACAGCGAAATGACTTGCACCGATGGATTGAGACGGTGCGCGGTCTGGATCGCGCCGCGCGTCAGCGCTTGATAGAACGGATTATCCAGCGCGCCCACCGTGATGCCTATCCGTTGCGGCGCGGCGGCTTGTGCCGGGGCGCAGGCGAGGAAAAACGGCAGGCTGGCCAAAAGGACGGTGGCGAGGCGCATGGCGACGGACCGCGAGAGAAACGATGTTTCAGTTTAGACCAGCGCCGAGTTGACTGGAGCCGCCTGAGATTGCAGACGGTGGCCGGCGCGCGTTGCCAGCCGCAGCAGCAAGGGCCAGCCTTCCTCCCATTGCCGGTGGCCGGAGTCGATATTGATATGGCCGGCGTGCTGCAGCCAGGTGATCGGCGCCTGCCAGTAACCCGCCATGCGCGCGGCGCGCGCCGATTTGCAGAACGGATCGTTGCTGCTGGCGACAATCTGCGCCGGGAAGGGCAGCGGCTGGCGCGGCACCGGGGCGAAGTTCAGCAACTCCGCCGGCGCGAAGGCGCGCTCCACGTCGGCCGGCGCCACCAGCAGCGCGCCGGCGATGCGGCCCGGGTGGCGGGCGGCGTAGTGGGCGACGGTGACGCAACCCAGGCTGTGGGCGATGACCAGCGGCGGCTTGCTGCAGCGCGCCAGCGCCGCGTCCAGGCCGTCCAGCCAGTCCTCGAGTTGTGGGCGTTCCCAGTCGGCGTTGTCCACCCGGCGCGCGCCCAGGCGGCGCTGCCAGTGGCTTTGCCAGTGCTCGGCGCCGGAGTTGCGCCAGCCGGGCTGGATGATCAGATCAAATGCTTGCAGCAGGGGGAGCATGGCTGGCCTTCGCATGGGTCGATGTCTGGACTGTAGCGTGGGGCGATCTGCAATAAAAATAATAATGGATTGATTTGTTATTCTTTTATGGAATAAATTGCCTGTTCAGCCGGACTCCCGCTCGCGGCAGTTCAGCCACAATCGCAGGTCGAATTCCAGCTGGTGATACTCCGGCAGCATGTGGCAGCACAGCTGGTAGAAGGCCTTGCCGTGGTCGCGCTCCTTGAGGTGAGCCAGCTCATGCACGGCGATCATCTGCAAGAAGGGCAGCGGCAGTTCGCGGAACAGCGCGGCGATGCGGATCTCGCTCTTGGTTTTCAGCCGGCCGCCCTGCACCCTGGAAATCGTGGTGTTGGTGCCCAGCGTGCCTTTCAAAGGGTGCTGTTGATTGTCGTACAGCACCTTGGACGGCAGCGGCGCGTTTTTCAGATAGCGCTGCTTCAGCGCGGCGACAAATTGATACAGCGCCTTGTCGGTTTGCACGTCGTGCGGGTCCGGGTATTTGCGGCGCAGCAGGGCGGGCAGCTCTCCTGCGTCGAACAGGGCTTGCGCCTGTTGCACCAGCGACAGCGGATATTGCGGCAGGTATTTGAGATTAGCCATGGCGTGTATTGTAAGCGCCGCAGTGTGGCCGGCGCTCATATTCCTGGCTGGCAAAGCCGGGCAGGGTCGGTCCAGTGAAAGCGCAGCGCGATGGCGCGGGTGGCGGCCGCCGTGTCCTCCTCGCGGCGCTCAAGCACTTCGCCGCCTAGCCTGGCATACACGGCGCAGGCATCGGCATTGCGCTCGTAGACCCAAAGATAGAGCGGCCTGCCCGGCGCGATGCGGCAAGCCTCGGCCGCTGCGGCTGCCATCAGCGCTCGGCCGATGCCGCGTCCTTGCTGATCGCCGCGCACATGCAGATTGTCCAGATAAACGCCCAGTTCCGGCGCCTCGTCGGGCAACAGGCAGACGAAACCGACCGGCTCGTCCTCCCAGCAGGCGATGCGCACCCAGAGCGGCGTTTCAGAGGCGAAACGGGCGCGCCATACGGCAAGCCTGTCGCCATCGGCGCGCTCGTCAAGGTAAGCATCAGGCAGGATGCCGCGATAGCTCGCGCGCCAGCTTTGCGCGTGGAGGGCGGCAATGAGGGGGATGTCGTCGCTATCAGCGGGACGCAGGCTAAGCATGGACCGGTTTTCCGCAAGGTTTCACGTGGAACAGCATAAAGCCGGTCTGGCGGATTTAGCCAATTTTTATGCGAGCCGGCCGGTTTTTTGCCGCAAATTTAGCAGGGCCTCTCTACGCTCCTGACGTTGACCAAAGCTAGGAGAGCGAGATGGCCGTTCCCGTCCGAAGCGCATTGCGTCGCAGCTGCCGCGAGGCCTGCGGAGTGGTGATTCTGAGCCGCCTGCCCGCCAAGCGCGATGGCGGACAGACGCTGCGTCAGCGCCGGCAGTTGGCGCGGCTGCGACTGGGGCATGGCTGCCTGCCGCCGCCGCTAGGGTTGTGGCAGCGGCTGGGCGGCTGGCTGGCGCGTCACTTCAGCCGCAACGGCGCGATCAAGACGTTCTGAGCGTCGTTCGACAGCCACAGCTGGCCGTCCTGGATGGTGGCGGTCAGCTGCATGCTGCGTTCGGCCAGCGCGGCCAGCGCCTGCAACGCTTCGAAATCGATGCGAAACACTTCCAGCTTGTCCAGCCGCGACAGCTTGCTCTCATTCTGTCCCCACCATACTTCGCTGGCGCGGCCGCCATAGCTGTACAGCGCCACGCGGTCAGAACGCGAACAGGCTTTCTTCAGCCGTTTTTCGTCCGGCTCGCCCAGCTCTACCCACAGCTCAATCTCGTCGGAATAGTTCTTCTGCCACAGCTCCGGCTCGTCGTCCGCGCACAGGCCGCGGGTGAAGGCCAGCGTGTCGCTGGCGTGCAGGGCGAAGGCGACGATGCGCAGCATCATCCGTTCCAGCGTTTCCGACGGGTGCTGGGCCAGGGTCAGGGAGTGGGTGGCGTAATAGCCGCGGTCCATGTCGGACAGGATGAGCGTGGCTTTGTAGATGGTGGCGTTCAGGGCCATGGCGGGTCTTTGCTGATTCGGGTTGCGCCCGGCGCAGGATGGCGCGGGCGTCCGATTCTAACCGCAGCGCGTCAATGGCGCCATGTTGGGGCGGCGCGCGGCTGACAAAATCCAGCCGCCGGCGTGCGTTGGTCCGTCCTGCGACGGGTAGGGTTTACGGCGTCGGCTGCGTGGTGCATTCCAGCGATTCGCCGCGCCAATTGACGCTGGCGTCGCGGCCCTTGATCCAGAATTCGACGCCCTGGCCTTGGTAGCGGGCGCCGCTGCCGCTCATGCCTTGGTGCACGATGACCAGCGAATTGCCGCGTTCCAGCTTGGCGGTGGCGGGGCGCGTGCGGTAGAAGGTCGCCAGGATGGTGCTGTCCGGCTGGCCCTTGCATAGATAGCGCAACGGCGTCAGGGACGGCGCCAGCGCCCAGGCCGCCTGCAGTTGGGAAATGCGCAGGATGTAGGTGTCGCCCAGGCACATGTGGGGATCCTCTTCCTTCATGCAGTCCTTCAATGACTTGACCCAGCGCTTCTGTTCATTGATCAGCTTGCCGCGCGCGTTGTTGCCGGTCTGATCCGCCTTGGCCAGCGCCTGGGCGTAGAACTTCTCCAGCCGGTTGTCCAGCCGGGTCAGGCCGTCGTCCTGGCACACCATGCTTTCCACGGCGTTGGCCGGCTGATCGCAGTGGAAGTCGGTGGCGACCTGCGGGGCTTCCGCCACCGGTTTGGCTGCCTCGACGGTCGTATGTTCGGCGCCGCCAGCATGCGGGCGGTCGTTCTTGCCGGCCAGCGCCAGCGCCGGCAGCAACAGCAAAGAGCCTATCAGCCTGGTAGGGGCTATGGGCATATTCAATCCTCAAAAACGACAACAAAAAACCACCGCATCGTTGCGGCAGAGCTGGCGGGGCCGGCGGCGAGTTCCCATCGCCATCGATTGCCTGTACACTGCGACGCTTCGTGCGAGTACCAGTCCCGCACGTTCTTCACTCCACGAGTTTCAACTCACACTATCCCGTCAGCCTGGATTGGTCGCAGTTCTGCGATAGGCCGTCGCAGGAGCATATTATGTCCGATCTTACCTTTGCCGACCTAGGCCTGGCAGACCCCTTGCTGCGCGCCGTAGCCGATACCGGTTATACCACGCCCACGCCTATCCAAGCGCAAGCGATTCCGCAAGTGCTGCAAGGCGGCGACCTGCTGGCCGCCGCGCAGACCGGCACCGGCAAGACTGCCGGCTTCACGCTGCCGCTGTTGCAACTGTTGATGCGTTCGCCCAGCCACCATGCCGGCCGGCCGCGCGCCCTGGTTTTGACCCCCACCCGCGAGCTGGCCGCCCAGGTGGAGGAGTCTGTCCGTACTTATAGCAAATACCTGCCTTTGAAGTCCTTGGTGATGTTCGGCGGCGTCAACATCAATCCGCAGATCAAGGCGCTGCGTTCCTCGGTGGACATCCTGGTGGCGACGCCGGGCCGTCTGCTGGACCATGTCGGCCAGAAGACAGTGGACCTGTCCGGCGTGGAAATCCTGGTGCTGGACGAAGCGGACCGCATGCTGGACATGGGCTTCATCCACGATATCAAGAAGGTGCTGGCCAAGCTGCCGGCCAAACGGCAGAACCTGCTGTTCTCGGCCACGTTCTCCGACGAGATCAAGGCGCTGGCCGACAAGCTGCTGGATAACCCCAAGCTGGTGGAAGTGGCGCGCCGCAATACCACCAACGAGCTGGTGACGCAGAAGGTACACCTGGTTGACCGCGATAAGAAGACCGATCTATTGATCCATCTCATCCGCGAGCACAATTGGTTCCAGGTGCTGGTGTTCACCCGCACCAAGCACGGCGCCAACCGCCTGGCGGAGAAGCTGGACAAGATCGGCATCTCGGCCGCCGCCATCCACGGCAACAAGAGCCAGAACGCGCGTACCCGCGCCCTGGCTGACTTCAAGAGCGGCGAGCTGCAGGTGCTGGTGGCGACGGACATCGCCGCGCGCGGTCTGGACATCGACCAGCTGCCGCACGTGGTCAACTTCGAGCTGCCTAACGTCCCGGAAGACTATGTGCACCGCATTGGCCGCACCGGCCGCGCCGGCACGCCGGGCGAAGCGCTGTCGCTGGTGTGCGTCGACGAGTTCAACTTCCTGCGCGACATCGAAAAGCTGATCAAGATGTCGATCGAGCGCTTCACCGTGCCGGGCTATGAGGCCGACCT
The DNA here is from genome assembly GCF_002902845.1 of Chromobacterium sinusclupearum. GTDB lineage: Bacteria > Pseudomonadota > Gammaproteobacteria > Burkholderiales > Chromobacteriaceae > Chromobacterium > Chromobacterium sinusclupearum. The sequence continues at coordinate 69,187 of NZ_PPTF01000023.1, forward strand.
CAACGTCAAGCCGGAGCCGATTCCGATGGGAGGCGGCGCGCGCGGCCGCGGCCAGGGACAAGGCCGTGGCGGCCAAGGACAGGGACGCAGCCAACAGCCGCGCAACCCGGCGTCCAAACCGCGCCATCAAACCGAAAGCAAGCCGGCCGGCCATGGCCGCACCGGCGGTCCGCGCCAAGGACAGGGCCAAAACGCCCGTTCCGAAGGCAACCGCAGCGGCAAGCCCGCCGCGCCGAAAGCCGCGTTGTTCACGCCGCCGAAGAACCGCTGAGCCAGCATGCGGACGACGCCCGGTGTAAATTACACCGGGCGTTTTTCATTGATGCGAATGGTATTGCCAGTTATTCTCACGAAGAGACTGTCCGCAGCATATAAAACAAACTGACAGCTCGTTCATTGCAGGAATCGGGAAAACAATGCGATACCACGGCATGCTGCTGGGTATCCTGAGCTGGGTTGCGCTGCTGGCGACTCCAGTTGAGGCTGCCCCGCGCCTCAAGATCACCCTGTCCAATCAGGAATGGCCGCCGTATATGGGCCAGGAGCTGCCTTACGACGGGATACTGTCGCGGCTGGTGAAGGAAGCCTTCGCCCGCGGCGGCGTTGACGTCGCTTTCCGCTATTACCCCAACAACCGCACCTTGCAATCGGCCCGCAACGGCCAGGTGGACGGCAGCTTCGGCTGGGCGCCGACGGCGGAGCGCAAGCGCGACTTGTTGTATACGCTGCCGGTGCTGTCGGCGCGCATGGTGTTCTTCCAGCGCAAGGAGCGCCCCTTGGCGTGGAGCCGCTGGAGCGAACTGAAGGGCGCGCGGGTCGGCATCACCGTCGGCAATTTCTATTCCGACGATTTCGACGCCCAGGTCAAGAATGGCACGTTGACGGTGGATAACGCGCCGGACGATCTGATCAATCTGCGCAAATTGATAGCCGGTCGCATCGACCTGTTTCCCATCGACCAGGAGGTGGGCAAATATCTGATCGCCCACCACTTCAGTCCGGCGCAGGGGGCGGTGCTGGAGGCGCAGAACAAGACGTTCTGGGCGGCGCCGCTGCATGTGGTCATCTGGCGCAAGCATGCGCGCGGACCGGAGCTGGTGGAGCGTTTCAACCGCGGCTTGAAGGCCTTGCAGGACAGCGGCGACTTCGAGCGCTTGCTGCAGGAGACGCGCGAGGCCTGCCTGCAGCCGCGCAGCGTGGCGCCGTAGGGAGCGCTTATATCGGCACCGCCAGCGTATGGCGGTAGACATGTCTGCGGCAGGTCTCGACAAAGCCAAGCTTGCGATGCAAGGCCAGCGAGCCGGCATTGCAGTCGGCGACTAGCGCTTCCATGGCTTCGATGCCCCGTGACTGCAACGCGATTGCTGCCACCGCGTACATTGCGGCGGCGATGCCCTGTCCGGTGTCGCGCGGATCGACGCCTACCGCCTCCACCTGTCCCGCAGCGCACGCCAGTAGAAAGGCTCGGTAGCTGCCATCCGGCGCCGCCCACACCTGGCTGGCGGCGTCATCGGCGCTTAGCCAATCCTCCCTCAGTTTTTCCGGGGAGTGGTACGGCACATGCGGAACCTCAGCGAAGCAGCGCGCGAACAATGCGGCTAGTCTGGTCCAATCCACTGCCATGGTCTCGACACGCTTCCATTCTTTTGGCATGGGGCGAGGCAAGATGGCGGCGCTCGGCGCGCTCAGCGTCAGAAAATCAAAGTGCGGCTGGAAACCATGCGCCAGCAAGGCGGCATGCTTGCCTTGCTCAGTGTCTGCGGCGCTGACGTGGACGAAGCGCGCGCCAGCCACGGCGGCTTCTTGCAGCAGCGTCTCAATCAAACCGTCCAGCGCGGGGCGATTGGCGGCTAGCAGGGGCCCGCCATAGAGTTCGCCGTTGCGCGGCACATTGGCGGCGACCCAGCCGACCACGCCGGCCGCTTTGCCACGCTCCAGCCAAACCCGAACTTGCTCGCCGTTGCCGCGCATCGGGTCATTCAGCAGGTTGCGCAGATCGTCGATCTGTCCGGCATCGGGCTTGGGCGCGCGCAACGCCGCCAGCACGCGCAGCCAGCGCTCTTCATATCGATAGGGACCGTTATGCATGATTTTGCCGGAAAAAAGCAAAATCATGACATTGCTATTTTGACGCGACAAGCCTTTCGCGCGCCTGTTGCAGCAGCTGTTGAGACAGTGCCGCATCGTCTATCAGCCGCGCCAGCGACAGGCTGCCCACCATCATGGCTAGGTCGGCCAGCGCGCTATCCGGTTGGCCGTCGCGCTGCCTGGCGTGCGCCAGCGTGGCCAGTATCGCCTCCAGCTCGCCGGCGACCCGCTGGCGGACAGTGACGCCCTGGCGCGCCAGCTCGCCGGCCAGCGCGGCCAGCGCGCAGCCGGAGTCGGGCAGATCGCGGTGGGCCGGGCTGAGGTAGTCGCTGGCCAGCGCCGCCATGCATTCGCCCGGCGCCGCCTGCTCCAGCAGTTGCCGCCAGTGTTGGTTCAGCTGTTGCAAGGCCTGGCTGCAGGCGGTGGCCACCAGTTGCTCCTTGCTGTCGAAATGGGCGTAGAAGCCGCCATGGGTCAGGCCGAGGTCGGCCATCAGGTTGGCGATGCCCACGCCGGCCAAGCCTTCGGCGCGGAAACGCAAGGCCGCCATCGCCACGATGCGCTGGCGGGTCTGGGTCTTGTGTGCGTCTGGATAGCGCATGCTTGCTCCAGGGTTTCATATGATTGCCATCATCTGAACAATACCAAGCGGAATCAGCAAGATAAACCGCAAGCTGCATGCCGATGCGACACGGCAATAGTCCTTCACAGGATAAGGCGGCAATTTGATGGATTTGCCGGCTTTTCAAGACTAATCTGAGATGCATAATCAGGCGCGGCGACGGCCCGCCCATACAGGATGGAGTCGAGATGTCGGTTCGCGATGCGGCTTGGCGCAGCTGGGGGGCGTTGGCTGTTTTACAGGCGGCGGTAGCCGCGGCCTGCGCGCTGTTCGCCGCGCTGTTGGCAGCGTGTCTGCCGTCGCCATATTCCCACTGGCTGCAGCTGGGCTTGCCGCTGGCGTTGGCCATGCTGTTGCGTCTGGGGCGGCGAGTCTGGCCAGGTCTGGCGCTGGGTTTGCTGTGGCTGGCGTGGGGCGAGCCGGGGCTGCTGCTGGCCGAGCGGCTGTTGCTGGCCGCCAGCGGCCTGGCTGCGGCCTTGTTCAGCGCCTATCTGCCGCCGCGGCGGAGTCGGCCCTTTTTCCGTCAGGCCGATGTGCTGGCCTTTCTGGCTGGGCCGGTGGCGCTGGGCAGCCTGCTGGCGGCGTTGGGCAGGGTCTTTGTGCTGTTGCCTGCTTACCGGCACCAGCTGCCGGAACTGGCCTGGGCATTCGCGCGGGTCTGGCTGGGCGATGCCGTGCTGCTGCTGACGCTGGCGCCGATTCTGCTGCTGGCCGGCCGCACCGAGCGCTCATGCGGCGGCGGGGCCTGCTGGCGCGAGACTTCGCTGGTGGCCGGCGCCACGCTGTCGCTGGCGGCGCTGGTGTGCTGCGCGCTGCCCGGGCGCGGCGGCCACTACGCCATTCTGCCGTACCTTTTCATCATGCTTTTGCTGTGGCTGGCTTTCCGCAGCCAGCTGCTGCTGGCGCACGTGCTGGCCCTGGCGATTGTCGCGCTGGCCTTGGCGGGCATCCGTTTCGAGGCCGGCGCGCTGGCCATCGCGCCGACCATCGATGAGTCGCTGCTGAATGTGGCGCTGCTGGGCCTGGTGCAGTCGGTGACGCTGCTGGTGTTCGGCGCTTTGCTGGAAGAGCGGCGCCAAGTGGAGCGCAACCTGTTGCAGGCCAACCAGTCGCTGGAAGCCAAAGTCGGCGAACGGACCAGCCAGTTGGTGGAGAGCGAGGCCCGCTTGCGGCTGATGGCGGATGCGGCGCCATTTCCCCTGGCGATGAACCGGCTGGCCGGCGGCGAGCTGATCTATGCCAACGAGCGCGCAGAGGAGCTGTTCGGCACCCATCTGCATCCATCGCGCGCGCTGCGGGTGCAGGATTTCTACGTTAATCCGCAAGAGCGGGAGGATGTGGCGCAGGCGTTGCGCGTCAACGGCCGGGTGGCGGACCGGGAGGTCAAGCTGAAAAACGCGCAGGGGCGAGAATTCTGGGCGCTGATTTCCTGTTCGGTGGTCAAGAGCGACAAGGTTTGGTATGCCATCAACGGCATCAACGACATCAGCGAGCGCAAGCGGCTGGAGCAGAATCTGCGCGATGCCAATGCCTCGCTGCGCCGCAAGGTGGAGGAGATCGAACGGCTGCAGCAGGGGCTGCGCGACCAGGTGCTGCGCGATCCGCTGACCGGCCTGTTCAATCGCCGTCACCTCGATGACATCCTGCCGCGGGTGCTGGATCACATGCTGGCGCTGCACCGCGACGTGGCGGTGTTGATGGTGGACGCCGACCACTTCAAGCGCGTCAACGACACCTACGGCCATCGCTGCGGCGACGCGGTGCTGACCGCGCTGGGGGCGTATCTCAGCGATCACTTCCGCAGCGGCGACATTGTCTGCCGTTATGGCGGCGAGGAATTCTTCGTGCTGCTGCCGGGGGCCTCGCTGGACGCGGCTTTCGCCAAGGCGCAACAGCTATGCGAGGCGGTGCGCGCCATGGAGATAGACGCGCTGGGCCATACCTTGTCGGTGACGCTGTCCATCGGCCTGGCGCTGTGCCCGCTGCATGGCGAAGACGCCGAGAGCGTGGTGCTGGCGGCGGACGAGGCGCTGTACCAAGCCAAGCAGCAAGGGCGCGACCGCGTTTGCGTCGCCGCGCCGATCCAGATGCTGTCCTGAGGCCGGCGCGCGCCTGCCGCGCGTGCTACCATCGCTGCATGGAACTCTATCGACTGTTGCAACAACAAGGCTTTGGCGGCCGCAAGGAGTGTCGCCAGCTGATCGAATACGGCCTGGTGCAAGTGAATGGCGAGGTGGTGGACAACTACCGCGCCCAGTATGAGCTGGCCGACATCGCCAGCCTGGTGGTGGACGACGAGCCGTGGCCGCTGGTGATAGGCCCGCTGTATCTGCTGCTGCACAAGCCGGCCAATTACGAAACCTCGCACAAGCCGCAGTGCCATCCCAGCATCTACCGCCTGCTGCCGGACCAGTTTTCCAATCTGGACCTGTCGGCGGTGGGGCGGCTGGATGTGGACACCACCGGCCTGATCCTGCTGTCCAACGATGGGCAGTTCATCCACGCCCTGAGTTCGCCGAAGAAGCTGGTGCCCAAGGTTTACCGCGTCACGCTGAAGCACGAGGCCACGCCGGAGCTGATCGCCAAGCTGCAGAGCGGCGTCTACCTCAACGACGAGGCGCGCGAGTTCGCCGCCGACAGCATCGAGCAGATCGACGCCCACACCATCCTGCTGACCATCACCGAGGGCAAGTACCACCAGGTGAAGCGCATGGTGGCGGCGGCCAGCAACCGCGTCGAGGCGCTGCACCGCGAAAGTCTGGGCGCGATTGTCCTGGGCGACCTGCCGGTGGGCGAATGGCGGCATTTGACTCGCGCAGAATTGGCGGCCTTCGGCTTCTGACAGAAGCGGAAACGCAACAACGGCGGGAAGCCTGGCTCCCCGCCGTTTTTCATGGCTCCGCGCTTGCCGCGGCAAGCGGCCGCGGCGCGTCGTTGCGCGGGGCGGCCACATGCGCCCAGATGCCGGAGATATCCGGCGCGACATGGTCGGCCAGACTATGGTCGTCCGGATAATCGCCGCCGTTCTGGCGGCGGAACGGAATCGGGGCCTCGTCGAACAAGCCGGCCAGCCGGCGTCGCCAGTGCTTCAGCTGGTCTGCCACTTCCTCCCGGCTCAGATGGTTGACGCCGTACACTGCGTGGATGGGCAGCACGTCCATGCCTGGGTAGAACAGGCAGCCATGGGTCACCGGAAACAACAGCTCCTTTAACGGCCCATTGATGCCGCGCAGGCCGTAGTCTTGCTCGCCGCCGCCCACCATCGCCGCCAGCAACGCGCGCTTGCCCTTGAGCAGGCCGTCGCCGTAGCGCAGCCGGTTGCCCTGGCCCTGATAGCCGTAGCCGAAACCATAGGCGTAAACGCGCTCGAACCAGCTCTTGAGAATGGCCGGGATGCCATACCACCACAGCGGAAACACAAAGATCACCGCGTCGGCGGCCAATAGCTTGCGCTGCTCCTCCGCCACATCGGGCGGCTGCGTGCCGGCGGCGTAGGCGTGGCCGGATTCGGCGATGAAGGACAGGCGCTCGGGATCGGCGCGGTCCGGAAAGTCATCGGCGTCCAGCACCGCTTTCCAGCGCATGCCGTACAGGTCTGACTGCAGGACGCGATGACCGTTGCGGCTCAGGGTGTCGATGGCGACATCGACGAAACTACGGGTCAGCGAGGTTGGTTCAGGCTGGGCGTAGACCAGCAGGACGGTGCGGCTCATGGGGGCTCCGTGGCATCAGATCAAGGTGGCCGCAGTGTGGCCGGATATGATAGATAAGTGAAATTGATAGATTTCTTGCTAGCTATTCATCCTATGGATACCAAACGCCTCGATCTGAATCTGCTGCAAACGCTGGAAGCGCTGCTGGAAGAAGGCAATGTCACCCGCGCCGCCGCGCGGCTGCACTTGAGCCAGCCGGCGGTCAGCGCGCAATTGGCCAGGCTGCGCGCGCAATTCGGCGATCCGCTGCTGATTCCGGCGCCGCGCGGCATGCGGCCGACCGCCAAGGCCGAGGCGCTGCTCGCGCCCCTGCGCGATGCCTTGCGCCAAGTGCGCGACATGCTGGCATCGCATCAGGATTTCGATCCCGCCACGGCACACATGACTTTGAACATCGCCTGCACCGACTACGCCCAGGCGGTGGCGGTGATTCCGCTGCTGCGGCGCTTGCGCGAGGCCGCGCCCGGCATCCGCGTGGCGGTGCGCAATCTGGAGCCGGCCCGGCTGCTGGCGCAGACCGAACGCGGCGAAGTCGATCTGGCGCTGATCAGTCCCGATTGCGCGCCGGACAGCCTGCACGCCAGATTCTTGTTCGATGACCGCTATGTGCTGATCGGCCGCCACGGTCATCCGGCGCTGCAAGGCGAAGTGACGCTGGAGCATTATTTGACGCTGGAGCATGTAGTGGTGTCGCTGGGCACGGGCGATTTCTCCACGACGGTGGATGCGGCGCTGGCGGAGAGAGGCGTAGCGCGGCGGGTGGCGCTGTCGGCCGCGTCCTTCTTGCTGGTGCCGGAAATCGTCGCCCAGACCGATTGCGTCGCCTTGCTGCCGGAACGCTTGGCCTTGGCCTGCCGCGAACGCGTGCAGCTGCGGGAGTGCCCGTTTCCGCTGCGCCGCTTCGACGTGGCCATGGCGTGGCACGAGCGTAGCCACGGCCATCCTGGCTTGTGTTGGTTGCGCGGCGAGCTGGCTGGCTTGATGGGTGCAGAGGTTTAGCCCTTCTTTGCCAGCCGCCTATACAGCGTGGAGCGGCTGATGCCCAGCGCCCGCGCCGCCGCGCTGGCATTGCCGCCGCAGCGGCGCAGCACTTGCTCTAGCGCGCTCTCCGTCACGGCATGGCCCGCGCTGGCCATATCCGCGCGCAGCGCGGCCGGCAGATGCTCCAGGGTTAGCGTTGCGCCATCGTCGGCCAGCGCCAACAGCGTGGCCAGCAGGTTGGACAGCTCGCGCAGATTGCCCGGCCAGCGGTAGCCGCGGATGGCCTGGGCCAGGGCGGGCGACAGCGCGATGCCGCGCCGGGCGGCGCCCATGCCGTCCAGCATGCTTTGGGCGATGGCCGCTACGTCGCCGCGTTCGCGCAGCGGCGGCAGCGTCAACGGATAGTGGCATAGCCGGTAGTACAGGTCGGCGCGGAAGGCGCCTTCGGCCACCCGCGCGCGCAAGTCGCGGTGGGTGGCGCAGATCAGCCGGATGTCCAGCCGCTGCGCCGGCCCGCCGCCCAACGGCGTCACTTCGCGCTCCTGCAATACCCTCAGCAGCCGCGCCTGCAGGCTCAGCGGCATGTCGCCTATCTCATCCAGGAACAGCACGCCGCCATCGGCCTCGCGCAGCCGGCCCTTGCTGCCCTGGCGGCTGGCGCCGGTGAAGGCGCCGCTCTGGTAGCCGAACAATTCGGCCTCGATCAGCCCTTCCGGAATCGCCGCGCAGTTGACCGCGACAAACGGCGCGCCGCGGCGGCTGCCGTGATCGTGCACGGCGCGCGCCAGCCTGTCCTTGCCGGTGCCGGTCTCGCCTAGGATCAGCACCGGGATGTCGGCTTCCAACAGTTTCAAGGCGGTGGCGAACAGGGGCGCAGATAAGCCGTCCAGCGCGGGCGCGCTGTGGGATGGCGCTGCTGGCTGCGCCGGGCGGTGCTTGGCGGCGGGCGGACGCAGCCGGGCCGATGCCTGCTGCGCCCCGATCCCCAATGCGCCCAGCGCCTCGCCGTGGCGGCTCAGCCAGTGCTCCAGGCTCTGGCCGAACAGGGCGGCGAAGTGGCGCGGCCGCCAGTCGCCCGGCTCCAGGCCGCATAGGGCCAGCCCGGCGCGGTTGGCGGCCAGCAGCCGGCCGTCTTCGTCGAAAACCAGTTGGCAGGCGGCCGGGCTGTCCAGCAGCCGCGGGTCGCGATGCAGGCTCAACCGCCAGCCGAGGCGCGCCGCCTCGCTCAGCAGCAAGGCCTCGATCTGGCCGCGCGCGGCGCGCAATGCTTGCAGCTGCGTCTCGCCCAGTTTGCGGCTGGCGCCGCTGATGTCCAGCACGCCCAGCATCTGGCCTTGCGGGCCGAGCAAGGGGCTGGCCGCGCAGCTGAGGGCGCGGTTGCGCTCCAGGTAATGCTCCGCGCCGCGCACCAGCATGCTGTCCGCCGCGGCCAGCGCGGTGCCGATGGCGTTGGTGCCGCGCGCCGCCTCGCTCCAGTCCATGCCCGGGGCCAGCGCCAACCGCGCCGCCTTGTCCAGAAAACCGATGTCGCCGCTCTCGTCGAGTATCAGCCCTTGGCTGTCGGCCACCACCAGCGCCAGCTCATGCCCGGCCACCTGTTCGTACAGGCCGGCCAGGGCCGGCCGCGCGGCTTCCAGCCAGCCGGCGTTGGCTTCGCGCCGTTGGCGCAATGCGGCTTCCTCCAGCCGCTCTCCGCCGCGGCCGCCTGTGGGTAGGCCCAGGCTGCGGCAGCGTTGCCAGGAATGGAGGATGGATGACGGCAAGGCATGGCCGGGCAAGGGCTGGTCGGTGAAGAAGCGGCGGCGGATTTCGTCCAGCGGCAGGCGGGCAGCCTGGGTCATGCGCGTCTCCAGCAGGCTGTGCCGTCGCGGTGCGACAGCTGTGTCAGTCTGCGACAGTTTGGTGGGCGGTTTTGCCGATTATCGGTGCTTTGCCAGGCGTGGCAAGTGGCTGATTGGGAAGAAAATATGCTGCATTGCAATGTGGTTTCGCCGCATGCCGCGCAGCTTGCCGCTTTGCCAGATGCTGCCATGCAGTATGGGTAGAGGTTGGCACGCCGCTTGCACTGTGGCGTGATCCCCAAGCCAGGGGGTCATTACCACCAAGGAGACTGCGATGGCAAACCTGCAACCCGGCTTTCCGCTGAAATCACGCTACGCCAACTACATCGGCGGGCAGTGGGTGCCGCCGGTGAACGGCCGATACTTCGAAAACGTCACGCCCATCACCGGCAAGCCGCTGTGCGAGATTCCGCGTTCCGACGAGCAGGACGTGGAGCTGGCGCTGGATGCCGCCCACGCGGCCCGCTTCCAGTGGGGCCATACTCCGGTGACCGAGCGCGCCATCATCCTGAACAAGATCGCCGACCGCATGGAGGCCAATCTGGCCCTGCTGGCCGAGGTGGAGACCTGGGACAACGGCAAGCCGATACGCGAAACCCGCGCCGCCGACATCCCGCTGGCCATCGACCACTTCCGCTATTTCGCCGCCTGCGTGCGCGCGCAGGAAGGCAGCCTGGGCGAGATCGACGCCCATACCGTGTCCTATCACTTCCATGAGCCGCTGGGCGTGGTGGGCCAGATCATCCCGTGGAACTTCCCCATCCTGATGGCGGCGTGGAAGCTGGCGCCGGCCCTGGCCGCCGGCAACTGCGTGGTGCTGAAGCCGGCCGAGCAGACGCCGCTGTCCATCCTGGTGCTGATGGAGCTGGTGGGCGATCTGCTGCCGCCCGGCGTGCTGAATGTGGTCAACGGCTTTGGCGTGGAGGCCGGCAAGCCGCTGGCCAGCTCCAAGCGCATCGCCAAGATCGCCTTCACCGGCGAGACCGGCACCGGCCGCCTGATCATGCAGTACGCCAGCCAGAACCTGATCCCGGTGACGCTGGAGCTGGGCGGCAAGTCGCCGAACATCTTCTTCGACGACGTGGCGGCGCAGGACGACGCCTTCTTCGACAAGGCCATCGAAGGTTTTGTGATGTTCGCGCTGAATCAGGGCGAAGTGTGCACTTGCCCCAGCCGCGCGCTGATCCAGGCGTCCATCTACGACCGCTTCATGGAGAAGGCGCTGGCCCGCGTCGCGGCGATCAAGCAGGGCAATCCGCTCGATCCGTCCACCATGATAGGCGCGCAGGCGTCCAGGGAGCAGATGGACAAAATCCAGAGCTACCTCGCCATCGGCCGCGAGGAAGGCGCCCAGTTGTTGGCCGGCGGCGCGCGCGCGCAACTGGACGGCGATCTGGCCGGCGGCTTCTACATCCAGCCGACGGTGTTCCACGGCCACAACAAGATGCGCATTTTCCAGGAGGAAATCTTCGGCCCGGTGGTGTCGGTCACCACCTTCCAAGACCGCGACGAGGCATTGGCCATCGCCAACGACACCCTGTATGGCCTGGGCGCCGGCGTGTGGACGCGCAATATCAACACGGCGTTCTATCTGGGCCGCCACATCGAGGCCGGCCGAGTGTGGACCAACTGCTACCACGCCTATCCGGCGCACGCGGCTTTCGGCGGCTACAAGCAATCCGGCATCGGCCGCGAAACGCACAAGATGATGCTGGAGCATTATCAGCAGACCAAGAACCTGCTGGTCAGCTATGGCGAGGACAAGCTGGGATTTTTCTGAGCTGGGGTCATTGGTTTGTTATGACCCGGCCGTGCTGTTGCCGAACCGCCCCCTGGATGGGGCGGTTTTTGTTTGGGGCGGCAGGAAGGGTTTGGTATTGGACGTATTTCATGAGTGGAAATTGATGGAGAAATATGCTTTTCTCTTGGTGTAAGATTGATTTTGTAATTTATATAATGAAATACATTATTTATTTACGTAAATAAATGCTATGAATGTGCGAAGGCATGCTGATTGCGTTATAGACACAAATCCAGGGGTAATCACTTCAGGCAATCTGGGCGCAGGAGGGACGAGTCCTGCGGCGCGCAAGGGCTGGCGCTGTATGGGGGCGCGAGGAGAAGATGCGGCGCTGGGTGGCGCGCTGCTTGTCGGAAGACGATGCGATGCGGCAGGCGGAGCCAAGGGCAGCCAGGCTATGGAGCGCATCCTGGGGCATGGCATAAAAAAACCGGGCCACGAGGCCCGGTTGCGGGGACGCCGATGGTTGGGACTTACCCGGCCGCCAGCTTGTCCAGTTCGTTCTGCAGTTTGACGCTGATCTGCTCCATCGCCTGCATCTTGCTGATGATGCCGGCTTCGTCGAGTTGACCGCTCTGCGCCGCGGCGGCCACCGCAGCCTCCACTTGCTGCTGCAGATTCTGCAGCGGCGCGCGCAAGGGCTGGACGGCGGCGGCGCCGAACAGGGCCGCGCCGTCGCCGTCTATCCATGGCGCGAGTTCTTGCGACGGCGCCATGGCCTGCGCTTCCTCCACGGCGTGATAGGCGCTTTGCTTGTAGATCACATGGCCCACCTTCTGCAGCGAGGTTTGCGATTTCTGCTGCACATCGCTGACCTGGCGCAATACCAGATCCGATTGCTCGGCCAGGCTGGAGAAGCGTTGGCGGAACGCCTCCACCGAAGCCTGCACCTCGCCTGCCACGCTGCCGGCGGCGCTGGCCTGCGTCTGCATGTCGTCGATCCGGGCCGATAGCGAGCCCAGCACTTCCTGCACCTGATGCGCCGTGCTCTTGCTGCGCTCGGCCAGCTTGCGCACTTCGTCGGCCACCACGGCGAAACCGCGGCCCATCTCGCCGGCGCGGGCGGCTTCGATGGCGGCGTTCAGCGCCAAGAGATTGGTCTGGTCGGCAATCGCGGAAATATCGGCCAGCGAGCTTTCAATGCCATGCCATTCCTTGGCCAGCATCTGGCTGGCCGTGTCCATGCTGGCTACGCTGCCGGCTATGGTTTGCAAATGGCCGGACAGCTCGTTCGCGCTGTTCAGGCTTTCGCGCGCGCCGGCGGCGTTGTCGCGGGTGATGCCGGCCACGGCGTCCATGGACTGGCTGATGGCGGACAGGTCGCGCTGGCTGCCGGATAGATCCTGCCGCAAGTGCGGATTGCCCAAGGCGGCCAGTTGCGACGACAGGCGGTTGCGCCGCACGAAACCGTCGTTTTCCGCCATGGTTTGAATGGCTTTGTCCACGCTGTCCAGCGAACTGGCCAGGATGCCGGGCAGGCCCTGGCTCAGCGGGCGGCGGCTGAAGTTGCCCTTGCTGATTTCCTGGAAGCAGGTGTTGATTTCCTTGAAATAGGTTTCCACCAGATCCAGAAAATCGTTCAGCTGCCAAGCCACCTTGCCGGCTTCGCCCATTGAGCGGGTGCGGCTGCTGCGGTGGTGCAGCTCGCCGCTGCAGGCCAGGTGAAGTTGCTTGGCCAGGGTGTCCAGCAGCAGGAAGGTGCGCTGGACTTTCTGCCACAGCCACCAGGACAGGCCTAGCGAACCGGCAAACAGCAGCAGGTTGACAAGGTGGCGGGGCAGACCGGACAGCAGGTAGTTGCCGCCTATGGCCAGCAAGGCCAGCATATTGATGACGATCAGGCCGGTTGCCAGCCGCGAATGCAGATAAGGCGTGGGCTTGTGGGGGGCGCTCATCCGTTGACTCCTTTGGCTCTGAGCACATCGGCGTTCAGGTTCAGTATGAAGTCCTGATAGCTGCAGCCTTTTTCCTGCAACTGTGCCAGCAGCCAGTCGCGCGAGGCGTCCGGCGCTTCTGCCTTGCCGTGGGCGGCTTCGATCTTGCGCATTTCGGCATAGATGGGTTCGATGGCGGCAATGGCGCTGCGGCTGGGCGGCCGGCGCACCGAATAATAGCCCTGAAGTTTGCCGCGCAGGTCGTAGTCCGGCGTTACATTTGCCAGCACCCAGTAGTAATTGCCGTCTATGGTGGCGTTCTTGACCACGGCGAAGAATTCACGGCCGCTTTGCAATGTTTGCCACATCAGGCGATAGGCGCCGCGCGGCATGTCGGGGTGGCGGATGATGTTATGCGGCTTGCCCAGCAGCAGGTGCTCGGGATAGCCGGATATCCGCATGAAGACGCGGTTGGCGTAGGTGATGTGGCCGCTGGGATCGGTCTTGCTGACGATCAGCTCGTTTGGGGCCAGCTGTATTTCGCGCCCCGCGGCGATGGGAGTGTGTTCCATGCTTCGCTTCTTTCTGAACCTTACCCTTTGTAGTAGTACGGGCAAAGGGGCATTGTCATGGCCTAAGCATGGCACGGCAAGCATTTATTCAATTGTTCTTTATGGAACAATAGGCAGATTTAAAACCGGGCGGCGGCATGTGCTTGCGCGGCATGCCGCCATGGCTGGTTTACAGCTTGATGATCTGGCGGGCCTGGGTCACGCAGGCGCGGGCTTCCGCGCTGAGTTTGGCAAACGCCGGGCTGGCGATGTCGGCATGATCCAGCCAGCGCACTTTGCGGGTCAGGCGGAATTCATAGCGCAAGCCGCTGGCGCTGGATGTCTGCTTCAGGTCCAGATCGAACCAGGGAGAGCGGGCCTGGCAGCTGAACGGCGGCTGGATCGGCTTGGCGCCCTGCAGCGTGACGGTGCGCTCCATGGTTTCCGGATCGCCCAGATAGACATCGGCCTGGTTGCCGTTGCTGCGGTAGTTGTCGAAATCATTCCAGCGCTTGTCCAGGTGCGGGTCGTACAAGTACAGCCCGGAAATCTTCTCCACGGCCCGGGTGTCGACGGACTGGATGCGGACCGGATAGCTGTCCGGGAGCAGGAAGCCGGTGGCGGCACGCTCCACCTTGCAGCCTTGCGGCTGGTTGCCGCTGCCGCGGCAAATGCTCTGCTCGCTGCTGCTGCTGCCTTGGTAACGGTCGCGCATGGTCAGCTCCACCAGCGGCCAGCCCGCCATCACGCTGACGCTGGAGACCAGGGCGCTGCCGTCCTGGCGCAGCACTTCATGGCGCTTGACCACCATATCGGTGGTCGGGGCCTGGCGCGGGATGCGCTCCTGGCGCACGCTGCCGTCGCTGCCTATCAGATAGGTGGCGCGCTCCTGCAGGTCCGGCATGATGCGGTCCGGGGCAAAGAACGGATTGGTGGCATCCAGCCAGGCCACTTTGCCGTCCACCATCGCGCGCACGATCATGTGGTTGACGGTGCCCAGACCCGGCAGCAACGGTTCCGGCGCGAAATTGCCGCGGAACACCAGGGCCGGCTCCGCGTTGATGCCAGCATGGCGCAGCATGGCGGTCAGCAGCGTGGCCAGGTCTTTGCAGTCGCCGTACCCATGCTGCTCGATTTCGGCCAGGGTGAACGGCACCAGGCCGCGCTCGGCCAGCCGCTGATCGTTCAGATAGCGGTAGTGGCTGTTGATGTGCTGCATGAAGGCCGCAACTTGCTGCGCCGCCGGCTTGCCTTGCTGGGCAGCCACCACGGCGGCGGCGCCCGGCGGCAGCGGGGCGGCCAGGATTTCGTTGTAGCGCGCCGCGTAGCTGCCGAAGTGCTGCTGCGGTTGGTCGCTGGTGGCGATGCTCAGCCGCGGCCAGCGGCGGATGGCGCTGTTGTCCCATTCATTGGTGAAATTCAGATAGCGGACGCCTTGTTGGTCGACGGTGATGGACTTGCCGTCGGCCGCGGCCGCCACCTGAAAGCCGTCCATGCTTTCCCCGCGCCACAGCAGCGCGCGGGGGGAGCGCAGTTCGAAATGGTAAGCGTCGTAGCGGACCGGCTCCGGGTCGAAGTCCAGCCGGTAGAGCAGCTCGCGGCTCAGCGGCGGCGCGGCGATGTGGTGCTTCACCTCGTAGCGGACCTGGCTGCCCACGGCCAGTTCGGGGAAGGCCAGCCAGGTTTGCTTGTCGCGGCTGACGCCGGCATAGGGGTTCGGCGCGGCGCGGGTTTCCACCTGCGATTTTTCCAGCTTGATCACGCGGCCGTCCTGCTGGCGCACTTCGCCGCTGACCACGTCCAGTCGGTCGGTATCGGGATAGGTGAAGTCGATGCGCGACAGAAAGTCCTTGCCGGCCGGCTTCAGGATGGTGAATTGGTTGCGGGTGGTGCAGTCCAGGCTGTTGTCGGCATTGTGCTGGCAATCGATGCTGGTCTGCAGCGCGAGCGGCGCTTCGCTGACGGGTTGCCGCGCGGCGTTGGCCGCGTGGCCGGCGCAGGCCAGCATGGCGGCTAGGCTGAGGCGGGAAACAGGAATTCGCATCTTGATGAAACCATCGGTTGGGCCGCGTCTGCTGGCGCGGCAAGGCGAGTTAGCGTAAATGACAAGGATATTGCCACGCGGCGGCATCGCTAGCCAGTGTCATGTGATGGCGGCTGCGCGGCCGGGGCGGTAGGCAGGGGTTTGGACAGGACAGCGCCGCATCGGTTGCGGCGCCAGACGGCGCAGCTGTGCACGGCTGGCGCAGACCATACTGATCAGTATAGCTATTGCGCTGCGGTGACGAAGCCTATCTTGCCGACACCGTTCTGTTGCGCGGCGGCCAGCGTCTTGGCCACTGTTTCGTAGCGCACGGCTTTATCGGCAGACAGATGCAGTTCGACGTTGGGATTGGCGGTGGAGGCGGCGGCGAAGCGGGCCGGCAGATCGGCCTCCGGCACCGGCTGGTCGTTCCAGTACAGCTTGCCGGCCACGTCCACCGTCAGCCGGATCTGCTCCGGTTTGGCCTGATGCTCGGCGGCGTGGGCGCGCGGCAGGTCCACCTGCACCGCGTTGGTCAGCAGCGGCGTGGTGATGATGAACACCACCAGCAGCACCAGCATCACGTCCACCAGCGGCGTGGTGTTGGGTTCGGCCATCGGCGCGGACGGCCCCTGGTTGAAACTACCGAACGCCATGGCCGTCTCCGGACTGGGTCAGCAGCTGTGCGTGCAGGTCGTGGGCGAAGTAGTCCAGCTCCTGCGACATCACGCGCTGGGCGCGGGTGAGCGCGTTGTAGGCCAGCACCGCCGGGATGGCGGCGGCCAGGCCGGCGGCGGTGGCCACCAGCGCCTCGCCGATCGGACCGGCTACCGCGCCTATGCTCATCTGGCCGGCGTGGCCGATATTGACCAGCGCGTGGTAGATGCCCCAGACCGTGCCGAACAGGCCGATGAACGGCGCGGTGGAGCCGATCGAGGCCAGCACGGTCAGGCCGGTTTCCTGGCGGGCGTTTTCCTGCGCCAGCACTTTGCGGATGGCGCGGGTCAGGAACTCGTCCACGCCGCAGGCCTGGCCCAGCGCGCGCCCGGCCTGGCTCTGGTATTGCTTCAGCGAATCGATGCCGGCGCGCGCCAGATTGGCGAACTGCGACTGGCTATGGCGCAGGCTGTCTTCCGCCTGCTGCCAGTTCGGCGCGTCCCACAGCAGGCTTTCCGCCTCGCGGTTGGCGCGGCGCAGGCGCCAGGTCTGCGCGCCGCGCACGATGATCAGGTACCAGGTCAGCACCGACATCAGGATCAGGAGCATGAACACCGTGATCAATACGGCGTCCCCTTGTTGGAATACGGTGAGAATGTTCATGAGCGGATCGATTTCAAAGAGAATTCAACGGGAACGACAAAGGTGTAGGCGATCGGTTCGTCGCCGCGCTTGGCCGGAATGAAACGCCAGCGTTTGACGGCGGCCAGCGCGGCGCGGTCCAGCCGAGGGAAGCCGCTGCTGTCCTGCACCGACACGTCCAACGGCAAGCCCTGGGCGCTGACATGGACGCGCAAGCGCACAGTGCCGGCTTCGCCGTCCTCCTGCGATTGCGAGGGATAGGCCGGCGCCGGATTGTTCAGATAGCCGCCGCGCGCCAGCGGCTCGGTGATCGCTTGCGACTTGCCTGCGCTGACGGTTTGGCCATCGGACTTCGGTGCGTCGCTTGCTGCCGCGGCCGCAGGCGCGCTGATGGCTTGGGCCGGCGCAGGCGTCTCGCTGGACATCTTGCTGGTTTGCACCGGCAGCGTTTTGGGCGCGGGCTTGGCCGGAGCCGGCTTGGCTTCGGCCTGGCGTGGCCGGGATGGCTGAGGCGTTGCCGGGGGCGAGGCCGCGGGCCGGCTGGGCGGCGCCAGCGCAATCATGTCCATCCGCGCTAGGCGCGGCGGCGTGATGGGCGCTTGGCGGGCATGCTGCTGATTCAACAGCCACAGCGCCAGTACGTGCGCCGCCAGTACGCCGCCCAGGGTGGATAATTGCAGAATTGAGGCCGACTTCATGTTGTCGATGATAACGCAAACTATTCTCATTTTCTACGGTGAGCCGATTCTGAAGGCTTGCCGATGCTTGCAATCGGTACAATCGCCTGCATATTGTGGACAAAGGCCGGCAGCTCGCCGGCCATCATCTACTGGAATCCAAACATGCAGCAGTTCGACGGAACCACCATTGTTTCCGTCCGTCGCGGCGAGCGCGTGGCGCTGGGCGGGGACGGGCAAGTGACCCTGGGCAATATCGTGATCAAGGCTACCGCGCGCAAGATACGCAAGCTGCACGGCGGCAAGGTGCTGGCGGGCTTCGCCGGTGGCACCGCCGATGCCTTCACCCTGATCGAGCGCTTCGAGGCCAAGCTGCAGAAGCACCAGGGCAACCTGCTGGTGTCGGCGGTGGAGCTGGCCAAGGATTGGCGCACCGACCGCATGTTGCGCCGGCTGGAGGCGATGCTGATTGTCGCCGACAAGGATCACACCCTGATCATCACCGGCAACGGCGACGTGCTGGAACCGGAGCAGGGCATCGCCGCCATCGGTTCCGGCGGCGCCTTCGCCCAGTCCGCCGCGCGCGCGCTGTTCGAGAACACCGACCTGGCGCCGGAAGTGGTGGTGAAGAAATCGCTGGAGATCGCCGGCGACATCTGCATCTACACCAACCACAACCACCTGATCGAAACCCTGGGCCCGGACGACGCGGCCTAATCCCGAATGCAAGACCCGGCCATGCCGGCCGGGCGGAGAACGTCATGACGCAAATGACCCCGCAGGAAATCGTCCACGAACTGGACCAGCACATCATCGGCCAGCACAAGGCCAAGCGCGCCGTCGCCATCGCGCTGCGCAACCGCTGGCGCCGCCAGCAGGTGGCGGAGCCGCTGCGCAGCGAAATCACGCCCAAGAACATATTGATGATCGGCCCCACCGGCGTCGGCAAGACCGAGATCGCCCGCCGCCTGGCCAAGCTGTCCGGTGCCCCCTTCATCAAGGTGGAAGCCACCAAGTTCACCGAGGTCGGCTATGTCGGCCGCGATGTGGACACCATCATCCGCGACCTGGTGGACGTGGCGATCAAGGACACGCGCGAAGCCGCGATCAAGCGCAACCGCGTGCGCGCCGAGGATGCCGCCGAAGAGCGCATCCTGGACGTGCTGTTGCCGCCGGCCCGCAAACCGTCCGGCTTCTTCGCCGAAGAGCCGGTGGCTGTGGAAAAGCAGGAAGACGGCGCCACTCGCCAGAAATTCCGCAAGATGCTGCGCGAAGGCAAGTTCGACGATAAAGAGATCGAACTGGAAATCGCCGCGCCGGTGGCGCAGATGAATGTGATGGCACCGCCGGGCATGGAAGACTTCGCCAGCCAGCTGCAAGGCATGTTCCAGGGCCTCGGCGCCGGCAAGAAGCAAACCGCCAAGATGAAGGTGGCCGACGCTTTCAAGCAGCTGATCGATGAAGAGGCTGCCAAGCTGGTCAATGAGGAAGAGCTGAAGGCCGAGGCGCTGAAGAACGTCGAGCAGAACGGCATCGTGTTCATCGACGAGATCGACAAAGTCACCAGCCGCGGCGAAGGCCACAGCGGCGCCGACGTGTCCCGCGCCGGCGTGCAGCGCGACCTGCTGCCGCTGGTGGAAGGCACCACGGTGTCCACCAAGTACGGCATGGTGAAGACCGACCACATCCTGTTCATCGCCTCCGGCGCCTTCCAGCTGTCCAAGCCGTCCGATCTGATTCCGGAACTGCAGGGCCGCCTGCCTATCCGCGTCGAACTGTCGTCGCTGTCGGTGGACGACTTCAAGGCCATCCTGACCAGCACCAACGCCTGCCTGACGCGCCAATACCAGGCATTGTTGGCCACCGAGGGCGTGGAGCTGGAGTTTGTCGAATCCGGTATCCAGCGCCTGGCGGAGATTGCCTGGCAGGTCAACGAGAAGACCGAGAACATCGGCGCCCGCCGCCTGTACACGGTGATGGAGAAGCTGCTGGAAGAAGTGGCCTTCGACGCCAAGTCCGGCCCGTGCAAGATCGACGGCGACTATGTCGACAACAAGCTGGGCGAAGTGGCCGAGCGCGAGGATCTGGCGCGCTACGTGCTGTAATGAAGAGAGGCGGACTGCGGTCCGCCTCATCACATATATATAGATAGAGAGAGCGGCGACCTTCATGGTCGCCGTTTACCTTTTATATAGATTGATTCAACTTGCTGCTGGCGGTGGCGATAGGTTCGAACGCCTCCGGGTGTTGGCGCAAATACCACTCCTTCACTTCTTCGTGATTCAGGCTGAGGAAACAGTTGACCCCGGGCAGGCGCAGCATCGGCGGCACCGTCACCATATGGAACACGGCGAAGAACAGATAGACCGCATCCAGCGACCAGCGCGATAACAGAATACCGGCCAGCGCCGGCCCCAGCATGCCTCCCAGCTTGGCCACCAGCACATTGATGGCGGACACGCGCGCGCGATAGGCTTCCGGCACCGCCAGTGTGCGGTGCGTCTGGCCGATCAGCATGGTGATCGACAGCAGCACGCCTTCGATGCCGAACATCGTCAGCATCAGATACGGATGATCGGTCAGCGCCACCACCAGGAACACCGCCGCCAGGGCCCACATGGCGAAGGCGCGGGCGCGCGGCCGGCTACAGTATTGCAGCAAGCGGTGAGTGAACCACAGCGAGCCGACCAGCAAGCCGCCGCTGGCGGCCGCTTCGCAAGCGCCCAGCCAGAACGCCGGCAAACCCAACTGGTGCAGCTTGATCGGTAGCAGCGTCACCACCATCGGAATATAGGCTGTCATCATTAATAAGCCCCACAGCGCCCAATTGCGCTCCAGCGGGATGCGCCAACGTATGCGCAGGCCGACGCGAATCTGGTCGATGAAGCTTTCCGCCTGGATGTGCTCGCGGTTGCGCGGCGGGATCTGGATGCGCAGCGCGCCAAGTGCGGCGATGGCCAATAATGCCGCGTAGCTGCCCAGCGCCAGCCAGGCTGGCGTGAGCGCCATCAGGCTGCCGCCCACCACGGGCCCGATCAGGTTGCCGACGGACTGGGAGCTTTTCTGCAGCGACAAGGCATCGGACAGTCTGCCTGCCGGCACCAGCTCGGAGGCGATACTCAACATGGATGGAATGACCAGGGCCCAAGCGAACATCGAGAGAGACTCGCTGGCCACCACCCAAGCCAGGCGATAGAAATTGAACCAGGCCATCGTCGCCAAGGCCAGGCCGGACAACATGGCCAGCGCGATGCCGCAGGCGATGACGCGATTCTTGGGGAAGCGGTCGCCCAAGGGGGCGGTCAGCGGCAGCGCCACCAGCATCACCAGCGCGGTCAGCGCGCTGAACCAGGCCATATCATGCGCGCCGCCCACGCTTACCACCCACCAGCTGATGCTGACATAGCCGGCGCCCATGGCCAGGCCGCTCAGCACATCGCTGAGCATCAAGAGATGGAAACCAGGAGGCAGGCCACGTAATCGGTGCTTTAGAGAGATATTCATGGCGCGCTCCTTGGGGGTGAGGGCATTTGATCCTATCACGAAATGACATCGTCACAAAATGACCATCTCAAAAACTGTCTCCCAGCTGCTCTGGCAGAAAATTCATCAAATTTGGAGTGGTTTTTGAAAGTTATCTGGGCGCCTACTCAGGCTTTGCCAGCGGTTTTCGCAACATTCCTGCCCTCATGCCAAAAAATCCTTCAAGTCGATAGTGTTGAAAATCAATCGTTTATGGAGTTTATTATTGGAAACCTGCATTTTTCTCAAAAAACCTGTTGACCGAGGGTGAGGGCGCAGGTATAGTTCGTCTCCTCAGCTGACGCAGCGAACGAAACCAGCCGAACGAAACAGGTTCCGGCGGCGGTCGCAGCGAAGGCACTGCTCTTTAACAGAACGAATAACCGATAGGTGTAAGTGCTTGGCGAAAGCCAAATACTTGCACTGCAAGAGATAGGAAATAC
>NZ_PPTF01000024.1 GCF_002902845.1 Chromobacterium sinusclupearum
TCCCCCGCTTTCCCCCTCAGGGCGTATGCGGTATTAATCCGGCTTTCGCCGAGCTATCCCCCATTACACGGTACATTCCGATGCATTACTCACCCGTTCGCCACTCGCCACCAGGAGCAAGCTCCCGTGCTGCCGTTCGACTTGCATGTGTAAAGCATGCCGCCAGCGTTCAATCTGAGCCAGGATCAAACTCTTCAGTTCAATCTCATAGCAAATTTTCTGGCACGCAAGTTCAAAGAAATAACTGGTATTTCCTATCTCTTGCAGTGCAAGTATTTGGCTTTCGCCAAGCACTTACACCTATCGGTTATTCGTTCTGTTAAAGAGCAGTGC
>NZ_PPTF01000025.1 GCF_002902845.1 Chromobacterium sinusclupearum
TAGCGGGCGAGCTGTTCGGCGTCGCCGGCGTAATACAGGCCTTGCGGGTCGTAGTCCTGCAGGGTGGTTTGCAGCGCCGCGCCGTCTTTGCCTTGTGCGATGCGGCTTTGATCGCCGACCTGCTGGGTGGACACCGGCTGGTAGTCGAAGGTGGCCAGCGCCACCTGGCCGGGCACGATCTGGCGGCGGCTCTGCCACTCGGTCAGGCCGTCTTCTTCCTCGGTGGCGTCGCTGCGGTGGAAGCGCACGCGCTCGATCTCAGCCGGCGGCAGGCTGTAGACGTCGTCGAACACCACCAGTTTGACCTGGGGCGAATCGCCGTCCACATGTTCGAAGCGCCAGGCATAACCCTCTTCGTGCAGCAGGCGGACGATGAAGTCGTAATCGCTCTCGCGGTATTGCAGGCAGTAGCTGCGCGGATCGGCCTGGCCGACTTGCATCGCCAGCGCCTGGCCGCGGGCGAAGGCGGGGTTGGCCTGCTGATGCTCGGCCAGGATCTGCTCGATGATCTGCGGGACGGTCAGGTCCTGAAACACGCGCGAGGTGCGGCGGTGGCGCAGCAGCGCCAGCGGCGGCTCGATGGTCAGCCGGTACTGGGCGAAACCGCCGTCGGCCCCGACCAATTCCGCCTGGCTGACCACGCCGCAGCGGATCGATTCGCCGCCAGACGCGTCCGCGATGCCGATGCGGGCCGGCTGGCCGAGCAGGGTCTTCAGTTCGATGCCGCCGTCGGGCGACAAACAGGTGACGGTGAAGCGGTAGGACCGGGACACCCCTTCCTCGCCGTCCAGCGCCAGCGGCAGCAGCTGCTCGGCGGCGATGCTGCCGTTGCCGAGGGACAGCGTCAGCTGGCGGCGGTCCTGGGTGAAGGCGGAGGCGAAGCTGGC
>NZ_PPTF01000026.1 GCF_002902845.1 Chromobacterium sinusclupearum
CAGATTAAAGGAGCGGGGATTGTCTGACAATACGAATCTATTGCATTCGTGTATTCACGAGATACGCGGCGGGCGGGCGGGGCGCTTGCGGAGAGAAAAAAGCCCCGGCGACAGGGCGCGCGCCGGGGCAAGGTTAGGCTTACTGCAGATCGAAGCGGTCCAGGTTCATCACCTTGTTCCAGGCCGAGGCGAAGTCGCGCACGAACTTCTCCTTGGCGTCGTCTTGGGCATAGACTTCGGCCAGCGCGCGCAGCTGCGAGTTGGAGCCGAAGACCAGATCGACCCGGGTCGCCGTCCATTTCAGCGCGCCGCTGGCGCGGTCGCGGCCTTCATATACGTCATGCGCGTCCGAAACCGGCTGCCACACCGTGCCCATATCCAGCAGGTTGACGAAAAAGTCATTGCTCAGCGCTTGCGGCCGCTGCGTGAACACGCCGTGCCGCGATTGGCCGGCATTGGCGCCCAGCACGCGCAGGCCGCCCACCAGCACCGTCATCTCCGGCGCGCTTAAGGTCAGCAACTGCGCCTTGTCCACCAGCAGCGCTTCCGCCGGGGCGGTAAAGGCTTTTTTCTGGTAGTTGCGGAAACCGTCGGCTTGCGGCTCCAGCACGGCGAAGGACTCGACATCGGTCTGGTCTTGCGACGCGTCGGTTCGGCCGGGGGTAAACGGCACGTCCACCGCGAAGCCCGCAGCCTTGGCCGCGGCTTCCACCGCCGCGCAGCCGCCCAGCACGATCAGATCGGCCAGCGATACCTTCTTGCCGCCGCTCTGCGCGCGATTGAAGCCCTGGCGGACTTCGTCCAGCGCGGCCAGCACCCGCGCCAATTGCTCGGGCTGATTGACTTCCCAGTCTTTCTGCGGCGCCAGGCGGATGCGAGCGCCGTTGGCGCCGCCGCGCTTGTCCGAGCTGCGGAAGGTGGAGGCCGATGCCCAGGCGGTGGAGACCAGCTCCGCGATCGACAGGCCGGACGCCAGCAATTTGACCTTCAGCGCGGCGATATCCTTGGCGTCGATCAGCGGGTGATCGACTGCCGGGATCGGGTCTTGCCAGATCAGCTCTTCCGCCGGCACTTCCGGGCCGAGGTAGCGTGCTTTCGGGCCCATGTCGCGGTGGGTCAGCTTGAACCAGGCGCGGGCGAAGGCGTCGGCGAAAGCTTGCGGGTTTTGGTGGAAGCGGCGGGCGATCGGTTCGTAGATCGGATCGAAGCGCAGCGACAGATCGGCCGTGGTCATCATCGGCGGATGCTTCTTGGACGGATCATGCGCGTCCGGAATCATGTGCTCCGGCTTCACGTTCTTGGCCACCCATTGATGCGCGCCGGCCGGGCTCTTGGTCAGTTCCCACTCATAGCCGAACAGCACGTCGAAGTAGCCATTGTCCCAGCGGGTCGGGTTCGGCTTCCAGGCGCCTTCAATCCCGCTGGTGGTGGCATGCGCGCCTTTGCCGGAGCCGAAGCGGTTGATCCAGCCCAGGCCCTGCGCCTCGATCGGGGCGGCTTCCGGCTCCGGCCCCACCAGCGCCGGGTCGCCCGCGCCGTGGGCTTTGCCGAAGGTGTGGCCGCCAGCCACCAGAGCGACGGTCTCTTCATCGTTCATCGCCATGCGGGCGAAGGTTTCGCGCACGTCGCGGCCGGAGGCTACCGGGTCTGGATTGCCGTCCGGACCTTCCGGGTTGACGTAGATCAGGCCCATTTGCACGGCGGCCAGCGGATTTTCCAGTTGGCGGTCGCCTGCGTAGCGGCTGTTCGGCTTGTCGCTGGTGGCCAGCCAGGTCTGCTCAGCGCCCCAGTAGATGTCTTCTTCCGGTTGCCAGATGTCCACGCGGCCGCCGGCGAAACCGAAGGTATTGAAACCCATCGATTCCAGCGCGCAGTTGCCGGCCAGGATCATCAGATCGCCCCAGGACAGCTTGTTGCCGTACTTTTGCTTGATCGGCCACAGCAGGCGGCGCGCCTTGTCCAGGTTGCCGTTGTCCGGCCAACTGTTCAGCGGCGCAAAGCGTTGGTTGCCGGTGCCCGCGCCGCCGCGGCCGTCAGCCGTGCGGTAGGTGCCGGCGCTGTGCCAGGCCATGCGGATGAACAGGCCGCCATAGTGGCCCCAGTCCGCCGGCCACCACTCCTGCGAAGTGGTCATCAGCGCGTACAGGTCTTTTTTCACGGCGGCCAGGTCCAGCGTCTTGAAGGCCTTGGCGTAGTCGAAATCGCTGCCCAGCGGGTTGGACGCGGGCGCGTGCTGGTGCAGAATGTTCAGATTCAGTTGATTGGGCC
Organism: Chromobacterium sinusclupearum; assembly: GCF_002902845.1. Classification (GTDB taxonomy): domain Bacteria; phylum Pseudomonadota; class Gammaproteobacteria; order Burkholderiales; family Chromobacteriaceae; genus Chromobacterium; species Chromobacterium sinusclupearum. The sequence continues at coordinate 2,269 of NZ_PPTF01000026.1, forward strand.
ACCAATCCCGGTTGCTGCGGGTGCCTGCCAGTGTCTTGCCGGCATGGGCGGAGGTGAAAGGGCATTTTTGTTCCTGGCTCATAGTGTTCTCCTTGCGTGGGGGGCAATGGGATGACTTGCTGAACCTAGGTTAGTTGCCAAACCATCGTCTGGCTATTGAGTATGTTTTATCGAGTCAATTTCGCAAAGCTATCGGTTAATTTCGATGGTTATAATTTAGCTATTGATGGTTTGCCGTACCGGCGCGACAGCTTGGCAAACGTCAACCGCCGCTTCCGCAAGCGGCGTTAAGCCGTCCTGGCCGGCATGCTCAATCCAGCAGCGTGGTTTTCTTCAGCATGTCGTTCGGCAGCTTGATATGCCAGCGATCCAGCCCTGAGCGGCTGAAAATGAATGTGCCTTCCGATGGGATGGTCGGGAAGATGCTGGACGGCGGCTTGTGATGGATCAGGATGGATTTGGCGATGGAGGCTGCGGCCTGGCCTTGTTCCGCCCCCGTCAGCACAATGCCGCCGATGGCGCGGTTGGGCCCCACGGCAAAGCTCCAGAACGCAAAAACCGGCACTGGCGTATGCTGCATGGTCCATTGCATGACCTCATCGCCCGGCACATAACGACCGTTGCGGTCATGCAGCGCGAAATACAACCCGACCCAGATGGCGCGGTACTTGTCTTTGGCGCTGGCAACGATCTGCTGCCAGTCTTCGAAGGTGGCGGCTTCCGCCATCATCACGTCGAACATGCCTAATTTGATGGCCGGCAGATTATCGAAGCTTTCCTGCTCAATCACGTCCGCCGTCATTTCCTTGTCGAACAGAATCAGGATGTTGTGGGCGTTTCCGGGAGCAAAGGGCGCAATGCTGAGGATGTTGCGGGAGAACAAGGGACGCTCCAGCACGCCGGTCACGTTTTGCTGAGGGGTTTTGAAGTATCGTCTGGGATTGTTGTTGATGCCGAGATACACCACAGGAATCTTGTTGTCGATCATGGCGCCCACAAACTCCAGCGAGGCGTCGTCGCCGGCGATGACCAGATCCGGCTTGTCATGATCGATGAGGCGAACCAGCCTGCCCGCCGTCGCCTTGACCTTGTCCGGCTTGTCCACCTTGGAGTTCAGTTCGAAAAAAGACAGCGCCGCCAGCGGCGCCAGTTCGGTTTTCAGCACTTCTCGGTAGGCATGGCTCCAGGCGTACTGGTCGGAATAGCTGTCTATCACGTAGATGCGCTTGAGGCCTTGGGCGCAGATCTGCGATGCGCCCAGCAGCAGAATCAGCAAGAGTGTCAGGGATTTCATAGGCAAATCTCCATTCCCTTGCGGACGAATGTCTGGGTGGCAGGCGGTGTATTGTGTTGTTTTAAATCATGTTAGGCGGTGTCGCGTGTTTTCTCTAGCCGACGGCAGCCTGTCGTGCGGGCAAAGCGTCATTTCACCGCCCCATCCATGCCGCGCATGAAGTAGCGTTGGCAAAACACAAACACGGCCAGCACTGGCAGGATGGCCAGCACCGCCCCGGCCGCCACCATGCGGGTGGAGGTGGCGAAGGCGCCCTTCAGGTACAGCACGCCGACGGACAGCGGGTACAGGTCCGGCGTTTTCAGCACCACGCTGGGCCAGACGTAGACGTTCCACGACCATACCAGAGTAAAAATGCCCAGCGTGGCGAGGTAGGGCCGCGCCAGCGGCAGGCAGATGCGCCAGAACACCTGCCAATCATTGGCGCCGTCCATGCGGGCGGCGTCGACGATTTCGTCCGGGATATCCTCGAAGGCATGCTTCATCAGGTAAATGCCGAAAGCCCCGGCGATGGACGGCAGCACCACGCCCAGCCGGCTGTCGTCCAGTCCCAGCCGGGTGATGGTGACGTAGTTGCTGATGAAGTTGATTTCGCTGGGCAGGAGCAGCGTGGCGATGATGGCGTAGAACACCAGTTGCCGGCCGCGAAAGCGCAGCTTGGCCAGCGGGAAGGCCGCCAGCGCCGATACCGCCAGCGTGCCCAGCGTGGTCAGGCCGGAGATGCATAGCGAGTTCCACAAGAAACGCCCCAGCGGGATGGCGTCCCAGACGGCGGCAAAGTGCTGCCATCCGGCATCCTTGGGCCACAGCGGCGGCGGGAAGTCGAACACCTGCTCGCCATTGCCGACGGCGATGCCCAATGTCCAGATGAAGGGATAGCAGCAGGCGAAGGACAGCGCCAGCAGCAAGATGAAGTCGGGCAGGCGGCGCAGCAGACGGCGCGGGGCGAGGCGGGATAGGGCGAGGGTAGCCATGCGGTTCTCAGCGGTGATCGGCGCGGATCAGTCGGAAATTGAGCCAGGCCAGCAGCAGGCAGACCAGCGTCAGGATCAGCCCGGCGGCGCTGCCGCGGCCGAAGTCCAGCTGGTTGAAGCCCTGGTGGAAGGCGTAGTACAGCGCGGTGTAAGTGGCATTCATCGGCGCGCCGCGCGTCATCACCAGCACTTCCTCAAACGCTTTCAAGGCGTCTAGCGTGGAGATCAGGCTGCAGAACAAGATGGTGGGCTTGAGCATGGGCACGGTGATGCGCCAGAAGCGCTGCCAGCGGTTAGCGCCGTCCAGCCGCGCCGCCTCCTGCATCTCGGCCGGGATGGCCTGCAGTCCGGCCAGGTACAGCACCATGTAGTAGCCCAGGCCGCGCCAATAGGTGACGAACATCACCGAATACAGCGCCAGGTCTTCGTCGCTGAGGAAGCCGATATCGCGCTCCGGGGCCAGCAGCCGCAGCCAGTGCAGCGCGCTGTTGAGCACGCCGTAGTCGGCGTACATCCAGTTCCACATGATGCCGACAACGGATACCGTGGTGATCACCGGCAGGTATAGCGCGGCGCGGAATAGCCGGATGCCGGGCAAGGCCTGGTTGACCAGCAGCGCCAGGGCGATGCCGGACAGCTGGATGGCCGGCACCACCAACAGGTAGCGCAGCGAATTGGCCATGGCCTGCCAGAACACGGGGTCGTCCAGCAGGTAGCGGAAATTGTCCAGGCCGGCCCATTGCGGCGGCGAGATCAGATCGTAGCGGGTGAAGGCGACGTAGCTGCCGAACAGCAGCGGCCAGAAAGTGAACGCGCCCATCAGCAGCAGGGCGGGCGACAGAAACAGCCAGGCGTTGCGGGATGAGGTCTTCATCGTGCATTCCGTGTACTGCGCGGCGGAAAAAAGCCCCTCCGGCAGACGAGGAGGGGCAAAGAGAGGAGGGATAGGCGCGGCTGTCCTTATTTCAGCTGCCGGTTCCAGAACGCCGCAGCGTCGTCCAGCGCTTTCTGCGCGTCCTTCTTGCCGATGACGGCGGCTTCTACATTGTCGACCAGGTTTTTCTTCAAGTCGGCGACATTGGGCACGCCGGTCAGCACCAGGGTGCGGATATTGCGCGCTACCTTGGCGCCCTGGATGCGCGAATCCTCTATGGCGCCGCCGGCCGAGGTCTTGATGAAATAGCTGTCGGTCAATGCCTTCTGGGTAGACGGGAAGGTGGCGCCGGTCACTTTGGCGAAGGCCAGCTGTTGGCTGTCGCTGGTCAGGAATTTGGCGAACTTCACCGCTTCGGCCTGGGTTGGCGCCGGCAAGCCCTTGGATACGGCCCAACTGAACAGGTAGCCGCCTTGGGCGATCTTGGTCGGCCCCAGCGGCGCCGGCTGCACCACGGTGACGGCGTAGATGGCGCGGGCGTCGCTCTGCGTGCGCTGCGCGGCGGTGGGGGCGGTTTCCATCATCGCCAGCCGGCCGCTGTTGTACAGTTTGACGCTGGCCTGGTAGTTGTCGTCGGCGAACAGATTGTCCTTGGCCAGCGCGCCGGCCTGGTAGGCGTCGGCGAATTTGCGGATCAATGCGACATGGCGCGGACTGTTGAACACGGCCTTGCCGTTTTCGATCAGCGGCAGGCCCTGGCCCAGCATGATGCCGTCTATCTGCCCCAGCTGCGGCAGCAGGCCGGGCACGCCGGTCTTGGCCTTGATGGTCTTGGCCAGCGCCAATTCCTGCTCCAGGCTGGTCACCGGCGCGTGCGGGTCCAGCCCGGCCTTTTTGAACAGCTGGCCGTTGATCGCCAGGATATTGATATTGTTGTACCACGGCAGGCCGTACAGCTTGCCGCCGAAGCTCAGATCGGCCAGCGCGTTCGGCAGATAGGCGGCCTTGTCCGCGCCCAGCGCGGCATCCAGCGGGATCAAAGTGCCTTTTTGCGCGTACTTGAACAGCCGCGGCACATCATGGTTGACCAGCGCCGGCGGCTTGCCGGCGGCAATGGCGGCGTTCAGCTTGGTCTCGAAATTCTCGTTGAACACGTCCACCCACTGCACTTCCACATTGGGGTGTTGCGCTTCGTAGCTTTTCTTCACATTGGCGAAATAGCCGTTGAAGGTCGGTTGCAGCGAGTCGGTCCAAAATTCCAGACGGATTTTCTCAGCATGCGCAGCGGCGCTCAGCCCGCAAGCGAGCAGGGCCGCGCTGGCGAATGCCAGACGGTAGGCTTTCATATTCATCTCCTCCTGTGTTGTGTCAGCGGCGCAGCAGCAGCAGCGCGCCGCTGGCTGAATCGCCCTTGGCGGGCGTCAGCAGTTGGCGGAAGCCAGGCGGCAGCCAGTCGCGCAAGGCCTGGCCCAGCCCGCCGCATAAGGCGACCGGCAATTCGCCGGCGGGGTCCAGCGCCCGGGCGATGGCCCAGGCGTCTTCCCCTGCCTGGCGCAACAGCGCGTCGGCCTCCGGATCCGTGCGCGCCGCGGCGAAAACCAGCGGCGCGAGTTGGGCGACACGCGCCGGATTGGCCTCGCTGTTCCAGCGCATCATCGCCTGCCAGTTGCCGCCGACGAATTCCAGCACGGCGCGGGTAAGAGGGGTATGGGTATAGCGCCCATCCAGCGCCATTTGTGTCAATTGCGCGGCGCGCTGTCCCAGCCAGGCGCCGCTGGCTTCGTCGCCGCTGGGATACCCCCAGCCGCCTACCTCGCGGTGGCTGCCGTCTGGATAGAGCGCCTCGCCTACGCTGCCAGTGCCGAGGGCGACGATGACGCCGGGCTGGCCGCCATGCGCGCCCAGCAGGGTGGTGTAGCCGTCGGTAGCCAACTCCAGTCGGGCGAAATCCGGCGCGCGCTGGCGGAATTGCCGCGCCCACTCTGGGTTGTTCGCGCCGGACAGCCCGAGTCCGATGGCGCAATCGGCGTAAGGCGGCAACACTTTTCCTATCTCGCCGAAGGCGCGCTCCAGCAAAGCCAGGACGGTGCGCCAAGCCGGTTCTATGCCCTGGGCCAGCGAGGAGCCCGGTCCTTCCGCCTGGGTCAGCGGGCGGCCATCCGGAGATTCGATGCGCAAGCGCGTGCCGGTGCCGCCGCCGTCCACGCCAATCAGGTAGGGAGTGGAATTGTCCATGGAGGATATGTCCCGTCGCCAAAAATGACAATTGTATTTATGATTGGAGCATTGCTGGATTATTTCGTCAACTTGATTTATTTAAATGCGGCATTCATGTCATTCGCTTGCCGGCCAGCTGTGGCGCTTGCGATACTGCCGTCATGAAATCCACCGTTATCCGCCCGGACGCCCTGACCGTGTCCGGCACCAACCTTGAGCACGCGCGTTCGCACAACCGCCGCGCCGTGTTGGAAACCGTGCGGCTCAACCGCCAGTTGACGCGAGCCGACCTTGCCCGTTTGACCGCGTTGACGCCGCAAACCGTGTCCAATATCACGGCTGAATTGCTGGACGCCGGCATGCTGCTGGCAGGCGCGCCATTGCGCGGCGGAGCGCGCGGCCAGCCTGCGGTGCCGCTCAGCATCAATCCGGATGGCGCATACTCCATCGGCGTGCAACTCGATCATCAGACCATGATCGCGGTGGTGTCCGATCTGGCCGGCCGAGTCCGCGCGCGGACGGAGCGGGCGGTCCATCGGCCCGATCCTCAGACCGCGCTGCCCTTGATCGTGCAGATGCATGATGAATTGAGGCGCGCATCCGGACTCGATTGGACGCGGCTGCTGGGAATGGGGTTTGTCATGCCGGGGCCGTTTGGCGTGGAGGGCATGACTTCGGTCGGGCCCACAACCTTGCCTGGCTGGGAGGCGGTGGATGGCGCATGGCTCAGCCGCCGACTGGGCTTGCCGGTGTTGCTGCAGAAGGATGCCACCGCTGCCGCCATCGGCGAGCGCCTGTACGGCATGGCCAGCGAATTGCGCAATTTCATCTATCTATTTATCGGCACAGGTTTGGGCGCCGGCTTGTTTCTGGATGGCCGCTTGTATACCGGCGGCCGCGGCAATGCCGGCGAAGTGGGCCACATGATCGTGCAGCCGGGCGGCCGCCCTTGCGAATGCGGCAATCGCGGCTGTTTGGAGCGCTATGTTTCGCTGCGGGCGCTATATGAAACGCTGGGCGTGGCCGATGGCGAATTGGCTACGCCGGCGCACCTGTCCGGCCTGCCGATTGCGCAAAACGGCGAGCGCTGGCTGGATAGCGCGGTGGGGCCGTTGCGCCAGGCGGTGAATATCTTGGAGTCGCTGTTGGATATCGAGGCGGTGGTGATCGGCGGCTTGCTGCCGCCGGATTGGCTGAATGCATTGGTCGAGCGCCTGCATCCCTTGCCGGTATCGATTCGCCACCACGACGGCGAGCGGCTGCGGTTGGGCAGCGCTGGCCGCGATGTGGTGGCCTTGGGCGCGGCGGCGCTGCCCATCTTCGATGAGTTCAATCCGCAGTACGAGGTATTGCTGAAAAACGGCCGCGGCTGACCGGCGCGCGTCGGCAGATCCATCACGATCCGGAGGAGACAAGAATGGCATTGCGGTTCCTGTTCAATCACTTGGGTTTTGAAACCGGGGCGGACAAGAAGGTGCTGCTGCAGGGCGAGGCGGGAGCCTGCGTGGACGGCGTGGCGGCGCTGGACGACACGGGGCAGGTCGTGCTGCGCTGCCCCCTGCATGCGCTGGGTCCGGCAGAGGGCTGGCCGGACTGGCATTACTGGCAGGCCGATATCGGCGCGCTGAGTCGGCCCGGCGTCTATCAGTTATGGCTGGAGGGTATTACGCCGCCGGTGGTGTCGGCGCCGTTCGCGGTGGCGGATGGGCTTTACGGCCCGGCTTTGCTGTCTGACTTGCTGTTCTATTTCAAATCTCAGCGCTGCAGCGGCCTGTACGATGCTGCGGATCGTGCCGCACCGGAAGAGGGTGGCGGCGAAAGGCGCGATGTCCACGGCGGTTGGTACGATGCCTCCGGCGATTGCTCCAAGTATCTGAGCCATCTGTCTTACGCCAATCATCTGAATCCGCAACAAACCCCGCTATTGGTGTGGAACCTGATCCGCGCCCGTCTGGCGCAGCCCGGCCACGGCAAATGGTTTGACGAACGGCTGGTGGACGAGGCCTTGCATGGCGCGGATTTTCTGCTGCGGATGCAGCACCCCGACGGCTATTTCTACCAGACGCTGTTCGATGGCTGGAGCAAGGATGAGCATAAGCGCAGCTTGTGCGCCTACGCCACGCAGCAAGGCTTGCGCTCGGCGGCGTTTCAGGCTGGCTGGCGCCAGGGCGGCGGCATGGCCATCGCCGCGTTGGCGGCCGCCTCGCGCTTGCCGCGCGATGGAGAGTTTGCCCGGGAAGCCTATCTGGAAGCGGCGCGGCGCGGCTTCGCCCACTTGCAGGAGTATGGCCAGGCGTATTTGGCCGACGGCAGCGAAAATCTGATCGACGATTATTGCGGCCTGCTGGCCGCTTGCGAACTGCATGCCGCCTGCGGCGAGGCCGAGTATGCCGATGCGGCCGCCGAGCGCGCGGCCTGCATGCTGGACCGTCAGCACGATGCCGGCTGGTTCTGGCTGGATAACGAGCGGCGATACAGCTATTGCCACGCTTCCGATACCGGCTTGCCTTATTTGGCATTGGCGCGTTATCGGGAAGTCTTGCCGGAGGGGCCGTATGCGGCCGCGGTCGAGCAGGGCTGGCTGTATGGCCTGCTGGGCGAATTGGAGCGCACGGCGCGGGCGGGCAATCCTTTCGGCTACCCGCGGCAGTGGGTGCAGCGGCCGGGCGAAGAGGCGAGTTCGAGGTTTTTCATGCCGCAGCGCAATGCCAGCGGCTACTGGTGGCAAGGCGAGAACGCCAGGCTGGCGTCGCTGGCGGCGGCGGGCTGGCAGGCCGCGCGGTATTGGCCGGAGCATGCGATTGCCTTGGGCGGCTATGCCCAAGCGGCGGTGGACTGGATATTGGGCCGCAATCCATTCGATATGTGCATGTGGCAGGGGCATGGCCGCCGCCATCCGCAATACGAGCCGGGCTATTTCAATGCGCCGGGCGGCGTGTGCAATGGCATCACGGCCGAGCCGGGGCGGGATGACGGGGTGGCTTTTTTTCTGCCGGAGCAGACGGACATCAGCCAATCCTGGCGCTGGAGCGAGCAGTGGCTGCCGCACGGCGCCTGGCTGTTCCTGGCGCTGGCATTACGTCAGGCCTGAGTGACGCAGAGCAATGAAAAACGCCACCGTTTGAACGGTGGCGTTTTGTCTGGCGAGCAGGCGGATTACTGGGCGCTGCTGCGCGGGCCGCGGTTGCCCTGGTAGCCGCCTTCGCGGCGCTGGCCTTGGTAACCGCCTTCGCGGCGATTGCCCTGATAGCCGCCACGATTGCCGCCATTGCCGCGACGATCGCCGTAACCGCCCGGCTTGCCGTTGCGACGCGGGCCGCCCTTGGACGGACGACGAGTCGGCTCCATGCCTTCGATCACGCCTTCGGTGATGGAACGCTTCAGGTATTGCTCGATGCGGCGCACCTTGTGCGACTCTTTCGCTTCCGCCAGGGTGATGGCGGTGCCGTCGCGGCCGGCGCGGCCGGTACGGCCGATGCGGTGCACGTAGTCTTCAGCTTGCTTCGGCAGGTCGAAGTTCACCACGTGGGTGATGGTCGGCACGTCGATGCCGCGAGCGGCCACGTCAGTGGCAACCAGCACCTTGATGCGACCGCGGCGCAGGTCGTTCAGGGTGCGATTGCGCCAGCTTTGCGGCATGTCGCCGTGCAGGCAGGCTGCGGAGTAGCCCTGATCGGACAGCTTGTCGGCCAGCTCTTCGGTATACGCCTTGGTGGCGGAGAAGATCACGCACTGGTCGAAGCCGGATTCCTTCAGGATGTGATCCAGCAGGCGATGTTTGTGGTTCAGGTCATCCGCGTACAGCAGGTGCTCGTCAATGGTGCCGCCCGAGGTTTCGGTGCGGGCGATCTCGATGCGCTGCGGTTCGCGGGTCATCTTTTCAGCCATGCGGCCGACGATGCCGTCCAGCGTGGCGGAGAACAGCACGGTCTGACGGGTTTCCGGCGTAGCCTTGACGATGGCTTCGATATCGTCGATGAAGCCCATGTCCAGCATGCGGTCGGCTTCGTCCAGCACCAGCATTTCCAGGCGGGAGAAGTCGATGCGGCCAGAGCGCATGTGGTCCATCAGGCGGCCCGGCGTGGCCACGATCAGATCGATCGGGCGGGACAGGGCGCGAATCTGGAAGCCGAAGGAGGAGCCGCCCACCAGGCAGGCGGTCTTCATCCAGCGCAGGTCCTTGCCATATTCCAGCGCGTTCTTCTCAACTTGCTGCGCCAGTTCGCGGGTCGGGGTCAGCACCAGTACGCGCGGGCCTTGGCCCTTGCCGGTGGAGCGTTCCGACAGCTTGGTCAGCGCGGGCAGCAGGAAAGCGGCGGTCTTGCCGCTGCCGGTTTGAGCGGAAACCAGCAGGTCGCGGCCAGCGATGGCGGCCGGGATGGCTTCGGCTTGAACCGAGGTCGGGGAGGTGTAGCCGGCAGCTTCCAGAGCGCGCAGGATGGTCGGGGCGATGCCCAGATCGGAAAAGTTCATGTATATCCTTTCAGGCCGGATGATGCCGGCGTCACTTATAGCCAGATTTCGTGGCGGTTATACGGCGCCTTTGGGCCGTAAATCATCGGCACTAACCTGGCAAGCGGCGAACAGCGGTCCAGTCGAAAGCGACATTATTGCTTGGACGAAGCCTGGAAAGGGTCAGGGACGATGAAAACACACTCGGGCAGAGGCGTGGTGTGGGTTTGCCCGGTGAAAATGCAAGAGAGCGGACTATACGGTAAATATTGCCCCGTGGCAATAGTTTTTCGCAGTTTGCAAGGATAAGTGTTTGATTGTGTATGGCTTGGTTTCCCGCTTTCGTGAAAAAACGGCAGCTTCGGCCGAAGGCGGGCGTTCTATGGGGCATCGGCCGCTGTGAGGCGGTGCCGCCTGAGTCAATCTCAAGGCGGCGAGCGCCGGCTTGGGCGAGGGGGGCGCCGTTTGCTACAATGCCGCCTTTTTTGTTTCGCAAGGAATCATGGGAATGCAATACGCTGTGCAGCGCTACGCCGCCACCCGGCCCTGGGCCAGACGGATCGCCCAGCTTTACGCGCAGGCCATTCAGGCCGCCGAGGCCAGGGCGCAGATGAAGGATGTGATCAAGCGGGAGCTGGAGCGGGCGGCGCAGGTATTCGACATTCCCCAGTCGGCCATCGTGACTGAATTGGCATTGGCGGAAGCGTGGGGGCATTTCGCGCGCCATGGGCGCGTAGTGTCGCATCTGGACGCGTCGTTGGCCGACGCGTTGGCGCATACCCGCCAGCCAGGCAACCTGCCGGATACGCTCAGCCTGCCAGCCGATGCTTTCTTTCTGCATGTGCCGTGCGAGGGCGGCGCTTTCATCACGCATCAGCCGGAGCGGCGCGCCCTGTTGCTGACTTTGGTGCGGATGGGTTTTGCGCCGGATGGCGTCAACTGGCTGCAGGCGGCGGATCAGGTTGAGTTGGTGCGGGTGGAGTATCCGGGCGAGTTGGCCCCGCAACTGAAGGAAGTGGCGGCCGAGTGGAATGGCTTGTTGGCCTCGGTGTTGAATGGTCTGGCGATGATGACCCAACCCAGGCTGAAGCTGGTTCGGGAGTGGGAATCGGCGGCGCCGTCGGAATGGGTGGCGGCGGTTGCGCATCCTAGCTGCGCCAAGACCCGGCAGAAGGCGCGCGGCCAGTTATTGAAGGCGGGGTTCGGCGAGATTACCTTCTGCCGCGTCGAGGATTTGCCGGCTCAGGCGGCGTATGGGGCGCAAGGTTATTGGCGCCGACAGTCTTTTGGCGAGGACAAGGCGCATTCGCGCCTGGTGTGGGTGGCGCCGCGCTAGTGCTGGTTGGCGTTTGCGGGCGATCCGCGCTGCAAGCGTCAACCGTTCCTAATATTCATTGAGCAGGCGGCGGACCAGTTCGCGCATCTGCTCGATATCGAATGGTTTCTCGCAGCAGGCGGCGATGCCGGCATCTTCCAGATCCTCCTGGCTGGCGGGTTCGTTCTGGCTGGTGATCATCAATACCGGGGTGCCTGGTTGCAGCTGGCTGTCGCGAACGTAGCGGGCGAAGTCCAGGCCGTCCATGCCGGGCATGTGGAAGTCGGTGATGATCAGTTTGAACGGCTCCTGCTCCAGGTATGGTATGGCGGTTTCTGCGCTGGCGGCTTCGCAGAAGTGTTCGAAGCCCAGCTTCTCCATCACTTGGCGGATGTGGTGGCGCGAGGTCTGGCTGTCGTCGACGATCAGCACGCTCATCAGCGCCATGTCCGCATCGACTTCCGCGCCCAGGGTGGCGCAGTTGATGAAGCTCATGACGCTTTGCATCGCTTGGGCTAGCTGAGGGCCATCGAAAGGCTTGGGCAGGATCGCCAGGCTGCCGGCCTGGCGTATGGTTTCCAGGCGCTCCGGGTTGGTTTCGCTGCTAATCAGTATGAAGGGCAGGTCATAGAGGTCCGAGCTGCCGCGCAGTGTCTGGACCAGATCGCTGCCTGTCATGTCCGGCAGGTGATAGGCGCTGATCACCAGATTGGGACGGCGTTCCCTGGCCTGGCTGATCAGTTCCTCTCCCGTCGCGTGCACTTCAACTTGGCGCGCTCCCAGCTCTTCCAATGCCTTGGTGATGATTTGGGCTTGTACCGGCGATGGTTCCGCCAGCGTGATCAACAATTCTTCCAGGGCCAGCATGGTCCACTCCCACTTTTCCCTGACTACATTATTGACGGTTTTGGCACGATTTGGCGCGGTGGGCAAGCAAAATCCTTGCATGAACCCCTGAATTTGCCGTTAAGGCGGATGAGCGGCAAGTTTTGCCGCTGTGAAACGACACAAGTTTGCCGTTTTGCGATCCATTCTTTGTAATCAATGGCTTGGCTGGATGATTTTTCCTGGCACGGTTCGTGCTTAATGGTTGCCGTCAGTCAGGAGACGTTCATGTTAGACAAGATTGCCCACTATTTCGATTTCCAGCAGCGCGCGCTGAATCTGCAGGCCTATCGGGCCGAAGTGATAGGCAGCAATGTGGCCAATGCGGAAACGCCGTATTACAAGGCGGTGGACTTCAATTTCAAGGCAGCCTTGCAGGCGCAGACGGAGCAGCAGGGGCGCTTGTCCTTGGCGGTGACCGATCCGCGCCATATCGCCAGCGCGCCGGAAGACTCGGCTGCGGTGCCGCTGCAGTATCGCAGCGCCGTGCAGCCTAGCCTGGACGGCAATACGGTGGACATGGATGTCGAGCGCGGCGCGTTTGCCGACAATGCCTTGCAGTATCAGACGACGCTGGCGTTTTTGAATAAGCGGATCGGCGGACTGAATGCTGCGATCCAGGGTAACGGCACGGGAGGTTAGGCTTAAATGTCCTTGTCGAATCTGTTCAATATTTCCGGGTCGGCGCTGTCGGCGCAGTCGATGCGGCTTAATGTGGTGGCGAGCAACCTCGCCAACGCGGAAAGCGCAACCAGTTCCACCGGGCAGCCGTACAAGGGACGCCATGTGGTGTTCACGGCGGTGCCGGTGGATAGCGCGCAGCCCCACGTCGCCGGCGTGCGCGTCACCTCCGTGGTGGAAGACCAGACGCCGCCGCGTCTGAAGTATGAGCCGGGCAATCCGCTGGCCGATGAACGCGGCTACGTGACGATGCCAAATGTGAATGTGGTGGAGGAGATGGCGGACATGATCGCCGCCTCCCGCGCGTATCAAAACAATGTCGAAATGATGAACACAGCCAAGACCTTGCTGCAGAAGACCTTGCAGCTTGGCCAGTAAGCTTTTCCAGGGAGATGGCCATGGCCACTAGCGGCAGCTTCAACTACGGCAATTTGAACAACCAGCCGGCGCCGGGCGCTACCAGCATTCAGGCGGCCAACGGTTCGGCCGGCGGCAACGCGCAGTCGGCAAGCAGCGCGCAAAGCATGCAGAGTAATTTTCTGACCTTGCTGACCGCCCAGCTGAATGCCCAAGATCCGCTGAATCCGATGGACAACAGCCAGATCACCAGCCAGATGGCGCAGATCAGCCAGGTGGCCGGCATCCAGTCGCTGAATCAGACCATGCAGCAACTGGTGAATGCCCAAAGCGCCAATCAGTCGATGATGGCGGCCAGCATGATAGGCAAGAACGTGCTGGTGGCGGGTAGTAGCTTGCAGACGCCGGCTGCAGGGCAGACGACGCAGGGCGGCGTGATGCTGAATGGTCCGGCCTCGTCGGTGCAGATCAATGTGTTGGACAAGAACGGCAACGTGGTGGCGACCCAGTCGATTGCCAGTCCGGTGAAAGGGATGAATACCTTCACTTGGGACGGCACCGACGGCAACGGCAATGCCCTGCCCAAGGGCAATTACACCTTCCAAGCCAAGGTCAATCAGGCCAGCGCAGGCGGCACGACCGCGGCGACTGCGTACAACACGCAGCAGGTTCAGGCCGTATCGTGGGTGAATGGCGCGCCGATGCTGGTGCTGCCGGGCAATGCGCAGGTTTCGTTGTCCAGCGTGGCGCAAATGTCCTGATTCGCCGCCCTGCGGTGACATGGTTAGAGTTCAAGGAGTACGAAAATGGGTTTCCAGCAAGGTTTGAGCGGTCTGAACGCGGCATCGGTTCAGCTTGACACCATAGGCAACAACGTCGCCAACGCCAGTACGGTGGGCTTCAAGAGTTCGCGTACCGAGTTTGGCGACTTGTACGGCCAGACTTTGTATGGCATCACCTCCACGACTCCCGGCATTGGCGTGCAGGTGCAAGGCATCACGCAGAACATGACCAATGGCAATATCGAGACCACGGGACGCAGCCTGGACCTGGCGATCAACAATAGCGGTTTCTTCATTGTCCAGACGCCTAACGGCAATCAGGCGTATACCCGCAATGGCGAGTTTCAGGTGAACAACCAGGGCTATATCGTCGGCACCTCGGGCAATTATCTGCAGGGCTGGACGGCAAATGCCGCGGGCGGGATTTCCTATGGTCCGGTGGGCAAGCTGCAACTGACCAATACATCGATTTCCCCGGTGCCGACTTCCAAGCTGTCCTTGGCGGTGCAATTGAATTCCAACAGCACGACGCCGACCGGCACCGGCATTCCGCCGTACAATAACCCTGCGGTGAGCACGTCGTACAACTGGAGCAATAACCAGACGGTTTACGACAGCCTCGGCAACTCCCATCAGATGGTGTTTTACTACACGCTTACCTCGCAGGCGGCAACGGGCAATACCTGGACGGTCAACGCCTATGTCGACGGCAATCAGGTGACGTCGACCGGCACCTATCCGCTGACATTGGGCTACAACACCAATGGTTTGTTGTCTACCGTCAACGGCGCCGCGCCAGGCGCCGTGCCGCTGTCGTTCACCATTGCGCCGCCCAATGGCAGCTCCGCCTCGACATCGCAGACCGTCAACGTCAACTTCGCCAATTCCACGCAGATCGCCCAGCAATCGGCGACGTTGTCTGCCACTCAGGACGGCATCGCGCCCGGAACCTTGCAGAGCATCAATATCTCCAGCAACGGCACCATCCAGGCCAGCTTCTCGAATAGCCAGACCAAGACCATAGGCCAGGTGGCACTCGCCAACTTTGTGAATCAGCAAGGGCTGCAGGCGATGGGCGGCAACTTGTGGTCGGAAACGAATAACTCCGGCACGCCGACCACCAACGTGCCTGGCACGGGCAATACTGGCACCTTGTCTGCGGGGCAGGTAGAGGACTCCAATGTCAACCTGACCAACGAGCTGGTGAATATGATCACTACGCAGCGCTACTATCAGGCCAATGCGCAGACGGTGAAGACGCAGGACACGCTGATTCAGACCCTGCTGAATATCTGATCGACCCACTAGAGACTGAAGCATGGATCGAGTGCTGTTTCTGGCCATGACCGGCGCCAAGCATGAAATGTGGCAACAGGCCACCACTTCAAACAACCTGGCCAACGTCAACACCAATGGCTTCAAGGCCGATCTGGCGGCGTTTCGTGCGCTGCCGGTGCTGGGCGATGGCGCGCCCACCCGGACCTATGTGGTGGACAACACCATCGGCTTCGATGCCAGCCAGGGCAGCTTGCAGCATACCGGCAATCCGTCCGACTTCGCCTTGGGTTCGCCGGGTTTCTTTGCCGTGCAGGGGCCGGATGGCCAAGAGGCGTATACCCGCGACGGCGGCTATGTGCTGGATCCCAATGGCCTGATGCGTACCCGCGCCGGCTTGATGATCATGGGCGATGGCGGCCCGATCACCGTGCCCGCCGGCTCGCAGGTGCAGTTGGGCGCCGATGGATCGGTGCTGGCGATTCCGCAGTCCGGCACCAATCGCACGCCGCAACTGGTCGGCCAGATCAAGATGGTCAATCCGGGGCCCAAGGACGTGTACAAGGGCGAGGATCGTTTGTTCCACGTCAACGGCGGGGGCACGCTGCCGGCCAGCGCCGATGTCAAGCTGGTGCCGGAAACGCTGGAGGCGTCCAACGTCAATTCGGTGGATGCGCTGGTGCAAATGATTTCGCACGGCCGGCAATATGAAATGAATATCAAGATGATGCAGACCGCGCAACAAAACGATCAGCAGGCTGCGCAGTTGTTGTCGATGAGCTGACGACAAGCAAACGAATAAAGAAATAGGTAAATCGCCATGATGCGCGCACTGTATATCGCCAAAACCGGCATGGATGCCAGCCAGTTCCAACTGGATGTGGTGTCCAACAACCTGGCCAACGTCAATACCATAGGCTTCAAGCGCAGCCGGGGCATATTCGAGGATTTGTATTATCAGACGCTGCGCCAGCCCGGAGGGCAGCTGGCCAACGGCAATCTCTTGCCGTCCGGCCTGCAGGTCGGCACCGGCGCGGCGGCCGTCGCCACCACCCGCATTTTTGCCCAGGGCACGCCGCAGCAGACCGATCAGCCGCTGGATTTGCAGATCAATGGCGACGGTTTTTTCCGCATCCTGCAGGCGGACGGCACCACGGCCTATACCCGCAATGGCCAGTTTCAGCGCGATCCGAACGGCAATATCGTCAACATCGATGGCTTGCAGCTGAACCCGAACATCAATATTCCGGCCACCGCGCAACAAATCACGGTCTCGCCCGCAGGTGTGGTGCAGTACACGCTGGCCGGCGCCACGGCGCCGCAAACCGCGGGCACAATCTTGCTGACCACCTTCATCAATCCGCAAGGCTTGCAGAGCCTGGGCAATAATCTGTATCTGCAGACCGCGGCGTCGGGCGATCCGCAGGACGGCAATCCCCAGACCGATGACCGCGGCACCATCCGCTCCGGTTTTCTGGAGTCGTCCAACGTCAATGTGACTGAGGAATTGGTCAATATGATCACCGCTCAGCGTTCTTATGAGATGAATTCGCGCGCGGTGACGACGGCGGATCAGATGCTGCAGAAACTGAGCAACTTGTAATACGGCTTGGCGGCGATGGGCCGCCTGTCGGGATGGGAGTAAGACCATGAAGATCAAACTGGCGATGATGGCGACTGCCGTTATGGTATTGGCCGGTTGCGCAGTGCAGGAGCCGCAACTGGTGCAGGGGCCTACCACCGCGCGGCCGCAGCCTAAGCCAGTAGGCTTGCCGGCCAATGGCTCCATCTTCCAGGCGGCCAGCTATCGGCCGATCTTCCAGGATGCAATGCCTATCCAGGTAGGGGATACGTTGCAGATCACCATCCAGGAAAACTCCTCGACCTCGCAGTCGGAGCAGACCACCGATACCCGGACCTCGTCCCTGACCTCCGGCATCAATGCCGGCCTCAAGATTCCTTTCTTGCCTTCCGGGCTGGCGAGCGGTCTGGGGGGCACCAGCTTCAACGGCACAGGCTCCGCCAACAATACCGGCAAGGGCAATAGCCAGGTTGCTACCACTTTTGTCAGTTCGATCACCGTCACCGTCATCGATGTCTTGGCGAATGGCAATCTGGTGGTCAGCGGCGAGAAGCAGGTGAGGATCAACAGCGATACTGAGTCGATCCGCCTGTCCGGCGTGGTCAATCCGCGAGACGTGGCGCCGGATCGCACGATTTCATCGTTGAAGGTGGCGGACGCGCGCATCGAACAGCAAACCAAGGGCAACAACCGTCTTTACAATGAGCCGGGTTGGCTGACCAAGTTCTTCATGTCGTTGCTGCCCATTTGATGGCGGCAGCGGGAGTGGCGTAATGAAAAGATGGATTGTCATGGCCAGCTTGTTGCTGGCCTCGCTGCCTGCCCTGTCCGCGCAGCGGCTGAAGGATATCGCCAATATCGGCGGCGTCCGTCCCAACCAATTGATCGGCTATGGTTTGGTGGTGGGCCTCGATGGCAGCGGCGACAAAGTCACCTCGTCGCCGTTCACCGGGCAAGCCATGATCAATATGCTGAATCAACTCGGCGTGCAAGTGCCGCCAGGCACCAAGATTGATCCGAAGAACGTGGCTGCGGTGTCCTTGACCGCCACGCTGCCGCCGTTCGCCAAGCGGGGCCAGGCCCTGGACGTGACCGCTTCGTCGATAGGCGATGCCAAAAGCCTGCGCGGCGGCACTTTGCTGCTGTCGCCGCTGAAGGGCGCGGATGGCCAGATCTATGCGATGGCGCAGGGCAATGTGGTGGTGGGCGGCGCCGGAGCGTCGGCCGGCGGCAGCTCCACCCAGATCAACCAGCTGAGCGTGGGCCGCATTCCAGCCGGCGCCACGGTGGAGCGCGAGGTGCAAACCGCGCTGGGCGACGGCGAGTTCATTCATCTGGAACTGCAGGATGCCGACTTCACCACGGCTAACCGCGCAGTTCAGGCCATCAACAAGGTGTTCGGCGCGGAAACCGCGCGCGCGGTCGATGGCCGGCTGATCGAGGTGCGGGCGCCGTTCGACAACAATCAGCGGGTGCAGTTTCTGGCGCGAATGGAAAATATTGCCGTCGACCCGGCAGATGTTTCCCCCCTGGTCATCATCAATGCCCGCACCGGCTCCATCGTGATGAATCAGGCGGTGACGTTGGGCGCCTGCGCCGTCTCGCACGGCAATCTATCGGTCACCATCAATAATACGCCGCAAGTCAGCCAGCCCAATCCCTTGTCCGGCGGCAAGACTACTGTCACCAATCAGGCCGACATCACCATCAACAGCACCAGCGGCAAGGTGGTGGGTTTGAAGGGCGGCGCCAATCTGGCTCAGGTGGTCAATGCCTTGAATGCGCTGGGCGCGTCTCCACAGGATCTGATTTCCATTCTTCAGGCGATGAAGTCGGCCGGCTCGCTAAAGGCCGATCTGCAAATTATCTAATCTTTGGCATGTTTCTTGCTTTTTGTTAAATCAAGGAGCGGGATATGACGATGAAGTTTCAGGGCGTTTTGCCGCAGGATCCGCTTAGCCACACCCTGGCGGCGGACCCGACCGGCATGCAAAAGTTGAAGGCGGCGGCGAGCAAGAATCCGCAAGCGGCAGCGCGTCAGGCAGCCTCGCAGTTCGAGGCCTTGCTGATGAATACCATGCTGAAATCGATGCGGTCGGTGCGTTTTGACGAGGAGGAGCCCTCTAATAGCCTCAACACGTTCCAAAGCTTGTCGGACCAGCAGATGGTTCAATCCTTGTGCGAGCGCGGCGGATTAGGGCTGGGCGACATGATCTACCGGCAGTTGGCGAAGCAATCCGGCTTCAAGCCGGATGCCAGCCAGATGGCGGCGTTGCAGAGCAATGGCCCGGCCTTGACCGCGCAGCCTGTCGGCTTGCGCTCCTTGCAAGCGTATCAGGAAGCGCAGGCGGCGTCGGCGCAGGCTGGCGTTCCGGCAAGCGGAAGCAGCCGGGAGTTTGTGAGCGGTTTGTTGCCGCATGCGCGCCAGGCCGCGCAACAACTGGGCGTGGCCCCGGAGTGCGTGGTGGCGCATGCCGCGTTGGAAAGCGGCTGGGGCAAGCGCGCCATCCGCAATGCCGATGGCAGCGACAGCCATAATCTGTTCGGCATCAAGGCCGGTTCTGACTGGCATGGCAAGACCACCACCATCGTCACCACAGAATACAGCGGCGGCGTGCCGCAAAAAAGGCAGGAAACCTTCCGCTCCTATGGTTCCTACGCGGAGGCCTTTTCGGACTACGCGCAGCTGCTGAAAGGCTCCTCGCGTTATCGCAATGTATTGAACCAAGGCCAGAACATGTACGGATTTGCGCAAGGCCTGCAATCCGGCGGCTATGCCACCGATCCGCGTTACGCGCGAAAACTGGTCGATGTGGCGGCGTCGCTGGCGCAGCAAGTGGCGCGTATTTGATCAAGTCCGGCGCGGGGCTGCCGATAAAGGACTAGGGAGAAGTTAATCATGGCTATCGTTGGCGCGGATATTTTCGGGATTGGAGTGAGCGGATTGAATGCCGCTCAGAATGGCTTGTCGGTGACCAGCAACAACATCTCCAATGTCAGCACCCCGGGCTACACCCAGGAATACACCACTCAGGCCAGCCGTCAGCCCCAGTTTGCTGGTTTTGGCTACCTGGGCCAGGGCGTCGACGTGACCAGCGTGCAGCGCAGTTATAACCAGTTTCTGGCGCAGCAGCTGCAGGGCGCGCAAACCAATAGCAGCTTCTATTCCACGCAGTATCAGCAGCTTGGGCAGATCAACAATATGATCGCCGACTCGACGCAAAGCCCCAGTCCGGCGCTGCAGGACTTCTTCGGCGCGATGCAGACGCTGACGCAGCAGCCGTCCTCTTTGCCTAGCCGCCAGACGGTGCTGAGCATGGCCCAGGCGCTGTCCACCAAGATCACCGCCATGAACAGCCGCTTGGTGCAAATGCAGCAAGGGGCCAATGGCCAGATCACGACCTCGATACAGAGCATCAATGCCTTGGCGCAGCAGATTGCTTCGCTGAATCAGCAGATCGGGGCGGCGACTGGCGGCAATCCCAATCCGCCGCAGGGCCAGCCGAATTCTTTGCTCGATCAGCGCGATCAGGCCGTGCTGCAGTTGAATCAGTTGGTGGGCTCCTCTGTATTCAAGCAGAGCGATGGTTCCTATACGGTTTACATCGGCAGCGGCCAATCGCTGGTTTCCGGCAACACCGTCAACCAGCTGGGCACCCAGACCGACCCGAATAACCCGTCCAACGTGCAGGTCGGCTTCACCAATGGCAACGGCACGCTTACCGTGCTGTCCGATAGTCTCTTCAGCAGCGGTCAGTTGGGCGCCTTGCTGAATTTCCGCGACAACGCGCTGGCGCAAACGCAGAATCAGCTTGGTTCCATGGCGATCAACCTGTCTGCGGCGATGAACTACCAGAATAAACTGGGTATGGACTTCAACGGCCAGCCCGGCGGTCCCATCTTTCAGGATTTGTCGGCGTATGCCAACAATCCGCAGTATGCGGCCAGTCAATTCGCCGTGGTGATGTCGGACCCCGCTAAGCTGGCCACGGCGTCGAACCTGGTGCCTACCGGCACGGCCGGCGGCAGCGGGACGGTGATGAGCGGCGTGTGGTCTACCTTGCCGGGAACGTATACTGCCGGCCTGAATACCACGCCGCCAACTTTCACGCCGATTGCGCAGCATCCCTCCACCGGCTTGACCAGCATGACTGTCACGGCGGCGGGCGCGCCGGTGACCATGACCGCCACCATAGCCGGCACCAATGGCGGCGGACCGTATAATGTAGTGGTCGATCCGTCCTTGCCTAATAGCTACAAGCTGCAGACGACGGCTGTTCCACCGGTCGATGTCGGCATCGGCTTCCAGTTGTCGGGTTCGCCGCTCAATGGTCAGACATTTACGGTGGGGCCGCAAACGCCAGGCACGCAGTCTCTGGGCGATGGCAATAATTTGCGCCAGTTGACTGCGCAGCAGAACCAGAGCTTGGTGAATAACCAGTCGTACCAGACCTATTATTCGACTCTGGTGGCATCTGTGGGCAACCAGACCAATACATCCAGCCTGCAGAATACGGCGGCTCAGGCCTCGTTGCAGCAGGCCACCACCAATAATTCCAACACCACCGGGGTGAATCTGGATCAGGAGGCGGCAAATCTGATCAAATATCAGCAGTCCTACCAGGCATGCAGCAAGGTGATCCAACTTGCCCAGACTACGTTCACCAGTATTCTGAACATCATGTCCTGAAGCGGTTAGTCATTGAAGGAGCGCGACGATGCGTATCAGTTCTTCCACGCTGTACCAGTCAGGCGTGAACAATATGTCGAATCTGCAAGCCAATCTGGTACAGATCAATACGCAGATCGACAACCAAAAACGCGTGGTTACGCCGGCCGATGACCCTGTGGCGGCGGCGCGCATCCAGTTGCTGGAAACCTCGAATGGCCAGAACGGCCAATATCAGAAGAATACTCAATCGGTAGATTCTTGGTTGTCCTTGTCTGACACGACGTTGAAAAGCGCGATCGATCTGATGAATTCGATGAAGAGCCAGGCGATCTATGCCGGCAATGGCGCGTTGTCCACCGTCCAATTGCAGCAGATCCAGAAAACTGTCGGTGAGGGCATCAACGAGCTGGCAGGCTACGCCAACGCAACGGATGGCAACGGCAGTTATCTGTTCAGCGGCAATCAGGTGACGACCGCGCCGTTCTCGGTCAATCTTTCCGCGGTGCCGCCAGTTGCCACTTATAACGGCGACAATGGCCAGCGCAGCGTGCAGGTGGCTGCGTCGCGCACCATGACGATTTCCGATCCCGGCAATGCGGTCTTCGGCATTCCCGGCGGCAGCCCGACGGCTGCTTTTGACTCCTTGATCAACTTGTATAATTTGTTGGGGCAGAATCCCAAGCCGGCCAATTATGATACCCAGGTACAGGGGGCGATCAATCAGATCACATCGGCTACGCAGCAGATGTCGGTCAGTCTGGCTTCAGTCGGTTCGCGCGAGGCGGAGAATGCCAATCTGCAGTCCATGAGCAACAGCCTCGGCTTGCAGTACAACAGCAGCATCGGCAATTTGCAGGACTTGGACATGGCGAAAGCGATTTCCGAGTTCACGATGACGCAGACTTCGCTGCAGTACACCCAGAAAACCTATGCGCAAGTGGCGCAGTTGTCCCTGTTCAACTACATCTCTGGCTAACCGTCAGGACGCCTGTAATTTTTGTTGCCATGTCATTGAGACGAGGACAAGTCTGAACGTCAATCAGGCAGGTGCAACAAGGTCAGTGCCTTGAGGCATCCATAGCGCAAGGGCGGCACCCGTGGCATCGGGAGGCCGCCCTTGTCGTATCAAGCTGGACGTCTGGGTTTAGAAGGTGGCGTCTATCAATCGCCGCACTTCGGTCTCGTCCCATTGTTGCTGCGATACCTTCAGATAAGCCACCCGATCCGCCAGCAGCACCGAGGCCTCATGCACTCCCGCCACGCCGGCCAGCTCGCGCGACAGCGCTTCTGCGTCGCCGCGCCAGGACTCGCCGATGTGGAACATCACCGAGCGCACGGCCTTGGGCGGCTGCATGCCCAGCGACCAGATCAGCCACGACAGCATCAGCAAGGTGGTGAAACCGAACACGCCAGCCGGGCCGTAGTGGGTATACAGCCAGCCGCCGGCGGCGGCGCCGAGGAATAGGCCGAATGACTGGGAAGTGTTGTACACGCCTATCGCCGTGCCCTTGGCGTCGGCCGGGGCTATCTTGGAGATCAGCGAGGGCAGGGTGGCTTCCAGGATATTGAAGGCGATGAAGTATAGCGACAGCCAGGCGACGATCTGCCAGAAGCTGTCCAGCGCCAGCGCCATGCCGAGCTGCGCCATCGCCATCAGCGCGATGGCGCCGACGAATACCGGCTTCAGCCGCGCTTTTTTCTCGCCGTAGATGATGGCCGGTACCATCAGGATGAAACCGATCACCGTCACCGGCAGGTACACCTCCCAGTGTTGCGACTTGTCCAGGTGGCCAGTCTTGATCAGCGCGAACGGAATGGTGACGAACATGGCCATCTGCGCCGCGTGCAGCGCGAAGATGCCGTAGTTCAGGCGCAGCAGCTGGCTGTTCCTCAATACCGCCGGCAGCCGCTTGGTATTGGCCTCGGTGTCGGAGTGGAAGCGCGATTGCACGGGGTCTGGGATGATCAGCCATACGCCGATCAGCGCCGCCAGCGACAAGAAGCCGGTCAGGGCGAAGATGCCGTTGACGCCGATATACTTGGCCAGCAGCGGCCCCAGCACCAGGCTGGCTGCGAAGGTGGTGCCGATCGACATGCCTATCATCGCCATCGCCTTGGTGCGGTTTTCCTCGCGCGTCAGGTCGGCCAGTAGCGCGGTGATGGCGGCAGAGATGGCCCCAGCGCCCTGGATGACGCGGCCCAGCGTCAGCGTGGCGATGTCGTGCGCGCCGGCGGCGACGAAGCTGCCGATGGCGAACAGCAGCAGGCCGCCGTAAATCACTTTTTTGCGGCCGATGCGGTCGGACAGCATGCCCAGCGGCAGCTGCAGCAGGGCCTGGGTCAGGCCGTAACTGCCCAGCGCGATGCCGATCAATGTATGGTTGTTGGCGCCTTGCAGTTTTTCGGCATAGATCGCGAACACGGGCAGGATCAGGAACATGCCCAGCATGCGCAGGGCGTAGATACCGGCCAGCCCCAGGCTGGCCCGCAATTCAGTGGCGTTCATGCGGTATTCGAGGTTAGTTTGGCTGAATCTGGTTTTAACGACCGCGGCAGGCAAAGGATGACGCGTTTACACGCGCAATGCACGGACAAGTGGAGCCGTCCCGGCCAAGTCGGGTATATTAACAGGTTCCCTGACCGACGGTGAGTAACAGCTTCTTATGGACAGCATCCGTATCCGTGGCGCCCGCACCCACAATCTGAAAAACGTCAATCTGGACCTGCCGCGCAACCAGTTGATCGTGATTACCGGCCTGTCCGGCTCCGGCAAGTCCTCGCTGGCATTCGACACCCTGTATGCCGAGGGCCAGCGCCGCTATGTGGAAAGCCTGTCGGCCTATGCCCGCCAGTTTCTGCAATTGATGGAAAAGCCCGACGTGGACTTGATCGAAGGCTTGTCGCCGGCGATTTCCATCGAGCAGAAGGCCACCAGCCACAACCCGCGCTCCACCGTCGGCACTGTCACCGAAATCCACGACTATCTGCGCCTGCTGTTCGCCCGCGTCGGCGATCCGCACTGCCCGGAGCATGGCGAGCCGCTGTCCAGCCAGACCGTCAGCCAGATGGTGGACCATGTGCTGGCCTTGCCGGAAGAAACGCGGGTGATGATCCTGGCGCCGGTCATCGTTGGCCGCAAGGGCGAGAACCTGGATTTGTTCGACGATTTGCGCGCTCAGGGTTTCGTCCGCGTGCGGGTGGACAGCGAGGTGTACGAACTGGACGCCGTACCCAAGCTGGACAAGAACAAGAAGCACACCATCGAGGTGGTGATAGACCGCCTCAAGGTGCGCGCCGACATGCAGCAGCGCCTGGCCGAGAGCTTCGAAACCGCGCTGCGCCATGCCGAGGGCCGGGCCATCGCCGTGGAAATGGATAGCGGCAAGGAGCACTGGTTCTCCGCCAAATTCGCCTGCCCGGTGTGCAGCTACAGCCTGCCGGAGCTGGAGCCGCGGCTGTTTTCGTTCAACAACCCGATGGGCGCCTGCCCCAAGTGCGATGGCCTGGGCGAAATCACCTTCTTCGATCCCAAGCGCGTGGTGGCGCACCCGGAGTTGAGCCTCGCTTCCGGCGCGATCAAGGGCTGGGACAAGCGCAACCAGTTCTACTACCAGATGCTGCTGGCGCTGGGCGAGCACTACGGTTTCTCCGTCACCGATCTCGCGTTTGAGGACTTGCCGGAAAAGATCCGCAACGTGGTGCTGCATGGTTCGGGCCGCGACAGCATCGAGTTCAGCTATATGTCGGAGAAGGGTAGCAAGTTCACCCGCGAGCATCCGTTCGAGGGCATCATTCCCAACCTGGAGCGCCGCTACCGCGAGACCGACTCCATGGCGGTGCGCGAGGAGCTGGCCAAGTATCAGAATAATCAGGCCTGTCCGCATTGCAGCGGCTCGCGGTTGCGGCTGGAAGCGCGCCATGTGTTCATCGGCCAGCGCACGCTGCACGAAATCAACCAGCTGCCGCTGAAGGAAACCGCCCATTTCTTCGATCAGCTTGAGTTTTCCGGCCAGAAGCAGGCGGTGGCGGAGAAGATCGTCAAGGAAATCCGCGAGCGGGTGTCCTTCCTGAATAATGTAGGCCTGGATTACCTGAACCTGTCCCGTTCCGCCGACACCCTGTCCGGCGGCGAGGCGCAGCGCATTCGCCTGGCCAGCCAGATCGGCTCCGGCCTGACCGGCGTGATGTACGTGCTGGACGAGCCGTCCATCGGCCTGCACCAGCGCGACAACGACCGCCTGCTGGGCACGCTGAAGCGCCTGCGCGACCTGGGCAATAGCGTGATCGTGGTGGAGCACGACGAGGACGCCATCCGCGAGGCCGATTATCTGGTGGACATGGGCCCCGGCGCCGGCGAGCACGGCGGTGAAGTGCTGGTGGCCGGCACGCCGGCCGACGTGGCCGCCAGCGAGAACTCGGTCACCGGCGCCTTCCTGTCCGGCCGCCGCAAGATCGCGCTGCCGGGCGGCCGCCGCGAGCTGTCCGAGGAGCGGATGCTGCAGTTGATCGGCGCCACCGGCAACAACCTGAAGGACGTGACGCTGAATCTGCCGCTGGGAGGCCTGGTGTGCATCACCGGGGTGTCCGGCTCCGGCAAGTCCACCCTGATCAACGACACCCTTTACAAGATCGCCGCGCGCGATCTGAACGGCGCCAGCGAGGAGCCGTCGCCGTACCGGGAGATCAAGGGCCTGGATCAATTGGACAAGGTGATCAACGTCGATCAAAGTCCGATCGGCCGCACGCCGCGTTCCAACCCGGCTACCTATACCGGTCTGTTTACGCCGATACGCGAGCTGTTCGCCGGCGTGCCGCTGGCGCGCGAGCGCGGCTATGGACCGGGCCGTTTCTCCTTCAACGTCAAGGGCGGCCGCTGCGAGGCCTGCCAGGGCGACGGCGTGATCAAGGTGGAAATGCACTTCCTGCCGGACATCTACGTGCCGTGCGACGTTTGTCACGGCAAGCGCTACAACCGCGAGACGCTGGAAGTGCAGTACAAGGGCAAGAGCATCCAGGAAGTGCTGGAAATGACGGTGGAGCAGGCGCTGGAGTTCTTCGCCGTGGTGCCGCCGGTGGCCAGGAAGCTGAAAACGCTGATGGATGTGGGTCTGGGATACATCCGCCTGGGCCAGAGCGCCACCACGCTATCAGGCGGCGAGGCGCAGCGCGTCAAACTGGGCCTGGAACTCTCCAAGCGCGATACCGGCCGAACGCTGTATATCCTGGACGAGCCGACTACTGGCCTGCACTTCCACGACATCGACCTGTTGCTGCAGGTGCTGCACCGCCTGCGCGAGAGCGGCAACACGGTGGTGGTGATCGAGCACAATCTGGACGTGGTCAAGACGGCGGACTGGCTGATCGACCTGGGGCCGGAGGGCGGCGCCGGCGGCGGCCAGATCATCGCCAGCGGCACGCCGGAGCAAGTGGCCGCCAACCCGGCGAGCCATACCGGACGCTATCTGGCACCGTTGCTGGAGCGGGACAAGAAGCAATAGCCGTGGCCACGGATTGGCACGGAAATCGATAAACCCAAAAACGTATTGGCCACGAAATGCATGAAAGAACACGAAATTAGCAAGGCCTTTGAAAGGCGAGCGCTTAAGGCGGTCGCTCCCGTGGGTTTTGTTCGCCAGGTGTTCATGCCTTTGGCTTTTCGTGTCGTTTCGCGGGTTTCGTGGCCCATCAAGATTTGTTAGATAAGACCGACGCCGGCTCGTCCGGCGCCCAACCACCGTATACATCAGAGGTAGGCATGCTGAGCTTAGGCAAGATCGATCATATCCATATCCGCGTCAAGGACGTCGCTGTGGCGTTGAAATGGTACCAGCGGGTATTGGGATTGGCCCCGGATGCGCGTTACAAGACGGATGGCGAGCACAACGCCGCCATGCTGGTCAACGCCAGCGGCAGCGTGCGCCTGGCCATCAGCGAGGACCCGGATGCGGTTTCCAGCGCCCAGGGCGCGGTGGCGTTTGTGGTCAGCGGCCAGGATTTCCTGGAATGGATAGACCGGCTGGCCGGCGAGCGCGTCACCAATCGCGAAGGCCAGACCATCGCCCGCGACTCGGTGCACGATCATCGCTTCTTCTGCGCGCTGTCCTTCGTCGATCCGTTCGGCAATCCGTTCGAGATCGTCAGCTACGACCACACCTGGCTGGTCGGCAAGTTGAAGCTGGGCGGCCATCTCGCCGTTTGATGCCGTTTATCTCTTGCACCCGCGCCGAGCGGGTGTTTTTCTTTGGAGGCAGTCATGAGCCATTACTTGGCCGACAATCCCGCGCCGGAGGCCGTGGCGGCCTTGCCGGGCCTAACCTTGCTGGAGTTCGGCGTGGACTGGTGCCCGCATTGCCAGGGCGCGCAGTCCTTGCTGGCGCAGTTCCTGGCGAGTCGCCCGCAGTTGCGCCATCTGGCGGTGGAAGACGGCAAGGGCCGGCGCTTGGGGCGTGTGCATGGCGTCAAACTATGGCCTAGCTTCATCCTGCTGCGGGACGGCGTGGAGATAGGCCGCGCGGTGAGACCGCAGAGCCTGGCCGAGCTGGAGTCGCTGATGCGAGGCGTGTAAAGGGCTTTGATGCCGATTTTGCGCGCGGAGCCACCGGTTTTATCTGGCTTTTAAGCGAATTTGGATATCTTGCATGCCCGTCCCATCAAAGGCTGCCGCAAGGGGTGGTGGCCGGACGGGTGATTGTTTGGAGATATCCATGTTTGAAAAGGGCAAGAGCTATACCCGCGAGGAGATCCACGCCGTGGTCGGCGGCAACAAGCATTCCTACTTGCCGCGCAAAAAAGGCAAGGTGGTGGCCGCCTGCCTGCGTCCGGATCTGAATCCGGACGCGCCCCATGTCATCCTGTGCAATTCCTGCCCGCCGGAGCGCGCCGCTGGCGAGCAACTGGCGCGCCAAGGCGGGGTGATCCCGGTGTTCCTGAAGGAAAATACCAGCAGCTGGAAGTTTCAGGGCCTGTTCCGCGTGGTGGAGAGCGAGACGCATCCCGAGGCTTGCGCGCCTTATGCCGCGCGCAGCGCCTGGACCAAGGGGCAAATCAAGCAGGTGTTGAAGCTGGAGCAGCAGGTTAAATTCTGACTCGCAGCGTCTGGCTTAGGGACGCATGGACACGCTGGCAGACCGGCGTACCGTGGCGAGACGGTGCGCCGGTCTTTGTTTTGACGCCATTACTGTAGTTTGATGCCCCAGTTGTCCTCGACGCAATGCTGGTAATTGCCCGGCTGCAGCGCGCTGTACGGCGTCTGGTAGCTCACCAGCTGGCACTGGTAGTCATGTCCCCATTGCCAATCCTTTTCCCAGTAGATGTTGTAGGCGGCGGAGCTGGCAGAGGTGAAGCGCTGCATATTGGCGCAGGACAGTTGCTCGGCGCCGTAGTCCCATCCCAGGTCATGGGCAAACTGCTTGTAGTAGTCGATGCGATTCTGCGCGGCCTGGCGCTCGGTCCCGCCGCCGCACTCGGCATTGATGATCATGATGGTGGTGGCGAAGTTGTTGCCGGCGCCGGCGGCGATGTCCGCGGAGTTGGGCACCCAGGTGCCGTCGATGACCTGCAGCATCGAAGGCTTGGGCGGCTGCGGATAGACGAAGAAGAAGGTGGCGGAGGCCAGGTTGAGCCAAGTGCTGGCCACCAGGTCCGGGTTCTGCAGCAGCACGGACTGGTCGCCGTTGTTCATGGCCTGGGAGAACGGGCCATAGTTGTAGTTGTAGGAAAGCTGCTTGGCGCCGCGGCCGAAGTACTTTTTCCAGCTGCCGTCCGGGTTTTTGCCGCAGGTCCATACCTTGTTGAATACCGGATCGTCGCATTCGGTGTTGTAGCCGCAGCCGGGGCCGGTATTGGAGCAGCCCATTTCGCGCAGATAGGTCAGGCCCTGGCGCCATTGCGGGATGGTGTCGCTGGCGTCGTGGTTGCCGGTTTCCTGGGTAAAGTGAGCGAACATGGTGGCCAGGCTGTGGCGGCAGATGGCGTCGGCGTCGCGGCCGTCGCTGTAGTCGTCGCACACCGCGGGGAATTTGGCCACGGCTTGCAGGAAGCGGGTGTAGGTATAGCTGGGGTCGCGGCGGCTGAAATAGTAATCCCATTTGGCGGACGGCAGCAGTCGTTCGACGCGGCGCACGTTGACGGGGTTGGCGGCATTGCCGGGCGCAACCCGCGCCACCTGATCGTTGGACAGGGTGCGGATGGACGCTTTCACCTTGCGGAAGAAGTCGTTGTTGGTCAGATCGGCTTCATGCTGCAGCGCCTGCTGCAGGGTGGGGATGACGGGGGCGGCATCATCCAGCTTGCGCAACGCGCTGCCGACGTGGGCGATCCACGATCCTTTGGGGTTGGCGCCTGGCGTTTCGCCGCGGGTAGGCCATTTGGCCTGCCAGCTGCGGCCCTGCCATTGCACAACCTGGCCTTTGCTGTAGGCCATACCGGCATTCCAGGGGGCGGCCAGCGCGGAGCCAGCCAGCAGTGACAGGGCAAGAGTGGCGATGAGCTTCATATTGGTCTTCCTATAGTGGAGCATGCCGGCTGGCACGTAATACCACTATGGAACCAATATGAAATATGTCAAATGATTTTAATGCCGGATTTTCTAGCCGCAGAGACTGAGCGGCGCGTCCGGCGGTGGCTCAGGCGCGGATCGCGCGGATCCAGGCGTCGCCGGCGTAATTCGCGCTGGCAAGGCCCAGCGCGGAATGGAAGGTGACTGCGAAGCGTCGTCCCATCTGCTTGATGGCGACCACTTCAAAGGCGATGGTGTTGGCACCGTGTTGTTCGGTGACCAGATCGCCTGGCTGTAATTCATGAATCTTCATTGGGTTACCAAGGCGTGACCGCAAGGCGGCCATGCCGTAAATATTAACGGCGGCGATGTTGCGGCGGACGGGAACCGGCGCCGATGTTGGCGGTGGGGTGACGGAAATTGATGCGGCCCTTGGTCAGGTCGTACGGGGACATTTCCACGGTGACGCGGTCGCCCAGCAGCACGCGGATGCGGTGCATCTTCATTTTGCCGGAGCCGTAGGCGAGGATTTCCATATTGTTGTCCAGGCGCACGCGAAAGCGCGACTCCGGCAGCATTTCGATAACGACGCCTTCCAGTTCGATCATGTCTTCTTTGGACATGGGATTCCTTTCAGTAAATACGGGTAACGCATTGGCCGCGTCGGCTGTCGATACCGACTACCGCAGACGGGCGATGGAGCTTCGATTCGGTAACCCAGCGGGCCGGGCGCGGCCCGGGAGGCAAGGCGTCGCGTCAAACATTGTTGGCGCGACGAGAAGTAGAGGCAATGCCTATTTTAACGCCAAAGGGCCGCCGCGTCAGCCGTTTATTTCATGGCCATGGCGACGCGCCTGTTCCTGCTGCTCGCAGGCCAGCTGGCCGACGCGCACCAAGGCCGTCAAATAGCGTTCATCCAGCGGATAACAGCAGGACAAGCGCATCGCATTGCGATAGCGGCCCCCGGGCGAGCTGAGCGGGCCGGGAATCAGGCTGATCTTCTCCGCCATCGCCGCGTGGAACAGCGCCACGCTGTCGCAGCCCTCCGGCAGCTCCAGCCAGATCAGGAAGCCGCCTTGCGGCTGGGTGGCGCGCGTGCCGGCGGGAAAATGGCGGGCGATCAGGCCGCGCACCTTCTCCACATGGGCGGCGTAGCGGCGCTTCAGCGTGCGCAGGTGGTGATCGTAGCCGCCGGACTCCAGAAACGCGCCCAGGGTTTCCGCCAGCACCGCCGGCTGCGCCACCGATGAAGCAAACTTCAGCTTGCGCAGCGCGGCGTCGAAGCGGCCGCCCTCCATCCAGCCGATGCGGAAATCCGGCGCCAGCGTCTTGGTATAGCTGGCGCAGACGATGACCCAGCCGTCGGCGTCGAAGGCCTTGACTGCCGGCGCCAGCGTGTCGGCGAATTGCAGCTCAGCGTACAAGGCGTCCTCGATCAGCGGCACCTGGTACTGGTTGACCAGCTTGGCCAGCCGCTTCTTGTTGTCCAGCGGCATGCAGCAACCCAGCGGATTGTGAACATTGGGCATGGCCACCAGCGCCTGGATGCGATGCTCCGCCAGCAACACCTCCACCGCATCTATGGACAGCCCGGTTTGCGGATCGGTGGGGATTTCCACTGCCTTCAGGCCCAGGCTGGCCAAGAGCGGCAGCAGGTTGAAATAGGTGGGCGATTCCAGCCCCACGGCATCGCCGTGGCGGGTGACGGCGCGCAAGGCCAGTTGCAGCGCCTCCATGCAGCCGTGGGTCAGGATGATGTTGTCCGGCTGCAGCGTCATGCCCAGGTCCATGCCGCGGCGGGCGATCTGGGTGCGCAGCCGCTCCGACCCCGGCGGCAGCGCGTAAGTGCTGACCATGCCGGGATGGCGGCGCAGGATCTGGCCCATCAGCCGCGCCAGCTTGTTGCCGGGATAGAAGTCCCCGCCGCGCGGGCAGGCCAGGGCCAGATCGATGAAGCCCTCGGTCTGCTGCGCCTGCAGAACGGTGCCGATCAGGTCCAGCACGGCGTTCTGAGTGGGAGAGGCCGGGCCGCTTTCGGTAACGGCGGGCCGGGCCGGCGACGGCAGCCGGGAGCGCACGTAGTAGCCGGATTGCGGCCGGGCTTCTATCAGGCCGCGGTCTTCCAGCACGCGGTAGGCGCTGACCACGGTGTTGAGGCTGAGCTGGCGGCTGTGCGCCGTACGCCGCACCGATGGCAGACGCGACCCCGGCGGCAGCGTGCCGCGGCGGATCGCCAGCGATAGGTCGTCGGCCAGTTGCTGATAGAGGGTGGGGGCGCTGTTCTGCATCGTTGGTCTGGGTGATGGGGCACAGCACCTATCATAGAGTAGGGTGACAGTTGCTGAAAAGAACAATCTGTAACCAGATCAATAATGGATTTTTGAATCTGTATCCATTAAACGGCTGCGCATAGCATGTTCGTGTAGGCGACAGTCTGTCGCCGTTTGCCGCTTTGCAGGAGACGCACCATGCCCGAATTCGCTTTGCTGTCCTATGTCGCCCTGATGTCGATCACGCCGGGGCCCAATAACCTGATGCTGGCCAGCTCCGGCGTCAACTTTGGCTTCCGCCGCACGGTGCCGCACATGCTGGGCATCAGCCTGGGTTGCGCGCTGCAGGTGTTCATCGTGGCCATGTTGTTGGCGCAGATGCTGGGCTGGCTGGAAACCTGGCGTTTGCCATTGGCTGTGGCTGGGTGCGTCTATCTGCTGTGGCTGTCCTGGACGCTGGCGATGTCCGGCTTGCCGGAGGGCAGGGCGCAGGCGCGGCCGTTGGGCTTTGTCGGCGCGGCGATGTTCCAGTGGCTCAATCCCAAGGCCTGGGTCATGGTGCTGAACGCGTCCATCCTGTTCATGCCGGCCCAGGCGGATGGCCGGATGGCGGCGGCCTTGCTGCTGGCGCTGGTGTTCGCCGTGGTCAACCTGCCATGCATCAGCGTGTGGGCGTGGGGCGGGGAAAAACTGCGCCGTTGGCTGCAAAGGCCCGAGGCGCTGCTGGTATACAACCTGTCCATGGGGGGCATGATGGCCGCTACGGCGCTGTGGCTGATGTATGACGAGCTGCAGCCGGCGCTGGGCTGGATCTGAATGATGTCCTTTTTTGGCAGGTGATTGTCTTCATCTGGCCTTCAGACGAGGCGATGGTGGGATTAGCATGGCGTCCATATTCCACCTGAGCCGAGGATAGGTCGCATGAAACAGACTGCTTTGCTGGTGATAGATGTTCAGGACTCTTTTCTTTCCCGCCCTTATTGGGATGAGCGTGAACTGCCGGCCTACCGCGAGGCGCAGCGCGCGCTGATCGCCGGCGCCGAGGCGCGCGGCTCGCTGGTGGTCAACATCCTGCATGTGGATGATGACGCGTCGTTCCGCGTCGAGTCCGGCCTGGTGCGTCCGCAAGCCTGGCTGACTCATCAGCCGGCGGCGACTTTCGTCAAGCATGTGCACAACGCGCTGACAGACTCTGGCCTGCAGGCCTGGCTGGACGCGCGCGGCATCCGCCGCTTGGCGATTTCCGGCATCCGTACCGAGCAATGCTGCGAAACCACCGCCCGCGTGGCATCGGACCTCGGTTATGAGGTGGACTTCGTCAGCGAGGCCACGCTGACTTTCGCCATGACGCATCCCGCTAGCGGCCGCGTCTACAGTCCGGCTGAAATCCGCGAGCGAACCGAACTGGTGCTGGCGGGACGCTTCGCCACCATTGTCACGGTCGATGAGGCGCTGCGGCGGATGGCGTGCGCGGCCGAGCTTGTCGATTGACATCGGCATGGCATAAGGTGTCGGGATCGGTTTTGTTCAGATCAGGAGTAAGCATGGCGCAAGACGCATCGAGGTTGCCGCCGGACGGGCTGCCGGCTTATCGGCTGCTGACCGGCCCTGACGATTCGGCCTTCTGCAAGCGGGTCAGCGAGGCGCTGGCTTTGGGCTACCGGCTGTATGGCTCGCCGGCCGCCACCTTCAATGGCGAGCGTGTCATCGTGGCGCAGGCCGTATTGTGGCCGGGAGCGGACCATGCCGCCGATTGACGTGGCGCAGGCGCTGGCCATCGTGGTGGCTTGGGGCGTCAACTTCGTCGTGATCAAATGGGGCGTAGCCGGTGTGCCGCCGCTGCTGCTGGGCGCCTTGCGCTTTGCTCTGGTGGCGCTGCCGGCGGTGTTCATCGTCAAACGGCCGCCGCTGCCGTGGCGCTATCTGGCGCTGTATGGATTGACGGTGGGCGTGGGGCAGTTCGGCTGCCTGTTTTCGGCGATCAAGCTGGGCATGCCTGCCGGGCTGGCCTCGGTCGTGCTGCAGTCGCAAGCCTTCTTCACTTTGCTGTTGGCGCGCTTCTTTCTGAACGAGCGCTGGCAGCGCAGCCAGTTGGCGGGTTTGGCGCTGGCCTTGGGCGGCTTGGCGCTGATCGGGATCGGCAAGGGCGGCAATATGACGGCGCTAGGCTTTGGGCTGACCATTGCGGCTGCGACCAGTTGGGCCGCGTCCAATGTGGTGGTGCGCGCCATCGGCCGCGACGGCTACAAGGTGGCGCCGCTGGGGCTGGTGATCTGGTCCAGCCTGATCCCGCCGATTCCGTTTCTGCTGCTGTCGTGGTGGCTGGAGGGCGGCGAGCGCATCTTGCTGGCTCTGCGCGATTTCAATCTGCAGTCGCTGTTCGCCGTCGCTTATCTGGCGGTGGTGGCCTCGATGTTCGGCTATGGTCTGTGGAGCCGGCTGCTGACCCGGCACGCCGCCGCCAAGGTGGCGCCGTTTTCGCTGCTGGTGCCGGTGGTGGGGCTGCTGGCCTCGCATCTGCTGCTGGGAGAGAGCCTGACGCCGGGGCAATTGGCCGGCAGCGGCTTGCTGCTGGCTGGGTTGGCGGTATCGGTATTCGGCGGCCGAGCGCTGTCGATGGCGGCGAGGGTTGGCCGTGCTTGAGGTGTACTTCGTTTTGCCGCCGGACCTGCTGCTGCTGGATTTGGCGGGGCCGGCCGAGGCGTTTCGCCTGGCTGGCGAGTTTGGGGCGGCCCTGCGCTTGCATTTTGTCAGCCCGATGCCGGAAACCGCGACATCGCTGGGCTTGCCGTTGGCCAGCCTGCAGCCCTTGCCAGAGGAGCTGCCGGAGGGCGCGCTGGTGGTGGTGCCGGGTTCGACGCCGTCCGCCGTGGCTTACGCCAAGCCGGATGCGCGCCGCATCGTTGCCTGGCTGGCGGCGCGCAAGCCTCAATCCGGCGTGTCTTGGGTGGGCATCTGCTCCGGCAGCCTGCTGCTGGCCGAGGCCGGCTTGTTCGATGATCGCGCCTGCACCACCCACCATACCTTGCTGGACCGCTTGCGCGCATTGGCGCCGGCGGCCAAGGTGCAGGAGAACCGGGTATTCGTACAGGACGGACCATGCTGCAGCAGCGCCGGCATCACCGCCGGCATCGATCTGGCGTTGCATTGGATCGGAGAGCGGATCGATCCGGCCATCGCGCGCGCCGTGGCGCGGGAGATGGTGGTCTACTTCCGCCGCTCGCCGCAAGACCCGGGGCTGTCGCCGTGGCTGGCCTGGCGCAATCATCTGCATCCGGCGCTGCACCGCGCGCAAGATCTGATCTGCGCCGACCCGGTGCGCGATTGGCCGCTGAGCGAGCTGGCGGGGCGGGCGCATGTCAGCGCGCGGCACTTGTCCCGCTTGTTTCGCGAGCATGCCGGCATCAGCGCGCACGATTATCATCAGGCTTTGCGGCTGGCGCTGGCCATGCAGTGGCGCGCGGCCGGGCTGGGCAAGGAAAAGGCGGCGCTGGCGGCGGGTTTCTCGTCCGCGCGGCAGTTGGGGCGGGCGGCGTCCCGCCGCTAAACCTTGCTGGACAGCATATTTCTTAAGTTTTAACGATTCTGGACGATATTCCGGGTTGACGCGCTCCGGGAATGGTTCATACCATTCCATCAATATCTACCGGTAATTGCCATGAAAACTGTCCGCAGCCTGTCTTGTCTCCTGCCTCTGGTTCTGTTGGCCTCCCTGTCCGCCTGCTCCACTGGCACGCCGCCGCAGAAAATGGCTGCGCCTGCGCCGGCCAAGGAAGGCGGCATGGTGCCGTCCGGCGTCGGCTATGTCGGTCCCAGCGAGGAAGGCAATAGCGGCGAGGATGTGAAGGTGGTGGTGCGGGAAGTCAATCCGTTCCAGCCCATCGTGGTGCGCGTCACCGGCAGCGGCGCCGCGCCGTATACCAATAGCCTGACCCCGTCGCAGCGCAAGCTGCTGGCGATGCGCGCCGCGCGGCTCGATGCGTTCCGCGCCATTGCGGAACAAGTGCAGGGCATGAAGCTGGTGGGCAACAGCACGGTGTCCAATATGATCGCCAACAACGATAGCTTCCGCACCTATGTGGACGCTTATCTGCGCGGCGTCACCATCGTTTCTACCACGATGAAGCCGGACGGCACCAGCGAGGCGGTGGCGGAAATCACGCTGGATCAGGACTTCTACAAGCAGTTCAAGAACTCCTTCGACAAGACCGGCAGCGTGATGCGGGCGGCGCAGGAAACCGGCGCCGTCGGCGCGCAGTGCGCCGAGCCTAACTGCGGCGCCACCAAGACCATGCCGGCCGCTAGCCCGGCGCAAACCATGATGATGGCTCCGGCGCGCTACAGCAGCAATTTCTATGTGAACCAATGATGAAGACGCGAATCCGTCAGACTGCTGCCGCCCTTGTGGCGGCATTTGTTTTGTCCGCATCGGCGCAGGCGCAAATCCTGAGCGCCGAGGGCGTGGCGCCGTTGGATAACGGCACGGTGGCGGCGCGCGAGATGGCCATCCGCGACGCGATGCGGCTGATCACCATCAACCAGGGCGCGCGGGTGGAGTCGGTGCAGGTGCTGGAGAACGGCAAGCCGGCCGAGTCCGCCACGCTGACCGCGAGCGGCCAGCTGCAGGGCACGGTGCGGGTGGTCAATGAATACCAGCAGGGCAAGTTGTACCACGTCAAGATCGAGGTCGATACGGAGGGGGCGGCTGAAGCCCAGGCCCCAACGCGCAGCCGCGATCCGTCCTGCGCGATGCCGCCGGGGCGTTCGTTGCGGCGCAAACTGGTGACGACGTATTTCGACGTGGCGCGTCCCGCCGACGCGTCCGATCTGGCGAATCTGGCGACTGCGCTGCCGACCGAGCTGTCGCGCCGCTTGTCGCGCAATCCCTTGCTGCTGGTGCGCGACGCCAATACCGTGTCGGTGTTGTCGGACAGCCGCATCGCCGAGCCTGCCGCCGGCCGCGACATCGCCAGCCAGCTTGGCCAGCGCCAGGGCGTGCAGTTCGTGGTGGCGGGCCGCGTGCTGTCCACCTCGGTGACCGACAAAGGCCTGAAGCCGTCGTTTTTCGAGTCCAACAATACCAGCGACCAGAGCGCCATCTATAACGGACCGTTTTCCGGCCTGCTGGGCGGCGGCGCCAAATACAAGGCCACCGAACGCCAGTTCGACATGGAAGTGTGGATTTACGATGGCCTGACGGGTTCATTGCTGGCGAATGAGCGCGTCGGCGGACTGTCGCGCGGCGATGTCCAGCCCAAGCTGCCCAAGCCTTTCGCCTCCGCCGCGTTTTGGGCCACGGATTATGGCCGCCTGGTGGATAAATTAATGGACAAGGCGGCGCAGCGCGTCGACGACGTCATTTCCTGCATACCATTTTCTGCCCGCATCGTGCGGCAGGAGGGGAAGCGCGTTTATATCAACGCCGGCCTGCTGGACGGAATGGCGGTGGGCGACAAGATGCTGCTGTACAAGCGCTCGTCCGGCCAGCCGGTGCGCGACTTGATTTCCGGGGCGGATCTGGGCATGCCGGAAAGCCTGAACGGCGATGTCACGCTGACCCAGGTGCAGCCGAATTTCTCCATCGGCTTGGTGCAGAGCAGCAGTCAGGCGGTGTCAGAAGGCGACTTTGTCCGTTTCGTCCCGACTCGATGATTCCGGCCGATAGCCGCGGGTCGGGAGCATGCCGGGACGCTTCTTTCCGGCAGTTCCCCAATTTACAAAATATTTTTGTATTGATACGTATTATCACTTGATGCTACGGTGCATCCCGCACTTCGCTCTCAAACAGCAAAACAGGGGATACACCTTGAAGCAGCAACTGATTTTCGCCGCCGTACTGGCGGCGCTGGCCGGCCAGGCGCTGGCCGAGGATGTCGTTGTTTACAGCGCGCGCGCGGAACAACTGGTCAAACCCTTGATCGACGCCTACAAGAAGGAAACCGGCGTGACCGTCAAGCTGGTGTCGGACAAGGAAGGTCCGCTGATGGAGCGGATGCGTGCCGAAGGCCGCAATAGCCCGGCCGACCTGCTCCTGACGGTGGATGCCGGCAATCTGTGGCAGGCGGAAAAAATGGGCCTGCTGCAAGCTGTGAAATCGCCGGTGCTGGACGCCAATGTCCCCGCCCACCTGCGCGACCCCAACCATCAATGGTATGGCCTGTCGATTCGCGCGCGCACCATTTTCTACAACACCCAGAAAGTCAAACCGGCCGAGCTGTCCAGCTATGCCGACCTGGCCGATCCTAAGTGGAAGGGCAAGCTGTGCCTGCGCACTTCCAAGAAGGTATACAACCAGTCGCTGGTGGCGATGATGCTGACCGAGATGGGGCCGGCTAAGACCGAGCAGGTGGTCAAGGGTTGGGTGAACAATCTGGCTACCGCGTCTTTCCCGGACGATACCAAGATGCTGGAAGCGATCGCCGCCGGCCAGTGTGATGTAGGCATCGCCAATACTTATTACTACGGCCGTTTGATGGAGAAGTCTCCCAAGCTGCCTATCGGCATCTTCTGGGCGGATCAGGCTGGCAAGGGCACCCACGTCAACGTTTCCGGCGCCGGCATCGCCCGCTACGCCAAGAACGAGAAGGGCGCGCTGAAGTTCCTGGAATGGCTGAGCTCGGAAAAGGCGCAGAACCTGTTCGCCGACGTCAATATGGAGTTCCCGGTCAATCCCAAGGTGAAACCGGATGCCCGCGTCGCCGCCTGGGGCGATTTCAAGCATAACTACATCAATGTCTCTAATGCCGGCGCCCGGCAGGCTGAGGCAGTGAAGCTGATGGACCGCGCGGGCTACAAATAAGCGCCGCCCATTGTTGGTTTCTTCGGCCCGCCGTTTTTTCAACGGCGGGCCGTTGTTGCTGGATCAATCTCATGTTTGCTTCTGTTTTGCGCTGGCGGACGTTGTCCGCGGCCATCAGCCTGCTCACCTTGCTGCCGCTGGGCGTGATCGTCCTGGGGCTGCTCACGCCGGATATGGAGGTTTGGCGCCATCTGTCGGCGCATGCGTTGCCAGAGCTGTGGCGCAACACCGCCATCCTGCTGCTGGGCGTGGGCGCGGGCGTGTTGCTGTTGGGCGTACCGTTGGCCTGGCTGACGGCGGTGCATGATTTTCCGGGTCGCCGGGTGTTTTCCTGGGCGCTGATGCTGCCGCTGGCCATGCCGGCCTATGTGATGGCGTTTTCGCAATTGGGCCTGTTCGACTTTACCGGACCGCTGCAAACCTGGCTGCGCGAGGCATTCGGCAGCTCGTCCTGGGTGCCCAATATCCGCTCGACGCCGGGCGTGGTGGCGGTGCTGACGCTGGCTTTCTACCCCTATGTCTATCTGCTGGCGCGCAATGCGTTTGCCACGATGGGGCGGCGCGCGCTGGAAGTCGGCCAGTCGCTCGGCCTGTCTCCGCTGGCCGGTTTTTTCCGCGTGGCGCTGCCCATGGCCCGGCCGTGGATCGTGGCCGGACTGAGCCTGGCGCTGATGGAGACGCTGGCCGATTTCGGCACGGTTGCCGTGTTCAATTTCGACGCCTTCACCTCGGCCATCTACAAAGCCTGGTTCAGCCTGTTCTCGCTGCCTGCTGCCAAGCAGCTGGCATCGTTGCTGGTGTTATTGGTGCTGGCTCTGGTATGGCTGGAGCAACGGGCGCGCGGCCAACGCGCCTATGGCGAGGCGGGCAGGGCGGCGCCCTTGCCGCGGACGCGCTTGCCCGGCGCGCGCGGCTGGCTGGCTTGCGCCTGTTGCAGCCTGGTGCTGCTGCTGGCCTTCGTCCTGCCGTTCGGGCAAATCCTGCTCTGGGCCGCCGAGCATGCGGCGGATGATATGGCCGACCTGCTGGATTATCTGAAAAGCTCGCTCGTGCTGGCCGCGCTGGCGGCGTTGCTGGTGCCGGCGCTGGCCTTGCTGCTGGTTTTCGCGGTGCGCCGCGATCCTCGTAGCCGGCCATGGGCCAGGCTGGCCACGCTGGGTTACGCGGTGCCCGGCACGGTGCTGGCGGTGGGTGTCTTCGCCCCGGTGGCGGCGTTGGACAACCTGTTGCTCGATCACTTCGGCCACTGGTTGCCGGCGGGCAGCTCCGCCGTGTTCAAGGGCACGCTGCTGGTGATGCTGCTGGCTTATGCCTCGCGCTTTCTGGCGGTAGGCCATTCGGCGCTCGACACCGCGATGCAGCGCATCGCGCGCAGCCAGGAGGAGGCCGCGCAAAGCCTGGGCCTGCATGGCATGCGTCTGGCCTGGCGCTTGCATCTGCCCCTGCTGCGCGGCGGTTTGTTCACCGCGATGCTGATGGTGTTTGTCGACGTGATGAAGGAAATGCCGATCACGCTGATGACGCGGCCGTTCGGCTGGGACACCTTGGCGGTGCGCATCTTCAATTTGACCACTGAGGGCGAATGGCAGCGCGCCGCATTGCCATCGGTCGCCATCGTGCTGGCCGGGCTGCTGCCGGTGCTGCTGCTGTCCAGACAGAAATCCGGAGCCTGATATGGAAAACCTGCTCGAATTCGACAATGTGAGCCTGGACTTCGCAGGACGGATGGTGCTGGATGGCATGAGTTTTACTTTGCAGCCAGGGGAGATCGCCTGTTTGCTCGGCGCTTCCGGCTGCGGCAAAACCAGCGCGTTGCGCAGCATCGCCGGTTTTGAGACGCCTACTGCCGGCGCGATCCGGCTGGCCGGAAAGATGATGTTCGGCGGCGGGGTGATGCTGGCGGCCCATCGTCGCCGCATCGGCATGGTGTTCCAGGATCATGCGCTGTTTCCGCATTTGACCGTGGCAGGCAACATCGCCTTTGGCTTGTCGGCGTTGAGCCGCGCCGGCCGCCGCGAACGGGTGGCGGAAGTGCTGAAACTGGTGGGCCTGGCGGCGGAGGCGGATCGTTACCCGCACCAGCTGTCCGGCGGGCAGCAACAGCGGGTGGCGCTGGCGCGCGCCTTGGCGCCCTTGCCCAGGTTGCTGCTGCTGGACGAGCCATTTTCCAATCTGGACGCGGAGTTGCGCGAACGCCTGGCGCGCGAGGTGAGGTCGATGCTGAAGTCGCTGGGCATCGCCGCGTTGATGGTGACGCATGATCAGCACGAGGCCTTCGCCTTCTCCGACAAAGTCGGGGTGATGCATGGCGGACGCCTGCAGCAGTGGGATCAGCCGGAGGCTTTGTATCATGCCCCAGCCAGCCGTTATGTGGCCGGCTTCATCGGCCAGGGCGCTTTTTTGCCGGGTAAGGCCAGCGGCGGCCGCAGCGTGGTGCTGGAAACCGGCGAGCTGCGCAGCGACGGCGGCTTGCCCTTTGCCGATGGCGCGGAGGTGGAAGTGCTGTTGCGGCCAGACGAGGTGAGGCTGGAGCCGGGCAGCGCGCTGCGGGCCAAGGTGGCGGAGCGCATCCATCGCGGCGGCGTGTGCCACTATGTGCTGGAATTGCTGTCCGGCAGGCGTCTGGTGGCCGAACTGGGCCACGATCAGCCGCTGGCGGTGGGCGAAACGGTGGGCATCCGCCTGCAGCCGCGGCGGCTGTTGGCGTTTGCGGTTTGACGCCTTTCGGGAAACTGAAAAGATCAGCGCAGCGCCATGGAACATGGCGGCGCAACGCAAGATCAGGGGGACTGGCGGCGCTTAGTCGAAAGCCTGGCAGACATCCACCCACTGCCCGGCGGTGATGTCGATCAACTGGCTGGGACTGATGCGCACCGCGCTGTGCACGGCGCCGGCGGCGGGCAGGATTTCGTCAAAGGCCTGGATGGATACGTCTAGGTAAATCGGCAGTTCGCGCGCCAGACCGAAGGGGCAGACGCCGCCCACCGGATGGCCGGTAATCGCCTCCACGTCCTGCTGCGGCAGCATTTTGCCCCTGCCGAAAGCGTCCTTGAACTTGCGGTTGTCGATGCGGGCATCGCCGCGCGCCACCAGAATCACCTCGCGGCCATCGTTGAGGCGGAAAGCCAGCGTCTTGGCGATGCGGCCGGCCTCCACGCCGTGGGCGGCGGCCGCTTCCGCCACCGTGGCGGTGCTGACCGGCAGCTCGATGATTTCGATGTCCAGCTGGCGGCTGGCGAAAAACTGGCGGACGGACTCCAGGCTCATGGTCTTGTCTTCGCAAGTAAAATCCACAAGCTATCTTATCCGGCCGCGCGCGCCAAGACCGTTCAGTGTCCCTGCGTGATCTCCGTAAGCTTGTCGGCGATGTCCTGCGACGTGGCCGCCTGCTCCTCCGCCGCATTGGCGATCTGCACCACGAAGTCGCGCATATTGTTGATTTCGCGGACGATGGCTTCCAGGGCTTCCTCCGCGCGCAGGAAGTCGCTCTCAGTGGCGGCTACCGTGTTGCGGCCTTCTTCTATCGCCTTCACGTTTTGCTGCACTTCGGTCTGGATCATGCGGATCATTTCGCCGATTTCCTGCGTCGCCTTGGCGGTGCGTTCCGCCAGTTTGCGCACTTCATCGGCCACTACGGCGAAGCCGCGGCCCATTTCGCCGGCGCGCGCCGCTTCGATGGCCGCGTTCAAGGCCAAGAGGTTGGTCTGATCGGCAATGTCCTTGATCACGTTGATGATCTGGCCGATGGTCTCGGAGCGCGTGCCCAGCGAAACCAGGCTGTCCGCGGTGTGGCGCACCATGGTGCCGACGCTCTTCATGCCGTTGCTGGTTTCGCCGACGATGGCGGAGCTCTTGCGGCTTTCCGCCAGCATCAGGTCGGCGGATTCGGACGCGGAGGAGGTTTGCACCGCCACGTTCTGGATGGTGGCGCTCATCGCCTGCATGTTCTCGGAAAGCTCGTTGATGCGCGCCTCCAGGAATTGCCGGCGCTTGTCGTTTTCTTCCTGCAATTGGCGCGCTCTTTCCTCGGCCGACACGTCTTTGAAGCTGGCCATGAAGCAGAGCAGCTTGCTGCCATCCTGCCGGCTCCAGATCGGGAAGACCTTGGTTTCGAAAATGACGTCGCCCACGGGGATCAACGCGCTGTGAAACGGCATTTTGCGGGCGGCCAGGTCCGCCAGAATCCTGCGGTTGTGCGAGGGATCGCGATGGAATTGATGAATGGTGTGATTCATCGCCTGATTGACGTCGACGCCAGCGCGAAAGCGCTGATTCAGCGAGGCATGGTGTTGGTTGAGCACGTCGCGCGCGGTCTTGTTCATATAGAAAATCACATTGTCCGGACCGGTATCGCACAACATGATCAGATTGTCGCTGTTATCCAGCACGCACTGAAACTGATGGATGGTTTGTTCCAGATCTTCCGACTGCGCGGATTTTTTGAACCAGCCTGCCATGGCCACCTCCTGCGAACGATGATATCGGGCGTGGCTGACGAGATGGCGATGCCTGGACTGCCAGTAGGCGCTACGGCTTGCGGGATCTTGTCGGACACGCTGAAAGCAGGGCGCTGCTTGCGGCATGCGCGCCAGCCCAGACGCCTGTCAATGCGATGCATTTAGTTAGGACTATCTCAATCAATCATAAGTGTTTTTGCTGAAGATGCAGCCCGGAATGCGCGCTGAACAGCGGCGTCTTAACAAGCGCTGAGGCGGGTGGAACAAGCTGGCGGCTCAGGCGTCGTTCAAAGGCAAGGCGAGGGTTTCCTTGACCTCTTCCATTACCACATAGCTTTTGGATTCCTTGGCCGATGGCAGCTGCAGCAGGATGTCGCCCAATAGCTTGCGGTACATCGACATGTCGGCGATGCGCGCCTTGATCAGGTAGTCGAAGTCGCCGGATACCAGGTGGCACTCCAGGATTTCCGGGATGCTCAGGATCTCGCGGCGGAAGGCGTCGAAGATGTTGCCGGACTTGGCCTCCAGCTTGATCTCGACAAAGACCAGCAGCGAGCCGCCCAGCGCGTGCGGATTGAGGCGGGCGTAATAGCCGTCGATGATGCCGTCGCGCTCCATGCGGCGCACCCGTTCGGTGCAGGGCGTGGTGGAGAGTCCGACTTTCTCGGCCAGTTCGGTCATGGCGATGCGGCCGTTTTTCTGCAGGATGCGCAGGATTTTGCGGTCCATCTTGTCCAGCGCTTTGCCGGAGGAAGTGACAGTCTTCATTTTTTCACTGCTTACGCGAAAAATTCTTATTAGTCATCTATTGATTCTCGTCAATTTCAGTGAAAAAAACCAGATATCAATGAATATACTAGCGGAATTCACTAGCTGTAGTGACATGGCTACAAACGGAGAGGGAATCATGAAGGTAATCGTGCTGGGTGGCGGCGTTCTGGGCGTATCGACTGCGTGGTATCTGGCCAAGGCCGGCTGTCAGGTGACGGTGCTGGAGCGCCAGGATGGCGTGGCGTTGGAAACCAGTTTCGGCAACGCCGGCCAGATCTCGCCCGGCTACTCCGCGCCTTGGGCGGCGCCCGGCATTCCGCTGAAGGCGATCAAGTGGATGTTCCAGCGCCATGCGCCGCTGGCCATCAGCCCGGACGGCAGCCTGTACCAGCTGCAGTGGATCGCCAAGATGCTGGCCAATTGCAATGAAAAATCCTATGCGGTGAATAAGAGCCGCATGATGCGCCTGGCCGAGTACAGCCGCGACAAGATCAAGGAGCTGCGCGCCGAGACCGGCCTGGATTATGAAGGCCGCCAGGGCGGCACGCTGCAGTTGTTCCGCAGCCAGGCCCAAGTCGACGGCATGGCCAAGGACATCGCCGTGCTGCGCGAGTGCGGC
This sequence comes from Chromobacterium sinusclupearum, assembly GCF_002902845.1. GTDB lineage: Bacteria > Pseudomonadota > Gammaproteobacteria > Burkholderiales > Chromobacteriaceae > Chromobacterium > Chromobacterium sinusclupearum. The sequence continues at coordinate 47,042 of NZ_PPTF01000026.1, forward strand.
GTGGACTTCAATGTGCTGGATCCGGACGGCTGCGCCCGCGTCGAGCCGGCGCTGGCGGCGGTCAAGCACAAGCTGACCGGCGGCCTGCAGTTGCCCAATGATGAAACCGGGGACTGCAATCTGTTCACCAGCCGCCTGGCCGAACTGGCTCGCGCCAAGGGCGTGGCATTCCGCTTCGGCGTGACGGTGGACGCCATCCTGAACGATGGCAAGCGCATCACCGGGGTGCGTGTCGGCGACGAGACCCTGACCGCCGACCATTACGTGGTGGCGATGGGCAGCTACTCGCGCGATCTGGTGCAAACCCTGGGCATCGACATCCCGGTGTACCCGGTCAAGGGCTATTCCTTGACGGTGCCGATCACGAATCCGGCCGCCGCGCCGGTGTCCACCATCCTGGACGAAACCTACAAGGTGGCGATCACCCGCTTCGACAATCGCATCCGCGTCGGCGGCATGGCTGAGCTGTCCGGCTACAATCTGGAATTGAACCCGCGCCGCCGCCAGACGCTGGAAATGGTAGTGGGCGATTTGTACCCGAACGGCGGCGACATCCCGGCCGGCACGTTCTGGACCGGCCTGCGCCCGATGACGCCGGACGGCACGCCCATCGTCGGCGGCACCCGCTACGCCAACCTGTCCCTGAATACCGGCCACGGCACGCTGGGCTGGACCATGAGCGCCGGCTCCGGCAAGGTGCTGGCCGACATCATCACCGGCGTCAAGCCGGAAATCAGCATCGATGGCCTGTCCATGCAGCGCTACGCCAAGCAGGGCGAAACGCTGGTGGTGCCGGTGATGCGCCCGTCGGTACAAGGGGCGTGAGGCGATGCGTCCCCTGATCGCGACGATACGGCTGGACAATCTGCGGCATAACTACCAAGTGGCTCGCGCCGCGCATGGCGACAGGACGCTGGCCGTCTTGAAAGCCAATGCCTATGGCCACGGCGCGGTGCGCTGCGCCCAGGCGCTGGCCGACATCGCCGACGGCTTTGCCGTCGCCTGTCTGGAAGAGGCTCTGGAGCTGCGCGCGGCCGGCATCGCCCACCCCATCCTGTTGTTGGAAGGCGTGTTCGAAGCCGAGGAGCTGAAGGCGGTGGACGAGCACCAGCTGTGGCTGGCGGTGACCAGCGAGGAGCAGCTGCGGATGATCGAACAATCCGCGCCGCAGAAGCCGTTCAACGTCTGGCTGATGCTGGACTCCGGCATGCATAGAGAAGGCTTTCTGCCGGAAGCCTATCACGCGGCCTGGCGCCGGCTGGAGGCCAGCGGCAAGGCGGGCACGATCACCAAGATGACGCACTTTGCCCGCGCCGACGAGCCGGAGCTGCCGATGACCGCGGCGCAGCTGGAGCGTTTCGACGCCGTTGTTCGCGGGTTGCCGCCGGGTGACGAGTCGGTGGCCAACTCGGCCGGCATCCTGTGCCACCCGCGCGCGCAACGCAACTGGGGCCGCGTCGGCATCGCGCTTTACGGCGTGACGCCGCTGCCGGCCGGCTTCGAAGATGCTGCCGACTTGCGTCCGGTGATGCGTTTCTGCAGCCGGGTCTTCGGCGTGCGCGAGTTGGCCGCCGGCGAGCCGATAGGTTACGGCGACAACTTCGTCACCGACCGGCCTACCCGCGTCGGCCTGGTAGCCTGCGGCTACGCCGACGGCTACCCGCGCCGCGCCTCCAGCGGCAGCCCGGTGCTGATAGACGGCCAACGTTCTCGCTTGATCGGCCGGGTGTCGATGGACATGCTGACGGTGGATCTGACCGATCTGCCTGAAACCGGCATCGGCAGCGAGGTAGAGTTGTGGGGCGATGTGGTCTCGGTCAACGAGGTGGCCGCCCACGCCGGCACCATAGGCTATGAGCCCCTGTGCAACGTCAAGCGGGCGCATTTCGATTACCGCTGAAATACGCGCGGCCACCAAAAACAACAGCCCGGCATTAGCCGGGCTGTTGTTTTGCAACCTAACGTTCAGTTTTTCTGTATGACCAGTTTTTCTACCCGCTGAGTCGCATCGCGCGTGCGCTCGGCCAGCTTGCGCACTTCGTCCGCCACCACGGCGAAGCCGCGGCCGGTTTCGCCGGCGCGGGCCGCTTCGATCGCGGCGTTCAGCGCCAAGAGATTGGTCTGATCGGCGATGGACTGAATGGTGCTGACGATGGCACCGATCTCAGACAGGCTCTTTTCCAGTTGCTGCCGTTGCTGGCTTTCGCTGTCCAGCGCGGCGGAGCGCTTTTCCGCGTCGATGTCGATCAGCGCGCCGACCACGCGCAGCGGCGTGCCGTCCGGTGCGCGCCGGGTCTGGCCGCGCGCGCGGAACCAGTGGTATTCGCCGTTCTTGCATTGCAGGCGGTATTCCAGATCATACGGCGTCTGGCCGCTGCGGTCGCTCAAATGGGCGGCGAAGGCGTTCAGCACGCCTTGCTTGTCTTCGGGATGCAGGCGATTGGACCAGCTCTCCAGCACGTTCGGAAAATCCTGCTCGGTGCTGAAGCCGAGCAACTGGCGAAACTGCGGCGACCACCAGAAGGCGTTGTTGCCGCTGACCGGATTGGCGGGGTCCACTTCCATGTCCCATAGCCCCTCGGCCAGCATGGCGCTGCCCAGTTCGAAGCGGGTCATGGTCCGCTCCAATTGCAACTGCTGCGCGCGCCATTCCGTGATGTCGGCCAATGACCCGGCCACACGCAAGGGCACGCCCTTGTCGTCGCGCAGCGTGGCGCCGCGGGCGCGGAACCAGCGGTATTCGCCGTTCTTGCATTGCAGCCGGTATTCGATGTCGTACGGCGTCATGCCGCTGCGGTCGCTCAGGTGGGCGCCGAAGGCGTCCAGCACGCGTTCCCGGTCATCGGGGTGGAGGCGGCCGGCCCAGCTGCCCAGCACGTCGGGAAAATCGCGCTGGTCGTTGAAGCCCAGCAGCGCGCGGAACGTTTGCGACCACCAGAACACATTGTTGGGATTGAGCGGGTCGCCGGCCACTACCGACATGTCCCACAGCCCCTCGCTGGCCGCGCGGTTGACCAAGTCGAAACGGACGCTGAGCAGCGTCAGTTGTTCCTCGGCCCGGCGCAACGCGTCCTGCAGTTGCGTCAGCTGGCGGTCGGCGGCCTGGCGTTCCGCGTCGGCTTCGTTGATTTGCCGGTCGCGTTGCTCCCATACGCGCGACAGTTTTTCTCCCAGAGCGCGCCAGCGCTCATCGCCGTGAATCTGCCATCTGGCCGATTCTCCGCGCAGTACGGCTTCGGCGGCCGCATCCAACTGGTTGATCATCTTGTTTCCGGCAAACCACATGGCATTCCTCCTGATGCGCTATTCAGAGTTTCAGCATAGTCTTACGTCATGAATGTGGAATTAGGTATAACTACTTGCGACCATCACAATCACTTGCTGCGGCGTATGGCGTGGCAGGTGCTATTTCGATATATGATGCCGGTTTTACAAAAATACCTGCTGTCATCTGTCAGAGGTGCTGATAGATGGCCTTGGACCTTTCGCAATGTCCGCGCCGGCCGCTCTGGTGCGGAATCGGAATCGACTCCGCGTGATGAAACACTCTTGGTTATTTTTCGGCTTGCTATGTTGCGCCGGCCCGCTGCGAGCGGAAACCCACCCCTTGCCCTCGGATTTGCGGATGGGGGATGACGATGCCCGGCGTTTGCTGCAGGACTCCAGCCGACAATTCGACGATTTGATCCGGCAGCAAAAGCTGCGCCAGTTGCAAGGCGGCGGCAGCGCGGCGGAAACCTCCAGGCAACCGGTGGCGGCCGGCGAGGCTTGCCTGCCGGTGACGGGTGTGCGCCTGGCGGGCATCACCTTGTTGACGCATGAGGAAGTTGCCGCGCTGGGACTGCCCCAGGGCGATTGCCTGGACGTCGGCGAGTTGAACCGCTTCAGCCGCGCGTTGACCGCGCTTTACCTCGACAAAGGCTATATCGCCGCGCGGGTGTTGGCCGAGGGGCCGAACGCGAATGGCGTGCTGACGCTGCGCGCGGTGGAGGGGCGGGTGGCGGCGATCCGCAGCGACGATGCCGCCTTGCGGCCCGGCAATCTGTTCCCCGGCATGCAGGGCAAGCCGCTGAATGTGCATGATCTGGACCAGGGCTTGGATCAGGCCAACCGGCTGCGCTCCAATCACGCGACGGTGGATGTGCTGCCCGGCGACGGCATAGGCGATTCCATCTTGCAGTTGCACAATCAGCCGGACTCGCGCCTGGCGGGCGGGCTGACGCTGGACAATACCGGGCGGGCGTCCACCGGGCGCATCCAGGCCGGCGCCAACCTGGGCTGGGACAATGTCACCGGTTGGTCCGACTTCCTCAGCCTGTCGGCGCAGACCACCACGGAAAATCCCGCGCTGCGGCACAGCCGCAGCGAGTCGCTATTCTATTCGCTGCCTTATGGCTACTGGACGGCCAGCGCTTTCGCCAGCCGCTCCGATTATTTGAACCCCTTGCAGCTGGCGTATAGCGCGGTGCAACTGTCCGGCTCCACCGTGCAGAGCGGCTTGCGGCTGGACCGCGTGCTGACGCGCGACCAGGGGCATATCCTGACCGCGGACCTGCAATTGACGCAAAAGCGCGTGCGCAACTATCTGCAGGATGCCGAGATTCCAGTCAGCAGCCCCAGCCTGACCGTGCTGGAGGCCGGGCTGTCGAGGATGACGGTGCTGTCGGGCGGCGTGTTGCAACTGGAGGGCGGCTTGCAGCGCGGCACGCGCTGGATGGGCGCGGATGGGCAGGACACGCGCTTCCCCGGCACGCCTAATCCGCAGTTTCTCAAGCTGCGCCTCAGCGCCAATTGGCTGCAGACCTTCGCCTGGCCGGGCGGGCCGTTCCAACTGCAATCCAGCCTTTCCGGCCAAGCCAGTCGCGACCGGCTGCCCGGCGTCGAGCAGCTGGATATCGCCGACAGCAGCGCGGTGCGCGGTTTCCGCAATAATGCCTTGCCTGCCGAAACCGGCTGGTACTGGCGCAATACCTTGTCGCGGCGTTGGCAGCTTGGCGCCTTCGCCGTCACGCCGCGGCTGGGTTTGGATGGCGGCCGGGTATTGCAGCGCGGCGGCAACGAGACCTGGCAGGACATCGCCGGCGCGGATATCGGGATGGCGCTGACGCGGGGCGGTCTGACGCTGGATCTGGATTACAGCCGCCCGCTGCGCCAGCCGCAGGGCTGGTTGCCGGAAGGGCACATCCTGTTTGCGCGGCTGGCGTGGCAGTGGTGAGGGCAAAGTGTTGTAAATGCGCGGAAAATAATTGAAATAATATTGTAAAATTGTGTTTCGATTGATTTGATTTAAAAAACCCCTTAGATTCCAAACTAAACACTTGTTTTATTTGGTCGCAGGCCACGTCAAGAGGGCCGACGAACCTGGATTCGAGGGGATGATGATGAAAAAAAGCAGATTCGATTTGTCCGTGAGCGGCAAAATCGCCGCGGCGCTGACGCTGGCCTTCGTGCTGGCCGATGCGGTTCAGGCTGGCGGCATCGTGGCCGCCGGCGGCAATGGCCAGCAGCCGCAGGTTTCCACTGCCGGCAATGGCGCGCAGGTGATCAACATCACCGCGCCGACGGCCGGCGGGGTGTCGGTCAACCAGTACCAGGACTTCAATGTCGGCAAGCCGGGCGCGGTGTTCAACAACGCCTTGCAGGCCGGCCAGTCGCAGTTGGCGGGCCAACTGGGCGCCAATGCCCAGCTTGGCGGCAACCAGGCCAGCGTGATCCTGAACGAGGTAGTCAGCCGCAACCCGTCCTTGCTGTTGGGCAAGCAGGAAGTCTTCGGCAAGGCGGCCGACTATGTGCTGGCCAACCCCAACGGCATCGCCTGCAACGGCTGCGGCTTCATCAACATCCCCCGCGCCTCCCTGGTGGTGGGCGCCGCCAATCTGCAAAACGGCGCCATCTCTTCACTGCAGGCGGCCAATAACGGCAACGCGCTCAGCATCAATGGCGGTGGCGCGTCCGGCGTCAACGTGCTGGACCTGATTGCGCCGCGTCTCGATATCCGCGGCAATGTTTCCGCAAACGACGCCATCCGCGTCCGCGCCGGCTTCAATACCGTCGATTACGCCAGCGGCCAGATCACTGCCACCGCCGCCGCTCCGGACGGCGTGGGCAAGCTGGACAGTTACTTCCTGGGCGCCATGCAGGCGGGCCGGATCAATATCGTCAGCACCGCGGCCGGCGCCGGCGTGAACGTTGGCGGCAATCTGTCCGGCGGCGACGAACTGACGGTCAATTCCGCCGGTGCGCTGGCGGTGCAGGCGGCCCAGCTTAAGGGCAAGCAGCTGGCGTTGAACGGCGCCAGCGTGGACATCTCCGGCCGCGTCGACAGCGAAACCAGCAACGACAGCAAGCATGACGAAAGCTGGTTCATCTGGAAGACCGGCGAGAGCAACAGCGCGTCCAGCAAGACCGATGCCAGCGTCAAGCGCGCGTCTCTGCAGGGCGACAATGTGTCGATCAGCGCCAGCGGCAACGCCCATGTCGGCGCGGCCGACATCCAGGGCCAGGACGTCAAGCTGTCCGCCGCCAGCGTCAATCTGGACGGCCAGCTGGCGCAAAGCAGCGCCAGCAGCAGCGACCACGCCTGGAAGAATTCCTGGGCATTCAACCAGGACAAGAGCAGCGCCACCCAGGAGCAATCGGTGGCGCGCATCAAGGCCGGCCACGACGCGGACATCTCCAGCACCGGCGGCGACATCGCCATCGCCGGCGCCAGCGTACAGGCCGGCAACAATCTCAAACTGAACGCCGTGGGCGGCGTTCAATTGTCTGCGTTGACCGAAACCGATACCAGCAGCGACGTCGGCAATCGCAAGAACGACGGCGCGGCGCTGGAAACCGGCAGCTGGAACAACAGCAGCTCGCAGCAGCGCTTGGTGCAGGCGCAATTGCGCGCCGGCAACGCGCTGGGCGTGAGCGCCAGCGGCGACATCAACGGCCAGGCCGCCATTCTGCAATCCGGCGGCGACGCCATCCTGTCCGCCCAGGGCAAAGCCACGCTGGCGACGCAAACCAGCGCCAACAGCAGCAGCGTGCAGAACGGCAAGACCTACTGGGGCGGCATCGGCGGAGGCGGCAACCAGAACAACAGCAATAGCGCCACCCTCAATACCGGCAGTGCGGTGAACGCCGGCGGCAAGCTGTTCATCAACGGCGACGCCGGCATCGCCATCAACGGCAGCCAGGCCAAGGGCGCGCAGGGCGCATACGCCAAGACCCAGTCCGGCGGCGTGGTGATCGACAGCGCGCTGGATCTGACGCAGACCGATACCGACCAGCGCACCGGCACCGCGTTCAATATCACCAGCAGCTCCAGCAAGGGCAGCAGCAGTCAGCAAACGGCGGTCGGTTCGGCGTTGAAGTCCGATGCCGATCTGCAGCTGATCTCCGCCGGCGACGTGGCGGTGACGGGCAGCCTGCTCAAGGCCGCGCAGGCGCTGGACATCCAGGCGGTGGGCGACATCAAGGTGGCGAGCCAGGCATCCGAAACCCATAGCCAATCCAGCGACACCCAATTGGCGCTGCGCGGCGTCGGCGCCGAAACCGGCGACAAGCAATACAGCGGCGGCGTGCGGCTGGAACATACCAGCACGGACCAGCAACTGGACCAGACCAGCCAAAGCGGCTCGCAGCTGTCCGGGGGCAGCGTCAAGCTGGCGGCCGGCAATGATCTGACGGTGACGGGGTCCAAGCTGGAGAGCGCGGGCGACGCCAGCCTCGCCGGCCAGAACGTCAGCCTGAACGCGGCGCAGAACACGAGTCACAGCGACAAGGCCACCACCGTGACCGGTGGCGGCCTGTACCTGACCGGCGGGCTGGACAAGGCCGGCGCCGGCATCGAGTTCGGCCAGAACAGCAATCGCACCGTCAGCGACGGCAGCACCGCCCAGGCGACCGAAGTGAAGACCGGCGGCAAGCTGGACATCACCGCCGGCAACGGCATGGGCGGCGTGCAGAACCAGGGCAGCCAGATCAAGTCCGGCGGCGCGGTGAACATCACCGCGGGCGACGTCAGCAACCAAGCGGCCGTCAACCAACAATCAACCCAGCAGACCAGCAGCCATTGGGGCGTGGATGTCGGCGTCAATGTCGATTACAGCGGCATCACCCGTCCCATAGCCAATGCAGGCGGCAGCGTGGCCAAGGGCGATGTGGCCGGCGCGGCCGGCCAGGCGGCCAATCTCGGCGCGGCCAATCTGGGCGTGGACGTCAGCGCTACGGGCGGCAGCGGCAAATCGCAAAGCCAGAGCAGCACCGCGCAGGCCACCAGCATTGCCGGGGCGTCGGTCAATGTGACTGCCGGCGGCGCGTTGAATGATCAGGCAACCCAGTACCAGGCGACGCAAGGCCCAGTCAGCATCAGCGCGGACAGCCACCAGATGACGGCGGCGGCCAATACCCAGAGCCAGAGCAGCCAGAGCAGCGAAGGCGGCGCCACGGTGCGTGTTTACACCACGACAGGCGAGGACATCAACGTCAAGGGCAGCGGCCAGGGCAGCTACAGCAGCAGCCAGAGCGCGTCCAGCAACGCGGTGACCGGCTCCATCCAGTCCACCGGCGGCGTGAGCATCAAGGTGAACAATGATGCGAGCTACCAGGGCGCGGCCATCAACGGCGGCAGCGGCCAGGCCAGCATCCAGGCCGGCGGCAAGCTCGCCCTGACCCAGGCCGACAATACCAGCAGCAGCCAACAGCATGCGGTGGGCGGCGCGGCGGGTTTGACCATCAGCACCAGTCCGATCGATGGCGGCAACAAACTCGGCGGCAGCGGCAATCTGGCGGTCAACAACCAGCAGAGCCAGGCAGCCAGCAGCCAGGCGGTGACCGGCTCGGTGCAGTCGGCCGGCGGCATCGCGCTGACATCCGGCAATGGCTTGACCGTGCAGGGCGGCAGCCTCGCCAGCGGCGGCGACATCAAGCTGCAGTCCGACGGCAAGGTGAGCCTGCAGGCGGCCAATGGCAGCGACAGCAAAACCGGCAGCGGCTGGGGCTTCAGCGTCAACGCCGGCGGCAACAACAGCAATGGCAAGGATGCGTCGGCCAAGGGCTTCAATGTGGGCGGCGGCATGCAGCTGTCCAGCCAGAATGAAGCCAACACCGCGCAGTCCGGCACCCAGGTGACAAGCGGCGGCGCCTTGAGCGTCAGCAGCGGCGCCACCGGCAACAACGCGGTTGCGCTGCAAGGCAGCCAGTTGACCGGCAAAACGGTCAACGTGAGCGCCGACAATGGCGGCATCAGCCTGCAATCGGCGCAGAACGGCAGCCAGAAGAATGACTGGAGCGCCAATGCCAATCTGGGCGGCGGGGCAGGCAACAGCGTGGCCAAGGAAAACGGCCAGCCCAAGGCCGACGGCGCGAGCAAGACCTATCAGGCGAACGGCGGCTTTGATGTCAAAGTCGATCAGCAGGACAAGCTGACCAACGCCAACGCCGCCATCAAGGGCGATCAAGTCAATCTGAAGGCCGATGGCCAATTGACGCTGGCCGGCGGCAACATCAACGCCGGCAAGGTGGATGGCAGCATCGGCGGCAATGTGGTGGTGCAGAGCCAGCAGGACCGCAACAACAGCAATCATGTCGAGGTGGGCCTGAACGTCAATAGTTCCAACGCCAAGAACCCCAGCCTGGTGGATCAGGCGGCCAATCTGACCGGCCCGCTGTCCGACAAGGTGAAGGAAAAGGCGACCGACGCGGTGAATACCGCGGCCGACAAGGTGGAAGACAAGTACAACAGCTTCGCCTTCAAGAACGGCCTGAAGGAAGACACCACCCAGCCGGTGGCGTTCAACAAGGATGCGAACGGCGGCAGCGTGACGCTGCCGGCGCAGCCGACCAGCGGCGAGGCCAAATCCGGCGTGGTGGACAGCGCCTTGCGCAAAGGCGGCAATACCTTGAAGGACAAGCTGCTGAACCCGCAGGATAAAGGCACCCAGGTGTCCGCCGTGATCGACGTCAGCGTCAAGTCCGACAATGGCGTGGGTACGGTCAGCGCGATCAGCGGCGACCAGGGCGTCAACCTGGCGGTGGGCGGCAAAGTGCAACTGACCGGCGGCCGGATCGATTCCAGCGCCGGCAAGGTGAGCCTGGGCGATGCCAAGGTGGAGACTGCCAATATCCAGACCAGCAGCTACACCGGCACCGGCGGCGTCAAGCTGGACGGCACGCCGGCGGCCATCATCCAGCAAGCAGTCAAGGACGTGACTTCCGGCAAGGCGCCGCTGATGCATGTCGATATCGACAATCAGAAGCAGGCGGTGACCGGGGCGGTGAAGTCGGGCACTTGAGCAGGGCGTTCCGCCTTGCGCAATCAAAAACGGCAGCCAGTGGCTGCCGTTTTTCGTGGCGCGGATCAGAACCGGCCTTCGCTGTAATCCTCCATCGCCTGCTCGATTTCCTGGCGCGTATTCATCACGAACGGTCCCCATTGCGCGATGGGCTCGTTCAGCGGTCTGGCGGCCAATACCAGCAAGCGGCTTTCCGCGCTGCCGTTGAGAAGCTCGACGCCGTCTCCGTCATTGTCCAGCACGGCGAGCTGGCGCTCTCCCATCACGCTGTCCGCCGCCTGCACCGCCCCCTGGTAAAGATACAGGAAGGCGTGGTGGCCGGATGGCAGCGGCAGCCATAGGCGATTGCCTGGACGCAGCGCGATGTCCAGGTATAGCGGGTCGGTCACCGGGCGCTCGATCGCGCCTTGGCGGCCGTCGAAGCGGCCCGCCAGCAGCTTCAAGGTGTTGCCGTCCGCGTCTTGCCATTGCGGGATATCCGCTGCCGGGATGTCGCGGTAGCTTGGCGCGGCCATCTTGTCGGCGGCCGGCAAGTTGATCCACAGCTGGAAGCCATGCATCAGCCCATCCTGCTGCTCCGGGATTTCCGAGTGAACGATGCCGCGTCCAGCCGTCATCCATTGCATGCCGCCCGGGCCGAGCAGGCCTTCGTTGCCGGCGTTGTCGCGGTGGCGCATGCGGCCATCCAGCATATAGGTCACGGTTTCAAAGCCGCGGTGCGGGTGGCTGGGGAAACCGGCGATGTAATCGTCCGGGTTGTCGGAGCGGAACTCATCCAGCATCAGGAACGGGTCGAGCCGCCGTTGCAACGATTGGCTCAGCACCCGCTGCAAGCGCACGCCGGCGCCGTCTGAGACTTCGCGGCCGTTGACCAGTTGTTCGACTTTTCTGCTAAGGGCGGGCATGGCCATCTCCTGTTCCGAGTTTGATGCTGCCATTTTCCTGGTGGAAAAATAGATTAAAAAGCGCAAAATTTAGTGGTTAATGATCGGAAAATTAGATGCTTTAGGCTGCCAAGAACGCATCTGGCAGCAATGGCTGCACGGCAAGCCGTTGTGGAGGAGGGCGGTGTTGCCTGGGCTGCGGAGGGGCGGCATCGCAGCCGGTATCGGTTGGTGGCGATGCCGCGGCTGCGCAAGCGATGGGCGTGGGTTTGCCGCTGCGCGCGGCATCGAGCCGCGTGACCGACGGCCGCCGGCAAGCCGGCGAGGCGCGCAAGGCCGCGCTATGGCTGGCGCAGGATGAGCCTTTGCGCCATGCGGCGGCGGTCAGTGATTGGCCTGCTGGCCCTTCAGATAGCTTTCCAGCGCGTGGCCGGCGGACAGGATGTGGAAGCGCAGGAACTCGGCAGCCTCGTCCGCCTTGCCTTGGCGGCACAGTTCCAGCAGGCGGGTGTGTTCCTCGTGGGCCCGCTCCATGGTGCGGGTGAACAGGATCTGCATGCGGGTATAGCGGTCGGTCTTGTTGTGCAGCTGCTCGATCAGCGCCAGGGTATTGGGGCGGCGCGCGGCGCGGTACAGGGCCAGATGGAAGCGGGAGTTGATCTCGCCCCAGTGGCGCACATCGTTGTTGTTCAGCGCCACTTCGAATTCGCGCAGCGTCTGCTGGGCGGCGTCCAGGTCCGCCGCGCTTTGACAGGAGATGGCGGCTTTCAGCAGCGAGCATTCCAGCATGGCCCGCACTTCCAGCAGCTCCAGAATGTCTTCCAGCGACAGCTTGGACACCAGGGCGCCCTTGTGGTCGATGATCTGGATCAGTCCCTCCGCCTCGAGCTGGCGCAGCGCCTCGCGCACCGGCACACGGCTGACGCCGTATTCGTGGGACAGCGCCTCTTGGCGCAATTGTTGGCCGTCAGCGAATTCGCCCGACAGAATGCGGCGGCGCAGGGATTCGGTGACGGCACTGGTAAGCGTCTGGCGCTTGATCGGCTGCAGGGTGGTCATGGTGGGTGTCGTTATCTGTCAGTCAATCGGATACATGCAAATGTATTCGATTATACGGAGCTTCCCTGTTCCGGCAAGCATCTAACTTGAATATTTTTGTCGCGAATCTGTAATTCGCGGAGGAGGGCATGAAAAAAGCCCGACGGATCCGTCGGGCTTTGAATTTCTGGGGTGGATGATGGGACTCGAACCCACGACAACCGGAATCACAATCCGGGACTCTACCAACTGAGCTACATCCACCGCTGGTGACGCGATGGCCGAAATCTTTGGGGTGGATGATGGGACTCGAACCCAC
>NZ_PPTF01000002.1 GCF_002902845.1 Chromobacterium sinusclupearum
CGCGCCCAGCGCCGCCAGCAGGCCGGACACCGCGCCCAGCCAGATCAATTCGGCCAGCACCACGCGTCGCACCTGCGCGCGCGACGCGCCAAGAGCCCGCATCAGGCCGATGTCGGCCAGCCGCTCGTCGCGGGTCGCGGTCAAGGAGGCCCACAGCACCAGCACGCCGGCCGCCAGCGCCAACAGGAACATCGCCTCGATGGCCCGCGTCAGCTTGTCCACCATCGCCCGGACTTCGGCCAGGATGCTGCCGACGTCGATCACCGTCAAATTGGGGAAACGCTGCACCAGCCGGTCGGCAAAGGCCTCGTCGGCGGGGGCCAGCCGGAAGCTGGTGATCCAGCTGGCCGGCTGCTGGCGGAACTGCCCCGGCGTGCCGATCACGAAGAAATTGACGCGGAAGCTGTCCCAAGGCACTTCGCGCAGGCTGGTCACCTTGGCGCGGTAGGTAGTGCCGGCCAGATCGAAGGCCAGCGTGTCGCCCAGCCGGATGCCCAGGGTATTGGCCAAGCCGCGCTCCACTGAGAACTGCGGCTTCACCCGCTTGCCGTCTTCCCACCATTTGCCGGACACCACCTGGTTGCCCGGCGGCAGCTCGGCGCGCCAGGACAGATTGAACTCGCGCTCGGCCAGACGGCGCGCCTGCTCGCTATCATACGCGGCCGGCCGCACCGGCTGCTCATTGATGGCGATCAGCCGCGCGCGCACCATGGGCGACAGCTCCGGCTGCGGCCGGCCTTCCACGGCAAAGGCGTCGCGCACGGCATCCAGCTGATTGCCCTGAATATTGATGACAAACTTGTTGGGCGCGTCCGCCGGCACGCTGCGCTGCCAGGCGCCGATCAGGTCATCGCGCACCACGGTCAGCGTCAACAAGGCCATCAGCCCCACCGATAGCGAGGCGATTTGCAGCACCGCCAGCCAGCGCCGCCGCGCCATATTGGCGATGCCGAAGCGCCAGCCTATCTGCCCGCCGCGCGGCAGCCGGCGCATCAGCAGCACCAGCCCCATCGCCAGCCCGCCGGACACGGCGAGGAAACCCAGCATCGCCAACAGCAGCCAGGCGGCCAGCGTCCATTCGCCCACCTGCCACGACGCCAGCCCCAGCAGCGTGGCCAGCGCCAACACCGGCGCCACCACGCCTTGCCGCGTCGGCGGCAACTCATTGCGCAGCACGGCGGCCGGGGAAACATCGCGTATGCCCATCAGAGGCGGCAGCGCCAGGCCTGCCAGCAACAGCAGCGAGGCCAGCGGACCGATCAGCCATGGCAGCCAGCCCGGGTCCGGCAACACCTCGCCGACATAGCCGCTGAACAGCCGCATCAGGCCCAGCTGCACGGCAAAGCCCGCCAGCGTGCCCAGCAGGCCGGCCAGCGCGCCCAGCAGCAAGAACAGGCTGACGAACAGCCCCCACACCTCTCCAGAGCCCAGGCCCAGACAGCGCAGCACCGCCACCTGCTGCCAGTGCCGCTGCAGATAGCGGCGCACCACCAGGGCGACCGCCGCCGCGGCCAGCGCCACCGTCAGCATGGCGGTCAGGCCCAGGAAACGGCGCGCGCGCTCCAGGCCAGTGCGGATTTCCGGCCGCATTTCTTCCACATTCTCCAGCCGCGTGCCCTTGGGCTTGTGCTGGCGCAGCCAGCCGCGGAAATCGGCGATCTGGCGATCCTCGCCGGCAAACAGCAGGCGCCAGCGGATGCGGCTGCCTTCCTGCACCAGCCCAGTGGCAGGCAGATCCGCGCTGTTGAACATCAGCCGGGGAATGAAGTTGTAGATATCCATGCTGCCGTCCGGCTCGCGCACGATGACGCCAGACAGCTTGAGCCGGGCATTGCCGACGCCGATCTCATCGCCGAGCTTCAGCTTGAGCCGCCCGATCAGCCGCGCGTCGGCCCAGGCGCTGCCGGGCGCCGGCTGCAGCTGGCCGCTCTGTTCGCTGCCGTCCGCCAGCCTCACGGTGGTCTCGCCGCGCAAGGGGTAGCCGGCGCTGACTGCCTTGTACTGCGCCAGCGTGGCCTGGCCGCCGGCGAAGGCCATGGACGGGAAGGTGATGTTGTCGGCCGTCTGCAGGCCGCGCCGCCGCGCTTCGGCGCGTATCGCGTCCGACGCCGGCTGATTGCCGCTGAGCACCAGGTCGGCCGCCAACAGCTGGGTAGCCTGTGTGGTCAGCGCTTTCTCCACCCGGTCGGAGAAAAAGGCGACGCTGCTCATCGCCGCCACCGCCACCAGCAGGGCCAGGCCGAGTATCGTCAGCTCGCCGGCCGCCAGCTCGCGGCGGATGAAGCGGGTCACCAGGCGGAAACGTCCGAGCAGGGTCATGCCGCGCGCGCTCCGTTCAGCTTGCCGTCCACCAGCCGGTAGATGGCGTCGCAGCGGCTGGCCAGCTCGTTGTCATGGGTGACCAGCACCAGCGCGGTGCCCTGCTCGGCATTCAACTGGAACAGCAGGTCTATGATCTGGCGGCCGGTTTGAGGATCGAGGTTGCCGGTGGGTTCGTCGGCGAACAGCAGTCCGGGATGGATGACGAAGGCGCGCGCGAGCGCCACGCGCTGCTGCTCGCCGCCGGACAGATGGCGCGGATAGTGGCCCAGCCGCGCCGCCAGCCCCACCCGCTCCAGCATCTGCCGCGCAGCCTCGCGCGCGTCGTTGCGCCCGGCCAGCTCCAGTGGCAGCATGACGTTTTCCAGCGCCGTCAGTTGCGGCATCAGCTGGAAGTTCTGGAACACGAAGCCGACTTTGTCGCGCCGCAGCAGCGCGCGAGCATCCTCGCTGAGCCGCGACAACGGCTTGCCGAACAGCGCCACCTCGCCATCGCTGGGATGATCCAGCCCGGCCAGCAAGGACAGCAGCGTGGACTTGCCGGAACCGGAAGTGCCGACGATGGCCACGCTCTCGCCGGGATACAATGTCAGCGTCGCGCTGCGCAGGATGTGCAGCACATCGCCGCGAAAGTGGACTTGCTTGGCCAAACCATTGGCGGCCAGCACCGCCGTCTTTTTCACTGGATCGTTCATGCGTTCAATCGTCTGCAAGATGCTTTTCCCCTTGTTGCTGCTATGGCAGCTGCCCGCCCTCGCCGCCACCGTACTGGTATTCGGCGACAGCCTGTCGGCCGGCTACGGCCTGGCGCCGAATCAAGGCTGGGTCACGCTGCTGTCGCGCGAGCTGGCGCCGCGCCATCAGGTGGTCAACGCCAGCATCTCCGGTGAAACCAGCGCCGGCGGCCTGTCCCGGCTGCCTGATGCGCTGTCCCGCCACAAACCCGACGTGCTGGTGCTGGAGCTGGGCGCCAACGACGGCCTGCGCGGCCTGCCGATGGCCGAGATGCGACGCAACCTGCAGCGGATGATAGACCTGGCGCGCGCGCGCAAGATCCAGGTGCTATTGGTGGGCATGGCGCTGCCACCCAACTATGGCCCCCGTTACGGCGCCGAGTTCCGCGCGGTATATGACGATCTGGCCAAAAGCAACCGCCTGGCCTACGTACCGCTGCTGGTCGCCGGTTTCGCCGGCGATTTGTCCGCCTTCCAACCCGACGGCTTGCATCCGCGCGCCGAGATGCAGGCCACCATGATGCGCACGGTGAAGGCAAAACTGCCAGTGAAATAATTCAGCAAACCGGTTGACTGGATATTGTTTTAAATGAAATATAATTCTTTAGCATAATTAAATCGCCCTCCACGTCCCGCCCCGCCGGACGCGCGGCCCCATTCGCCATGCCCACCACCTTAAGCCGCATGTTGCGCCCCTACCGCGGCCTGCCCGCCAGCGTCTACGTCCAAATCGTCTGCAGCTTCGTCAACAACGTCGGCGGCATGTCCAAGCTGTTTCTGCCGCTGTACCTGCGCGAAAACTACCAGTTGCCGTACAGCCAGATCGGCCTCTTGATGGCCTTCTACGGCATGGGCATGCTGGCCGGCTCGTTCAAGGGCGGCAGCCTGACCGACCGCTTCGACAGCCGCAAGCTGGCCGTCATGGCGCTGACCCTATCCGGCCTGTGCATGCTGCTGCTGGCGCTGCAGCTGCCTGTATGGCTGTTCATGCCCTTGCTGGTCCTATCCGGCATGGCAGACGGGGGTTTCAAGCCGATCAACCAACGCCTGGCCCTGGAGCCTTGCACGCCGCAGCAGCGCCCGGTGGCGCAAGGCATGCTGCGCGTGGCCTACAACCTGGGCGTGGCCATCGCCGGCATCGTCGCCGGCTTCATCGCGGCCTGGGGTTACCAATGGGTCTACGTCGCCAATGCGGCCTGCACGCTGCTGGGTGCGCTCTGGATGGCGTGGTCTTACCGGCGGCTCGGCGAGCAGACGCGTCCGCGCGCGGCGCAGCGAGCCGAAGAGGATGCCGATCTTCCCGGCCCCTGGAACGACAGGATGTTTCTGCGCGTCATCGCCTCGCTGATTCTGGTTACGCTGGTCTTCGATCAGATGTATGTGACGTTGGGCCTGTTCCTGCGTGAGCACTACCAGCTTGGCCCGCAATGGATAGGCTATCTGTTCACCATCAACGGCCTGATGGTGGTGGGGCTGCAAATTCCGATCAGCCGCCGCATCCTGCGCTGGGGCGTGGCGCGTTGCATCCAGCTGGGCGCGCTGCTGACCGGCTTCGCCTTCCTGTGGCTGAACGCGGGGCAAGGCCCCATCTGGGCCATCCTGATGACGATCACCCTGACCCTGGGCGAATTGCTGCTCTCGCCCACCTATTCCCAGCTGGTGATGCACCGTTCGGAAGGCCGGCTGCGCGGCAGCTATCTGGGCCTTTACAACGCGGCCTGGAGCGGGCGCTCGCTGATCGCGCCGGCGCTGGGCACCTTTCTATACGGCCACGTCGGCGGCCCTGCGCTGTGGTGGCTGTGCGCGCTGGCCGTTTGTTGCAGCGCGGCCCTCCAGCACGCGCCGCTGCGGCGCATGCTGCGGCCGTCGGAATGCGGAGCAAGCGGACAGCAGGCCTTGAAAAGCGGCTGAGCCGAGCAGAAGCAGGCTTAGAATGACAAACCCCGCCGGCTTGCGCGGGCGGGGTTCTGGACAGATCCGGCGTTACACGCGGATTACAGGTCCTTGGCGTTCTCGGCCAGGTAGGAAGCCACGCCTTCGGCGGACGGCTTCATGCCCTTCTTGCCCTTGTTCCAGCCAGCCGGGCACACTTCGCCGTGCTCTTCGGTGAATTGCAGCGCGTCAACCATGCGCAGCATTTCATCGACGTTGCGGCCCAGCGGCAGGTTGTTGACAACCTGGTGCTGCACCACGCCGGAGCGGTCGATCAGGAAGGAGCCGCGGAAAGCCACGCCGCCATCGGCTTCAACATCGTAAGCCTTGCACAGGTCGTGCTGGATATCGGCCACCAGGGTGTAGCCAACTTGGCCGATGCCGCCCTTGTCGACCGGGGTGTTGCGCCATGCGGCGTGGGTGAATTGGCTGTCGATGGACACGCCGATCACTTCCACATTGCGCTTTTTGAACTCTTCCAGACGGTGGTCGAAAGCGATCAGCTCGGACGGGCACACGAAGGTGAAGTCCAGCGGGTAGAAGAACACCACGGCGTACTTGCCGGCGGTAGCTTGCTTGAAGGAGTAGTTGTCAACGATCTCGCCATTGCCCAGCACGGCGGAAAAAGTCTTTTCACCTGCGAAGAACGGGGCTTGCTTGCCAACGAGTACGGCCATGTGGATCTCCTTAAAGGTCTTGGTATGACAGCGCATCCCGGAATCGGGCATCCGGAACGCGCGGCGGATTGCGAAGCTTTATAAAGCACCGCGCCCAGGCCCGGCAAATTGTAAATCGATATCGTGACGATAAAGTTTTGCAATGGGCGCAGGGCCAGCCAACTCTTGTCAGATGGGGCCTTTGCGCCGAAGTTTCAAGCTCGGCCCGTTTTTAGTTCTTCTCGCGCAGATGATGGCTGTGGCTGGCGTCCAGGTTTAGGCCATACACCTCTTTCAACTGGCGGATCTTGGCCAGCGACTCCTCGCCGAACGGCGTTTTTCCATCGAAGGCATGCAGCACGATGCCTTCCAGCAGGTCGCCCAGCGAAATGTCATGGTACTCCGCCATGCCCTTCAGCACCTTCAGGATGCGCTTCTCGATCTTGACCCCGGTTTGGGTCCGTTCCACCAGGATGTCTTTCACTTCGCTCTGTTGCGCCATTGCCCTCTCCAATCTTATCCATGTACATAAACACAAATTTATTTTACACATGTACATGGATAATTTAAAGGACAAAAAAACGGACAGCATGCTGTCCGTTCTCGATAAGGCATTTACCACCGGCCTGGCGTAGGACGGAAGCCGGCTCAGCCGGCGTTCCGCCATCTCGCCGCAGGCTCCCACCCGGTCAATCAGGCAGTCGGCTCGGCCTTCTGGCGCAGGCGCAGGTTCAGCTCGCGCAGCTGCTTGTCGTCCACCGCGTTCGGCGCGTTGGTCAGCAGGCACTGGGCGCGCTGGGTCTTGGGGAAGGCGATCACGTCGCGGATCGATTCCGCGCCGCACATCAGCGTCACCAGACGGTCCAGGCCGAAAGCCAGGCCGCCGTGCGGCGGCGCGCCGAACTTCAGGTTGTCCAAGAGGAAGCCGAACTTGTTCTGCTGCTCTTCCGGGCTGATCTTCAGCGCGCCGAAGACCTTTTCCTGGATGTCGGCGCGGTGGATACGGATGGAGCCGCCGCCGATTTCCCAGCCGTTCAGCACCATGTCGTAGGCGCGGGCCAAGCACTTGCCCGGATCGGTGGCCATCAAGTCCTCGTGGCCCGGCTTCGGGCTGGTGAACGGATGGTGGCAGGCGGTCCAGCGGTCTTCTTCCTCATCGTGCTCGAACATCGGGAAGTCCACCACCCACAGCGGGCGCCATTCCTTGACGAAGTAGCCGTTTTCCAAGCCGTGCTCGTGGCCGATCTTGATGCGCAGCGCGCCGATCGCCTCGTTCACCACCTTGGCCTTGTCCGCACCGAAGAAGATGATGTCGCCGTTTTGCGCGCCGGTGCGCTCGATGATTTCCTTCAGGCCATTGGCCGACAGGAATTTCACGATCGGGGACTGCAGGCCTTCTTCGTTCAGCTTGGTGACGTCGTTGACCTTGATGTAGGCCAGGCCCTTGGCGCCGTAGATGGCGACGAACTGGGTGTAGTCGTCGATTTCCTTGCGGCTGAAGGACGCGCCGTTCGGCACGCGCAGGGCCACCACGCGGCCGTTCGCCATGTCGGCGGCGCCGCGGAACACCTTGAACTCTTCCGACTTCATCACGTCGGTCAGTTCGGTGAATTTCAAGCTGACGCGCATGTCCGGCTTGTCGGAGCCGTAGTAGAACATCGCGTCGGCGTAGGTCATGCGCGGGAATTGCGGCAGCGTCACGCCCAGCACGTCCTGGAAGATTTCCTTGGTCATGCCTTCGGTGATGTCCATGATCTCGTCCTCGTTCAGGAACGAGGTTTCGATATCGATCTGGGTGAATTCAGGCTGACGGTCGGCGCGCAGGTCTTCGTCGCGGAAACACTTGGTGATCTGGTAGTAGCGGTCGAAGCCGGCCACCATCAACAGCTGCTTGAACAGCTGCGGCGATTGCGGCAGCGCGAAGAATTCGCCCGGATGCACGCGGGACGGCACCAGGTAGTCGCGCGCGCCTTCCGGCGTGGAGCGGGTCAGCATCGGGGTTTCGATGTCGATGAAGCCCTGCTTGTCCAGGTGGTTGCGCACGCCCATCGCCACCTTGTAGCGCAGGCGCAGGTTCTTCTGCATCGCCGGGCGGCGCAGGTCGATCACGCGGTTGGTCAGGCGGACGTTTTCCGACAGGTTCTCGTCATCGATCTGGAACGGCGGCGTGGCCGCGGCGTTCAGGATTTCTATTTCCTTGGCCAGGATTTCGATCTCGCCGGAGATCATCTTGCTGTTGGCGGTGCCGGCCGGACGCTCGCGCACGATGCCGGTGATGGACAGCACATACTCGCCGCGGCTGCTGTCAGCCAGCTTGAACGCTTCCGGGGTGTCCGGATCGATCACCACCTGCACCAGGCCCTCGCGATCGCGCAGGTCGATGAAGATCACGCCGCCGTGGTCGCGGCGACGATGCGCCCAGCCTTTGACGGTCACGGTTTGACCGAGGTATTTCTTGTCGATAAGTCCGCAGTAATCGGTACGCATTGGGTAAACCTTTTTATTGAATCCTTGAAGCTCCCCTGGGGGAGACGGCGTGATTAGGGGCTAGACAGGGTGACGGCCTAGCCCTGCCGATTATGTTCGTCGTTGAGGCGCGGACGCTGAGCCTGCGGCGGCGGGTTCGGCACCACCACGCCCATCGAGATGACGTACTTGAGCGCCTCGTCGACGCTCATGTTCAGGTCGCGGGTGTCGCTGCGCGGCACCACGATGAAGTAGCCGGAAGTCGGGTTAGGCGTGGTCGGCACATAGACGCTGACCAGCTCCTCGCCGTCTTCGGCGCACTGCAGGATTTCCTGGGCCGGCGTGCCGGTCTGGAAGGCCACGCTCCAGGCGTTCTGGTGCGGCCAGCGCACCAGCAGCGCGTTCTTGAAAGCGTTGCCGGAATCCGACAACAGCGTGTCGCTGACCTGCTTGACGCTGTTGTAGATCGAGCTGACCACCGGCGTGCGCGACAGCAAGCCATGCCAGAAACCCACCAGGCGGCGGCCCAGCACATTGGCGGCCAGCATGCCGGTGCCCATCACCACCAGCACGGCGAACACCACGCCCAGGCCGGGTATGTGCATGCCGAACACCGCCTCCGGCCGCCACTCTTGCGGCAGCAGGGTCAGCGTCTGGTCCAGCGATCCGATGATCAGGTTCAGCACCCAAAGGGTGATCGCCAGCGGCAGCCAGATCAGCAGGCCGGCGATCAGGTAACCCTTCAGGGTCATCTTGATTTGAGGAGAGACCGACATCAGTCGCAACCGCAGCCGGCGCCGCAGCTATGGCCGCCGGCGCTGGGCGCGCTGTCGGAAGCGCTGGACGAGCCGCCCTTGAAGTCGGTGGCATACCAGCCGGAACCCTTCAGCTGGAAGCCGGCTGCGGACAGCTGCTTGTGATAGTCCGCGCTGCCGCACTCCGGACAGGCCGCTACCGGCGCATCGCTGAGTTTCTGCAGATGTTCCTTGGCGACGCCGCAGGCGCCGCAACGATATTCATAGATCGGCATAGCTTTACTTTCCCGCCAATTGACCACAATGGCATAATACGCATTATTGCTGCACCGCACCACATCCGGAACTAAACTCCAGACAGGGGTGACACAGGTACAGATGCGGTCCGCCGCCCGAAACTTCAAGCGCGCCGCAAACCCATGATTATATCCAACTGAAACGGCAATACAAAAAACACTTTCACATCATCCTGCTGCTGCAACGCTCTCCCGGAGGTCTACATGGTTTACCAAGAAGGTCAGATGGACAGCATCCGCAACATTCTCGCCGGCAAGAAAGGCCTGATCGTCGGCATCGCCAACGAAAACAGCATCGCCTACGGCTGCGCCAATGTGCTACACCAGCTCGGCGCCCAATGCGCCGTCACCTACCTGAACGACAAGGCCGAGAAGTACGTGCGGCCGCTGGCTGAAGGCTTGCAATCGCCGCTGATCCTGCCGCTGGATGTCGAGCAGCCGGGCCAGTTGCAGAAAGTGTTTGCCGAAATCGAGCGCACATGGGGCTCGCTGGATTTCATCATCCATTCCATCGCTTACTGCCCGGCCGAAGACCTGCACGGCCGCGTCACCGACTGCTCGCTGGAGGGCTTCCAGCAGGCGATGCGCGTGTCCTGCTATTCGTTCATCGAAATGGCCCGGCTGGCCGAACCCCTGATGAAGAACGGCGGCAGCCTGATCACCATGAGTTACTACGGCGCCGACAAGGTGGTGGAGCACTACAACATCATGGGACCGGTCAAATCCGCGCTGGAGAGCGTCAGCCGCTACCTGGCCAACGAGCTCGGCCCCAAGCGCATCCGCGTGCACGCGGTGTCGCCCGGCCCGCTGAAAACGCGCGCCGCCTCCGGCATCGCCCATTTCGACCAACTGATCGAGGACGCCATTTCCCGCGCGCCGCAAAACCGGCTGGTGGAAATCGAAGAAGTCGGCATGACTTGCGCCTTCCTGATCTCCAACGCCGCCAGCGGCCTCACCGGCCAGACCATCTACGTCGACGGCGGACAACACATCAAGGCTTGAGGAGAGCGGCATGATTCACGATACCCACGCATTTGACGACATCGTACAACAGGCGCGCGCCTTCGGCCCGCTGCCGATGGCCGTGGCCCATCCCTGCAGCCGCGAGGCGCTGCTGGGCGCGGTGGAAGCCGCCGACAACCAGATCGCCACCCCCATCCTGGTGGCGCCGCTGGCCAAGCTGAAGAAGCTGGCAGACGAGTTGGAAGTGGACCTCCGGCGCTTTGAATGCATAGACGTCGAACACAGCCACGCCGCCGCCGAGCGCGCGGTGCAGCTGACACGCGAAGGCTACGCCGACATTCTGATGAAGGGCAGCCTGCACACCGATGAATTCATGAGCGCCGCGCTGGCGCGCAACACCGGCATCCGCACCGACCGCCGCATCAGCCATGTCTGGGTCATGAAGGTGGAAAGCTATCCGCGCTACCTGTTCATCACCGATGCGGCCGTCAACATCGAGCCGGACCTGATGACCAAGCGCGACATCTGCCAGAACGCCATCGACCTGACCCACGCCCTGGGCATCGCCCTCCCCAAGGTGGCCATCCTGGCCGCGGTGGAAACCATCAACCCGGACATGCAAGCCACGCTGGACGCCGCCGCGCTGTGCAAGATGGCCGACCGCGGCCAGATCACCGGCGCCATCCTCGACGGCCCACTAGCCTTCGACAACGCCATCTCCAAGGAAGCGGCGGACAGCAAGGGCATCGTGTCTCCCGTGGCCGGCGACCCGGACATCCTGCTGGTGCCCAATCTGGAAGCCGGCAATATGCTGGGCAAACAGCTGACCTATCTGGCGCAGGCCGCCTCCGCCGGCATCGTGATGGGCGCGCGCGTCCCCATGGTGCTAACCAGCCGCGCCGACGACGCCAGCGGCCGACTGGCCTCCAGCGCCATCGCCAGCCTGCTGGCCCACAACCGCCGACAGGGAGGACGCTCATGAACCGATGCCTGCTGGCCATCAACGCCGGTTCGGCCACGCTGAAGTTCCGCGCCTTTTCTTCCGATGGGCAGACCCTGCTGGCGCGCGGCATGGTGGATCGTTTCGGCAGCAAGGAAGCCCGGCTCGCGCTGGCCGACGCCAATGGCCAGCCGCTGGCCGAACGCGGCTTGGCCGACGACGGGCACGTCTCCGCGCTGGCCGCGGTGCTGAACAGCCTGGCCGACCAAGGCCTGGAAGCGCGCGCGGTGGCCCATCGCGTGGTGCACGGCGGCAGCCGTTTCCGCCAGCCGGTTCGCGTCGATGCAGAAGTACGAGCGGCGCTGGACGACTACATCGCGCTGGCGCCGCTGCACCAGCCGGTGAGCCTGGAAGTGATAGACGCATTCAGCCAGCTGGATGCGCGCTTGCCGCAAATCGCCTGCTTTGACACCGCCTTCCACGTCACCCAGCCGGTGGTGGCCACCCGCTTCGGCATCGCCCGCCACTGGCACGACGAGGGCATCCGCCGTTACGGTTTCCACGGCCTGTCCTATGCCGCCATCGCGCGGCGGCTGCCGGATGTGGGCCTGGCCCATGGCAAGGTGGTGGTCTGCCATCTGGGCAGCGGCGCCAGCGCCTGCGCCATCGAGTCCGGCAAGAGCGTGGCCGCCAGCACCGGATTCTCCGCCGTGGACGGCTTGATGATGGGCACCCGCCCCGGCTACATCGATCCGGAAGTGATCCTGTACTGGCAGGAGCATGAAGGCATGGGGGTGAAGGATGTGCGCCGCGAGCTGTACAAGAACTCCGGCCTGCTAGGGGTCTCCGGCCTCTCCGCCGACATGCGCGAGCTGGTGGCCAGCGAGCTGCCGGCCGCGCGCGAGGCGGTGGAGCTGTTCTGCTACCGCACCGCGCGCGAAGTCGCCAGTCTGGCCGGCGCGCTGCGCGGCCTGGATGGGCTGATCTTCACCGCCGGCATAGGCGAACACTCGGCCGAAGTGCGCGCCCGCGTCCTGCAGCAGCTGTCCTGGCTGGGCTTCGAGCTGGACCACGCCGCCAACCTGGCGCACGCGCGCCGACTCACCACCGCCGGCAGCCCCCTGCCAGCCTATGTGCTGCCCACCGACGAAGAAGGCGAAATGGCCCGCCAGGCCGCTCCGCTGCTATAAATCCCGCGCGTCCCCTCTCGGCATGCCGCTAGCCGGCATGCCGCCTTTGCCCAATGACTCTTTGCGCCGGCCCGAAGCAAGCATCCCAGGCCGGGCCAAGCGGCCGCCCATGACTGGCGGCGATGCCGTCAGCGGCTCAGTTCGGCGCGGTACTTGTCTTCCTCATCCTCGAATACCTCGTCGCCGCCCAGCAAGAACGCTTGCTTGAGCAGCTCGCGCGCGGCGTCGGGGCGGCCCAGTTCCAGCTCGCACTGGCCCAGGCGCAACAGGATGAAGGGATTTTCCGCGCCCTGCGGGCACTGCCGGGCCTGCTCCAGCGCCTGCCGGCCATTTTGCCATTCGCCCATCTGGAAATAGGTGTCGCCGATGGCGGTCAGCAGCCAGGTCGCCGCCTCCCACCGCTCCACTTGCGGCGGCAGCAGCTCAAAAGCCTGCAGGTAACGGTCTAGCGCAGCATCGAATGTGCCCTGGTCGAACAACGCGTCGCCTTCGTCAAGCAGGGCCTGGATGGGTTCGTGCAGTATGGAAGGCAAGGCGGTCATCTCGAGTATCCCGAATCAACAATGAAAAGAGGCCGGTCCATGGCGGCGGCCTTGGCTGCCACCATCATATCGCAGCCCGGCCAGGCGCGCGATTTTAGCCGCGCCAGAAACACAAAAGGCCCCGCGTTGCGGAGCCTTTGCGTATTCTTTATCAGCCTGGGCTGAAGATCAGGCCATAGCCTTGATCTGAGCGGACAGACGGCTCTTGTGACGAGCAGCCTTGTTCTTGTGGAACACGCCCTTGTCAGCAATGCGGTCGATCACTTTTTCGGAAGCGTGGAATACTACCTTAGCGGCAGCCTTGTCACCGGCTTCGATTGCCTTGAGCACTTTCTTAACTGCGGTACGGAACGCAGTACGCAGGCTGGCGTTGTGCGCGCGCTGCTTAAGGGCTGTGCGTGCACGCTTGCGAGCTTGTGCGCTGTTAGCCATGAATCTTTCTCCTGATAGCGGAATCTGAAACCCGCGATTCTAAGCCCTAAACACAGGTTTTGCAACAAGAATCCGGCCGGCGTAAACTAGCGGGCTTGCTCAATCCGCCTCTCGTTGTACGACAGAACAAAATGAACCTGCTCAAGGCCCTGGCTGCAGTCAGCAGCATGACCATGGTGTCGCGTGTGCTCGGCCTGGTGCGCGACACGCTCGTCGCGCGCATCTTCGGCGCCGGCATGTCCGCCGACGCCTTCAACGCCGCTTTCAAGATTCCCAATATGCTGCGGCGCCTATTCGCGGAGGGCGCTTTTTCGCAGGCTTTCGTGCCTATTCTGGGCGAATACAAGCAAAACAAGACGCATGAGGAAACGCGCGAGTTCGTCGCCAAAGTCACCGGCGTGCTGGGCTCGGTGCTGTTGCTGGTCACCGCCATCGGCATGCTGGCGGCGCCAGCCATCATGTGGATCTCGGCGCCGGGCTTCTACCGCGAGCCGGCCAAGGCCGCCTTGTTCGCCGACATCCTGCGCGTCTCTTTCCCGTATATTTTCTTCATCTCGCTGTCGTCTATGACCGGCAGCGTGCTCAATAGCTGGGGAAAATTTTCCATCCCGGCCTTCACACCCACCTTCCTGAACCTCAGCTTCATCGTGTTCGCGCTGGCCTTCACCCACTACTTCCACCCGCCCATCATGGCGCTGGCCTGGGCGGTGTTCGTCGGCGGCCTGATCCAACTGGTGTGGCAGCTGCCCTTTCTGAAGCAGATCGGCATGCTGGCCAGGCCGATCTTCGATTTCCGCGACCCGGCGGTATGGCGGGTGATCCGGCAGATGGGCCCGGCCATCTTCGGCGTGTCGGTGGCGCAGATTTCCTTGCTGATCAACTCCACCTTCGCCTCCTTCCTGCCCACCGGCAGCGTATCGTGGATGTATTACGCCGACCGGCTGATGGAGTTTCCGTCCGGCGTGCTGGGCGTGGCGCTGGGCACCATCCTGCTGCCCTCGCTGTCCAAACACGCCGCCAGCAAATCCGACGCCGAATTCAGCGTGCTGCTGGACTGGGGCATCCGCCTGTCGCTGCTGCTGGCGGTGCCGGCCACGGTGGGCCTGGGCCTGCTGTCCGGCCCGCTGCTCTACACCATGTTCATGTACGGCAAATTCACCGCGCACGATGCCTGGATGTCGCAGCAGGCGGTGATCGCCTACTCCTTCGGCCTGCTGGGCCTGATTCTGGTCAAGGTGCTGGCGCCGGGCTTCTACGCGCGCCAGGACATCAAGACGCCGGTGCGCATCGCGGTGAAGACGCTGATCGCCACCCAGATCATGAACCTGGCCTTCGTCTTCCCGCTGAAGCACGCCGGCCTCGCGCTGTCCATCGGCCTGGCCTCCTGCATCAACGCCGGCCTGTTGATGTACACCTTGCGCCAGCGCGGCATCTACCGGCCGGAACCGGGCTGGCGCAGCTTCCTGCTCAAGCTGGCCACCGCCATCCTGGCGATGGCGGCGGCGCTGCTGGCCTGCCAGTGGTGGCTGCCGATAGATTGGCACGGCCACGCCTGGCTGCGGGCGCTGTGGCTGCTGCTGCTGGTCGGCGTCGGCGCGATGGTTTATTTCGCCACGCTGTTCGCGCTGGGCTTCCGCCCGCGCCATTTCATGCGGCGCGAGATGTAACATGCTTTTGCCACGAGCAGCGTCCCTCATATTGGAAGCGGCCACGTTGCGGACAAGGCGTCAGCGTCATGTCCTTTTCGTGCCCGTTCGTGGGTTTCGTGGCGAAAACCGTTTTTAGAAGGCGTATACGATGCAAAACCTCACCCCCGAACACTCGCCGCTGGGCAAGACCGTCAGCTACCAGGACCAGTACGATCCTTCCCTGCTGTTTCCGATCGCGCGCCAGACCAAGCGCGAGGAGATAGGCGTGGAGGAAGCCGCGCTGCCGTTTGCCGGCATCGATATCTGGACCGGCTTCGAATTGTCCTGGCTGAATCCGCGCGGCAAGCCGCAGGTCGGCATCGCCACTTTCCGCATCCCGGCCGCCAGCCCGCGGCTGATCGAGTCCAAATCGTTCAAGCTGTATCTGAACAGCTACAACCAGACGCGGATGGACAGCGTGAACGCGCTCGCCGCCCAACTGGCGCGCGACCTGTCCGAAGCCGCCGGCGCCGAGGTGGACGTCAGCATCGCGCTGCCGCCGGCCTTTGCCGCAGAGCAAGTGTGCGAACTGGCCGGCGAGTGCCTCGACGATCTGGACATCGCGGTGGACAACTACGCGCCCTGCCCCGAAGTCTTGAAGGCCGACGCGACGGAGATCGTCAGCGAAACCCTGTGCAGCAATCTGTTGAAGTCCAACTGCCTGGTCACCGGCCAGCCGGACTGGGGCAGCGTGTCCATCCGCTACACCGGGCCCAAGATAGACCGCGAGGCGCTGCTGCGGTATTTGATCGGCTTCCGCCAGCACAACGAGTTCCATGAGCAATGCGTGGAGCGCATCTTCGTCGACGTGCTGCGCGCCTGCGCGCCGACGCAGCTGACCGTCTATGCCCGCTATACCCGCCGCGGCGGCCTGGACATCAATCCCTGGCGCAGCAATTTCGAAGCCGCGCCGCAGGACAACGTCCGCACCGCGCGCCAATAAGAACCGCTCACAAAACCTCGTTAGATAACCTGAGCTAAGGCACGCCGACGCAGACCGTACTTGAGTACGGCATGGAGGCGCAACGCAGGATCAGGGGTTTGGTTAGCGGGTCTAAACGCAAGCGGGGCCCTGCTATCCCGCTTGCTTTATTTCCTCATCATTGATATCCATGCCAATCCAAACCTTGGACATAAAAGGATAGCAATGAAAACCACCCCGCACCTGTTCGCCCAACGCCTGAGCAAGGCGCTGCTCGCGCTGTCCATCGGCCTGTTCGGGCTGATGGTGGCCAGCGGCAACCTGCTCGACTACGACTCCAATTGGCAGTTTGTCCGCCATGTGCTGAGCATGGACACCATGCAGCCGTGGTTCCACGGCGACGCGCTGCGCGGCCGCGCCATCCACAGCGAAGCCATTCAACGCCTGGCCTACGCCGCCATCATCGCCGGCGAACTGGCCGTCGGCCTGCTGTGCGCCGCCGGCGGCGCCATGCTGCTGCTTGCGCTGCGTCCCACGGGCCGCATCTGGCTGCCGCGCGGCAAAGCCTGCTTCACGCTGGGCGCTACGCTGGCCATCCTGGTCTGGCACACCGGCTTCGCGGTCATAGGCGGCGAATACTTCGCGATGTGGGCCAACCAGTTCAACGGCCAATTCAGCGCCTACGCCTTCACCGGCATTGCGCTGCTGGCGCTGATCTATGTGAATCAGCCTGAATCGTCGGCCGATGAATAGAAAAAGCCGCATCCTTCACAGATGCGGCTTTGCCGATTGATCTTTTCGTCAGAACGGCGGCGGCGCCTCGAACTCCATCTCTTCAAATGTCACCGGGTGGCGCAATACCAGCCTGGATGCGTGCAGCAGCAGCCGGTCGGCCTTGGCCAGCGCCTCCGGCGGGGCGTAGATGTCGTCGCCGAGAATCGGATGGCCGGATTCCAGATGCAGCATGTGCATGCGCAGCTGGTGAGCGCGGCCGGTCAGCGGATCCAGCTCCATGCGGCTGACGTTGCGCGAGGTGTCACGCAAGATCACCCGGTAACGGGTGATGGCTTCCTTGCCCTCGTTGAAGTCCACCTTCTGCCGCGGCCGGTTCGGCCAATCTATGATCAAGGGCAGGTCTATGGTGCCGCTATTGCTCTCGACAATGCCGTCCACCACCGCGATGTAGCGTTTCTTGACCTTGCGATCCATGAAGGCGATGGACAGCGCGCGCTGCATTTCCGGACCGCGGCCCATCACTACCAGGCCGGAAGTGTCCATATCCAGCCGGTGCACCGTCAGCGCGTCGGGGTATGCTTTCTGCGCGCGGCTGATCAGGCAGTCAGCCTTGTCTTCGCCGCGCCCGGGCACCGACAGCAGCCCGCTGGGCTTGTCCAGCACCAGCATGCAGTCGTCGACGTAGACAACGTTGAGGCCGGTATCCGGCGGCGGATTGTAGTGTTCCAGATTATGTCTTTGCATCGTAAAGCGGCTTTAAAAATCGATTGGCGGCGATTATCGGCGTTAAATCCTTGCCCGACAAGCTGTTACCGTCGATTGCGCGCGACGCTGTCACTTGAAATCGCCCGGGTTCGCCATCAATCTGTCATGACAACAACAGACAAGGACGTATCATGCCGGAACAGTTCTACCAAGACCCGTACCAAACCCGCCTCGCCACCCGCGTGCTGCGCCACGACGACGCCGGCCTGGTGCTGGAGGATACCCTGTGCTACCCGCTGGGCGGCGGCCAGCCGGGCGACAGCGCCACGCTGACGCTAGCGGACGGCGCGACGCTGCGCATCGCCGACACCCGGCGCGACCGCGAAACCCGCGCCATCCTGCATCAGACCGAAGGCGACGTCCGCCTCGTCCCCGGAACCGAAGTCACGCTGGACCTGGATTGGGACCGCCGCTACCGCCATATGCGCATCCACACTTGCATGCACCTGCTGGGCGTGGTGATCAAGGCCGGCGTCACCGGCGGCAACATGACGGCCGAGTCTGGCCGGCTGGACTTCTCGCTGCCCGAGGGCATGGAGCTGGACAAGGACCATATCGAGGCCGAAGTGAACCGGCTGGTGGCGGCCGATCTGCCGGTGACGGTGAAGATGACCAGCGGCGAAGCGCTGCAGGCGCAGCCGGAGCTGATCCGCACCATGTCGGTAACGCCGCCCTTGCATCTGCCGGAAATCCGCCTGATCGAGATCGAGGGCGTGGACTTGCAGCCCTGTGGCGGCACTCACCTGGCGCGCACCGGCGAAGTGGGCCGTGTCAGGGTGAAGAAGATCGAGAACAAGGGCGCGCGCAACAAACGCGTGGTGCTGGAGCTGGTGGATTAAACAAAAACGGGGACCGCATGGTCCCCGTTGATTTACTGGTACGTTGGCTTAGCGCGCGTCCAGCGCCATTTCGTGCTCCGGATGCGCCGGTTTCTCGTCCAGCGTCATGCGATGCAGCCACGGCGCGATGAAGATGGTCAGCACGGCGATCACGCCGGTCACCACCCCGATTTGGGTGAACACGCGGCTATAGATTTCCAGGGTAACCAGCGGGTCGGTCACATTGTCCGGCGCGGCGGTCAGGCTGGCTACCTTGCCGGCGATCACCGACGACGCGGCCGAAGTCAGGAACCAGGCGCCCATGATGAAGCCCATCAGGCGCTGCGGCACCAGTTGCGCCACCATGGCCAAGCCCAGGCCGGAAATCAGCAATTCGCCGATACTTTGCAACAGATAGCTCAGCACCATCCAGTTGGACGACACCATGCCCTGGGCGTTGGCGTACTTGGCACCCAGCGGCAGCACCAAGAAGGCGCAAGCGCACAGCACCATGCCGATGGCGAACTTGTGCGGCATGGGCAGGCGGTTGCCCAGCTTGTTGTAGCAGATGGCGAGCAGCGGACTGGCCAGCATGATCCAGAACGGGTTCAGCGACTGGAACTGCTCCGGCTGCACCGGAATGCCAAACAGCGTGTGCTCGGTATTGTGGATGGCGAAGAAGTTCAGCGACAGCGGCATCTGGTTGTACAGCACGAAGAACACCGTCGCCTGCAGCATCAGGATGGCGGCCACGATCATCTTCTTGCGGTCCGCGCCCTTCAGCAGCAGGGTCTCCTTGACGAACAGCCCCACCACGCCGATGGACAGCACCGCCAGCACCACATTGGCGATGATCTCGTGCTTCAACAACAGCGCGGCCAACAGGCAGGCCACCACCACGCCGGCCAGCACCGCCAGCCAGGTGCTCAGTTTCGGCGTGCGGAAATCGGCCTCGGAACCGTATTCCTTGACCCAGCCGCGCAGCAGCAGGAAGTTGGCCACGGTGATCAGCATGCCGACCACCGACAAGGCGAAGGCGTGAGCGTAGCCAAACTGGTCGGCCAGCCACGGCGTGGCCAGCATGGACAACAGCGAGCCGACGTTGATCGCCATGTAATACATGGTGAAGGCGCCGTCCAGCCGCGGATCGTTCTCCTCATAGCATTTGGACAGCAGCGACGAAGGATTGGCCTTGAACAAGCCATTGCCGACGGCAATGGTGCCCATGCCCAGATACAGCAGGCTGATCTGGTCGGCCGACGCGGTCACCATGGCGTAGCCGGCGGTCAGCACCAGCGCGCCCAGCAGGATGGTGCGGCGGGTGCCCAGCACCTTGTCGCCCAGCCAGCCGCCAACCGACACCAGGCCGTACACCATGGCGATGAAGGCGGAGAACAGCGTGAAGGACTCGACCTCGCGCAGGCCAAGCTCCTTAACCAGATAAACAGCCAGAATGCCTTGCAGGCCGTAAAAGCCGAAACGTTCCCAAAACTCGATCGAAAAGATCAGATAAAACGGCTTGGGTTGCCGCAAGGGGTTGAGCGCGCTTTGCGTCATGACGGGTTCCTTGTGAAATCAGAACTGCTGCGGACCCAGGAAATTCCTGATGGCGAGACGGCGGATGGACAGCGCGGCACGCGCCAGCCAAAGCCAGTCGCGCGGGGTGAGACAGACAGTGGTCACTACTGGAAATGAGGCTAATTTGCAGTTATCACGCCGCAAGTCCATGCAAATTCATGACCTTGCCGCAACATTGATAGCATTCAGAAACTATTGATGAAGCAAGTTCGGCTTGCTGTCAAATCACTTGACGCAATACAGCCCCATTCATGACAAGGGCAAAGCACAGAATATGAAGAAAATCTTACATACAGACAACAATCACGAAGATATCTGCATATGAAATATTTAAATGCTAACAATTAAAATATTTTGCAATTTAATTGCAAATACAACCCCAAAAGGAATGTGCTTCGATTGCGCCGGCCATCAGCCGGCGCAAGCTCACCGCGCCAGCACGGCCTCCAAGCGTCGCCCCACTTCCGCCACCTCCCGGCGCAGGCAATCGATGAACAGCCCCGGCAACGCCGAAGCGGGGCGGAACTGCGGCAACACCAGCCGCAGCGCAAACGGAATCGACGCCTCCAGCGGCCTGGCCACCAGCCCCGTCCCGGCTTCGGCCAGCGCAGTCAGCGGATTGACGATGGCCACGCCCAGCCCCTGCCGCACCAGGGCGCACACCGCCGCCGCGCTATGGGTGGACAGCTGCAGCCGGCGGCGCACCCCGGCCTCGGCGAACCAGGCGTCGACCTGCTGGCGGTAAGGATCGCTGGGCGCCAGGCTGACGAAGGGCAAATCGGCGAAGTCCTGCGCCGTCAGCCGCCGCTTGGCCGCCAGCGGATGCCCGGCCGGCATCACGCACAGCTCGTCTCCCTGCCACAGCGGCAAAATCTGGCAACCGGCCGGCGCCTGGTCCTGCTCGATCAGACCCAGATCGAAACGCTGCGCCGCCAGCCACTCCTCCAGCCACGGCGACTCCTGCGGACTGATGTCCACCCCCACCTCCGGCAGGCGCTGCAGAAAGCGCCCGCAAGCCGCCGGCAACAAAGTCTGGGCGAACACCGGCAGACAGGCGATGGCCAGCTGCCCCCCGGAAAACTGGCGGATGGCCGCGGCGCTGCTGACGATGCGCTCCAGTCCGACAAAACTCCGCTCTACCTCGGCGAACAGCTGCAA
Source organism: Chromobacterium sinusclupearum (assembly GCF_002902845.1). Classification (GTDB taxonomy): domain Bacteria; phylum Pseudomonadota; class Gammaproteobacteria; order Burkholderiales; family Chromobacteriaceae; genus Chromobacterium; species Chromobacterium sinusclupearum. Next base: position 20,890 of record NZ_PPTF01000002.1, read on the forward strand.
AGCCTGCTGGGTGGGCCGCAGGCGGCCGTGGCCACGCTCGAACAGGGTCAGCTCCAATAGCTGCTCGCAGCGCGCCAGCTCCCGGCTGACCGTGGGCTGCGAGGTATGCAGCAGCCGCGCGGCGCCGCTGACGCTGCCGGACGTCATCACGGCTCGAAACACCTCGATGTGGCGCAGATTGATCGCCATCTCTTCCTCCATGCGAAGTCATGGCCATATCAAAAATGAAAGCCATATCGACATAATTCTATTTTATTTTTGTACGAATTAGCCGGATCATGGTCTGACATCCACAGGAAAGCCCTGCATGCGCCCCTTCGACAACCGCCAACTCGCCGCCATCGCCCAACAGTACGGCTCGCCGCTATGGGTCTACCACGCCGACACCATCCGCAGCCGCATCGCCGAGCTGAAGGCCTTCGACACCATACGCTATGCGCAGAAGGCCAACTCCAACACCCACATCCTGCAGCTGATGCGCGCGGAAGGCGTGAAGGTGGATGCGGTATCGCTGGGGGAGATCGAGCGCGCGCTGGCCGCCGGCTACCGCGCCGGCGGCGATGAGCCGTCCGACATCGTCTTCACCGCCGACGTACTGGACCGCGCCACCCTGGACAAGGTGGTCGAGACCGGCATTCCGGTGAACGCCGGCTCCATCGACATGCTGCGCCAGCTGGGCGAGCGCTCGCCGGGCCATCCGGTCTGGCTGCGCATCAACCCCGGCTTCGGCCATGGCCACAGCCAGAAGACCAATACCGGCGGCGAAAACAGCAAACACGGCATCTGGCATGAAGACTTGCAGCAGGCGCTGCAAGCGGTGCAGGCGCATGGCCTGAAATTGATCGGCGTCCACATGCACATCGGCTCCGGCGTCGATTACGGCCATCTGCGACAGGTGTGCGGCGCGATGGTGGACCTGGTGGCGCGACTCGGCTGCGATATCGAGGCCATCTCCGCCGGCGGCGGCCTGTCCATCCCCTACCGCGACGGCGACGCCCGCATCGATACCGCCCATTACTTCCAGTTGTGGGATGCCGCCCGGCAACGCATCGCCGAACAGCTGGGCCATCCCGTGCGGCTGGAAATCGAGCCGGGCCGCTTCCTGGTGGCGGAATCCGGCGCGCTGCTGGCCGAGGTGCGCGCCGTGAAAAACATGGGCAGCCGCCATTTCGTGCTGGTGGACGCCGGCTTCAACGACCTGATGCGGCCGTCGCTATACGGCAGCTACCACCATATCAGCGTGCTGGACGCGCGCGGGATGGAGAAAAGCGGCCGCATCGACACCGTGGTGGCCGGCCCGCTGTGCGAATCCGGCGACGTCTTCACCCAACAGGAAGGCGGCACCGTGGAAACCCGGCCGCTGCCGCCGGCGCAAGTCGGCGACCTGATGGTGTTCCACGACGCCGGCGCCTACGGCGCGACCATGTCGTCCAACTACAACAGCCGCCCGCTGTTGGCCGAGGTGCTGGTCGATGGCGGCGCAGCGCGGTTGATCCGCCGCCGCCAGACCATGGCGGAACTGCTGGCGCTGGAAGCCTGAACGCTCAATGCAAAGAAGCCGGGCATCGCCCGGCTTCTTCGCACATTCCCTCGCCCAACAGCAGGATCAGCTCTTCTGTTCCATCTTGTTGATGACGAACTTCACTCCCGGCACCTTTTCAGCGATCTGGCCAGCCTTGAACATCTGCTGGTCATCGGTCATCGGGCCCTCGATGGTCACCTCTGCCTTGCTGCTGCTCACCTTCAGATCCAAGGCTTTCAGTTCCTGATCCGCATCCAGAGCCTGCTTCACGGAGACCGCCAATTCCGCATCGGTCGGCGCAGCCACGGCGGCGGCGGCATCTGCATAGGCAGCCTGCACGGCGAAAGTGCCAGACACGGCCAGGGCAGCCAGCAGCAGGGTACGGCTTGCAAGGTGTTTCATCATTTTCTCCAATTTCTCGCGACAAATGTCCAAGGCCACGACCCGCCATGCCAGCGGATCACACGGAATACCGCCATGTTAACGGGGAAACTTTTCAGTTTTGTTGCGACTCAATGACATCACACTAAACACGATGCCGGCGCGACACGCTCCCCGACGCGCGGGTTACAATCAACCGAACCACCCAATGACAGGGCCCAGAGCCTCGAAGCATGAAGCAGAAACCGTTCTTGAAAAGCTGGCCATTGTGGCTGATGCTGCTGACACTGGCCGGCTGCGGCACCACCCCGCCGCGCACCGGCACCACGACATCCCCGTCCACCGCCTCCAGCGCCAGTCCGGCCGCGCTGCCCAACTGGAACAGCCAAGCCCTGGGCGATACCCTGCAGGGCCTGCAGCAAAGCTGCCGCACCCTGCAGAAAAAACCGTCCTGGAGCGGCGTTTGCCGCGAAGCCGGCACGCTGCCGGCCAGCGATGCCGACGCGGTGCGCCGTTTCTTCGAAAACCGTTTCACCGCCTGGAAATTGCAGGACGGCGGCCGCGACAGCGGCCTGATCACCGGCTATTACGAACCGCTGCTCAACGGCAGCCGCACCCGCTCCGAGCGCACGCCCTGGCCGGTTTACGGCGTGCCGCGCGACCTGGTCAGCGTGGACGTGCCGATGAGCCAGCGCAATCGCGGCACGCTGCGCGCCAAGCAGGCCGGTCCCAACCGGCTGACGCTGGCCGCCAATGGCAATATCGAGATCAATCCGGCCGACTTCGCCGCCGATCCGCGCGGCATCCGCCTGAAGGGGCGCTTGTCCGGCTCGCGGCTGGTGCCGTACTTCACCCGCGGCCAGATCAACCAGGGCAGCATCGCCGGCAGCGCGCCGGTGATCGCCTGGGTGGAAGACCCGGTGGAGCTGTTCTTCCTGCAGGTGCAAGGTTCCGGCCGCATCCAGCTGGACGACGGCAGCTTCCTGCACGTGGGCTTTGCCGACCAGAACGGCTACCCCTATCAGTCGATAGGAAAATGGCTGGTGGACAAGGGCGAGATGACGCTGTCCGACGCCTCGATGCAGGGCATCAAGGATTGGCTCGCGCGCAATCCGCAGCGCCGCGACGAGCTGCTATCGGTCAACCAGAGCTACATCTTCTTCAAGCCGCTGTCCGGCGACGACGGCGGCCCGGTCGGCGCATTGGGCGTGCCGCTGACCGGCGGTTACAGCATCGCCGTCGATCCGCGCTACATCCCGCTGGGCGCGCCGATCTACCTCGCCACCACCTGGCCGCACTCCACCGAACCGCTGGTGCGGCTGGTGCACGCCCAGGACACCGGCAGCGCTATCAAGGGCGCGCTGCGCGCCGACCTGTTCTGGGGCTATGGCACCGAGGCCGGCATGTACGCCGGCCGCATGAAGCAGCAAGGCAGCATGTGGCTGCTGCTGCCCAAGGGGCTGACCCCCACGTCCGCGCTATGATCAAACGGGGCCTCGGCCCCGTTTTCTGCCTAAAGCGACACCAGCACCAGCACCGCCATCCCCAGACACACCAGCACGGTGTAGATCAACAGCAAACCCAGCGTCCGCAAAGCCACCGCGAACTTGCCGCCGCCGTAGACCCGCCGCTGCGCCAGCCACAGATATACCGGCGTCCCGGCAAAAAACAGCCCGGCGGAAACCGTGGGCAAGACCAAGCCCAGACACAGCACCAGGAACAGCCAGGCGTGGAAATGCAGGGTAAACACCAGATGCATGCCATACACCCGGTGCCGGCCGAAATACGCCAACAGCAGCAATAAAGCGAACAGCGGCATCAGGCCGAACAACACGTATGGCGCGTGGCCACGCAGCGAATGCATCAACTCGGCGTTGGCCTCTTCCGGCTGCTCGCGGAATCTCTTGAAATCCTTGCCCAGATGATCGCCCCAGCGCTTCAGCCAGAGGTCGGACAGCTTGTTGCCGGTGTGCACGGTTACCGAGCCGTTGCCCGCATCGGCCAACAGCAGATCGCCTAATACTGCCCGCGCCTCTGGATCGCTTGCCGCGGCTTTGGACAAGGCAGGCTTCGGAAGCGATGGATCAGAATTGTCAAAATGCACCATCGTTCCGCCCGCCAATCCAATCAGCACGAAAAAGATGAAACTGACGGTCAGATAGAGCTGGAACGGCTTGACGTAACGCTGGCGCCGCCCCAACAGATATTCCTCGGTCAAACGGCCCGGCTGCGCCAGCAGCAGCCACAAGCTGCGCGTCAACGCGCCTTCCAGGCTGACATAGTGATGCAGATATTCATGAATGAACTCCCACAAAGTGGGAATTTCGATATGGGTCTTCTGGCCACACTCCGGGCAGAAACGGCCGCAGACCGGATGATGGCAATTGGCGCAATGCTCCGGTTTGCTCACATGGCGATACTTGTTCATCGGTGGATGAGGAAAAGGGGAAACCCCGATCTTAGCCAGCCGCGCCAATCATGCCAATAACATTTTTCATCAGAACTATCTTGCCGTATCCGCGCGGTGCCAATCGGGCACCAGGCAGACAATATTCCTGCGTACTGATTGACGCCGAGACGGTTGACCTTTATTGAACGGGCGCATTTTTCGACGAATCGAGCCACACTGCGCGCCGCATCGTCACCCTGCCGCGCACGGCGCCGCCACCGCTTGAATCGTCCTGCCAGCCTTATCCTCGAGCCAGGCCGCCGCCCCACTGAACGCCGCCCGCTGCCCCGGCGCGAACGCCAGATGCCGATGGATGCGGACCGTCTTGCCCGACAGCGGCAGCGGCCCATCCAGCACCCGCACCACCGCGTCGTGCCGCAGCAAGCGCCCCGCGTTTTCGCCTGCCGCCACCTGGCTTTGCAGATGGTTCTCATACAGCGCGAGCATCAGTTGCGGCGACGCGGGCGCGCCAGGCTGCAACGAAACCTCTATATCGACATCAACCCCCTCTCCCGCGGGCGTCAGCGCCAGCCGCAAGGAGGCCTGCGCGACGCCGGGCGACAACTGGCCGCGCAGATTGCCGTAGCTGCCAGCCGACCAGTCCTGGCCGTTCAAGCGCAACTGAGGGGTATAGATCAAGTCACTGCCGGCCCGCGCCGCCAACTCGCGCTGCCGCCGCGAATATGCCGTATTGGCGAAACGGTCGCGCCAACCCAAGCCATCCCAGTAATCGACATGAAACGCCAACGGCACCAACTGCCGCAAGCCGATGCCCGCCGCTCCCAGCCCGGACAACCAAGCGTCGGCAGGAGGACAACTGCTGCAGCCCTCAGAGGTGTACAGCTCCAGCAGCGAGACCTAGCTTGCCGTCGCCGACTCGCTCTGCCCGCGGCAAGACTGCGCGGCGTCAACCTGGGCCATCGCCCCCAGCCACCCCAACAAACCCGCAACCACATAGCAAAATTGTCGCATCGCCACTCCCTTTCCGACCGCATCGATGTCCATTAGTCGAACGGTAAGCTTGTTGCTGACGGACAAATACAAAAAAGCCGCCATGCATGCGCATGACGGCTTTTGAATTCTGGAGGCCCCGATCTTCCTCCAGTATTGATTAGCACGCGTCTGTAGACGCCCGAATAGCACTTCGTACCCTCTTTGGAGGGTATTTTTATTTGGGAATCGGATGGATTTGAACGCACTGCTGGCCAGTTTCGCCTACGCTTTTGGCCAAGATCGACGGGTATTGACTTTGCGGCTGGGCACCGGGCAGATCGTCGCCGAGCAGTTGCTGCCGCTGAGCCTGCAGGCAGAAGAGTGTCTGTCCCAACCTTACCGCTACACGCTGACCTGTTTGTCGCCGGATACCCATGTCGAACTGAAGTCGCCGCTGGGCCAGCAGGCGCGCATCGAGGATGCGGCGGGCGGCGAGTCTATCCGCAGCGGCGTGGTGAGCGAGGCCCGGCTGGCCGGTGCCGATGGCGGCTTCGCCAAGTACGAACTGACCATCGAGCCGCCGTTCGCGCTGCTGCGTCACCGTCGCACTTCGCGCGTGTTCCAGGATCTGACGGTGCCGGGCATCATCCAGCAGATCCTGTCCGAACATCAGCAGAGCAACCCGGCCTTCGCCCGGGTGCAGACGCTGTCCATCCAGGTACAGCCGGCCCAGCTGCGCGTCTACTGCCTGCAGCAGTGGTACAGCCTGTCCGATCCGGCCATGGAGGAAAGCCTGTACGAGATCGCCTCCATGCGTCAGTTCGCTGGCCTCTCCCTGGATACCATCCCGGACGAAACCACCCTGCTGAACTTCCGCCATCTGCTGGAAAAGCACCAACTGACCCACGCCCTGTTTGCCGCCATCGACTAGCATCTCTGCGACAAAGGGCTGATGTTGAAGCAAGGCACCATCGTCGATGCCACCCTGATCCACGCACCCAGCTCCACCAAAAACGCCCAGGGCGAGCGCGATCCGGACATGCATCAAACCAGGAAGGGCAATCAGTGGTACTTCGGCATGAAGGCCCATGTCGGCGTCGATGCCCAGTCCGGCTTGGTGCATCACGTGGCCGGCACCGCCGGCAATGTGGCGGATGTCACGATGGTCGATCAGTTGCTGCGGCGAGGAAGTCGATGTGTTTGGCGACGCCGCCTTTACTGGCGTGCACAAGCGAGCCGAACACCAATCGCGAGCGGTGCGCTGGTGGATTGCGATGAGGCCCGGCCAGCGCAAAGTGCTGACCGACTCAGCCGATGACCGGCAGATCCAGCTGGTCGAAACGGTCAAAGCCAAGATTCGGGCCAAAGTGGAGCATCCGTTTCGGGTCATCAAGCAGCAGTTTGGCTACCTGAAAACACGCTACCGCGGCTTGAAGAAGAACACCGCACAACTGATGACGCTGTTTGGGCTGGCCAACATCTGGCTGGCGCGAAAGGCCTTGTTGGCGGGGATCGGAAAGGGGGGATGGCCGGGAATCGGGTCATCCTGGTGGTTGCCAGTCTGAAATCGGTGGATCTATTGCAGCCGAAACACCTGCGAGAAATTGCATTTCTGTTTGCGCGGCAGGTTGTTCAGACCTTCCCTAGTCGAACGGCAAGCCTGTTGATGATGGACGAAAACGAAAATGTCTAGAAAAGCCGCAGCAATTCAATGTGACAAATGAGCGAAATATGAAACTTTAGAGTTATTGCCGAATATACACTCTTTACGCTCTTCATCCAACTCAATAATCCACTTGAATATCATGATAAAACCCACCCACTCCCCCGCGTCCCGCTCCCTACCAAATAAACGCGATGAACCGCAAAAAAAAATAGAAGAACCACGCAATCCAAGGATCGACAAACCAACATTTTATCCACCAGGCATTCCAGAACAAATTGAAAATATCAGGGAATTATCCGGATGGGATGAAAATACAACAGCCTTACTGAAAATAATCGCCTCGAAACTACATCTCTCCGGAAAAATAGGCGACCATTTGCTTGAAGAGTTGATGCAATTCGATGGCAACAAACAACATAAAAAATCATTAACAGAAGATTTGAAATGCGCTTTACGGGACATTGCGGCAGAGTTGGAGAACAACCCTGATGAATATTATGAGGCTCTGTTCTATCAGTCAGTGGCCAAGATCAGCCCACAACCGCTGGTGCAGAACAACCACGCCGTTAAGGCGAGTCAGGACAACCACGCCGTCACGACGAGAATATTATCGGATATGGCTGATGGGGTGCTAAAAAACGTTGTATACAAACTGGTGATCGAATCGCTTCCCATCAAGGATCTGCACCAACTGAAAATAAACTATGACGAGTTGTGCAAAATTTACAACGATAATTATACGTCACAAGACAGACTGGAACGCCTGCACACCGCATTGGAACATCTGGATACTAATATTGCGAACCTTTGGGGGAAAAATCCTGCATTAGCACCCGCTCTGAAACCATTGCAAAGTTGCCTCGAAGCAATAATGCCTTGGCTGAAGAGTGTGAGCCATCAATGGCAGACCTTGGAGTACGGCATTCAGGAATACCAAAATCATTCGTCAGTATTTGATAAGTATGGCGATTTATTGGCAATGACCAACACCATACTATCTGATCAGAAGTTACAAGATGTTATCGGGAAAACGAGTCTGGACAGCATCAGACAGCATGTGAGTGCATTGGAACAGACCTTTGCGCAATTCAAACTTTTGCAAAATCTGCCTGACGATTCAGACTTACTCGATTATGTGAACATTCTGATTGCCAGCCCGCTGGCCCGACAGGCGCTGGACACCTCCCTGCTGCAACTTGCGCAGGCACTGGCATCGGTGAGAAGGGGCTACCCCAGCGAGGGTTCGCTGGGCGAAAAAATAACATGGCTTACCAGCACTCTGGCCGAACCCGGGATTCTTTCGCATCTGGAAAGGTGGCTGGCGAACAAGCCCCAAGCGAACCAAATCATCCCTCTCCTCCAGTTTGCCGGCCAACTGCGCCACTTTCCCATGGATGGCTCATTGTGCAGTCAGGCGCTGTGGCTGCTGCAGCAAGCGAGCGGTCACGCCCCGGCGCTGGCATGGACTCAGTCTTTTCAGGCTGAGTTGGGGACATCAACGGCATCCCTCGCGTTATTGAACCGTCTGTTAGCGATCAACCAAAACGCCGGATCCTGGTCTGGCCTAATGTTCGATTTTGCCAAGGAACTGGCCCCTTCCGCCTTGTGGCTGGCGGCTCGCAGCGCCGCCAACACCTTACTGCCGCAGGAAGCCGTGAGGAAACTGGAAAAGTTTTATCAGGAAAGTACCGCCAATGAAAGCTGGTATGACTGGAGCAAGCGCCTTGCGAGCAGCACCGCAAGTCTCGTCATACCCTCCGCCTTTGCTGCGCTGACACAGGATCCGCTAGCTGCCGCCACCATGCGCTACGCGCAAGCCATCGCGGATCACCGCTGCTTTGATGACACGTTGCGTTGGTTTGTCGCCAACGACCCAAGCGATGACAAACAGTTGCAGTTCGTATACGGCCAATACTTGAACGCCATGTTGATGTGGGAGGCTTACCAAGCCTTCAACAGCAGCACCCCTGAAGCAGCCGATAATGCCCTGTGCCAATTAGCTGCAAAGCTTAAGGAGTACGGCGTCGTCAAGCATTATCCGCAGCTGGAGACGTTGATTGATCTGATCCCGCTGCTGCCAGCACTCCGGGAGGCGCAGCGGGAGGTCGGTGCACTACGCCCTGCCGACACTTGGCTTGCATGGGCCAGTCAATGGCTGGACGCGCTTGCCGGCAGCCAAAACAAGAACATGCAGGAACTGAGGGAGAAACTGTCAAGGAAGGTTGAGAACTGGCTGGCGGACGCTGCGATGTCAGCTTGCGGGACCGTAATAGAAAAATCGCGTGAAGGACTCGGTTCGCTCTGGGCCGCCTTGCCCTCAGTGCGCGATCCTCTCACCTTCCCCACTGCGCTGGCGGATGATGGCGACAGGACTTCCTTCTCACCTGATCATGTTCAACAAGCTTTCACGCTGGGTGAATTTGGGCGAGCGGCAGACATACTTGAACAGATGACCTCTGAGAAACAGGCGGCATTCACCAGTCGCTACCCAGAAACGGCTGCGCTGCTCAAGGATAGAATGACGGGAACACACACCGGTGACGTCACGAGAAGCCTCGGCCCAATGCAGCTGGGTCTGAGCACCCCCCTCCCCAGGGAGGAGGGTGCGGCTGCCACGGTAGCCTCCCGCAGCAACGGGGCGAATTGGCAACTTGGAGCAGGCTTAGGACTGGAAGCCGTCGGCTTGGCGGCCATCGCTTATGGTCTGTGGCAGGCCAGACAAGCAGGACGGGTTGCCGCTCCTGCCACTGACGACATCGAGGCGACGTTGATAAATGATTCCAACGATCAGGGCAAGGATGTGGGAAGTTTGACCCAGTCCAGTCTTATCGCCAAGGCGGCTCCAACCGTTCCGCCTTCGCTGGGCAATCGATTGATGGAGCAGAAAATCCCCCTGCTGCTGGGGTTGGCTGCAGTGGCGACGGGGGCGGGCGTACTGGGGCATTACGCGTGGTCTCGTCGTGGCGTGGACGATCCCTCACCTGCAAGCGACAGCGACTATCAAAAAGCGTTGGCCATCTTCCAGGAAAATCCGGTTCCTGATCTGGACTTTCTTTTTTATGACGAGCTGGCGGATACGCCTCCCGGTGGTGGCGCTACCGCTACTACCACACGCACGAGCGAGACGGTGTCCGTCGAGACGCTCCTAAGCCGGCGCAAGAGGAACGCCGACACAGACAGCGCGTCAATCCAAACTCGTATCGATAGGCTGCTCCGCGAGGAGAGGCTGAGCGACTATGGGCCAATACGCGCACTATTCGATGGCGTGAATCAGAGTAGCGATGTGAGAAACCTCATTCAACATCGGCGGCCTCAGTCTGAGATAAATGTTATGAAATTGCTCAAGGCCATTGAGTTCTACGACATAATTCCTAAATATTTTGGTGACGAGATCATTCAGAAATGCCGTCCCATCATTGATGGCTTGTGGCAAATTGCAGACAATCTATCTGATGAATATGGCCGATCCAAAGTAGCGGAATACAAGAATGCCTTTTTAATTCAAAGCGCAAAACAAAAATCGGCTGCGGGGCAGGGCACCTCTTTGACTTCAACTCCGGAAGCCGCTGTGACGACTGAGGCGCCAAGGGTGTCGGCGCAGTTGCTCAGCGACTTCGAACGCTATGGCCGAAAAACTTTGGAGGACCTCGCCAAGGCGTACAGTCCCATTTTGAATCCATCTGATTTCATTGATAAATTTATCGAAGAAGGGATACGGCGCTTCGAGAAGAGCAAGGGTATTTCGCTTGGCGGATTGGGGCCAAACAGCGGAATCAACGTAAATGCTAGACACGTCATTAGTAATGTAGGAGGAGGCTCCATCCAGACCGATTATGTCTACACTCACTCGTTGAAAGATATTATTACCGGCCACTATTTGTATGAGTACAGATCAGGCCCGCTGAACGACTGGAGGCTCAATGTTGCCAATCCAATATACAAGGAGCTGATAGCATCGCTCAAAACGGATGATTTATCCTCCAAGATGGTGCAGGCGCTGTCAAATTATCGCAACAATCCAGATAATCGTTCTATATTAACGACGCATTATCAGAATATGCTTAGAGAACGATGCGAAAAGTATAAGGAAAGCCCAAATAAGATTCCCGCATATGAAGAAGCCGTGCAAAAATTTTTGAACGGGGAAATCCAGGCCACGGAAGTAACGTTTAATAAACATAAATTAAATGGCGTGTTCTTCATTCCCCTAGCCCCCCCCAACAGCCAACGCGGGGTACTTTTCAGCGTGGATGATCCAAATTTTTTCCATGTCAGTGACAAAAATATTGCCTATGATGGACTTTTTGGCAGAGCAACCGCTGTCGTACCATCGATGCCACTGACAACAGATTTCAAGGACTGGGTTCTTAGTAAACTACCGGTCTATTACGCCAGTGAATATAAACACAGTCCGCTTTCCATGTTCGAGAGCTCGGTCAAATACCACCATAACGATTTTGCTCCGGAGGTTCCTGAGGTGGTGAATCCCTTCGGATACACCGCAAGCCTTAATCGACCTGATCTGGCCAATAAGCTATTCGATGGATTCATGGAGCGCCTGGATTCAGATATCGATAAGTTGTTGTTCACCAGATCCGAGCAGATTACTGAAGAAACGCTGCAAATGGCCAAGGGGGTTCTGGCTGTTTTCGGTTCGGTATTAGCTTTCGTTCCCTGCACGGGCCCGCTGCTGAGCCGCGTCGCGCTATTTATGACTAACCTGGCTATTGATACAGCATATGTAACAGCTACAGCGATGCAGGCTCAGCAAGCCAATAGACCGGAAGATGCAGCCGCCTATCGCAACGAAGCCATCATTGCCGGCGTCGTGGGCGGCTTGGTGGCCGTGCCGTCAGGTGTTCAAACGACCCGGGAGGCCGCCCGCCAAGCGCGCATCCTACGACAACAGGTCAAGACGGCATCGGCTAGCGCAATCCCTTCGCTGTTGAAGCATATGAACTGGGAAAAACTCATAGACAGCCGCAAGATTGATCTCCTGGCCGATACCATGAAGAACAGCGAAACCGCCAAAGAACTGGCTCGCTTAACCAGCGCCGATGCAGTCGAACAATCGATACGGCGGAACTTGCAACTGGACGGCCTGGGCCAAGCCAAGTCCCGATTCACCTGGGGAAATTTGCCCGCTGAACAGGCACAGGTTCAGCGCAGGCTGAATTCCGACCTGACGCGCTTGCAAGACGCAACAAGACAACTTGACTGGATCCGCGAGCAGAAGCCGATCATCCCGCGCCGTACTTTGTCTGGAGGCCCGGAAGATGCTGCAGCTCGCTGGATCGTCAGCCGCAGCCGTACTGCCTCCACGGGTGTCGATACCGTGGCGCAGCCGCGCATACGGCAAGCGCTCATAGACTTTCGGCAGGCCGACTTGCTCGATTTTGATACCCTTGAGCGCATTCACAATGCCGTCTACATGCCTCCCCCGGGTCAACAGGCGCGCACATTCCGTTCCAGCAGCGATCCTACGTTCATGGGTTCTGACATCGCTCGTGCCGGCTTCAAGCGCGCGCTGGGCGATATTCGAATCAAGGTTCAGGCCGGGGAAATGGACTTGAGCGAGGCGCTTTATACGGTTATTACACGCTACCACCCCTATGGCGATGGCAACGGCCGTACGGCGCGGACCGCCTACGCGCTGGCGCAATTGCAAAATCAGCAACCGGGGACCGCCTTCAAGGCACTGACCGAATTTGCCGAAGAGGTACTCAATCCCCCTCTCGGTCAGTCCGTGAATACGGGAACCCTCCATGAACAATTACGGGTGCTTGTTAATCGGGAGCCAGAGGCTTTGCCGGAAGAAATGACGACTTACCTGTCAGAACTGCGGCAAATCCCCGAGATCAATGCCAAGATGCTGAGTCCACTGCAAAACTGCGAGGCCATCGTGGACGACGCCGTCAAATTCATGCGGAGCAAGGGTATGGATAACATCCGGTATCGTGGGATGTATCTCTGGGCCAATGGCAGCGACAACCTCCCCGGAAACCACTTTGTGGTTCTTGGCGATATAAACGGCGAAACTTTTGTATTCGACTTGACGGCAGCCCAGTTTTCCAATAAGGGCATGCCCTCGCTTGATCAACCGCTGATTCTGCGCGAAGCCGACTGGGCGAAGCGTTACGAAAGCGCGACCACCACCAAACTGATCAAATATAAAGACTTCGACCGTTTTAATGATGCTCGCCATGCCTTCAACTCGATAGACCAGCGACTACCAGATGAGCTGATCGATGGGGCCTACGTGTTGGCGAAACCCAGATGGTACAAGGCATAGTGTTTAGTCCCGTGTAATCACCCTATGGCTCGGTGTTATCTTCTGCAGACAACCCGAGCCATTTTTGATGAACACCAACAGGAAATTTATTGGGAGTGGGGCATCAATCTCAACTGAACCATGAAAATGAGCGAAATATTAAATTCTAGAATGGCTAAATTGATATCATTTAACCTCATTCCTAGATAAATTTAAAGTTTGCCATGCCAAATACAAAATTAACAATGGATGTTAAGTACAAGCTGGATTTGCTAATCAACTCCGTGCGCCAGACGCATGAAAAAAATAGTACAGAAAAAACCAAGGATGCAATTGGACAGGTCTTGAAAGCATGTTCGAATACATGCTTAGAAAAGGGGGTATCTGTAAAAGGCATGAAGAATATGCTTCACATGTCTAGTCTATGGGAGGTAAAGCATGCTTGCACATATGTCATGGAAAATCTTCCTGACCCATACGGATCTAATAATATATCTTTCGACACAAAGGAGCGAAACGATAAATTCAAATGTGAACTTAATTTCATGATCAAAGGCGTAGAAAATAGAATAAAATCTGAATGGGCTATTTTCAATGCTTGCGAACAAGAGTCAGCAGCTACAGGCAGAGTCAATTACAACTTCAGAAATCAATTAATGGAAAGACTAAGGGATCCAATTGATAGCAATGTGCGTGGATTTATCAAAAATGGTGTTTTAGAAACCAATTTATGACAAATAACCATGCAAATCTCATGCGCCATAAAGGCTATTCTATTGACTTCATTCAAAAATTGAATACTAAGTCATTTATACATAAGGATTCACCATGCCAATCATGCTAGGACCGCTATTTTCAACACGAACCAACAATAACGAGTTGGAGGCAAGAGGCCCAGCCCAAGAGCATTCTTGCAGACTTCAGCAGCTTAGACAGGTAAGCAATGATCCTGTAAAGATGGATGCTATCGATGGAGTTGGCACTGGAAAGAATAGTGATCTAGATGGAATGGGAGGAAACTTTCGACTCGCATTAAAAAATGCGGTAGTGGAAAAGGCATCTTCTAATCAAGTGCCGAATGAGGTGTTTCGGGATTTTTTGAGGGAGAGAGGAATTGATCGACTAGTTGTCATTGGCGATAGCCTTTCTGATTCAGATGGCCGGATGTGTAGCAAAACTCTGGGCTTACTTCCATCTTCGACAGCATATTACCAAGGTAAATTTACCAATGGCTTTACTTGGCCCGAATTTTTGGCATCACCAAGCTTTATGGGAACTGATCTTGTTAACAAAGCAGAGGGTGGAGCAGTTGCTGCGCGACACTCTATTAGCCCGGCATTTCTATTTGTTTCCAACATGAGCCGACAAATGAAGGACGTTACTTTTCAGGCGTCTGACGTAGTCATTCTGGCACTGGGCTCTAATGATTACATGACCTTTGGCAAAACTGATGTGGAAAAAGTTGTTTCAACCTATGAGAAAAACATCAAAAAACTAATATCATCTGGAGTCAAGCATATTATTATTGTTGGCGTGCCGGATCTTTCAAAGACAGTGTATGCCTATGATCAAAATAGAGATGAGAACTATAGAGCGAGAATGGGAGAAATATCCACTCACCACAATAGCCGGCTAAGGGAAAAGGTCTCACAGCTGCAACTTGATTATGCTTCTGAAAATGTTTTCATCCGGTTCTTTGACATGCAGGCAAAATTTGAAGAGTTAACTGATATGGCAGGCACGGTTGGATATAATACGACAAAAAATTACTGTGAAGGATATATCGATTTAAAAGACTGGATGGGACTGGGTAGGGAAAGCAAGCTAAATACTGCTCATAGATATATATTCCATGACCAAGTCCACCCTAGCCAGGAAGTTCATCAAATACTAGCCTCACGTATGTTAAATTTCATAAAAGACGAGTTACTTGGATTTTCACAGGACGAGGCTCACTGTGAATTTCCGGTGCCAAGCGTAACCGAATGAGCTGGAGAATAGGCTGCACAGCCGCTGCACTGCAATTCATAAAACGCAAGTAGCTTCTGTGTAGCCAGATTGATTGTGCGCACGGCAATGAAAGCACAGTTTCATTTATAGCTCTTCATCTCCCTCCCGCAGCCAAGCATGCCAATCATTCCTAATTGCAATTAATAATAAAAATACCAAACCAAGCAAAATTGACAAAGCTACCATTAGCAAAACCTTTAACATCTAGCCACCTTATATAAATTTACTACTACAAACTTGAGCAGACTAGCTGATGATGACTCAAATGAAATACTTGACATCAAGTCTATTAAATACTGCCATACATCAATATTCAATAGATAATAAGATTTGATTAAATATATGAATTGCAAAAACAGCTATTAAGATGATGGTATCTGAAAGATTTCCAGAAACCTTCACTAATGACAAGATGAAGAACCTTGTTGCATAAGTGCTCTGACGCCAAAGTCTGACGCAGTGCCTGAAAATGGCTAGTAGATGAAAGGACACATATCACCGTAGCGTAAATCTGCTAACTGGAGGGGAAATGACAAGTTGTAGCATGCAAAGCGAGAATCTGAAGAGAAAAACATCACTTGCCAGCCCCTTTGCAGCCACAAATAGGATGATAACGTTAATTGCTCACGATATGCTGAATTAAATTTCGACTTTTTCTGTCCCTGATTTTCATAAATTCTTCAATCAACTCTTTCAGTTTATTCACTGATTCAGCCTTGCTTGGCGCCTGATGTCTCAGATTAAACCAGAACTTTTCTGCAAGCCAGCCACCAAAAAGGTGGCACACCTCATACTGGAAGCTAGAGTAATTATCACAGCCATACTTACTCAAAAGCGGCATTAAATCCTCAAGCATTTCAGTGCAGAGGATCGCATAACACCCCACCTCCTTTGCAATATGCATATTTTCAAATTCAAAACGATCAAGAAGATGCATATAATCAACATCAGGATTGGTCATCAAGCCTTCCTGAATATATGCAGCACATATAGCTACAGTGATTTGGCCTATCATTCGAATCTCCCCCCGAAGCTACGATCATTCTCATATTGAAAAGTCAGATAGATTTGCCAGCATCAAAAAATTAACGAACAAGCGCAACTAAAAATAAGCTATAACGTCAATTTATACATCAAGCCCAGCTAGACAAACCCAAACATAAAGCTATTCATGTAAAGGTTATGATTGAATTTACGAAACTCTATTTTATTTAACGCTCCCGGCGACATCCTGATCGGCAGCCAGCGCCGGAGGCTCAAAGCCCAGATAGCACAGAAGCTCGCTAACGCGATGATGAAAAGTGGCTGGCATATGTTGAGATTCCTGCTTTTGATGGTCAACGAGCCCATGGCGCCACATCAGGGCAACGGCGTCTCAATCGCTTTCCATTGCTGCTCCATTTGCTTCCGCAATTGGTTCAGCTCGCTGCGCTCATCGAAGCGCTTGTAAATATTCCACCCCACCCAACCCAGCAAGGCGACTGGCAGGGTGACGGCTGCAGCAATGCCCAGAGGCACCGCCACAGCGGTCGGCAAGGCGGCGAGGGAAAACGCCAAGCCTCCGATCAAGGGTAGGCCGCCCAAAATGCGCGCCGGCGTCGGCTTGAATGCTCGAGCGAATGCAGATCTCAGCGTCTGGCCCACAGTCTTCGCTTTAGGCAGACGCTGGCGCAGCGCTGTCAATATCGGTGTCGTCGCCTTCTTGACCTCCTGCGGCAAAGCGTCGCCATCCAGCGACAGCCACTTGGGAAGACGCTCGCTACGGATTCGCTCCACATCAGCGGTCAGCTCGCCGGAGATGTTGGCAAGTTCCCGGACAAGTTTTAGTTCAGCGCTGAATTTGCCGGGACGGGCCGGTTTGATCTTGTCGATATCTGCGACGTAACGGTGCAATGCATCCTGATAGTTCAAGAGAAACTTGCTTCGCAGCACGGTAACCAGTTGCTTGAGCTGTTCTTGAAACGCCGCATCCAACTCCCCGCTCTCCACGTATCCAAGCGAAAGTTCCTGCAACACTTTCCGATTGGCAAGATGCTGTCGTTCCGCCACCAGATATAGTTCGCACAGGCCATCGTTGAGCTTGATCGCATTGCGCACCACCCGCTCCCTGCTCTTTCCCTTCAAAAATTCTGCGGCAGAGAATGAAGCAACAGCGCGATGCAGGATACGCATGAACCCATTTTCATATTGGCTCACGATGCCCTGAGTCACCTGCCGGTAGTTGCGATGGGCCTCCGCATCGATCTGCCCCGCTACCGGCGACGTCCGGTCCAACCGCTGCGGGTAGATATTCTTGCCTGCCGCGTGGCGGGCGTATCTTGCATGCGCCGCTTCCAGATGCTGATCCAGCGCAATCTTGGCCCGCTCTGCCACCTGCTCCGGCGCGTGGCGCTCCCGCACCCGAGCCAGTTCTTCAACCATTTTCTTGTGGAAATTGCCGGCAGCCATACCCACGCTGTCTTCAAACCGCTCCACGCGTTCCTCTGTCTTGATTCGGTGGAAGAAGCGCTGCAGCGCGTCGAACAGCCCATGGTCGTCCAGACTGGGCGCATGCTTGTTCTCCAACTGCCGTACTACCTGCAGCGCCCGAGCCTGGTCCTGCTCCACCCGGCCGTAGTGGGCAATCAGCGGCGCCAGTTCCGCGCCGGGCAGCGGCTGAGCATGACGCCGCGGGTCGCTGAAGTGTTGCAGCACATCCTGCATGACCTGGCGCTTCATCTCCACCACATCCGCCTTGCCTGGCCGGTGCGCCGCCGGGCGGGCCGCCTGGTGGACGATAGCGTCATGCGTGGCATCATCTAACAGGCGGTAACCCGCATCCACGAAGGCCACCTGGGCGAGCAAACGCGACAGGCTACCGCCAGCGGCGTGACAGGCCTGCAAGGCCTGCAGCAATTGCTGCAACTCGTCGCGTGTGCTTGGCTCAGTTCGCCACGTCACTGCCTCTTGCCCCTTATCGCCGCTTAATACAAGGTGGCGAGCAATCGCGGGGCTGGACTCGATGTTTTGACGCAACTTATCGACATGTCGGCCATTGACCTTTCCGAAGGAATAGCCATCTCGGGTATACAAATAGCGGTTGAGCAATTGCAGCAGCACGGCGGACAGGCCCGTCTCCGCTGCCTCCGCGACACAGGGCGCGGCGGAGACTTTTCCTACCTCGATAGCAAAGGGATTAAGCCATTCAGGATAGGCTGGCATTGCGTTTTGGGCGATATCATCACCGCGGTGGAGATGCGATGCGCTCACCGGCGCGGCATCCTGAATGCCAAATGGGTTTCCATCCTGAGCCGCAGGCTGCGTATCCGACGCCTGCGCTGCGGAGCCGGCCGGTTCCTCCAGAATCAGGGGCGCGGCCGACTGCCAAGCCTGACGCAACTGTCCGGGCAGGCGGCTGCCCAGGCCATGGCCGGCCTTTTTCAGCTCCGCCAGCAGCGTCTTGAACTGTAGCGGCGTCAGGCTCTCCGCCTTGAACGCCAAGCCACCGCCGTGTTTCTGCAGATACGCCCCCAGCGCCGGCCTCTGCGCCAGGTCGCGCAGCAATCGGCCAGGATGACCCTGGTGATACGAGGCAAGAACGTCCTGCAAAGGGGCAGCGCTGCGAGCAGGGGCAAGGCCCAGCGAGGCCGGCGCGGCAGCCGGCCGGCGCAAAGGCGCGCCGAACGCGCCGCGCAAAACGGCGCCCACCCCATGCGCCGCATGGCGCTCCGCGCAGGCAGGAATATTTGGCAAGCGGATTCCCGGGCTAATGGTAGCGGTGGGCATGGTGTTCATCTTCCTAGATCAAATGCGGCAACTGCTGTTCCCAACGCTTTCCAATCTCGGCCAGCTGGGCGACAAACTCATCCGGGGACAACATGCCACGCTCGGGGGCCTGCGGCGCGATTTCCTTCGCGATAGCCGCCTCTACATGTGCACGAAGGCGCGCCCCCTGGCCGGGCTGGTTCATGTAGGCGGTGAATTGTTTTTGCATGGAAGAAAGCACTGGCGTGACGAAGGGATTGGCTCCTGCTGCCTTTGGCGTATAAATGCCGTCCTTCTCCTCGCAGGCAATGCGGAGCGCATGGGCCGCCGCGCCAATCTCCTGCAAATACCCGTCGGGCACTCTCGCTCCGCGCTCGACACATAAGCGTCCGAAGGCATCCTTGGCTGCGCTGTACGTCGAGGCGTACACAGCATCGATGACTTGCTGCGCATATATCGGGTCTCGGCGCGCCGTCTCGCTAACGTTGAGTTCCGCGACGGCCTTCATCATGTGATGCTCTGGCCGGGAAACACCCGAGCGATTCATCAGCGGCTGGCGTGCCGGTATGTTGCGGCTAAAATATTTCTCCTGCTTGGCTCGCAGCGCTTGCTGCGCGCCTGGCAACTTTCCTTCTTTGCCCCGCCGCTCCGCCTGGGGCGGTTGCGCGGCGGTGTTGGCACAATGCGTGACGGCAGCCGCCAAACGGCGTGGCGTACCCAGCCCCTTGATCTGGGCAGCCTCAGTGGATGCCTCGTGACGGGTGTGTACTATAGGTGTGCTAGATACATGCATTCCGACTCCTCCATGGTTTGCGTGCCGGTTATACAAAAAATCATAGGTTGCGCTGAGGATGCTCACTTGCAAAAACTAGCCATTGCATGAAAAATTAAAAAAGCCCTGCAATATTTCAGGGCTTGTATACAGGCTCATTTACACAGAGCCACGGTTAGCAAAAACACTTTCCAATTGGGCGATGACATTACCAAATTCTGCTCCTTTCACAGGAGGAAATGCACCGTTTTCGGCAGTAGACAGCTTGGGTTTAGGCGCAACTGGAGGCCGGTTGGCGCTATCGGGCCAGTTTTCCAATATGGCGCCGGTTAGTTCTTGGCCCCGTGCTCTGAGCAATAAAGCGTCTTCGTCATGCTTAGAGTCGTTACTAGATTTAGAGTCAAACAATGCCGCGCTGAGAGAAATTGCATATTTGGAAAATTCTCCGGTTTCTGCCGCGCGGGAGTAACAGAACGCAATGGTGGAAACCGCCAGTTCCTTGCATCGCCTTTGCTCCTTATTCTCATGCGAATCACGGATTGCCTTCCCATAGCAAATGGAGATTTCTTTGCCCAGCTTATCCTTGACAAGGAAGTTCTTCACCTGCGAAATATCAACCATCATCTTTGAGCGCTTGATGATGCCGGCCAGGTCATCATTACTCATCTCTGAAAAATCTACCGCACCTCGCTCCATACCACGCATGGTTGCCTCCATCCGCGCTTTATTACCAGGCACTCGAAACAACCCAGACAAATCCCAGTCCTCCTGGCGCTCGACCCTATGCCTCAGCTCTGCGCAAAGCTGGGAAAAATTTTCAGCATAGATACGATTGCATTCTCGCCGCTCTTGCATAAAGGCGTCATGCTCCGGCTTACTCACTTTATTCAGCGCCGCCTCAATCGCCTGCGAACAATGGCCATAAAACGGCTTGAACAGGCGGGACAGCAAGCTAACGCCCTCCCAGTTGCGGCGAACCTGAATCTTACCGTCACCGTCCACACTAGCGCGGTATTCCTTTTCGTTCACAGTCAGAGAGAAAAAGGCCTGATTTTGGGCGCTGCTTTGGGCGATATTGCGACGTAATTCGGCAACCTGGGCATTGTCAATCGCCAACTGGCGGGTTTGCGCATTCCAGCTGATGCCAGATAATTGAGTAACTATCATATAAATACCTATCCAGTGATTGCTTTAATGATCAACGTATTGAATTTTCTTTACTTAACAAAATAATAATCCATTAAAAACAATGCACTATCAGGAATCGCTCATTACTGCGCCCGCCACCCTAACAGTTTCATTGCGCTGCCTAGCGTCTCAACCTCCAGGTCCGTCAAATAGATTGAGACCCCGTCCTCAGCCCCACGAGACAGAAACTCCTTGCCCAGCCGTTCGCACAGCAAAATGGCGCGTTGCCGTGCTTGCTGGGTGGCGTTGCAGGCCTGCCCCTGCATGCTGTTGTGCAACAAGCGCTCCATTTGCCACAACAACTGCAGACTAACAATTTTTCCACCGCTCCTGGTACGACTATTCATGGGAAAACCTATATCGACATATACGCTACGCAGGTACCACACTTCTAGGTATGAGACAGGCATCACTAGAGCGCCAAGGCTGGGTCAGTCGACACTTCTCATGTTAGGATCTAGAAGCATCGTACTCACTCCACTTTTCCATCATGGATGGATTGCGAACATCTTCCCAAGGCGGAGAAACTTGGATGCCATCTCGGTAAAAAATTACCCTACCGCTCAACTCATCCCAGTGACGATATAAATATCTCAATTCCGACGATGTTATACTTGCCCCACCTTCAGCAGCGTTCTTTCTGACAACGCCATTCATATTCATTCCATCTAAAATGAAATGCAGCTTTCTTGGGCTATCTCCCGGCTGATCAATCAACATGGCAATACCACTCTTGCTACCACGTTTCCACCACTCCCACTCATCCGCATGTTTGCTTGTAATGCGAAGCTTTTCGTGCTTGGTCGCAATCTCTTTATAAGAGTCGAAATCAAACCCTATCTCTTTAGTGCGACCTATCTTTGCCTTATCCACCGCGACATCAATATCTTTTTTGGAAACTAAATTCGCATGTCCACGCTGTATTTTGCTAAATTTTTCGGACAGTGCTGAACGCATCGGATCGTTGTAACTATTAATCACCATAGAGGCGCAAGACCTGACTTTTCTCGCCCATTTGTTATCATCCGCAGGATGGGATTTGTGAAACTCCTCTACACGCCGCAAATAGGGCTCGCGTCCTGCACTAGTGCCATACATCAAATCTCCCTTATGGAAATTTTTCACAATCGGATCTTTGGCCTGAGCCTCAGCACGTACCGGAGCCGCCACAGCTGACTTCTGGTTTAGCCCACAGAGCCTGCTCTCTACCACAGGCCCCCGCCCGCTCCGGCTTCCCTCCAAGGATATATTTCCCCCCTGACGTACCCCGGCTACAGCTTTGGCCAAAGTGGTTCTTGTGCCAGTACTGGCACGCGTCGCGGCAATGCTATCCGCGCGCGGGGTGATAGGCGTACTGCCGCCACGTATGGAGAGATTGGGCATAACAACTCCTAATCAGGGATGAAAAAACTCCCCGGCCGTTTGCCGGGGGAGATGAAGCGATCAGACATTGGCGTAGAGAAGCTCACTCCGCTCCAATACCTGTTTGCCGCAACGCAAGGCCAACTCGACCAGTTGCTCGCGCTGGCCTTTATCCTCCGCCATGCGGTGGTTACGCGTGGCGCGCTCGTCAGCGATGATTCGCTCCAGACTGGCCTTGGAGTCTGGTTTGACCAGTTCCATGGCTGCGATCAGCGTGCCAGTGCGGCCGACACCACCGCGGCAGTGGATCATGGGCAATGCCTCTGGAGCGGCGACGTTGGCGTAGATGGGCGCACGCAGCGCCTTGCCCTCCTTGTCCACTTCGCGCGCCAACTGAGCCAGCTTTTCCAACTGAGCAGCATCTTTTAACGTGCCGTGGTCCCGCCAATTCGTAACGTGCAAGGCAGGCAGAGTGAAAGGCTCGCAACCGTCCATGGTAATCGTCAGGTCGTAACGATGAGCATGCAGACCATCCAAATCGATCCTTCCTCCATTGGGGGTCTTACTGGCGACGGTAACACCGTCGTAGGTATGCCTTCCCTCCGTGAAATATGGCGGCAATTTGCCCTCGCCTTCGCCTACCTGGTCATGACCGGCTAGTACCATCAATGACGAGCACCCCTGCTCGACTAACATACGCAGGTGCGCGCCCAACGCTGCCCGGCTACCCTGCGGGTACTGGCCAGCCAAGGCGGCCGGACGGCCTTCGATGGCGATCCGATTCACCGCCAGTTGGCCCACCTGGGTAGCGCCAGCGGTGGGAACTGAAGACGGTGAGAAGCGAGCATGGGTGATCGAGTTGGGGGCCGCATACGCCGGCCGGTTTACGCTGCCCAGCGCTTTGTCCAATTCACTCAGCAGAGCCTGGGGATCGACCGGGACGGCCGGAGCCATCGGAGTGGACACAGCACGGCTTGGCACGGTCTGGCACGGCGGCGTGGCGTCCGGGATCCTTCCTTGCGCTTGCCGCTCGGCAAAACTGACGTGCACAGGCTCCGCCTGTTGCTGCCTCTCCACGGACTGCTCAACTTGTCGGATCAAGCGCATGGTCAAAGGCTTGGGATTATTCAGATCCAGCCCAGCATCGCGCAAAGCGCCATCGCGATATTGCGGGGACAAGGTCTGGATGAAAGTCTCCAGCGCGGCCTGGTTTTCCATCTTGATGGTTTGCACGTGCGCCCGCACCGCATCGAGATTGCGTAACAGCGGCAACTGTCCCAGCCAGCTGAGCACGCGGCCGCCCAATCCTTCGCGCGCGACGTGCACGCGGACTTGGTCTTGCACTTGATCAGTACGCAGGCGTTGATCCGGCCCGACAGCGCTTACATAGTTAGTGTTCAGTGTCAGAGCCATCATTTCCCCCGCAATTGTTCAGTGTCGCGGACCATTGCGCTGAGCTTTTCCTGGCGGTTGGTAAAGATCTCCAGTCGCTCAAAGACTGCGGCGGTGTCGCCCGGTTCTTCGATACGCTCCAAGTAGAGCAACGCCTGCGCTTCGGGCTCGTAAGCCAGCGCGCCCGCGCGCTGGGCGTGCAGCTCCAGGTTCATCATCAACAGCTCGCGCCAGAAAGCGGCGCCCCTATCCGGGCTCACCTTGCCCAGCAGGCCACGCAAGGTCCAGCCTTGATCGTCGGCTTGCAGCGCGAGCAGCAGCTGTTCATCCAGCATCAGCAGACATTGGCGGTTATCGTCAAAACTCAAGGGCAGGCCCAGGCGTTCACCCAGGAGAGCCAAGTATTCTTTGTGCATATCCATCGTATTCATCTCTATGGCGTTGTACGCCGCTTGTTATTGTTGAGGTCCAGCCGGGATGCATTGAGCGTAGGCAAAGTACTCAAAGAGATCCTGATGTAAAGCTGATGAATCAGGACTTCGCCCCACGTCCCTGCTGTGTGGCGATGACTCGCGGAAGGCGGCGAGCACGGCGACGACGAGGCGGCCGATAGCGATACCAGACTCCATGCAGCCAGTGCAAGCACATCAACAGCCACTCACCGCGCTGTGGCGGGCGCGGAGTTGTCGGCTGCGGGTGGCGCACGATGGCATCGTCGATATCGACGTCATCACAATCGTCGTTATCGAAATCCTGCTCGGCCAGCTGCAGGCACAGTCTCTTCAGCTCACTCGCCTGCAATACACTCGCCTGCGATAGCGCGGAGAGCGGGCGCATACCGACGCGGCTCAAACGCTTCTCCAGACGCGGCGGACGCAGCGGCTCTTCGCCGCTGTCCTCCAGCGTCAAGTCAGCTCCCCCCTCCACCGCGCGCAAGCGCTGTTGCAGCGGGCTGCCTGCCTCATCTGCCATGACTGGCAGCCCCGCCTTCCATTGCATGGGCCTTGTCGGCCCTATCTTTAACGGCAACAAATCCTCCTTATCTCAAGGTTGCCCTCCTTCGCGCTGGCCCGCGCCCGCCAAGCGGCGCTCAACCACCCGGCACACATCGGCCACCGTCTTGATGCTGACCAAGTCTTCGACACCCAGCTCGATATCGAAGGCGTCATTCAAGGTCAGCAGCAGGTCCATCAGGTCCAGCGAGTCTAGGTAGAGCTGATCCACCAATTGGGTTTCAGGCTGCAGCTGGGCGGGGTCCACCGACAGATGCTCGGTCATCAGCGCCAGCACGCTTTGTTCAATGCTTGGGTACATTGCGCAAGTTCCTCGCATCGAAATGCAGGCCATCGGTGCTCAAAGTAACCGGCTGCGGCTTAAGCGGATCGCCCTGCCTGGCCGGGCGCATCTGGGCTGCCCAGTCCTGCCACGACTCGTTGCTCTCCGGCTTCAACCACTCCATGACGGTCGCCACCACCGGAGGGGCGGATTTCACCTTGTCGTCGTTGGAGAACATGCCGTTCTGGCACACCATGTCGCCCACCAGGCGCTTCAGCGCCTCCTTGCGCGCTTTCAGCTGTTCAGCATTGGAGTCCAGCATGCTGCGCAGCTTTTGGGCATCGTCCTGACTCACCGCGCCGTGTTGGCCATTGACCATTTTGAAGCGCAGCTCTGCTAACTCAGCCCGTGCCGCTTGCGGCTGGTTAGGCTGCAACTCCACGCCATCCATGCAGGCTCGCAACAGTTCCTTCTCCGCGTTGAACAGACCAGCCTGCTGCTGACGCTGGCGCGATGCCGCCGTCGACAAGGTATACAGCGCCCGCGGTGTTTGCAGCTTCAGTCCGGCAAACGAATCTGCGTCTTTGCTGGCGTCTGCCGCAACGGTGGCGCTAACGGTCGGCTTCTGGGAGCGAATGGGTCCGGCCTCGCTCCGTGGCGATGATGTTTCCCGCGCGCCTTGATTCTGCGACAGGGTGTCGCGATCAGCAGCCGAATGCTCGGTAGTCCATTCCCGCCGTTCCTGCACCGGCGACAAGGCGGCGCCAGTCTTCATCGTGGTTTCAACGGCAGTATCGACAGTGGCGGTCTGCTCAGCATTATCCTGCGCCCTGAGCCCCGTCTTTGCGGCGTCATTCGGCATGGCAGCACCCGGCGACGTACCCGGAATCAAACGCGGCGCCTTCACCAACTTGGCCCCGCCAGCGCGGCGCAAATCAAGAGACGCCACCGAACGGAACTGCTGCGCCATCGTCACAGCGTCTTCCGCGCCATCTGTCATCGCCGCGGCGTCTGCCCGCGCTATCGGATCCGTGCCCACGCCATGCACCATCTGCCGCAGCGATGAAGCGCTAGACGAGGTGGTTGTGGCGCTGGCCTTGACCACGGCCAAGGCCGACAGGAAGGGGGTGAGCATCGGGTTGCCGCCGCCATTCAGCAGATTGGTGCTGCGCGCCAGGCGCTGCGCCTCGCTGCGCAGTTGTATAAACAGAGGATTCTTGGCCTGCAGCTGCTTGACAACTAGCTGGCTCAGTTGCGCGGTGTAATCCTTGAGCGTGTCGCTGGCCTCGCCTTGGGCAAACTGCTGCAATACATTGTCCTGCTCCTTCCCCCAGCCGGAGAGATCATTGGGCAGCACCGCGTTGCGCATCAAATCAAAGTCCCGGCGCAGCTGCATCGGCTGCGCCGGATGCGGCTCCAGAGCGTCGCGCAACATGCTCACAAACAGGCGCTCGGCCGGGAGGCGGTCGTCCTGAGAGTGGAACTGCCAGCTGCCCAAGTAGGCCGGACTCGGCAGGTTGCGCAGCGGTCCGTCGCGGAACTGCAGCGTGGAGAAGTCTTGACTGGGCCTTGTATCGCCCGCTGCGTTCGTCTGCTGCAACACGCTGCTGCCGGTAGCGGCCACGCCATCATCCTGGGTGGACGCGTGCGCAACGCTAGCGTTGGCCTGGGTGCTGGCGTCGGTGCGCGTGGCATTGTTGGTCAACTTGTCATCCCCGCCTGCTTGATCCCTGGCCAGAGTTGGGATAGAACCAGCCTGCGTCGACGTACGTTGCAGCGTTTGAGGCGGCGCTCCCCACATGAAATCCTCGACACGTTCTGTCGTCCTGCCCGTGCCCGCCTGCGCTGCGTGCGTGTCATTCTGCCGCTGGTTGACGCACTGTCTGACATTTACCGCCATTGGCGTCTGCCGTCCACGGCCGCCTTGCCGCGTGAAGCGGCGGCTGTTGTTGATATGGCGGCTGTTGTCGATGTGGATGTCACCGATATTGAAGGTGATTCCGCCCGGCGCCGGCTGCTGCGGCCCGGCGGCCGCGGGATCACCGGGGCCTGTCGGTTCGGCGGCGGGAGGCTTGGCCGCCGGCGGCACCGTATCCTTGGGCAGTCCGGCCAGAATGTTGCGCAGCAATAGCGGCAGCACGGCTACCGTGTCCAGGTCGCGCGCCAGTTTGCCGACGCCGTAGCCATTCCGCTCGATCAGCCCTTTCCGCGTCTCCCGCAGCGCGTCGAAAGCCTGCTTCGCAGCCTGGTCCACCACGCCGATGAGATTCTTGAGCGTCTCGTCGCCCAGTTGCTTCCCGCCCAGCTGTTCTTCCACATAGGCTCGAATGAAATGCATCACCTGCTGGACCATGAACTGATTGCCCAGCTGTAGGAAGTCGCCGCCGGTATGCTGCCTGGCAAAGTCAGCCAATTGGTGCTCCAACTTGCTGCGCTGCGTATATATCTGTTGGTCGGCCTTGGAGTCCCACGCGTCAAAGGCGGACCTGTCGCGGCCCAGCCCATCCCGGATGATTAGATCGGTGTACTGCTTCGCAAGCGCCTTGAGCTGCTCCTGTGCCTCCACACTCAGATCAGGCTTGGCCTGCAGCTGGCTATATACCTTGGCGAAGGCGTCGATTTCGCGCTGCGCATAGGCATTGCTCGAGGCGTCGAGTGTCTGCCGAAGCAACGCCTGTTTTCCCGGGGACGCCGCCGCGGCGAACAGCGCCTCGCGGGCCTGTTGCTTGAATAGCGTGGAAAACTGATTGGGATCCAGCTTGGCGCTGCGCTGTGCGGAGTCCACCGTGGCCGGCGTGACGCTGGGCGACAAGGAGGAGGCTGGACAATTTTGTGCCCGGGTCAGCACCTGTCCCAACGCACTGGCCGGGCGGTCGTTGGCGCGCCACGCGGACAAATCCGGACAAGAATGAGCACGCTGCAATACGGAGGATGCGATAGTCATGATTACTGTCTCCTATCAGCCTTGCAGAAAGGCTTTGCAAGTTTCCAGGCAAGAACTGATGGTGCTGCTGAGCACCTTGACCAGGTTGTCGAACAAGGAGTTGGCATTGCTGTACTTCTGCGTCAGGGTCTGCAGCGTATTCTTTAGGTTTTCTTCCTGCGACTTGAAACCGGACTGCCAAGCCTGGAACTTGGCGTTATCAAGCTCCAGTTTGCCGTCGCCACCCGGCGTGCCCAGCTTGCCCAGCTCGTCTATCATGGTGTTGACCGGTGCCATATCGATGACAACGACGTAGCTGCCGTCTGCCAGCCGCTTGACGCAGGAGCGCGGCAGACCCAGCTCGTCTGCCCATTCCTCGGCTTTTTCCTGTGTGGCACCAGTCACATTGCCGTTGCTGTCCGCTGCCGGAAACAGGATGGCCTCCTTGTTGGGCAAGGAGAACTTGTCCTTCAGCTGCTGCAGCGCGCTCTTCAGCGCGTTAACGTCGAGCTTGACCGTATTGCTACTGCCGCCTGGAGTGATCCAGCCGCCCATCTTGGCCAGGATCTCGCTGAAAGCTTGGTAGAACGCGGTGTACTGGCCAACAACATTCTCGTAGACGCCAAGATAGTCCTTGTTGATGTCGCCGATATACTTGGCGATCATTTCCCACAGCTTCGCATCGCTTTCGAATACCGTCTGGCTCACCGACGACGTCTGCTGACCAGACAAGGGCGCGAGCGCGGTCTGAACATCCTGGCGCTGCTTCGGCGTCAGCGGCACATCGCTAGCAGCCAGGCCGTTAAGCCCGGAGGCAAACTGCTGCGTCGTCAACGCTCGTTCATCGGCATCGCCGGATCGCAAGGCCTGGCGCAAGGCATCAGCCTTGGCCTGAGCGTTTTCCAACGCGCTCTGCTTGGCGCTGGGCGGGATCGGCGCCCGCGCTATGGCGACATCGCTATCTACCGATGGCGCTTTCTGTTGCGCAGAGGGATAAGCCGTCATCAGCGGCGGCGTGAAAGTAGTTTGAATGCTGGTCATGTGGTTCCCCTGGTCACCTGCGCCCGGAGCCATGCGGCAGAAAGCCGCACCGGCCAAGGTGGCGCGATGGCGGAAGCAATGTGGAGGAGGCCCCCGCCAGAAACGGCGGGGGAAGCAGGCGAAGAGACGCCTATGCTGAGCGGGATCAACTGGCCCGGGCGCTAGCAACCGCGCCCGAAGCGGCAGCAGTGTCCTGCATCATGCCCGCCAATGCGCGCTGCATCTCCTGGCGCATGCTGTCCAACTGGCGCTGTTCATCGCGCGACTCGTCGGCCCCCGTGTTCGCCACCCGGTTGTTGGCCTGCAGGATCTGCTGATCGGCGCGCTCCACTGTGGCGGCGTAATCGCCGCCGCCGCGGGTGATGGTGTTGG
Organism: Chromobacterium sinusclupearum; assembly: GCF_002902845.1. Classification (GTDB taxonomy): domain Bacteria; phylum Pseudomonadota; class Gammaproteobacteria; order Burkholderiales; family Chromobacteriaceae; genus Chromobacterium; species Chromobacterium sinusclupearum. The sequence goes on from NZ_PPTF01000002.1 coordinate 50,191, forward strand.
CCGCCTGAGCAGTCTGTCCCATCGCGCCGCCCTTGGCTTCCCAGCGCCTGCCGCGCAGGTTGTTGGTGTCGAAAGCGTTTTGCTGAGTCGCCAGGTCCGATTCGATGTCCTCGACTGGCCGGTGCAGCGCCCCCATCTGCTGCTGGTCCAGACGCTTGTTGCTGGGCTGCAGTTTCACCGCGTTGTCGGCCACGCCATCCACCGTATCGGTCACGCCGCGCGCGGCGTTGCCTGGCAGGCCGGCGCCTTGCTGCGCCGGGCCCGGCGCAGGTTTCGTCGTGATCTGGGTCACGCCGTCCACCTTGTCCGAGCCCAGCTTGATGCTACCCTGGCTGGCCAGGCTGCTCTTGGCGGCCTTCAGCTCGGTTGTCAGCGTGTCCACCTTGACCTTGTTCTGCTTGAGCGCATCGCCCTGAATCTTGCTGCCCTTGAGCGACATGCCCAGACTGCCGGCGGCCAGCGAGGTGGACACGATGGCGCCTGCGGTGCTGCCGCCCAGCACATTGCCCGCCTCACGGTACATGGAGTCTTTGTTCAGATTGGCCAGCTCGCTGCCCAGGATAGTGTTGCGCTGGCTGTTTTGGCTGGCGGCATAAGCCAAGGCCACCATCAACAGGCAGATAGCGTCGAAAAGCGCACTCGCCGGATGCCCCATGCCCTTGATGCTCGCCAACCCCTCGTCCAAGACCTTCTTGATCGACTCATCCTTCAGGTGGGTTTCCAGACTGTCCTTGGCGGCCTGCTCTTCCACTCCGTTGCTGGTGGGCACCAGACTCAGCAGCAGCGGAGCGATATCGTCAAAATGCTCGCTCGCCTGGCGGACCTTGCTTTGGATGTTCGTCAAATGCTCGCTCGTTGCCCTAGTGGCGGGCATCATGTGCAATAGCAGAGGGACGAGATCGTCGGACTGGGCGCCCACCTTGTTCTTGAGATGCTCCAGAACCTCGGAGGCAAACTTGTTGAACGATTCGTCCTGCAGGGTGTTTTCCAGCCATGCTTTGGCAGCCTGCTTTTCCACTTCGCCGGCGGTGGGCGGCGTCAGCTCGGGCACCGACGTTTCGAAGGCCAGCTTTTGGACTCCAGCTTGCTGCACCACGGTATCGACATTGCCGATATTGATCTGGTCGCCGCGTATCGGCGCCTTGGCCTCCGCCTCCTTGGCCTGGATGTGTGTGTTGACGCGGGCAGAAATATGGCTATTGGTCAGTAACATGAGAAATTCTCCTGAATTTAGGCATGGGTCTGGCGCAGCACGAAACGGCCAGCCTCAGCATTGTTCTGCAAGGCGATAGCCATGCTCTTGTGCAGTTCCTGCGTCATCTTCTGACTTTCGGAGAAGGCTTCCACCGCCTGCTTCAGCCATTGCTGGATCTGCTCGATAGAGGAGCGGGCTAGCGTGAAGTCCGCCATGAGCTCGATCGCATTCTTCAGGAACACGCCCTCCGCCACTTGGCCGCCAGCCTGGGTGGTAGTCTGGGCGAACTGCCCCCCGACAACCACGCGGTTGAGCGCATTGGCTACCATCTCCTTGCTCAGCGCGTCGGTACGCAAGCCAATCTTGCTGCCGGCGTCGCCCAGCGCGTTAGTCAGACGCTGCGTGCCTTGGCTCAGCAGTTTGCCGCCGTTCTTGGCGAACTCCTTTAGCACGTTGGGCACGATCTTCTTGATGGCATCGCCCAGAAGCTTGCTCATGGCGTTGCCCAGCTTGGCAGCCGCTCCCTTGCCGACGACGGCGACCACCACCATCACCGCCACCATGGCGACGGCGGCAAGCACCGCGCCGACGATGGAGCCCACCATGTCCGCGGTCTTCTTGTCGACCCCCATAGCTTCCAGCGCCTTGGAGATGGCTTTGCCGATCAGCTCCATCAAGGGTTTGAGCACGTGCTCCATCAGCGGCTTCAACGCCTCCTGGATGAAGGACACCCCGGTGGTGGCCTTGACGATCTCGTCCGCCACCATCAATGCCACGCCCACCGCGGCCAGCGCTAGGCTGGCGCCGCCGGTGAACGCAGCGGCCACGACGCTGACAATGGTCAGCAGCGCGCCAAGAATCTTGCCAATGCATCCCATGATGCGATTGAGCTCTTCCGCCTTGCGTACTTCTTCCTGGTACTCGGCAGATTTCTTTTCCATTTCCTTCTGGCGGCCTTCCTGCATGGCCTGGAACAGCGCGAGATCGCTCTTGAGACTCTCCTCACTATTCTTATTCACCAGTTCCATGAACATGGCCATCAGCATGGTCAGTTTGGCGGTATTGGACAGGTTATCCTCTTCACCCTTGCTGACCGCCGCATTGCGGGTGCCCAATCCCTGTGCCTGCGTCAGCAGATCGTTGGCGACCTTAGCCTTGTTCGTGGCCAGTTGATGCGCAGCCATGGCCTCCGCGTCTGCCTGGTCTACATTCTGCTGCGCCTGATTCGCCTCCATCTGCGCCTGGTCGCGCGCAGACAGCGCCTGGGCATAGCCAGGATCGCTCGGCGACAAGCCATCTAGCCGGGCCTGCGCCTGTGCCAGTTTCTGCTTGGCCGCGTCCAGCGCTGCCTTGGCGTTGTTCAGGTTGCCCAGCGCTGACCGATAGGCGTCAGTCGCCTGCTCCGCCTCTTCCAGCGCAGCCTGCATTTCCTGCGACAACTGCTCGCCCATAGCCTTCTGCGCGTCCATCATCGCACGCCAAGTGGCTAGGCGACCTTCCAACTGCGACAGCGACACGTCGCCCAATAGAGCAATCAATTGCCCCAGCAACAAGGCCAGCTTGCCCGAGCCGTTCAGTTCTTCCTGTCCCTTGACGGTGGGTGGCGTCAAAGCCGGCGCGGCCAGGTCTCGCTCACTCACTTGCGGCTTGCCATCGGCTTCGCCGGCCTTGGTAGCCAGCACCGCTTTCAGCGCCTTGTCGGCGGCATCGAGAAAATTGCCATCCTTGCGGACGCTTTCGAAAGCCGCTTCGGCAAGCTGAGGGTTTTGCAGATAGCTACTACGGCCGATTGCACTTGCGTCATTCATGCCTGTTCCTCTTCCTGCTGATGGGATGACCCGGCTTCCACTTCCTTCAAGCTCTCCAGATACACCTGGGCCTTGGCGCGAAGCGCCTCGTCGACGCTCTGTTCGCACACCAGTTCGAAACACTGCCTTGCCTTGGCCGCCTTGCGCATGAACAGCTGGCACTGACCGGTGAAAAACACCGGTCGGTAGTCATTCTTGCTCAGGGCAAAAGCCACCGCGTACAGGTCGCTGGCTTTCTGGAACTGCTTCTTAAGCTGGCACACGGCAGCCAGCCCCATGATGTAGTCAGAGTTGTAGAAGTCGTAAATGCAGAGGAAACGGAAAAAGGTTTCCGCCTCGTCGAGTCTTCCCTTGTTGTAAAAATCGTAAGCGTGGGCGTACAGGCCTTCCATCATGTCCTGCGGAATACCATGCACGTCCTTCAGGGTGGCCCCTGAGCTCACGGCATCCCAGACCATCTCTGCCAAACGCTCGTCGCTGACACTGTCTTCGGGTTTCATGGAACATCTCCTTCGTCGCAGTCACCAACCCGGCAGAGCTGGCTGTAGGGCGAAAACCACCCTTGCAGCCATTGAACTCCGGATGGCGGGGTAAAACATTCAGTAATCGCTCATTTATGCGTTGCGGCAGATGGCGCGGCCTCCTCGGCCTGCGGCGGCGCGAGAGGCACCGCTTCCTGCACGCCTGCGTTTTCCACCTGCTCCAGCCACACCAGAAGACGGAGGACGTCATCCACTTCTTCCAGGCTGACGTAGTCGTAGCGTTTATGGGTGGCGTAGATGCGTCGAGCCAGCTTCACATCGGTGATAACCGGGACGCCCATTTTCTCGGCGTGAGCACGAACGGCCAGCGCACGCTGATTGGCCTCGCGTACCGAAATCAGCGGAATGGGCAGCAGCTCTGGCTTGAAATAGATGCCTATAGCAAGGTGCGTCGGGTTGGCGATGATGAGGCGAGAGTTCTCCACGTCAGACTTCACCTGCTCGGACAGGATCTCCAGATGCGCTTCGCGGCGGCGCGACTTGATCTCAGGGTTGCCTTCCTGCTCCTTCATCTCGCGCTTGACCTCTTCCCTGTCCATCTTCATGTCTTTCATGAACAACAGGTACTCGGCGACCGCATCCAGAATCAGCACCACCACGATGCATCCCAGGCAAACCAGCACAAGCGACAACAGCAGCTCCCGCCACACCGCCGCCATGCCCATCGGGCTACCATTGAGTTGTGAAAACAACAAGCCCTTGTGCTGGTACCAGACCACGGTCACCGCTACCGCAAAGCTAGTCAGATAGAGCAGCGCCTTCGCCGCCTCCTTGATCGTGCGCAGGCTGAACAGCTTCTTGAAACCGTTGACCGGGTTGAGTACGGACAGATCGAACTTCAAGGCCTCGCTGGCCAACACGAAACCGCTCTGCAGCAAGGCAGGCAATGACGAGGCCACGATGCACAGCAGCAGGATGGGCAGCAGCAGCTTGAGTCCCAGCCAGAACACAGCCTGCGCATAGCCCTGCATATCCTGCTGAAAACCACCAGTCAGCACCTGGCGGAATGCCCCCATCAACTCAACCAGTGAGCCGAAAGACACCAGATAGGCTACGCCACACAGCGTGAGGCAAGCGACGATCAGATCGCGGCTCTTGAAGGATTGGCCTTTCTTGGCCGCGTCCCGCAGCCGCTTGCGGGTGGGTTGTTCCGTCTTGTTCGCCATCTCAGCGCCCCCCCCCTGTGAGCCAGGCAGGCAAGGCTGATGCGGGGAAGGCCAGTTGCGCCACCTTGTCCGGCAGCACCGGCCCAAAGTAGAACAGCAGCATCAGCAAAGCGATGAGGCTTTTCACCGTCAGCGACACAGAGAATGCGTTCATCTGCGGCGCAAAGCGCGACAGCAGGCCAAGCACCACCTCGGACAGCAGCAAGGCCGCCACCACCGGGCTGGCCAACACTACTGCCTGGCTCACCACTTTGTTGAGCAGGCCCAGCAATGGCGTCAGCTGCGGGGTACACAGTCCGAGCGGATCGCACAGCTGATAGCTTTGCTGGAATACGTCCAGCATCAACCCCACCCCGCCGCCCTGCAGATAAACCACGGCGGCGAACATATTGAATAGATTTGCCATCTCCGAGGTATCCACCCCGTTGGCCGGGTCTATGCTGCTGCTCAGCGTGGCGCCACGCTGGTTATCGATAACGCTGCCCAACGCGTGAAATACCCAGAAAGGCCAAGCCAGAAGACAAGCCAGGATCACACCTATCCCGGCCTCCCGTGCGATCAGCAACAGATAAGGCAGCGTCTGGAACGGCGGCAGCTCGCCCGCGGCGTACGGCCACAGCCCCAGCGCGACCAGCATGGTCACTGCGGTGCGCACCACGCCGTTGAGCACGTTACTGTTCAAAAAAGGCAGCACAAAGAAAACCGGCGCCACTCTGGCAAACCCGAGCGCCGCGGACGCCACCCAGCCGTGAATTTCGAAAAACAACCCAAACTGCATGGTGCGCTAACCTCGGCTCAGCGCAAGCCGCATCACCTCACGGCCAAAACCAAGCAAGGTTTCGCCGTACCAGCCGGATAGCAAGAACAGGCAAAGACTGACGCCGAATAGCTTGATGCCGAATGGCAGAGTCTGTTCCTGCAGCTGCGTCACCGTCTGAAACAGACCAATCAAGAGACCGATGACAGTGGCGACGATGACGGGCCAAGCCGACATCAGCAAAACCAAGTACAGCGCCTTGTTGCCGGCGAATACCAGATCATTCATGACAACTCCCTCGTCGGCATCACTTCGCCAGGTCCAGGTATTGCAACACCAGCCCCTTGGACAGCATGGTCCACCCGTCCAGCGCTACAAACAACACGAGTTTGATGGGTACAGAGATGGTCACCGGACTCATCATCATCATACCCAGCGCCAGCAGAATGCTGGAAATCACCAGATCCACCACTACAAAGGGCAGGTAGAGATAAAAGCCGATCTTGAAAGCGCTCTTGATCTCGCTAAGCGCGTATGCGGGCAGCAACGCAAAGATGGATGGCCGCTCATCGGCAGCGGCCGGCAGGGCAACGTTTTCGCGCTCAGCGCGCTCGGCCTGCGCCTTTTCGAAGAAGCGCACCAGTTCAGGATCAGAGTATTTGCGCAGATAGTCGCGGTAGCCATCCAGTCCGTTGTCAACGAAACCGCTGACAGCAGACACGCTGGTAAAGCTGACCTGCTCCTCTTGGTAATAGCTGTACCCCTGCTGCGCGATGGGCAGCATCACGAACATGGACAACATCAAGGCAATGCCGTTGAGCGTCATGTTGGACGGAACTTGCTGCAAGCCCAGTGCGTTGCGCACCATGACGAACACGATGGAAAACTTGATAAAACAGGTCCCCGAGGCAATCAGGAATGGCAGCAGCGTGGCGAACGCCAGCAGCGCTATCATCGAGATATCATTCGACATCGCCCGTTCCACCCATCCACTCGTTTACCTCCACCCCCAACTGGCCATCCAGCTGCACCAGCTCACCGCGACCGATCAACGCGCCGTTGGCGCGCACCTCCATCTGCCGTTCGGCCTCTACCGGCAGTGGCAACAGCTGCCCCTGACAAAGGGACTGCAGCTCCGCCAGCGTCAGATGGCTGCGATGCAATACGAACTCCAGCCTCACCGGCAGCTGCCCCATGCCCAACATGGGTTCAACCTCATCCTGAATTTCCTGTTGTTCCTGCCATTCCATGGTGATTCCCTCCTCAAGGATTTGATAAAAGCCCAGGGTCTTTTCGTAACAGCGCACCGCTGATGCCGGCTCGCGCACCAAAAGCACATCGCCACACGCCACGCGCTTGAGCAGCTCCAGGCTCACAGAACTGTCACCAACGACAAAGCGTAGCGGCCAGCCAAGGTTGTCCAACGCCGGGGTATCGGCCAACTCTGGTTCGGGAGCACTCTCCAGCCAAAGGGGGCCGCTGGCGCTCATGACCCGCAACAGCGGCCGCTGCGGCAGCGCAGTGCCGGCCACAGGCTCGCCCAGCCAGAGACGCTGGTAGGCCAGTTCAGGAATGGGCAGTTCTAGCGGCTGCTCAACGGCAGCCAGCCATGGCAGCACCTGCGCCTCGATACCTGCGGCGGAGGCCAGCCCGGCCAATTCCGGCGCCACATGCGCCAGCCAGCCACTTGGCTGCATCCAGCCTCGCCAGCGGTGGTCGGCGTCCGCCAAGGGCAACCAGACGCCGTGCCGTGGCGGCGTCTCCAGCGCCACATCCCAGCCCTGGCGACGCCAGACCGCCGCGACAAGTTCGAGCGCGTGCTGAGCCTTATCCATCCGTTTTAACTTCAGCATCCGCTTTCATCCTCTTCATCCTGCCGCGGCTGCTGCTGTCCACGCCCTTCGCCGCCATCCCGCGCCAACTGCCATTGCTGAGGATTTCCCGACTGCCACTGCTCGCCCAAGCGTTGCGCGACCAGCGCATCCGACGGCTGCAGCAGCAAGCTGCCGCTGAGCCCCCCCTGCACGGTTACCGAGTGCTCGTTCCCCCAGCGCCGGAATTGATACGTCAAACCGTTTTGCGTCGCTGGCGCGGCAGTGCCTACCGTTGAGGCCGTAGCTTCGCCCGACATCCTCCTCTGAGCCGCCGCCGGCGCCTGCTTCGCCGCGCGCAGGCGCTCTGCGTGAGACGATGCCTGAGTCAAAGGGATGAGGTCGGGCATGGGTTGAGGAGAGGCAAGCGGAACGGTATGGGGGGACGCGTTCTTTTTCATGCGGGACAGCGCGTCCTTGCTGCGCGCCAAGGCTGGCTCGCCCAGCTCCACGGCCGACTGCCTCACCACCTGGAGGTTTAGGTCCTGCTCGCCCTCCTGGATCGGCCCCTGTCCGGCGACAAAGGGCATCAGCATCCCCACCCGAGCATCCCTCTTCGTCAGCAGGAAATCGCCTAGCGGCTCGCCGCGTTGCTGTTCCCCCTCCGCGAGCACCGGTTTGCCCTGTCTGGCGTCATTCATCGCCAGCGCGACGTCGCCGTGCTTTTGCGCCCTCAGCCCGATGGCCGCGAGCGCCAACTTGCCTGGCCGAGCATCCAGCAACGGCGACTTATCCTTCTTGTCCGGTTCGTTCGCGAGCTCCAGTCTGTCCTGGCGATCCGTCGTGCCTACTTTTATCTCGACCTCTGTCGGGACGGATTCATTACGGCGTCGTAAGGCCAGCGCCTGCGGCTGCTGAGCTTGCCAAGCGAGTTGGTATTTGGCCAGCTCAGGCTCCAGGGCCGGCTCGCGGCTACGCTCGTCTTCGTCACGCGGCCGGTGCTGATCCCGGGCCTTCTCCAGAGCCAGCTCGTCCAGAGAGCTCCCCGGCCCATCCGACAGCGGCGCTGGCGCCCCACTGGGCTGAGCGATAGAGATCATGGCCTCCATTGTGTCCTCTCTTCCTGTTCGGCCTCTTCCTGCCGCAGCTGGAGCAAACGCTCCTGCTTGCGCACCTGGCTAGCCCAACGTTGATACTTGTCTTTCTTGCGCAGCCAGCTATGACGCTCGAACTGGCGTTCATCGCGACGCATGGCCAGCGCCTGGCGCTGCTCGCCCAGCTGCGCCAATTGCAGATTTAAGTTCTGCAACTGACGGCGCAGCACCGCCTGCTTGCGTAGCAGTGCGGACAACTGGCCACGGTCCAGCACGGCGCCTGTCGGCCGCTGCGTTTCCAGCAAATGGCGTAGACCTTGAGCCTGCGCGACCAATGCATCTGCATCGACGCGCAACGCGTCGTCCTCGCGCGCCAACTGCGCCAATTGCACCTCGCAGCGCTGCTGGGATGCGGCGCTGCGCCGCTGCAAACTGTGGATCTTAGCCATTAAGCGCATGCATGCCCCGCAAGGTGTTGTCGAAAGAAGAATGCTCTTGCAACGGCTGGCGCAGCCATTGCCGTAGCGGGTCGCGCATGCGCATCACCCGGTCATTGTCGGGGTTGTCTCCCTGGCGATACTCGCCCAGGTCGACAAAGACTTGCAGCTCATCCAAACGTCCCATCAGCGTGCGCACGCCGCTGGCCAACTGCTGATGCCCCGGGTCCGTGACCTGACCCGCGACGCGACTGGCGCTCTTGAGCACGTCAATGGCCGGGTAATGACCTTGACCCGCCAGCTTGCGGCTCAGATAAATGTGGCCATCCAGAATGGAACGGATCTCATCCGCCATGGGATCCGGCTCGTCGTCGCCTTCGAGCAGAACGGTGTAGAAGGCAGTGATGCTGCCGTTATGCGTAGCGCCGGGACGCTCCAACAGACGCGGCAGACTGTCGAACACGGAGGCCGGGTAACCGCGCCGCGCCGGCGGCTCGCCGGCCGCCAAAGCCACGTCGCGCAACGCGCGGGCGTAACGCGTCATTGAATCGACGAACAGCACCACCTTCTTACCCTGGTCGCGGAAGTATTCGGCCACGGTAGTGGCCAGAAGCGCGGCGTTGCAACGGTCGACCGAGGCGTAGTCCGAGGTGGCGAATACCAGCACACAGCGTTCGCGCTTGGGCGAGGCTCGCAGCGCTTCGACGAACTCAGTCACTTCTCGACCACGCTCTCCAATCAAACCGACGACAAAGACGTCGGCCTCGGTCTGGTCTATCAGCATGTGCATCAGCATGGTCTTGCCGCAGCCCGCCGAAGCGAAAATGCCCACCCGCTGGCCGACACCGCAGGTGAGTAGTCCGTCTATGGCTCGCACACCGGTAATCAGTGGCTCGCGCACCCCCGCGCGGCTCGAATACGGTGGTGGATCGGCGTCCACGCCGCGTTCCTCGCCCCCAACGCCGGACTCGGGACCGAAACGTTCGATGATCTGCCCGGTTGGATCTAGAACTGCGCCAAGCGCAGCCTGGCCGATCCAGGCCGACAGCGTACGCCCGGTTGGCTGCAGCACTGCTTCGCGGGTGAGACCTCGCGGGTTGCCGATCAAGCAGAGTACTGCGCGTTCATGCGTCAGCCCCACCACCTGGGCCCGCGCCACGACTTCGCTCTCCTGCCAATTGCGACGGATCTCGCATAGTTCGCCGATGGCCACCCCAGGTAACGCGGCTTCCAAGATGGGGCCGGAGAGCCGCTGCGGGTATGCTAGGCGGCGCAACAGGCGTGGCGCTTTCATCGCAGCAAAGACCCGCTGAAGCGCTCCAGACCATCAAAGAAGCCATTCAGCGCCTCGGAAAAGCGGCTGCCATCTACCAAATAGTCTGGATGCACCAAGGCCTTGAGTGCAAGCGAGCCGTCCTGCACTGTCAGCTGCAGCTGGCCGCCCCGTGCAAAGCCGCAGCCCTGCATCAGCGCCGCCAGCAACTCACTGCCACGCTGGCTAATCACGGCATCGCTGTAGTCTCCGATGAGTGACCATAGCCACAGCTCGTCGTCCTGGACGCTGATATAGATGCTCGGCAGCTCGTGCAGGTCGAGTGCGATGGTGGAATGGCTGTCCAACTCGCCGACCAGAGAGGGGTCGCAGCCACTCTCCTCCAGTGCTGCGCGAACCAGTTGGGCAATATCCGGGGTATACATGTGCGGAATCCTCTAGGGCTTAAATGGTTTTGAGCACGTTCACCGACACGCTGTCGGCGATCTCGCCGAAAGACACGACCTCCAGCTCGCGGAAGCGGGTTTCGACCAGTTTCTTGATGAAGCGGCGTACGTCGACCGATGTGAGCAGCACCATGTCTTTGTGGGCGATGCTCAAACCATCCAGCCCTACCGCGAACAGGTCCATCAGTTCGTCAGAGGCGGCAGGCTCCAGGTTGAGGAAGGCGCCGCCCGATGTCTGGCGTATGCCCTTGCGCACCATGTCCTCCACTTCAGCAGAGGTCATCACCGCGCGCAGCTCGCCGCCGTGGGCGAACTTGTGGCAGATGTAGCGCGCCAGCGCGCCGCGTACATGCTCCACTAGGTTGATTACGTCCTTCTCGCGCGGAGCCCACAGCGCTAACGCCTCCATGATCAGCTTCATATTGCGTACCGAGATGCGCTCGGCCAGCAGGCGTTGCAGCACCTCGGCGATGCGTTGCACCGTAGCGTGGCGCAACACTTCCTTGAGCAAGTCCGGGTACTTAGCCTCCAGTTGATCCAACATGTGCTTGGTTTCCTGGACACCAAAATATTCGTTTACGTGCCGCGCCAACAATGCGGCGAGACAGTGGTAGAGCTCGTCCAGCGCCGGGCGCAACTGATAGCCTAGCTTGACCAGCTTGTCGCCGTCGGCCGGGCGCACCCAGGCGCACTGACTGCCTCCCTGGGTGCTGAACACTGGCTGCACACCCAGAGCAGTGGCCTCATCTGTGTAGTTGATCACGCGCACAAAATCGAAATGCAGCTCGAACTCGTCGGCGCGGATCTCGTTGATCAGCAACACCACGCGGTTATCGGCCGTACCGTCAGCATCGCGCAGCAGCATGTCTGGTAAGCGCACACCGTAGTCGATGAAGAACTGGCTACGCAGCCGCTCGGCTAATTGCGCTTGCTCCAGCACAGCACGCCGCGCCTTGGGCACCAGCAGGATCAAGGGCACGGTTTCGGCAGCCACCTTGTCCAGGTTGCCGATCAAACCCAGCGAGCTCTCCTTGCCACTCGCCGGCGCGACGCTCCCACTCATGCTGGCCACGCCCGTCTCGCCGGTCTTCCCGCCGCTACTCGCCCCCTGCTTCGCCACGCGGCGCTTGTAATAGAACAAGCCGGCCAGCGCCGCCGCCAGGATGGCGAACACGAACAGCGGAAACCCAGGCAACATGCCCACAGCCAGCGCCAACACCGCAGTCACAATCAGCACAAAAGGATTGCCGAACAACTGGCCCATGATGTTGCGGCCCATATTGTCGCTATCGCCGTTGACTCGGGTGACGATGAAGCCAGCACTAATAGCGATCAGCAACGCCGGAATCTGCGCCACTAAACCATCACCAATAGTAAGCATGGTGTAAGTGGACAAGGCAGTGGACAGATCCATGCCATGCTGCGTCATGCCCACGGAGATACCGCCGATGAAGTTGACGAAGATGATAATGATGCCGGCAATGGCATCGCCCTTGATAAACTTCATCGCGCCATCGAAAGAGCCGTAAAGCTGGCTCTCGCGCTCAAGTACACTGCGGCGTTCGCGCGCGCCATCGGCATCAATGATGCCGGCTTTGAGGTCGGCGTCGATACTCATCTGTTTGCCAGGCATACCATCCAGCGAAAAGCGCGCCGCTACCTCGGCGACCCGCTCAGAGCCCTTGGTAATGACAATGAACTGGACCACGGTAACGATGGAGAACACTACGAAGCCTACAGCCAAGCTGTCGCCGATAACGAACTGACCGAAGGTGGCTATGATCTCGCCAGCATCAGCCTCTATCAGAATCAACCGACTGGTACTGATGGACAGCGCCAGACGAAATAGCGTGGTAATCAGCAGTACCGAGGGAAAGGTGGAAAAGCTGAGAATGCGGTCGATGTAAAAGGACCCCATGAACACCAGTACCGCCAGCACGATGTTGAGACCGATCAGGAAGTCCACCAGATAGGTGGGCAACGGAATGATCAGCATCGCAATGATCATCACCATCAACAACAGGATCAGCAGTTCCGGACGCGTACGAGCGCCGTTGAGCAAGGAATTAAACACTGGGGCATCCCAAATTATTCGGTCAATCCATCATCGAGAGTCATCACGGCTCGGGGCAAGCGATCACTTCTCTCAAACGCCAGAGGCGAGTGTCTAACAGCCGAATGCTGGAATCCTGATGTAAATCTGATTATCCCGGCCCCATCAGCCCAGGCAGGAGAGCCTCGCGCGCAAGCACAGGAAAACATGGGAAACAAGATGACGGCAGACTGCCCAAAAGAGGCGATGGTCTCGCGCCGTCACGACAAAGCCGGCAATGGCGCAGCGATAGGCAAAACCAGGAGCCCGATATACGCTCGGAAATACAATAAGTCCGATGAACTTCGCCCTACCAGGCAGGGCCGCTCGAAGCGGTTAGTTCATGATTGCCTTGATGGATGGATCATCCCGTCTCACGACGTCGCTCAGCCTGTTCGTGGCGATAGGCTATGCCCGCCATATGGCGCAAGGCTTCAAGCAAAGCCTCCTGCCAGCGCGGATCAACAAAGAGCGCCGGGGGCAGAGCCTTGCATGCCTGGTAGAGCGCCTGCAACAACGTCGAGTGTTCACTATGGCGGGAGAGCAGCGCGCTGCGCCCCACGGTATCGGCCAGCAGCGCGTCCAAATCCTGCGGCTGCAGCAGCAAAGACAGCAGAAACAGCAACCAGTCGGACTCATTGCCGTTGAAGGCGCAGACATGCTCATTGCCCATCAAGCGTCCGACAAACAATGTATCCGCGGAACGCAGCAACTTGAGCTGCCCTAGGCGCCCCAACAAGTAGCCAAACTCCAGCCTAGAGCAACTGGCGTCCTGCGAATCGATGTCGGCCAGCAGCGCGCCCTCAATGAAGTCAAGCACCAAGACCCGGCGTTGGTAACCGAAGCTGCTAATCCAGTCAGCATAGACCTCAACCTCCGCCGCCTCGCTCTGCAGGAACTGCCGGTAGCTAGCGCGCAGCAGGCCCGGACTCAGTTGCAAGGATTTGCCGAACAGTCTCGCCTTGAGCGCGCAGTTGATGCCGGCCTTCAAAGACTTGGGATCGGCCTGCTCCTCCACCTGCTGCAGCAGTGCCTGCAGGCGCTTGCGCACCACCTCGTCCAGCTGGCGCCGACGCAGGAGTTCGCGCAACACTAGCGCTAGATCGCTATCGTCCGGGAACAAGGCGCGCGCCTGGCGCAGCAATTCCTCGACGCGGATCCCCAATGCCTTGGCCACCTGTACAATCTGCTGCGCCTTCGGGTTTGCCTCTTCATCCAACACCCGCTCGAAACTATCGGCCAAATGCCCGAGCTTCTTGTCATAGTCGCGCCGATTGCGGAACTGCGTCAGCGCAGCCGCCATCTCGTCCGTGGACTGGAGGAAGCGCTGCATCTCGGCCGCAGGCGAGGCATCATCGGCGCGCTGCGCCTCAGCCTGGAACGCGTCGCTTTGCTTGACCACATCACGCTGAGCGTCGGCCCGGGCATGGTGCTTTGCCGAGCGCAGACCAATAGTCGGCAGTGGGCGGCTGCTAATTTCCACGCTTTACCTCTCGGTTCAGGTAGTCGCGCACCCATTGCTGCAGAGGATCATTGCCAATACCCGCCTCCTTAGCCAGATTGGCGGCCAAGTCGCTGGCGTCCGGCGTCAGCGGATCGTCAATCTCGCGAGGCTGGATCAGGAACACTCGCACGTAATTGCTCAGACTCTGGCTGCGGTAGCGGAACAGTCCGCCCACCACGGGAAGGCTGCCCAATAGCGGTATCTTGTTGTTCTGCTCGACATTGGCGTCGCGCGTGTAACCGCCGATCAGCAGGCTCTTGCCCTGCGGCACACGCGCCACGGTGCTGATCCGGGTACGCCCGACTTCCGGCAGCGAGTCCGGGGGATCGTTTTCATAGTTCGGCGTCTTTGTCTCGCGGCCATCCTCGATATTGAGCGACATCTCGATCTGCCCGTCTGCGGAGAAGCGCGGCAACACGCTGACCAAGGTGCCATAGGTGACGGACTGCAGGCTGGCGTTGCGCTCGCCCACCAGTTTGGCGTAGAAAGTACGGTTGTTGTCGAACAGCGCAGGCACATTCTCCTGCGTCAATACCACTGGGCGCGATACCACATTCGCTCTATCTTTCTGCTCCAGCGCCATCACCGAGGCGATAAAGCGGCTGCCATCCAGCGTACTGATGGAGCCGCTGTTGTTCAGCGATACGCCCAGCTTGTCGCCGACCGTGATGGCGCCGCTCCAGTTGACGCCCAGTTGGTCCAGATCCCCTTTGTCCAGGTCAATGATCCACAAGGACAGCTCAACATGACGCTTGGGCACATCCAGCGCAGCAGCCAACTTCTCGATGAAGCGTACCTGCTCTGTCGTGCCTTTGACCAGCAGACTGTTGGTATCCGGATAGGCGATGACCTTGATGTCGCCCGCGGCGACTTCCTGCCTCAAGGCCTCGGGCAGACTCAGGCCTCCGGCATACACTGGCGGCTTCGCCGCGCCGCTGCCGGGAAAGTCCGGCATCGGGGGAATATCGCCACGCCGCGCCGGGGCGGGAGCGGGCGCACCGCTAGCCGCGCTTTGCAAAGGCTTGTCTTCACCTTGCAATAGACGCTCGATCACCGTTGCCATGCCAGGTATGATGATTTTCTGGTCCCGCAGCTCGTAATTGCGATCACTGACGAAAGTGTTATTCAGTCGGATCACGCCAATCTTCTGCCGTCCCAAGTCCACGCCGTCGCTCTGCCTATCCATGAAGCTGGCCGCATTGACTACCAAGTCGACGAACACCGGCGGACCGGACACATAGAAAGTACCGCTGCGGCCATCCCCGCGCAAAAGGTAGCGACGGTCGTACAATCCCGAGCGCCGCAGAAAATCATTGAAGGTATTCAATGACACATTGCGCAAAGACACTACCGCATTGCGCATTTCACTCGCATCGTAAACATAGATGGCTTGCCCGTCGTGGTACCAAATCAGTCCAAGCTGTTGCGCCAGTTTGTCCAGCAACACCTGAGAATTACCCAGATCGAACTCTCCACTGATTTGCTTGCGCGCCGCCAACTTGCTGACAATGACTGGTTTTTTGAGCTGCGCTGCCAACGCGTCGAAAAAACCGCGCAGGCTCTCATTTTTAGCAATGTAGCCAGAGCCGGCTGGCCGCACTGGCTCCGCGGTGTAGCCGGTTGGGGGCGTTAGCAATGCAGTACACGAAAGAAGCCATGCACACAGAACTTTTCTCTTCATTTGATAGCCAATTGAATGATGTTGGATAAGCCGCGCGGCGACACGCCGAGCAGCTCCCGGATCTCGTTGGAAAAATGAGAAGACGAAGCGTAACCATGCTTGAGCGCTACCTGGGTCAAGCTCTCGCGCCCCTCAACCACGTCCAACAGCGAGCGCGCCATGCGCCAGTCGCGTAGCTCGGTCTTGGCCGCGCTCCCTAATGCCTGGCGGCATAGCCGACGGAAATGCGAGTACGAGACGCCATAGCGCTCTCCCAGATCCTGCAAAGTGCCGCAGCCGGCCGACTGCGCCAGCAGAAAACGGACCAACCAGTAGCTTTCACTGCGGCGCAGTCCGGCAAGGAACTCATTGAACGCAGGGGTTGGCATCAATGCCTGTGACAAGAACCAGTATTCGCAACGTTTGCGATCTTCGCATACCGATGGATCGCCCAGCGGCAGTGCCGCCCAAGCCCCCCCTCCGGTATCAACCTCCTCCAGACTCCGCGCCTCATCAAGAAAAGCGAGCAGTTTGCTCAGCACTTCCAGCTTGAGCGCGCGTAGCGTCAGTTGCCCCGCCAAGACCTGCACTTCGACACGGTCCAGCATCAGCAAGCCTTGCCAGCCGGCCGGCATCTCCCACGACGCTGGGATCCCATCAGACACCAGCGTCAGTACAGCTGGCCTGCCGATGATTTCATGCGCCAGCCATACCTCTTGGGCAGTTACAACACGCTTGCCGCCCTCGCCCAGGGTTTCCTGAAAATGCAAAACTTCGTGGTCTATCATCAGTCAACGCCCTACTTAACCCATACTCGGGTTCGCAGAGTGTCTATCAGCCGGCGAGGAGAATCCTGATGCAAATCTGATGGGTTACCAACAGGAGCAACCGGGGCAAAACAAAACGCCTTCAGTAAACCTGAAGGCGTTCGAAGTACAAGCCTTGCTTAGCGGCCAGTTGGATCACGAACCTCCAACCAATCATCCTCCCCTACACCGCTCTCCCCTCTCTCGGCATCAGTGAGGCAACGAATGGCGCCGCATCGCGAAAACGCTATATTGAACGGCCGGGGCATTGCCAACCTGCTTGACGCCATGCGACAAGCCGTTCCCGGTCTCAGCCTTCACCGCCTGCGCATCAGCGATGCTTTTATATGGCGCGACGCTTCGTTCCGCGCCCCCTGCCTGAGAAATGTTCATTCGCTCACAGCCCTCCCACTTTCATGAGTCAATGACAGCTCCTCCCAGCCAGCGAAGTCCTGCTTATCGATCTGCCATTGTGGGTACTGACGCTCCATGAGCGCTTCCAGCTCTTCAATGGCGGCCTCGAAACTGCCGTGTCCCGCGGCGAAAGCCTCCACAACGGCGAAGAACCTCGTGCCGTCCCACTGCTGCCTCTTGAGAAAGTAATTGGCCTCGCCCCGCACCGCGCTGTCTGGACGGGCCAACTGACGGCACAAGGCTTCCAGTGCCTGACGCTGCTCTTGACGCTTATCCAGCCATCGCGCCTCTTCGCCGACCGCCTTCAGATGCAAGTAATGCATCAACGGCGCGCTCAGACTATTGTCGCCCCAGCGTTCATACAGCACCGACGTGGCCGATGTGCCAATATCCAAGCCCAACTCCACAGACACCCCTGGCTGCACCGGCACCCCACCCGCCAAGCTCAATCCCACATCGCCGCCTGCGCTGACGCGAATCAGCTGCAGCCGATAGCCGGCAGCATCGGCGGGAAAATCCGCCTGCCGCTGGTATTGCGGCCGGTAGAAACGCAGCAACAACATCAGGCTGCCGCTCCCCTGCGCGCCCAACGAGGCCTGCAAGCCCGCCAACGCCGCCGGCACTTCGGCGGCAAGCCCGTGTGCTGCCAACTGAGCCGCGAGGGCATCGCGTACACGGTCCAGCGGCCAGCTTCCGCCTACACTACCGGTCAGGCTCACGCGCACATCCTTGTAATCGCCGGCACGTAAAGGGTTATGATGCAAACGTTCACGCTCAGTCAAAGAAGCACTAACCTGCAGACCGACCTCCCCCAGCGCTCCGCCAAGACTCAAGGCGAGGCTGCGGTCTCGGATCTGCAACTTGAGAAGGTCGCGAAAACTGGTCGCCTGCGCCAGCTTCCCCGCATCGTAGCGAATCGGTGGCGCGTACAACCTTGGCGCCAGCTCATCCAAGCGTTGATCCAGCACCCGCTTCTCGAACAGCATATCAACAGCTGCTTCGGCGGGTTCCCGCGCGGCGACTTCACGCACCAGCACCGCATGCGCCAACGCCATCTGGGCGAGAGCCTCCTCG
Organism: Chromobacterium sinusclupearum; assembly: GCF_002902845.1. Taxonomy (GTDB): domain Bacteria; phylum Pseudomonadota; class Gammaproteobacteria; order Burkholderiales; family Chromobacteriaceae; genus Chromobacterium; species Chromobacterium sinusclupearum. Next base: position 68,270 of record NZ_PPTF01000002.1, read on the forward strand.
CGGCTGCGTGCACGCCAGCTGGCCAACAGCGAGCGCTCCACGGCCGCGCCGCACGCTCTCCGGCCAATGCCGGCATCCACCTGCTGCGCCACCGCGCACAGGTGTTCAAACTCGGCCGCCAAACAATCGACTGCACGCGCCAGCGTCTTCAGGTCGACGCTCCTCAGGGCTTCCGCATCAGCAGCGCCGCTAAGCCGGGACAGCGGCCTCGTCTTGGCATCAGGCCCGAACAACACGCCGGCCATCTGCCCCAGGCCGGCCAAGCGTTGCTCTGCAATCTTCTTTTTCCGGGCAACGCCATGTTCCTGCCGTAGCGCCTGCCAGAAAGGAGTCAATACCGGGGCCTTGATGTCGATACGCTCCACCGCCACGCCCAGCCCCACACCGACACCGGCTGCTTCAGCCCGCACGCAGGCATCGCCACGGACACTGTCAACTATGCAAGGTGGCGCATAGTGCCGGGCAGGACCGGGCAGCGCCTCCGAGCGGTTGCGCTGCCCCAACCAACCCAATAGCACGCCTAAGCGTTGCTGTTGATCGGCAGCTTGCTGTTGCAGTCGCTGAAAGTGACTCAGCTCGTTTCCGTAGCCGGGACGGAATAAGCGGATCAATGCCCCCACCGCCGCGCGAGCGGCCGTGCCCAGCGTTTCGCGGCGGGAGCCTCGCGCCAATTGATCCGCATTGATTTGCACATATGCCGTCGCGCTGGCGAACTCTTCCGATTCGGTATGCTGCCAGCGTCCCTGCACCAGGCCGGACAGCGCAGCCACGCCTACGCCTCCTTTGCCTGTGGCCTGTGCCGATACGGCTTTGCTGCGATTGACGAACACGAAGCCTTCATCATCATTGTCCATACCCCAGGTCACGCCCAGACTCACCCCGAACGTGGCCTTGGTACCTGCGCCGGCCTCCCCCAACCCTAGGCCCACCCCCAACGACACGCCGGCGCGGCGCTCCTGGCTGCTCCCCGGCTGGTCGAAGCGCCTGAATTGCGGTAATAGCTGAGCTTCAGCCTCGGCCCTGGCCAGTTGCGCCCACGCCGCCTGACCCAGCAGGGCCAGACGCTGGCTCAACTCGGCAAACGGACCCTGCGGCAGCATCCGCGCCAGCGCCTCCATCTCCAATGACAGTCGGGCGCACTCCTTAATATCCAGTGCCGGCCGCGGCGCACCTTCAGCCAAAATCAGACGCAAGCGCTCGATCACCGACACGCTCTTGGGCGTTATCTCGGCGCGCTGCGGCAGCAAGCGCAGCGCGCGAACCCAACGCGGCAGCTTGGGACGCTCCGGCTCGGCCTGGCGGTATGCCTCGTCGCGCATACGCAGCAAAGTCTGATTGACGCCATCGCGCAGCAATTGGGTCTTGGCGTCAACAAGCGTAACCTCGGTACTTGGCGGCGACGACACAACCGCTTGACCATGTACAGCCTCCACCGCTCCAACCCACGAAGCGCGCACTTCGTACGGGGGCGCATCCAAGCGCCGACAGCCAAGGAGGCGCACTGCCTCGTTGTCTCTGCTTGTCAACGACTGCAACATAGGCTCCTCCTTGCTGCCACCACGGAAGTGTCTTTTACGAAAGCATGCGACCGGACTGTCTCGCGACAATCAGATTCCCGGCGACATCCAGTCCACTAGGCCCTGACATGCGACTCTTCATAACCGCACTTTGACGTATATCTTTCAGGGCCGCCGCCTCCTGCTCCGACAAGCACTCTTCACCCAGCGTCTCCAGATGACTCAGAAATTGCAGCCACCCCTGTTCGAGAAAATTAGCCAACTCTCCGGCCGCACTTCCTCGCGGCGCGGCAGCGCTAAGCATCGATGTCGTGTTACTGCAGCTTTTGAGAACCTCACCCAACGGAACTGCCGTTCGGTTCGACACGACGACAGATTGCCTGTCTAGCTGCTCGGTCCGAGCGGCCATAGCACTTAGCGGGTTTGGCAAAACCTTGATGGGCATCTCAAAAAACTCCTAGGCAACGATTGTAAGCCACGCAACTCAGTCATAAACAGTGGTGAGCAGGATCAGCGTAGCCCCGACAACCCACCAAAACTTGCATAAATTGTTCACCCCCCCGTGCAAAGCATTTACTTTCGCTCACAACAACCAACTTGGCCCCTCCTCCGCAACAATGCCTACCTCGAAGCTATCAAGTCGCACACGAAATGAATTTAATCAATAAAATCAAGTAGTAATATTAAAGCAATTGATCTAAAATGGTGTGCAAATCTTAAAACAAATTAATAAAAAAATATCCAGCTCGATCTCAACTGCATAAGAGTCGAAGCATGGGCGTTTTTTGCAAGTCGTTTACTTCAAGCAAAACTACCGTGCGTTCACTCTAATTGTTTAGCGTTTGATTACTAACGATAAGCACAGGGAGCAATCGAGCCATACCAAAGGGAATGGCCACATCAATGCCAAGCATTAAAAATGGCTAGATTTTATTTTTTTACAGAATTTAACTTTAAATTCTTAAAAAAATTGGCACAAAAAACCAAAAACCCAAGCAGCAGGCTATTTGCAATTGCACAACGCTCATACGAAGGAATAGAAAAAATGGCGTCAAGTCAAATTGGCTTAACGAATCGGCAGTTTGTTTTCGGCGACTTCGTCCTTCATCAGGATGGAACGCTGGTACACCGCAAACAACAGGTACACATCCCGCCAAAGGAACTGGCAGTACTCACGCTGCTGCTTGAGGCCGCAGGCGAGGTCGTCAGCAAGGACACTCTGCTTGACAAGGCATGGCCCGATGGCGACGTCAACGAAGAGTCGCTAACACGCTGTATATACGCTCTGCGCCGCTTACTAATGGAAAGCAAAAACTACCGCTACATCGACACGGTTTATGGCAAAGGCTACCGCTTCTGCCGTCCCGTCGCGACGGTCTCGCGTCCCACCCCCCAAGCGGCACAATGCTCAATTGCTATCTTGCCTTTTCGCACGCACTCACAGCTGGACGCGGTCAACCTGCACCATGCCTTGGTGCAGTGTCTCTCCTCGTACTCGCCATTCGGGCTGATCGTGCTACCTGCCACCATCACGCAGAACTGCCGCGATGTTGCCGATATCGTAGCGATGATTGACCAGCTTCGGCCTGACTACTATCTCGCCGGCCAGACGCTTCCACACGGCGATGGCTGGAAGCTGCGTGTTGAACTTGTGCGTGCTGATGGCCATCATCTGGTGCATCACGAAAGCATAGAACTAAGCCCTGAACAACCTGTCCCACTGCTGCAAAACCGGCTCGCCAGCCTGCTGTCACAGCGAATTCCCGGACTGCGCTGGCATCAGGACCAACTGAGCGAGCTGGGCTCGCTTGATTCGGCCATCATCTACCTGAACGGCCGCCACGAACTTCAGCGGCACACGCCATCCAGCTTGCGTCAAGCACTGGTACTTCTGCGCCAGTGCGTCGGCGCCAGTCCCTGTCACGCTCTTCCCTACTGCAGCCTGGCAGAGTGCTACCTCACTCTGGCCCATCTTGGCTTATTCGATCAAAAACGTGCACTAACACAGGCGCAGCACGCTGTCGACAAGGCTATAGAGCTTGATCCCGGCCACCCACAGGCCATGGGGCTTCTGGCTCTGCTCAGCAGCATGCGGGCCCAGTATGCCGTAGCGGAGGCACTATTCAAGCAGGCCTGGCTGCTAACGCCGGACTCCGTAGACCTCCATTATTATCATGCTTGGCATCTGTTCCTATCCGATAGATTAACTCAGGCCCAGCAGGCTCTGGACATCTGCCTGGAACGCGACCCCTCCCGCATCGCAGCTAGCATCCTCAAACTATGGCTAACCTATTTCGAAGGGCGCATGGACGATGCCATTGATCTAGGCAAACGCCAATTGTGCCAGTACGGCCAAGACCATCCCATCCTGCAAAGCGTACTGGCTCTGCTACTGGCTCTGAAGGGACAACATAACCAGGCTGACGCCTTAGTGCAGGCGGTGCGAGCAAGCGGCGAAGAGGCCGGACTGATCGCCATCAATAATTGCTACGTCGACTACTGCCGGCGCGGTGAATCTGCTCTGCCCACGGTACGAGCCTTCCTGACCAATATGGATAGTCGCCAGATCAGAGCCGGATTGCTACCGCTGATGCTAGCCGTGCACGGAATGGAATCCACGCTGGAGTACTGGCGCCAACTGGAAGAGGAAGGGTATGTATGGAGTCGCGCTTGGCGACATGACCCGCGGCTGAGTCAGCTCGCCCCCAAGCTCATGCGCCTACAAGCAGAGGCCGCATGAAGTACATCCCCCTAATCTTGCTTCTATACACGGGAACGGTACGTGCAGACTGCTGGGATCGTGCCGGTAGCATGTTCAATATCGATCCCGCACTGCTATATGCCATCGCGGAACAGGAATCCTCGCTGAACCCTGCAGCCATCGGTCGTAACCGCGATGGCTCTCACGACCTAGGACTGATGCAGATCAATAGCCGCCATCTACCGCGGCTGCAAAAGCTGGGCATCAGTCAGCCCAAATTGTTACAGGACACCTGCCTGTCCGTCATAGTTGGTGCCTCCATCCTCTCCGACATGATGAAGCGCTATGGCTATACTTGGGAAGCGGTAGGGGCCTATAACGCCGGCACCGCTCCCAACCGCTACGAACTGCGCATGCGCTACGCTCGCCTTGTCTGGAAACGCTACCAAAGGTTGATCGGTGCCGCCGATAGTTGACCTTCTAGGCCATGCCTGCCTCTGGCTGAACCAATTTTGCAAGTCCCGCACCCTCACTCCGGCCTAGACTCGCCTTCGTACGATCCGAGCGAAATCGACTTCGGACCTAACTGACGCAGGAAGCCTACGATGAGAATCCATGCACCGCTGCAGATTGCCGCAACACGCAGCGTATCTCGCACACCACCGGACTCCCCATCCCCACGCCACACCCCTCTCGCAAAACGACTGCAGCTTGCCGCACCTCGGCAGATGCAACTAAGCCCTCCCCCTGTCTCAACGAGGCTCGGCAGTGGCATTGCAGCTAAAATCGCTGCAATCAACGCCTTTACCCAACCCGCCGTCCGGCAAGCAGGCGACAACACTCCAGGCAAACTACAGCGCGTCAACCAAGTCGACGGTTTTGCCACGGCCGCCGCGCGGCCAGATGTGAAAAAGCTCAAGCTCGAGGCGTTCCAGCATATCGCTAACTGCCTTGCCAGCGGTCCGCCCGCCGCCAAACCACGTACGGCGGCTGCACCCCTCCAGCCCCAAACGCCTCCTCCCTCTCCTCTGCCATCGACATCACCGGCGCTGACGGCCATGCCGTCAGCGCCTTCGGTTCCAGGCATGGTACCGCCGCCACCTCCACCTCCTCCGCCCACGCTGCTCGCGCCGCAGGCGCCTATCCTGGTGGTCAGGCCGCGCGCCACAGTTGTCCCGGCCAGCGCGGAAGAAATCGAGGCCCAACGCGCCCAGCAGACTCCCAAACGCAACTCCCCCAAAACTCCGCAGCCATTACACGCCGACTTGCTACAGGAACTGCAAAAGCGTTTGCCTCCACGTCTGGAATAACCATCAACAACGACAACTCCTGGCGCGGCATACCCGGCCGCGTCACCCGCTCCTGACCGTGATCTTCAGCTTGAAGGGGATGACCTGCCACGCCACTGCCATTCTGATCCGCCAAAGATCGCCCTCCCCCAAGTGGTAGATACTCAGCCCGGATACAGCCTGAAAATGGATTAGCGGCTGCAATGCACTTTTCCGTCACATTGAAATTCATGGTCCATGACCATCCCCTAACCTCCACCGAGAATTCATCGTTTTTCCATCAGGAAGCTTCCGCAGCAAGACCGTACAGTACACCGGTCACCGCTACGCGTACTTAGATACACAGAATATGGTCGCCGAAGACACCACCCACTCCCTAGACAGCCGGATTATCGTCCGGCTGCTCAACAGCCCCTTGCGCGGCTGTGAATTCCTGTTGCCAACGGGCCGTACACTTTTTTTGGTCGGCCCTGGTACTACTCTGGCCGACCCGGGACAATTGCCGGAACTCCCTGAGGACACCCTGCACGTGCCCCTTGAACAAGGTGGCATCAACTTCGAGCTGCTGATCGATGCCGCCGACCTGGAACACATTGTCCTGCGCGAGCTCGCCGATGCAGGCCCCAGCGAACGACCCGTCCCATTCAATCAGCCGGTACACATTGGCGCGCTGACGCTGGCCCTCCGCCCAGAACACCTGTCCTGGTCAACAGAGGTACTGACTTATCCCGAAGTATCTCAGCCCGCGGTCAGCAAACCCGCGCGGCGACACCCTGTCGCGGCGGTCGCCCTGGCCACGCTGGCTCTGGTGCTGCTTGTCGGCAGCGGCTACTGGTTATGGAATAGCCCGCAACGGCAGGCTGCCGAGCTGAATACCCTGCTCGGCCGGGATAGCCAGCGCTTCCAAGTATTGCCCGGACACAATGGCGTGTTTTATGTGGCTGCCGCCAACGAGCGCGACGGCGCTTGGGCGCGTCAGGTCATCATGCGCGGCGACTATACCCGCCCGACACAAGTCGTCTATCCAGCGCAAGAAAACGAACGCATCGGACGTTGGCTAAGTGACCACTACCCCAGTCTCGCCTACTACCGGCTGCAGATGGAGAACCCACGCCGCCCACAGCTGTGGATCAGCCGCCAGCGCGCGCCCTTGAGTGACGCTGCGCGCCAACAACTGGGACAAAGCCTAGCAACCATCATGCCTTATGCGGATAAGGTAGACGTGGTGGCACTGGATGACGTCACCGCCGCGCAACAGGCCGAAGCCGGACTATTGCGCCAGGCGCTGCCCTACACGCGAGACAATCGCGCCGACAGCGTTACCTTCGTGATCCAGGGCGCGCTGGACGACGGCGAGCTATTGCGCGCGCGCCGCTTCGTCGACGACTACTACCGACAATGGGGCGGACGCTATGTGCAGTTCGCCATCGAATTGAAGGACGACTGGCTCAAGGGCCGCTCCTTCCGCTACGGCGACCAGGGCTACGTCAAGATGGCGCCCGGTCACTGGTATTTCCCCAAACCCCTGTAAGACGAAAAAGGATCCACCATGGCTTGGAACGGCTACCTAGACAAAATTTCCAGCGACTTCGATACCGGTGTCGAAAACCTGCAACAGCAGGTCGACGATGCATTGGCGGCATTGGCAGCAAAACCCTCCGATCCGCAACTGCTGGCGGCTTATCAAAGCAAGCTGTCGGAATACAATCTGTACCGCAACGCGCAGTCCAACACCGTCAAGGTGTTCAAGGACATCGACGCGGCCATCATCCAGAACTTCCGCTAACCATCGCCGCGCCGCGCCTTGTCGTGGCCGGCATAGGAGTTTGACATGGCAACATTCGCCGCCCAGCCGGTGGAGGCGCTGGTCAGCCGCATCCGCGACCTCCCCGCCCAGGAAAACGATATCGTGTCGCTGGACGACAGGCTGATCCAGGCCTTCTCCCGCTCCGCCGTCAGCAGCGGCATCGAGAAAGATTCGATCCTGCAACGTCTGGAACAGCCTGAGGCCGTCACCAACCCGGCTGAGTTGTTCGAACTGCAGCTGCGCACTTCCAACTACAACCTGGAAGTGTCCATGATCAGCACGCTGACCCGCAAAGCCGTGGGTGCCGTAGAAAGCCTATTGCGGTCATGATGCGCCGTCGCCTTTACGCCGTGCCGCTATTGCTGTTTCTGGCAGCCTGCCAGAAACAGGATCTGCTCAAAGGGCTGGACCAACAACAAGCCAACGAAGTCATCGCCGTGCTGCAACGCCACAATATAGAGGCGGAAAAAAACGATCGCGGCAAGACAGGTTACAGCGTCAACGTGGCGCCAGCGGACTTTGCGGCCGCCGTCGACTGGTTGAAGACCTACGACCTGCCGTCGCGCCCACGCATGGAAGTGGCGCAGATGTTCCCAGCCGACTCGCTGGTTTCATCGCCGCGCGCGGAGAAAGCGCGATTGTATTCCGCCATAGAACAGCGACTGGAGCAATCGCTGCAGACCATGAATGGCATATTGTCTGCGCGCGTGCATATCAGCTACGACTTGGACGCCGAGGAGGGTGGCCGAGCCGCCCGCCCCGTTCACCTGTCCGCGCTGGCCGTTTACGACCGCGATACAGAGCCAGAGCAGAAGGTCAACGACATCAAGCGCTTCCTGAAGAACAGCTTCGCAGAGGTAGAGTACGACAATATTTCCGTTGTGCTGTCGCGCCGTGGCGAGGCGCAGCAGCAGGCGCCCAGCGCCCCCGCCTCGGAGCGCGGCAACGGAATGGTCTGGCTGATCGTTGGCGTGCTCCTGCTAGGCATATTGGGCGTCGCAGGCTGGTTGTGGCAACGTCGCACTAGCGAAGTAACCGCGCCTGCCGAGCCGGCAAGGAGCGAGGATGGCTAAGTCTATTCACTCGTCCACCCTGCAACGAGTGCTGTTCGACCCACTGGCCTATCTGCACCCTCGCCGCCTATTGCTCCCTGTCGACCTGACAGAACAAGCGGCGGCGCGCTCCGCCGTCAATAGTCTGCTCATCTCCGTCTTCCAGATGAGACATGACTGCGACGACGCGCAGCTGGATCCGCTGGCTCGGCAATGGCTTCGCCACTGGCACCGGCTACCGCAAACGGCCTACCTGATCGGTTGCCATGCCCTTCGCGCCGACCTGGCATGGCGCGCGGGACAGTTGACCCTACCAGAGTGGGCACTTACTTTCACGACCATCGCCCTGCCGACCGAGGCGGCGTCACGTCAAAATATACCCGGCCACGACGCCATTCTGCGCGCTGGCTATGGCCGGCTACAGCCCTGGCGCGCGCGCCTGCCGGTTCCGCTGGCGCAACGGCTGCCGCTGCTTTTTCCCCCGCACGTGGACAGTGTAGCGTCACAGCAGGGCGCCGATCCCTTGATCCTGACTCTAGCCTTACAACATGCCCAGAGACATACCCATCCCATCCCAGCAGACGCCCATTGACGGTGTGCTGTTTAGCCGACGCGCGCTGCAAAGCTCAGCCCGAGACCAAAGGCTGCAACAAGAGGCACGCAGACATGCCCAGCGCATTCTGCGCGACGCCGAGCGGCACGCCGATATCCTGCGCCAGCACGCTTATCAAGAAGGATATGAGCAAGGTTTGCTATCAGCCCTGCAGCAAATCGCCACTTATCTGTCCGCCTATCAGACGATGGCCTGGAGCTGGCGCGAACGGCTGAACCAACACGCACGCGCGATGTTGTCCTGCGCCGTCGACCACCCAGACACGCTCCTATTGCTATTAGACGAATGGCTGCACGATCTGGAACAGGGGGATGCAACCTTGCACCTGACGCTACCGCAAGCTAGCCGAGCTCATCAGCATCGACTGATGGAGCTCTTGGCCGAGCATTGGAGCGGCCCCATCCAGCTGGACTACCATGCCGACCCTCGCTGCATCATGCGCTGCGGCGATCAGTTGGCTGAATTCGCGCCTGAGCTGTATGTGGAACCAGCCAGCCGCCAGTTGCAACAATGCCTGGATGCAATGCCGCAGGATTGCCGCCAGATCTCGGCGCAAGCGTTGCGCGAACTGATCTCGCAATGGGAAGCGCAGGCTAACGATACTATAGACAGGAGTTCGGAATGATCCCGACCATTGCATCCCTCCCTCCCTTTTCCCTTGCATCAACGGGCAACGGCGATGTCGTACCGCTGGCACAGCGCCTAGCATCTGCCCAACCTCTCCAGGCTACTTCAAACCAGCCCGGGCAGGACTTCGATAGCGATCCTCTTGCCCGTGCGTTCCTTGACGCCCTACGCACGCTGCCACCAACCGACGATCTGCGCGCCTACGCGAACGCGGTCAGTCAACTCATGCGTGAATTTGTAAACCCGGAGACGGACGAGCCGGCATTCATTACCCTAGAACAGCAGAGCGACATCTTGCAACGCGCCATGGCGCAACTGGAAACAGACGACCCATTGAGCAAACCCCTGCAGGCCACATTGATAGGCACCAGCAATCTGCAAACGGAAATGACAAAATGGATGCAGAACATCTGCATGTCAGACGGTAACCTGGAAGAATTCGAAGAGTGGTAAGTCCTAGGGAAGGTCTGAACAACCTGCAGCACAAACAGAAATGCCATTTCTCGCGGGGGCTTCGGTTGCATTAGACCCACCAATTTCAGATCGCCCGCCATCAGGATGACTGGATGCTTCCGGTCATCCATCCCTTCCCCCCCCCCGCCAGCAAGGCCTTTCGCACCAGCCAGATATTAGTCAGCCCAAACAGCGTCATCAGTTGTGCGGTGTTCTTCTTCAAGCAGCGGTAGCGTGTTTTCAAGTAGCCAAACTGCTGCTTGATGACCCGAAACGAATGCTCCACTTTGGCCCGAATCTTGGCTTTGACCGTTTCGACCAGCTGGATCTGCCGGTCATCGGCTGAGTCGGTCAGCGCTTTGTGCTGGCCGGGCCTCATGGCAATCCTCCAGCGCACCGCCCGCGATTGGTGTTCGGCTTGCTTGTGCACGCTAGTCAAGCCGGCGTCGCCAAACACATCGACTTCCTCGCCGTGCAGCAACTGATCGACCATCGTGACATCCGCCACATTGGCGGCGGTGCCAGCCACGTGATGCACCAGGCCGGACTGGGCATCGACGCCGATATGGACCTTCATTCCGAAGTACCACTGATTGCCCTTCCTGGTTTGATGCATGTCCGGATCGCGCTCGCCCTGGGCGTTCTTGGTGGAGCTGGGCGCGTGGATCAGGGTGGCATCGACGATGGTGCCTTGCTTCAACATCAGCCCTTTGTCGCAGAGATGCTAGTCGATGGCGGCAAACAGGGCGTGGGTCAGTTGGTGCTTTTCCAGCAGATGGCGGAAGTTCAGCAGGGTGGTTTCGTCCGGGATGGTATCCAGGGAGAGGCCGGCGAACTGGCGCATGGAGGCGATCTCGTACAGGCTTTCCTCCATGGCCGGATCGGACAGGCTGTACCACTGCTGCAGGCAGTAGACACGCAGCATGGCAGGCAGCGGGTAGGGTCGGCGACCGTTGCCTGGCTTGGGATAAACCGGAGCGATGACCGCTTCGAGCTGCGCCCAAGACATGACCTGATCCATCTCGGCTAGAAAGATTTCACATCGAGTGCGATTCTTCTTGGCGACGAGTTCGAGATCGGTGAAGGTAATCTGCTGTCGCATGGCGGCATCCTGGATCTGGCTGACGAAATGTCAGTTTACGGGAAGGTTGGGGACTTGTTCAGACCTTCCCTAGCTGACCGCACTGTTAAAGTACGGCCACATCCCTCTCTTCCGATACAGATTTTTTTACTTGCCACCTTCGTCCTTGCACGGATGCTCACTTCGATAGGCAATCGCGCTATACGTCAATCAATCTGCTACCAGTCAGGAATATAGCCCCACACCATACGGCGCGGGGCTGGCTCATTAGAAACAATGGGCTCTGCCGCCCCCCCCCCCAGACCGGACGAGTTTCTCATTTTCCCAAAGGAATTTACGCCACAGCCACAGAGACCTTGGCTCTTGAAACCGCCAAGCAGGAATCCGTCTAGACTGTCTCTTGCATGTTCTATTGCCTATACTAATAATCAGTGTTAATTATTCATAACTGCCTATCGGAATAGTTGAGATTCCGATTCACATTATAACGGTAAATTTTATACATTGACATATGAAAAATGGATTGGATATTGCCATGACGCACCCCAGCTTAGCTGCCAGCATAATTTTCATCTTAATTAGATCAATCGATTCATGTGCATCTCCAGCGCCACTGAACCTTTACTATTACGATAGACCGCCATTCCATTTCATAGCATCCGATGGGAGTGTTTCTGGCTCTGTTGCCACTATCACAGAAAAAATTTTAAATCAGGCTAATGTTTCATATATTTGGAAGCAAGCGCCAGCACTAAGAATTTTGAGTATCCTGAGGCAAGACCATGATTATAGTTGCTCGCCTGGATGGTATAAAACATCAGAAAGGGAAAAATTTTATAATTTCTCTTTGCCAATCTATGTAGGCAAGCCACTGGTTGCGGTAACTAGAGCAGATTTCAAGGCCCCGGAAACAATTACAGCAGCCAATCTATTTTCCCTCCCCGGAATTAACATTGTATACAAAAAGGGCATGGTAATAGGTGATTATCTAAGTGACATTATATCTAGAGTTCCAACTGATCAAGTTCATATTGTCACACTCGAAGAAGTTGGAAAACTGAAGATGATTCAAGCTGGGCATTTTGACTTAACACTCTTAACCGAAGAAGAGGCGGACTATTTCAAAAACAATTTAACCATATTTTTCAATCTAAAGATAATAAAAATGCCTGATGTTCCTGGTGGTGACAAGCGCTTTATACTCTGTAGCAAAGCAGTGCCAGCTGCGACAATGGAGAAAATAAATGCGACGATCAAGCGTCTTAAACTTCCTTGAAGCCAGTCAGTGAGCCGCCAAAAGTCAGTCTCACGTGGCTCTATTAAGGTATAGATGCTCCCTCCTTGATCCGGCAGTCCGGTGATATAGTAAGCAGCTCTGTTACACAAATCCGGCAGTGCCGCAGCTTAGCAAGTGCCCCAAGCACAGATAGCTATAGATTTCCGATAATAATTATTTAGCCTTGTTCAATTTTAATTTTTCAATGGCAGCATTAATTTTCATCATAAAACTTACATCAACTCTTTTATTGCAAATAATAAATCTCTCATCTCCGGATGGCACATCTGGCAAAGTCAATATCTTGATGTTTTTTAACATCTCAGGCTGTTCTCGAAAGGCCTCTACTTCTTCTGTGGTCAATATTGAAAAATCAGATCGTCCCGCCTGAATCATTTTAACAAGGCCGACTTGCTCGGTGGTAACCGATTGAATCTGACTTATCGGAACTTTCTCAAGCAACTTGTTCATATAGTCACCAATTGTAAAGCCTTTTTTTATTAAAATATGCACACCCGGGATAGAAAACAGTTGTTTCGCTGTAATATTTTCCGCCACAGAAAAGTTAATCCTGGCTATAGCAACCAAAGGCTTGTTCCGATAAATTGGCAGAGTAAAATTGGCGTACTCTTCTCTTTCTTTTGTCTTATACCAGCCAGTGGAGCAGTTTAAACCTTCGTCATTCTTTATAATATTAAGGACTCTATAAGCAGGCACCAGCTTCCAAACGTGGGATATATTTGCCTCCGCCAAAATACTATCAGTTATTTTTACAATAAATCCATCGGGACGGCCATTAGAATTAATAAAATGAAATGGCGGCCTATCATAATAATAGAATATAAGAGGCAACTGAGGCACCTGCTCTTCAGCAGACGCCATTAAAATAAAAAAACATGCAAACACCATTAACAATAAATATATTTTCCTCATGCCGGCTGCCAAATTAAAACAGTTAACAAAGGCCATCGATGCATACCCATCATATTAAAAATTACATTTACCAAATCAACATTCCGGTTGAAACACCCTAGTTATTAAAATAATCAACAGGTATCGCCCGTGCCGTTAGCTAAACCACATCAACACCAAGACGTTTTCAGCGAATCTTTGCGCCTATTACTTCATTCAATCTTTGAATGATGTCAGCTGGAACTTTCTTACTGCAAATGATATATCTCTTTTCTACCGCAGGAACATCTGGAAAATTTAATATCTGAAAATCATTCATTGTAAAGCCAGCTTGTTTTGTATAGTACGCAACCTCTTCCTGAGTAGTAATAATAAGATCTGCTCGTTTAGCAAAAATCATTTTAACTAGATTGGGCACATCTACAGCTGCAGATATTACTTGATCTCGTGGCATTTTTGCGATTAAAGCATCCATATAAGCCCCCTGGGAAAAATTTTGCTTAACAAGCAATTTTATGCTGGGACTGGACAAAAGCTCCTTTGCTGATATACCAGGCTTGAAGTTAAAGTCAGAGCGAGCCAACCCCACTAAAGGCTTATCCTTATAAATTGGAAGTGAGAATCGTGCATACTCTTCTCTTTCCGGCGTTTTATACCATCCCGGCGTACATATTTCCTCATTATTACGCTTAATATTCTCAAGGACTCGATTGGCAGGGACAAGCACCCATTCGATTGAAATATCAATTGACTTGAAGGCAAGCTCAGTGGGAGTAACAACTAGACCAGTTACGGTCCCATCTGATAATGTGTAGTGAAAAGGATAACGCTCATAGTACTGAATGTTCAGTAATTGCGCTCCGAAATTTGGATGAGAGAAGACGCACAGCCAGATGAATAACAAGGACATAACTCTCATTTAATCACCTCGCCAACCTAAGCTAGATCTACATGAGAATATAGTCAGTTTTGTTACAAAACTCCAAAACAGGATGATCGATTCCGCCAAGCAGCAGCAGGTCGGCCTCGACGAGACGATCAAGGCCATGGATGGCGATACCGAGTACCGGCTGTACCGGGCCGGGTGACAGCCCCCCCATATGGGGGGCCTTTGCTTGACAAATGGAGCCCCGCAAGAGGAATAAGGAAATTTTGGCCGCTCCTGTCTTCTTGGAAAGCCACTAACTGAAGGTCTGGCGGATCAACATCTGCACGCAAAAGACTGCATGCGCGACATCGCCAGCCAGACCCACTACAACAGCGGCGGCGCCTATTTGCCAGCGGCCACAAACAAGCTTCCTGATTGAATACGTCGAAAGCAACACTGATGTGGTAGCAGCTATGACCGTCCCATCAGCGTTGGTGCCTTCAGCCCCCACAACCCCATCGTCATTAAAACTGGAAGGCAGGCCTTATTAGGCCCCTCAGGATTTGACTAGACCAGACAGGCCCTGCGCCTGATCCCACACTTCGCGGTTTCCCACACGCGCCTGATACGATAGGTTCAACGCCGGCAACTCCTTCATCACCTTGTTGCCTGACGCCCCCGTGTTATACGCCTGCACCTCGCCATTACCGCCGTAGAGTAGTATTTGTTGGAGCAGTTGCTGCTCATCGGACTCCAGACGCGCCCCTGGCGCTGCCAAGCCGCCTCCCTGGTGCAAAGCCACCGCTTCGCGCTTCAACTCCGCGTCAAGCATGCCAGTGCGATCCTTGCCGCTCTTGCAGTTCCAGCACGGCACGGCGCCGATCTCATACGCCAACAAGGCGGCGCGCTGCGCTGCTTTGTACGGCTCTCCTCCATCGTGGCGATGCGCCTTGGCTGCCCAGATTGCCTTTAGCTGCCGACTCAGCCACCATACACGGTTGGCATTGTCCGGCTTGGGCTCACGCGCGAGATAGGCGCCCACCCAGCCTTGCGGCTCGGCCTCCACGCGAAGGTCAGTTCCAAGCAACTGCTGCAGCGCCGCCGCGTTGTAGGCATCCGCTTGCGCGTGGCCAAGCTGAAATTTGAGTGCCAGCTCGTTGACGCCAAAGTTAAACGCCGCCACCTCCAGCAGGATGCGAACGGTGCGCGGCTGGCCAGTGGCATCCATCAAGGTCAGCTCCAGCGGCCGTTCCGAACTCAGCGCGTTCCAGGCAGCGACCTGATCATCCAGCATGTCTTTTTCATTCCAGAATCCGCCGGTCACCAAAGAGGTGGACACCAGCTGCAGCGGTACAACCTCTCCCGTCAAAGCGTTGTCCAGCAGCTCAGGCCGAGCAAACAAGGCAGCGGCAACCACCTCGCACGCCCGGTTCTGCGCTCCCTCCCGGCGTGCGATGGAACCCTTCTCCAGCGCGTAGGGAGACAAAATCGCGTGTCGCACGCCCTTGAACAGCGTTTCCCCACTCTGCGCCTTAATCTCCGATGTCCACAGATTGGCGGCATGAGCGGTCTCGCGCGTGGACTCGCAGCACACGCCCTGCCCGCGATACGGAATGGGGAAGATATCCGTATCGCCCAACTTCATTTGCGCAGCCGGCACCATGGTGCAATCGTAACGCTGCCCCCGGTAATCAAAGTGAGTCGACACCGTATTCCACGGACGGGCGTTAAGCACCTGCTGGCTGGCCTCGCGGTATGCTATCTTTGCCTCACGCTGCGCATCCTTGGCTAACATGCCAGCCCGGACCAATCGAGAGGAAATCAGAGCCAACAAATCCTGCTGCAAGCGTTTCGCCCTTTTGAGCTCCTCCCGCGTCGCGGGCCGGTCTTGCTTGAAACGCGACGCTTCCAATTGCTGGGCAAGCTGCCGCAGCTCGGTCGGATCCTCACCCAGACTCCTAAGCGCCTGCGCCGCCGCCTCAATTCGGTTCTGCTGCAAAATGAACAAGGCATGCACAGAACGAGTAGACGGCGAGGCCGGCTGTTGCAATTGCGATAGTAGCGCCATCTCCTCCCCTTCCAAACGCGAGATCCGGAGAGGGATGTCGGCCTGGCGCGTAGCAATGATGGATGCTCCCAAACGACCAGCGCCAACCGGGTGCGCCGAATCACCATGCAAGCGGAACAATTGACGCGCAAAACCAATGACACCAAGTAAGCTCATGACATTTCTCCATTAGTCACACGCTTGCTCCATTGCAAAACGTGCATGGATGCCAATTTTTGCATTATCTGTGATTGCCAAATATCAAAAAAAGCCCATCGTCGCTGCGGAAGCTTGATATCCCGTCAAGTATCATTGACCTAATCTTCCAGCTAACCCTAAATATTCCAGGGTTTAGCTAAAATAAATCATACACCTTGAACTCAGACCTCCTCTAAAGGACTCATCATGTTTAAATGCATTTTCTTTTTTGGGGGGTTATTTTTAATAGCAATAGCATTTGGAGCGAATGCTAAGATCATTATCAAAATCGGTTGCTCCAACTTCCCTCCGTATTTTAATGTGGAAAATGGTCTTTGTTTGAGAGGGAAAGGCATCGACAAGATTCGAGAGTTGAACAAGAAACAGAAAAAGTACGACTTCCAGCTCTACGTCACCGCCCCGGCCAGAAAAACCATGGATTTTCAAAACCGGAAGTTTGACATGAGCTTGTACAGCAATATCAATTGGGGTTGGGACAAATCCACCGTTTTTGCCAGTTGCATATTCGGTACCGACCACGAAGTCTTTGTCGCCCGCAAAGACCAAGTTGCTGGCAACAACGCTTATTTCGACGATATCGCGGCGAAGAGAATCGTCGCCATCAATGGCTATCATTATGCCTTTGCCCAGTTCAACGCCGACCGGGAATTCCTGCACAAGCATTTCAATATTGAGTTGACCAACACGCATGAAGGCAACCTTATGGCCGTTATGCTGGGGCGTGCCGATATGGCTATTGTCACCAAGTCCTTTCTTGACGACTGGCGGCAGGAACATCCGGATTTGTCTCCGGATCTGATGGAGGCGAAAAAATATGATCAGACCTACCAGTTCACCGCTGTCGTCAGGAAGGATGGCTCGTTGACGAAGCGCGAAATCGACCAACTGCTAGGCTGTGACAGCAGGTAATGCTGTCACAGCACGCGGCCGCAATCCGAAAATCATGACGGCGGCCGCCGGCGGCAAAACGCACAGGCTAGCGCTTACTGCCTGCGCACCTGCCCAGATTTCAAGTCGCGGATGGACCAGTTCTTGGACTGCAGAATGCGAGAGAACTCATCCAAACCATAGCGATGGATGCCAAACGCTCCCGGCTCCGCCTGCTCCACACTGCCTGCGCCGCCCGGCTTGTAACGGATGGCCTCAGTTGTTCCGCGCGGGTTGGCGCTGGCATGGTCGAAGATTTTGGGAATGACTCCACGCGGCACGGTCACCGTCAGCTCGCAATCGAAGCCAGAGCCGCCCTTGGGATCGTAGACTGCGCCATCAGTGAAAAACCACTTATGCTGCTCGAACGAGCGCGGGCCCTGGGCAAATTTTCCTGACGTCAGCAGCGCATCCGCTTCTGCTCGACTCATGTAGCGGCGGATGGTGACCGCATTGGCGAAGGCGTCGCCGGCCCCAGCGGCTCGCGGCACAGCGTCGAACACGCTTCCAATCACTCCCGTGATGCTGTCGATGAGTTCAAGCCTGGCCCGGGCCTTGTACGCCACGTCTATCAATCCATTCAGATAGTTGCCATAAGCCGTGCGCGACTGCGCGCTCAACGCTGCCATCTCCGCCTTGCTCACACCGCTGCTCTGGGCCGAGCGCAACTGCGCGCTGAATCCCTCCACCTCGGCTTTGGCCAGCAGGGCCAAGTCCTGATCCAGCCCCAACGCATGATCTATGTTCGAGCAACTCAACGATGCCGGCAAGCCGAGGGCGAAGTCGAATGACCCCGCCTGTGCCTTGGTATTGCCCAGTATCGCCTCACGTACCTCTTCCAGTTGCCAATGGCCTCAGTCACCATATCACAAGACAGCGAGCGCTTATCCCGGCCAGCGCCGCTTGCGATGCCGCACCCGACGGTAGCAACCTCCTCCTCGACCAACCCTCTCACCGTCACCGCCTCACTGGCCGGCTGGCTAGTCTGCTGCAGCCGCACGGCTCCCAGGCGCTCAGTATCGATCCGCGACAAGCGGTATTGCGGGGTGGCCGTGCCCGCTTGGTACTGCTCCCCCATGGCACGCATGCCCACAGTGCGCCGCACCACCTGTTTCAATTCATTGGCCGAGACGTAACTGAACAGACCGATATTGGGATCGTAAAAATGAAAGGCCTTCGCACCTGCGCTGCGCTGTTCATTGTCATCCCCAACATCATCTCATGCGAGCGTTAATCCATGCTGAACAGAGCGCCACTATTAAGATCTTCTAGATGAGCAGCGATCTGCTCTAGTCAATCAGAAAATCTAGAGTGCCCCCTACGGGCGATGGAGTGCATAGTTGTAGAACTGGACGATCTTTCGGTTGCGCCCCCTAAGGGGCCGCAACACATCATCACAGAATCTGAGTTAACAGCGGTCGTAGACCATCAGGCATATCTCGTCCAAAGCCGGTCAGATCACTGCCCGATACAGGCGCCATCGAATTCATTGCTTGGACTAGCCTTTGTTGATTTCTGAGCACAGTCAGCTCCGACGGTACCGAAAATTCATTCATTTCGTACAAGCTTTGGCTTGCCTTCACCGAACGAGAAGAAAGCTCGCCTGCAGGCACAACTTGACTCAAACGCTGAAACACCTCGTTGCCGCTCCATGCTTCCGCTTCCCCATCTTCAAACGAGAAAGACAGGCTAGATAATCTCCCTTCTCGGCCGCTCCCCACCATATTCAACAACTTAACATGATGCGCGCCGTTCACTAGCAGCAAGTCTGCGCCGTCCAGTTGCCATCGGTAAGCACCGCGAGTCCCGGGCAGAACCAGATGAATGGGCGTATTGGGAAGATCATCGGTAATGATCGCGATATCGGCTCGCGATAAAGCCATAGCCCCAGGCCTCAGCCAGTGCGTCGTCTCAGAAGGACGCATCATGATCTCTACTCCGGCAGGCATACCAGGAATCACAATATCTTCCGCCAGGGTTTCCAGCGTATCCTGGCCAACACCCCCAATGATCTCCAAACGGCGGCCACCCGGCCCTTCCCGATAGATGTAATTCACACCATTCGCCTCCCAGGCGGCTTGATCCAACATCACACCGTCATCACCACTGGCAAGCTTGTACGACAACCTCCGGCCCGACGCATCCCGCCCCTGCACCCGTAATTCTTGCGACAGCGCGATATGCTCCTGCTCTCCCAACTGTTGCGTCAACCAGGTGTTCAAGGCTTGACGCGTCATGCCCTGCTCAGAGAATCGCCGCAGCAACCCATCCATCACATGCGTTTCGACGTCTTGGTGAGCCAGTATGTCCAGCTCGCGTAATTGCAACTGATCTCCTAACCAGATGCCGCTAAAATTTGCTGACAATGCCTCCAGATTAAGCGTTCCGCTCAGTGTGCGACCATCGGCGATCGCCACCCCTGGCAAACTCCATTGACTGGTCTGCCCCTGTTGCAACTGCCACACGGTAGTCTCACCGGATCCGCTCTCCAAAAGGAAAGCATCGCCGCTGGCTACATGAATCGCGCCAGAGCGCTGCCCAACCGCCAGGCTCAGCCATCCATGGTCAGACAAACCAGGAGTATTCGCCTCTGTATAGAAACGTTGCAGCAGCTCAGTCATCTGCGCCGACGGTTCCCGTTCGAGTATCAAGGAACTGGCATAACATCCCGCCTCCAAGTCCACGCTTAAGCATAACGTCGCCCCTTCTCCCAAGGTATGGGTAAGCAGCACGCTCTGAGGCCGATCCTCTCCGGCAAAAGACAGCGTCTGCCCCCCCACCACAATGGCATTGGCACTGATCCTCATGTCAGAAAACGCTCCATGCTTGAGCGCACCAAGCACCAGCTTGCCATCCTGGACGGAATGAGTTTTCACGGCATAGTCAAGGTCGAAAACCCATTTCTCTCGCCTCTCGCCGCTGGCCTCCACGCGAATAGGCACCGCCTCCGCCGGCAGCACCACCGAATATACGCCGCCGTGTCCCTGCAGATCATATGACAGGTGCCCGCGCTCGACCGCATTGGTCACAGTAGGAACGATCAGAGTGCGCGACTCGGCATCCAACGTTACGCGAACGGCTGTGGCGCGTGGTTCTTCGACAATGCTGCTGATTCCCCAGTCGGTTGGAAACGCATACATGCCCCAGATGAACTTATCGCCGTAGTGCTCGTGCAGCCGTCGGAAAGCCGCCACATCCGCTGAGCGTCGACCAGTCACCTGGTTGTAATCGAACTGGATTCGCCGCCCCACACCACTTGGCAGCGTGACAATTCTCTCAACAGTTGCTTGGCCATCCGACTTGAACACATACTGCTTGTCCGCCATCCCCAGGCCGGCGTAAACATCAAGCCATGTATGGGAGTCGGGATCAGGCCTCGCAAAGAAATGATCCCAACCACCGGTTACAGTGTGCCCGCTTCCGCCTCGAGTTCCGTTAACTTCGATGCTGCCGTAACGCATAGTCCCATTAACGAAGTCAAGATGCTCCACCACCGCTCCGTCCGCGACCTGCCACGTCTGTCCAGACTGCTGCAGTCCTCGATGTTGAATGCTGGCCAGAATGTCGTTGAAGCGCTGTGCAGACTGATCGAAACCATTGCGCAGCCTTTGATAGTTGTCGACCAGCACGGGAATGCCAACCGACAATCCTGCCAACGGCGTGGCAAGCGCACCCAGCACGGTCGCAGCTCCCCCGGCCCCGGCCATGCCCGCCAACAACGCCGCCAGGCTGACACCGCTGTTGACTACCGCCAGACTCAGTTTCGTCTCCACCGCAACTCGGGCAGTCGGATCAGTCGTCTGCATCAACTCGACAATAATGGCCCCGATATTAATCCCGTCCAACACTGCGCCGGCGCTGCCTCCGATCACCCCCATGATCTGCCCGGTTTGAGATAGCAATGTCAGGTCCTTCTGCAATGCAGAACCAACCCAGTCCGCCATATGAGCAGCATCAACGGCCGTGCTCAGGCCGTTGTTTATCAGCTGTGCGTAAACCTGCACCTTAAGCGCATCGCTCATCGCGCCCAAGCCACCATTCCGTGGGTTGACATCCATCAGGGTTTGCAGCATGTACGCCGCATTCAATGTATGCACTGCAGCCGGTTCGCTCAGCCCTTGCCACATCAACAAGCCGCGGCTACCGGCCCAACCGACTCCGCGCTGCAAGTCCCTCACCATGCTGGCGGCTTCCGCCTCGAATTGCGTCAGCACGGCCGCACTGCTTCGCACCCACCGCCGCCCATCCGCGCTGCCGAGCTGCACCGATCGGTTGACGAACAGCAACTCGGTGGCTCCATCCCCCAAGCTTCGGGTTTTCAAGGTGGGTAGCCACGCCTCAGGAGACAGGCCCGCCTCTCTCTGCATCGCCTCCACCGTCTCCGCCCATTGCGCGCCCAGCGCGGCGATGCGGGCATTCTTAACCGTGCTCTGCTCAACTATCGTACGGTGTTCCGCTGCTGGCGCTTCCCGGTCGAACAAGTGTCGACGCAACGCATCTCCCACACTTACGTGTAAATCCGCCAAACCGTTTCGCTCCTGCTCGCTTAGCCCTGATCGTTGCGCCGCATCCTCCAGCGCCCTGCCTAGCTCAAGCAAGCCCGTCGTCGTCATCGGTCTTTCCAGATTCCCTTCCAGAGCCAACCCAACCTCTGAAAGGGCCTCCTGCGACAACGGTTTGCGCACTAGTCGGCCAGCCTGCGCATCCCACACCAACTCCACCTTATGCAACACATCACGAAGCCGCGCCGATTCCTTACCGATCCACCCCCACTCCTCGGTCAACACCTCCTTGCGGCCAGAGGCCGTGACGCGAACTGGGTATTCGCGCGCGCTCAAAGACAAGCTGCTGCGCTCGATGCCCATATTCGTTCCCTGAGTCAGCAGCCACTCACCCAGTTGCCCTGGCAAAGTCTCCGCCAGCGCACGCGAGCCATCCATCAGGCGGCAACCGACGAGATCGAGATGTATGCCCTTCACTTTGCCTGTTGGAAAGCGCTGCAGCAATGTTGCCAACTCTTCTTGCAACTGCGCGCCTGTGCGACCGCCGAACAGTGTTTGTCCTCCCTGAGACAGGCCATGGCCGACAAGAACGATCCTCACCCGTCCTTCGCTGTCCAGCTGCAACGGCGCGGCCTGTTGAATTGACTGACTGTCGGCGTTCCAGCCCAAACTGTTAGGCTCGTCGCCATGCAACTGCAGCCATTCGCTATGTCTGGGGTGCTTGCCGAACAAACTCTCCGCGGCCTGGAAACTGTTGTCGTCTCCCTGTAGCTGCACGATCAGCTGCCTGCTATAGACCAGACTCTCATCCGTTGCCGCCACATTGCGAGCCGCTTGCGCCAGGCTCTCGGTTGCGGGCTGGCGCCAGGCTTCAGGCACGCCCAAGTCACTCAGGGCGCCGTCTTGGCGCCGCAAGCCGATGGCATAAGCACGCACGCTCTCGGCGAAACTTTGTATCCTCGCGGGCCTGTCATTCAGATTGCGCATGTGGGAGGCGGCGTATTGATCCGCCAGCAGCGCCAACTCTCCCAAGCGCCCCACTTTCTGCGCCAGACTCAAGCCGCTGGCGTCAGCATGGTATCGGTCCAGTTGCTGCAAAATACGCTCATACGAGGTGCCTTCCGGCACGCCGGCCTTTTCAATCAACGTCTGCCTCGTATCCAAGCTTGTCGGAATATCATATGAGCCGGCATTAATCCGCGACTCCAGATCCTTGAATGGCTTGACCTCAGCGCTAAAGCGACGCGCCAGCTCCGCTTCTTTCAACGCGCGCTGTTCAGCAGATGGCAAGGTACTGGCCGGACCCGATAGGCTGCGCTGGAACAACAGACTTTCGCTCCCCCAGCCTGGATAGTCGATGAGATCTCTCGCCCAACTAGGGGCCCCCCCTAAAACAGACCAATCCTGATCGGACAACAAAGGGCCCTCCGCTACGGAAGCCAGCGGGCGTTTCGCCTCAGCCAAACTTGGAAAATCCTTGAATTTTATCGCCTTGTTCCGACACTTTTCTTGCGCCAGGAACTGCTCTTCCCAGCTTCTTTCATCCGCGATGATGGCGCTCGTCTGCTGACTCGCGCCGGCAAATTGATGCGCCGTCAGGTCAATACACAGCCGATACCCATTCACCTGGGCCACCACCACGAAATGATTGTTCGGCATCTCTTGGCTGACTTTATCCCAAATCGCCATGCCTCGTACCTGGTGGTCAATGCCCGCTGCTCGCAATTTTGCAGAGACCCTCGCAGCAGCAGCCTCGCATTGCTCCTTGGGCGAATCGATGTATCGCTGTAATTCCGTATCGTTTTTCAACAAATCTTGCACTCGCAGCACGGCCTGCTCTAATGGCATTATGATTTTCCTTATAGTAGTGAGATGGCTCGCCTTGACGTCAGGCGATTTCGGCATGAGTTCGTGCCGATGAAGAAGGCTTGCCCACGCTCGCTAGCCACAGGCGTGAACAAGCCCAGAAAATGCTCGGCGATGACACTTTTCAGCGTTCTCGCATCGCTTCCGAAATGACTTCCGTGATGGGGGACAGCAAATAGTCAACAACTCTGCGCTTGTCGGTACGGATTTCCACGCTGGCCGTCATCCCGGCATGCAGCGCCAAACTGACGCCATTCGTCGTCTTGGCTGGAAGCGAAAGTTTAATTCTCGCGTCATAAATTGGCCCCTTCTTCTCGTCCGGGACCGCATCACGCGACAGGTGCTCCACCGTGCCGCGAAGCGTGCCGTACTTGCTATAAGGATAGCTGTCCACTTTGATGGTGACCTCCTGCCCAGAACGCACAAATCCGATGTCTCGATTCATCACCTTGGCATCCACCGCCAAAGTAGCGTTATCCGGCGCGATCACTAATAACTGCTGGGCTGGCTGCACTACGCCGCCTATTGTCTGGACCACCAGTTGCTGCACATAGCCGCTGACCGGCGCGCGCAGCGTTCGAGACTGCTCTCTCTCCCGATAGCGCCGTATGCTCAGTTCTACCTCATTCACCCTATCTTCGGCAGCCAGCAGTTCAGCCAGATATTGCCGCCGCGCATCTGCTCGATACTGGGCCAACTCCGCGTTCAGACGCGCTATGCTGGCCGTATACTGCAAGGTGCGCTGTTTTTCCGCGGCTAGGCTTTTCTGAGTGGAGATTTTTTCATTCTCGGCATCCAGCCATTGCAGGCGCGCGCCCATCTTCTGATCCATCAAGGTTTTCCACGCATGCGCCTTTTCCGTGACGACCTTCAAGCGAGCCTCCAGCTTTTCCTGCTCCAACATGCTGCCGGCTATTACCGCTCGACTTTCGGCCAATTGCGCACCCAAGGCGCGCTCTCGGGAAAAATAGACCGATAACTCTTCGGAAAGGCGTCGCTGCTGATGAGCAGTTTGCACCGCATCCTCGTCATCCGCCATCGTCACGTAGCGTTGTTGATCTATTCCATTCAGCAAGGCTTTGAGTCGCCTAATATCCAGCGAAGCCAATTGACGCTGGCGCTGTAATTGCGACACATCAACCTGATTTTCAGTGCTGTCCAGTTCAATGAGCGGCTGGCCAGACTTGACATGCATGCCATTGGCCACATGGATGCGACGCACGATCCCGGCTTCAAGCGACTGCACGGGCTTGACGCCCCCTTCTGGCACGAGCTGCCCGGTTGCCACTGCATTAATGTCGACCTCGCCTAACCATGCCCAAAAGACGGCCAGCACGAAAAATCCCATGATCAAGTACGACAAGGAGCGCCCCATAGGCGATGCTGGGGTTTCCAAAATTTCCAACGCAGCCGGCAAGAACTCCCTCTCATGAGAGGCACTGCTAGCCTCCTGCCAAGAGACAAAGCGCTGTCGGCAGTAATGGTAAAAACGCCGCATCATGATGTCTCTTCTTCCTGCAAATCTCCCGCCTGGATAGCGCAAAGGCGAGCGTAACGTCCTCCTCGTTCCAACAGCTCATCGTGACGCCCATCTTCGACAACCTGGCCGTTTTCTATCGTGATGATGCGATCCGCCTGCCTGACCGTAGACAGCCGGTGCGCAATGATCAATACCGTCCGTCCCTGGCATATGGCTCGCATATTCCGCTGGATGATGCTCTCGGATTCGTAATCCAAGGCGCTAGTCGCTTCGTCTAAAATCAGGATGCGCGGATTGGTAACCAAGGCGCGAGCGATGGCAATACGCTGCCGCTGACCACCTGAAAGGTTAGCACCGCGCTCCTCCAGCATAGTGTCGTAGCCCTCGGACAAGGCGAGAATGAAATCATGCGCGCCGGCCAGCTTGGCCGCCTCGACCACACGCTCCATCGACATACCCGGATCGGCCAGCGCAATGTTGTCGCGCACAGTACGATTGAACAGCAGGTTCTCTTGAAGCACCACGCCGACCTGCGTCCGGAGCCAATGCGTGTCCACCATGGACAAGTCAAAACCATCTACCAGCACCCTTCCTGATTCCGGAACATACATGCGTTGCACCAGCTTGGTCAGCGTACTTTTTCCAGATCCTGACGGCCCGACGATACCTACAGTCTGGCCAGCCGGAATGCGCAAACTGATGCGACGCAAGGTTTCAGGCTTATCTGGACGGTAGCGAAAAATGACTTGGTCCAAAATCAGCTCGCCATTAATCTCTCCCAGGCTCGCTCGATTCGGGTCATACCCCGGCTCCGTCGGGCTATTCAAGACATCGCCTAAGCGTTGTACCGATAAACGTGCTTGCTGAAAATCGTTCCACAACTGCGACAATCTGAGCACGGGCGCTGTCACATGGCCGGAAAACATATTAAAAGCTACTAGCTGCCCCACCGTTATGGAGCCATCGATAACCGCCTGTGCTCCCCAGTACAAAATACAAGCACCAGATAACTTGGACACCAATTGCACGCTTTGACTAGCGATATTCCCTAGATTAGCGCAACGAAAACTCGCATTGACATAGGCCGCCAACAATTCTTCCCAACGAGCTTGCGATTGAGGCTGCACCGACATTGCCTTCAAGGTTTCCACCGCAGTAACAGACTCAATGAGAAAAGATTGGCTTTCTGCATTCCTTCGAAATTTCTCGTCTACTCGCTTTCGCAAAATCGGTGTAACAAAAAGGGCGATCATGGCAAGACATGGCAAGGTCAATAAAACCACAGCTGTCAATGATGGGCTGTAATGCCACATTATTGCCAAAAATATCACCGTAAAAAATAAATCCATTAGCAAAGTCAATGCAGAGCTGGTAATAAAATCGCGAATACTTTCCAACTCACGCACCCTAGCAACCGTCTCACCTACGCGTCGAGACTGAAAATACGCCATAGGCAACGCCAGAAGATGGCGAAATAGCTTTGCCCCCAGCTCTACATCGATACGGTTAGCCGTATGAGAAAACACATAAGTACGCAAACCGCCCAATACAACCTCAAATATCGACACCGCAACCAAACCGAATATCAATATTTGCAATGTGCTCATAGACTGGTGCACCAACACCTTATCCATGACAACCTGAAAGAACAAAGGCGAAACCAGCGCAAACATCTGTATAAACAGAGACATTAACAACACATCAACAAGCAGGCGTTTGTATTTAAGTAATGCAGGAACGAACCAACTGATATCAAATACATCTTTCCCTTCAACTAACTTTGCCCGCTTAGCCAACAAGACTAAATAACCATTCCAAAGCGCTTCAAAGCACTGAATATCCATCATGGACATTTCGCCACTCAGCCCATTCTGTATCAGCACGCGCCCTTCAAGCGCCTTGGCCAGTAAGATAAACCTTCCATCATGCAACTCGGCTATGGCCGGCATCGGCGTGCGCTCCAGACGGCTACTAGCAACCTTGACTCGACGAGCCTTCAAGCCCAACCGGCGGCATAAACCCACCAATGTTTCACCATCACAAGTCCTCCCGATTAACTCACGGCGCAGCTGCTCCGCATCGACCGGCTGGCGAAAAAATTGCAGCAATATAAAAAGACAATTTAGCATGCTAGTGCAGCTAGCACTCTGATCCTTACTTGAAGACGCATGGTCACTCATAAAAATTCCCTTACCCGTACCAATTCCGGACTCCATTTATAGAACCATCTATTCCTTTTAAAATACTGGCACAACACTCCGCAAAAGTAGAACATCAGAAATCATATATGCCTTATAAAAACCACTAAAAATAAGATACCCCTATAGTTTTTAAAAATACAAAACAATAAACAATACTAGCCATGAATAAACATGGCACAACACAGCACTTTACAGTTAAAAATATAGGAGCATGCATAATAACCTTGCTTCACAAACAAAACGTTTATTGCTTTTTATTCAAAAAAGCAAAGCCTACTATCAGAATGCAGTGAAAAATTCAGCATTAAAATATCCAAACAAGCTGCTTAAAAAACCACTTTGAGAATCATATCTTTTCTGATTATGGATCGTAAATTTCTGAACTAATTCAGATGGCACCTAACACCGCAATCCAATCTCCTTTCCATTACCCTGAGCGTGACAGATCCTTTCATGGCAGATAACCATCTCTAGCACATGACTGCCTTCAAGGAAGTGTCAAGGATTATTGCCTTTGAAAACAACCTGCTTCACCCCACCCCATAGGCAACGTTGGCATATTAATGACTTCAATTACCGGCCGATAAATTATTAATCAATATTCAATTGAATTAAATATAACAATAAGCATATTTAAATAAAATTAATTTCAAAAATCGCTCATTTTTCAAACAGCTAAGAGGGATGAATGTAGTGGTCTACTGTATTCGGACACCCACTTACCCGCCCCTGACAAATTTAAACCAAATTGCATTTTTTGTAAGATTATCAATCCTTATGGTCTAATACGTAACCTCCTCCCACAAAACCGTCGCGGCGAAAAGTAGAGATTTCTGGCAAATTTAAGCCCACCCGGGCAGGAGATTTGCCATGAAGAAATCGAAGTTCACTGAAGAGCAGATCGCTTTCGCGCTGCGCCAGGCCGAATCGGGCACCACCGTCACGGAGGTCTGCCGCAAGATGGGCGTCTCCGAAGCCACTTTCTACAATTGGAAGAAGAAATACGGCGGCTTGGGCGTCAGCGAGCTGTGTCGCTTGAAGCAGCTGGAAGAAGAGAATGCCCGCCTCAAGCGCATGGTCGCCGACCTGAGCCTGGACAAGCAGATGCTGCAGGAAGTCATCCAAAAAAAGCTATGAAGCCGGCTCGCCGACGCGAGCTGGCCCACTTCCTGATCGATGCCTACCGCGTCAGCATTCGTCGCGCCACCGCCGTCGTTCAACTGCGGCAGGCCACCTATTTTTATCGCCCACATCCGCGTGACGATCGTGCCGAGCGACAGCGAATCCGCGAGATCGCCGCCACGCGCATTCGTTACGGTGCGCGCCGCATCCACGTCCTGCTGCGGCGCGAGGGCTGGTTGATTAATCACAAGAAGACCTACCGGATATTGCGAGGAAGGGCTAAATCTGCGGCGCAAGCGGCGGGTGGCGGCCGCGCATCGACAAACCCGGCCATCTCCAACTTGAACGCGTGCTGGAGCATGGATTTCGTGGCCGATCAGCTGTTCAACGGCCAAAAAATCCGGGCGTTAACTGTAGTGGATAATTTTAGCCGGGAGAGCTTGGCGATCACGGTGGATTTCGCGCTGAAAGCGGCGGACGTGGTGGCGACCATGCCGCACGTACAAACCCTGCGCGGGACGCCGCAACGGATTCAGGTCGATAATGGTAGCGAATTCATTTCGTTGGTGCTGGATCAATGGGCTTATGAGCACGGCGTCACGCTGGACCTCTCGCGGCCAGGCAAACCGACGGATAATGCCTTTATCGAGTCGTTTAACGGCAGCCTGCGGGATGAGTGCCTGAACGTGCATTGGTTTCTGTCGCTGGATGATGCGCGTGACGAAATCGAGCGTTGGCGACAGGATTACAACTAATTCAGGCCGCACAGTTCGCTGGGCGAGCGGACTCCCAGCGAGTTTCGACTAGCCCATCTTGAAGCCGAAAATCTCCAACTTAGACCGCTCAGTTAGTTGGGAGGGGCACTGTTGCACAAATCCACCCCCACCGCAGCTTGGTAAGATAGCGGCATGACCAAGCCCGCTCCAAAACGCTACCGAACGACCAACTGGAAAGCCTACAACCAAGCCCTGATCCAACGCGGCTCTCTGTCCGTCTGGTTCGACACAACCATGTCATGGCAGGCGACTCCGCAGGGCAAGCGCGGGCGGACACAGACCTATAGCGATGTAGCTATTCAGTTCTGTTTGACTATCAAGAACCTGTTTGGACTGCCTTTGCGGCAGACCATCGGTTTCATCCAAAGTCTGCTCAAGCT
>NZ_PPTF01000027.1 GCF_002902845.1 Chromobacterium sinusclupearum
CGCTGCGACTCCGCCAGCACCATCGCCACCGGCGCATACGTCGCATCCTTGTTCGGCTTGATGTGCAGCTCCGGTTGCGGATCCGCCTTCCCCGCCGCCGTCAGCTTCGCTTCCAGCGCCTCTCGGTTCGGCAAACGCTCGCCGTTCCACATCACCGCGCTGTCCGGCGTGATGTCGATCTGCACCACCACCGGCTTCACCTGCTGCTTCGACGGCGTGTTCACCGGCATGTCCAGCTTCACCGCGTGCGTCTGGATCGGAATCGTGATGATCAGCATGATCAGCATCACCAACATCACGTCGATCAGCGGCGTGGTGTTGATTTCCATCATCAGGTCGTCTTCGCCCGACGACCCCACGTTCATCGCCATGCTCTTTCCTCCTAGTCCCCGCCCGCCGGGCTCGGCGGCTCGGTGA
Source organism: Chromobacterium sinusclupearum (assembly GCF_002902845.1). Lineage (GTDB taxonomy): Bacteria > Pseudomonadota > Gammaproteobacteria > Burkholderiales > Chromobacteriaceae > Chromobacterium > Chromobacterium sinusclupearum. The sequence goes on from NZ_PPTF01000027.1 coordinate 418, forward strand.
TAAACGCGATTTTCACGATCCCCGCCTGCTGCACCGCCAGCACGATGCGCCCGATCGGCGCGTAGCGCGCGGTCGCATCCCCCCGGATGTGCACTTCCGGCTGCGGATCTTTCTTCGCTTCCTTCACCAGCCGCGCCAGCAACTCCTGCTGATCCTTCACCGGACTCATGTTCCAGTAGATCCGGCTATCCGGTCCCACCCCCAACACGATGTTCTCCGGCTTGGTCTGCGTCGGAATGTTCTGCTCTTTGGGCAG
>NZ_PPTF01000028.1 GCF_002902845.1 Chromobacterium sinusclupearum
GGGCCTGGTGCGCGTCAGCGTGTTGCAGGCAGCCGGCGGCAAGCGGCTGGCCGCGCGCGACTTTGTCGCCGGCCGCGCCAGCCTGGCGGGAACCCGGCTGGGGGTATGAGACTCCAAGCATCTGTTTGATTGTCAAGCGGGTTTTGAGAGGGAGAGCATGAACGACAACTGGTTGAAGACCACGGTGCTGATGGCGGCGATCCTGGCGCTGTTCGCCCTGATCGGCGGCATGATAGGCGGCAAGGGCGGCATGATGCTGGCTTTGTTGTTCGGCGGCGCCATGAACGTGTTTGCCTGGTGGAATTCCGACCGCATGGTGCTGTCGATGTACAACGCGCAGGAAGTCGACGCCAACAGCGCGCCGGAGTTCTATGCCATGGTGGCGGAGCTGGCGCAGCGCGCCGGCCTGCCGATGCCGCGCGTCTACGTGATCCACGAGGAGCAGCCTAACGCCTTCGCCACCGGACGCAATCCGGAAAACGCCGCGGTGGCCGCCACCACCGGCATCATGCGCATGCTGGACTACCGCGAACTGCGCGGCGTGATGGCGCATGAGCTGGCGCACGTCAAACATCGCGACACGCTGATCTCGACCATTTCCGCCACCATGGCCGGCGCGATTTCCGCCCTGGCCAACTTCGCCATGTTTTTCGGCGGCCGCGACGAGAACGGCCAGCCGGTGGGCCTGCTGCCGCGCCTAGCCGTGGCCTTTCTGGCGCCGGTGGCGGCCAGCCTGATCCAGATGGCGATCTCGCGCGCCCGCGAATTCGAAGCCGACCGCGGCGGCGCCGAGATCTCCGGCGACCCGCTGGCCTTGGCCTCGGCCTTGCAGAAGATCGAATACTACGCCCGCGGCATCGCCATGCCGACGGCGGAAGCCCATCCGGAAACCGCGCAGATGATGATCATCAACCCGCTGTCAGGCGGGGGCGGCGTAGGCGACCTGTTCCGCACCCACCCGCATACCGAAGAACGCATCGCGCGGCTGAACGACATGGCGCGCGGCGTCTACTGAACGCATATATTGAGTATCCGACCCCAGGCCAGTCCACTGCGGACTGGCCTTGCTTCATCGAAAGAATCCACATGCATCACATCCAGCGGCTGGCTGCCGACATCCTGGGCCGAATCGAGGCTGGCACCACTCTGACCGACGCGCTGGCCGACGCCCAGCGCCAGCAAGAACAGCTGACGCCGGCCGAGCGCGGCGCGCTGCAGGACTTGAGCTACGGCAGCCTGCGCCACCTCGGCGTGCTGCGCCACTGCCTGCGCCAGCTGGTGCCGCGGCCGCTGCCGGAGCCGCAGCTGGAGCGCCTGCTATTGGTGGCGCTGTATCAGCTGCAGCACACCCGCGCCGCGCCTTATGCCGTGGTGAACGAAGCGGTGACTTCGGCCAGCGGCATCGCCCGCGGCAAGTTCAAGGGCTTGGTCAACGGCGCGCTGCGCAACTTCCTGCGCCGCCGCGACGAAATCCTGGACGCCGCCGCGCGCGACGACGTGGCCGCCGCCAATCACCCGGACTGGTGGGTGGCGCGGCTGCGCGAGGCCTATCCCCAGCAATGGCAGGCGGTGCTGGCAGCCAGCAACGCCCATCCGCCGCTGACGCTGCGGGTCAATCGCCGAGAGGGCTCGGTGGCGGAGTATCTGGCGCAGCTGGCCGCGGCCGGCATGGAAGCCAGCGCGCTGGGGGACGAGGCGGTGCAGCTGGCCAAGCCGGTGGCGGTGCGCGATCTGCCCGGCTTCGCCGACGGCGCGGTGTCGGTGCAGGACGAGGGCGCGCAGCGCGCCGCGCACTGGTTGGACCTGCAGCCCGGCTTGCGCGTGCTGGACGCCTGCGCGGCGCCTGGCGGCAAGACCGGCCACATGCTGGAGCTGGCCGATGTCGAACTGACCGCGCTGGACATCGACGCGGCCAGGCTCGCCCGCGTGGGCGACAATCTGCAGCGGCTGGGTCTGAACGCCGAACTGCGCCAGGCCGACGCGGCGCGGCCGCAGGACTGGTGGGACGGACGCCCGTTCGACCGCATCCTTGCCGACGTGCCGTGTTCCGCCTCGGGCGTGGTGCGCCGCCATCCGGACATCAAATGGCTGCGCCGTCCCGGCGATTTCGCGGCGCTTGGCCGGCAACAGGCGGCGATGGCCGACGCGCTGTGGACGCTGCTCGCCAGCGGCGGGAAAATGCTATACGCTACCTGCTCGATTTTTCCGGAAGAAAACTGCCAGCAATTGGAGAGCTTCCTGCGGCGTCACCCGGATGCGGTGCGTCTGAAAGAGGAGCAACTATTGCCCTGTGAGCGTCATGACGGCTTTTATTACGCGCTGCTTGAAAAACATTAGCCTGATTGGGCTGCTGCTGTGCTGTCTGGCGACTGCCGCCTGGGCCGACACCATCGCGTCCCGCCGGGCCGAGGCCGAAGTGATGCCGGACGGCACGCTGTCGGTCAGCACGCGCTTTTTGACGCGGCTGACGCCCAGCCTGAACGAGGCGCTGCAGCAGGGCGTGGTGCTTGGTTTCCGGCTGGAGTTCCAGCTGATCAAGCCGCGCACCACCGCTTATTACCTCAGCCTGCGCGAGTGGTTCGACCCGCACGCGCAGATCGGCTTCAAGTTGGCGTATCAGCCGCTGACCGGCCGTTACCGCGTCAGCATCGGCAGTCTGTCCAACTACTATCCTACTCTGCGCGAGGCGCTGGCCTCCATCGGCGCGATTCAGGGCTGGCGTGTGCTGAATGCCGGCACGCTTGACCCGAAGAAGCCCGGCAATGTGGCCGGCCAAGTCCGCTTGCTGCTGGATATCAGCGAGTTGCCCAAACCGTTCCAGATGAATGCGCTGGGCTCCGACGACTGGACGCTGGAGTCGGACTGGATCAAGCTCGACGTCAAGGACGCCAACTGATGCGCTACGCCTCCATCGCGATGGCGACCGTCGGGGCGATCCTGCTCTACCTGCTGGCGGTGGCCACCGGCAACGCCTCCAAACTCAACGACTATTACTGGTGGGTGTTCGGCCTGAACAGCCTGCTGTTGCTGGCGCTGCTCAGTGTGGTGGCGCGCCAGTTGCTGCGCTTGCGGCAACGGGTGAAAAACCGCGTGTTCGGCGCCAAGCTGACGCAGAAACTGGCGATGATGTTCGCCGGGGTGGCGCTGGTGCCGGGCTTGTTGGTGTTCACGGTATCCGCCCAATTCCTGACGCGCAGCATCGAAAGCTGGTTCGACGTGAAAGTCGAGGCGGCGCTGGACCGCGGCCTGGTGCTGGGCCGCAGCGCGCTGAATTACGTGCTGGACGATGTCGGCCGCAAGGGACGGCTGGTGCAGGAAGAAGTGGCGGTGCTGCCGGATGGGCAATTGCAGAACCGGCTGAACCGCTTGCGCGATCAACTGGGCTTGACCGAGATCGCCGTATTCAATCGCGGCAGCGGCCAGATGGTGGCTTTTTCCGGCGCCGGCAAACCGATGCCGCTGACGCATGAAGCCTTGCGCGGCGTACGCTTGCAGCATCCGCAGCAAACCATAGAAAACGATGGCAACAGCGGGCTGTCGCTGCGTGTGCTGGTGGCCTACCGCACGCCTGGCGAGGAAACCCGGGTGCTGCAATTGAGCCAGGCCGCGCCGGCCGACATCAGCCGCGACGCCGAGCAGATCGAGAGCGCCCGTTCCGAATACCGCCAGCTGCTGTTGGCGCGGCATGGCTTGCGCACCTTCTACATGCTGACGCTGGCGCTGGCGGTGCTGCTGGCGCTGACGGCCGCGCTGGCCTTCGCGCTGTTCCTGTCCGAGCGTTTGTCCGCACCGCTGTCCGAGCTGGCCGCGGGCACCCGCGCCGTGGCTCAGGGCGACTTTTCCAAGCGCCATCCAGTGTATCGGCGCGACGAACTGGGCATGCTGACCACGCTGTTCAACCGCATGACGCAGCAATTGGACGAGGCGCGGCAGCAGGCGGAAAAAAGCCGCGGCGAGCTGGAAGGCGGCAAGCTTTATCTGGAAAGCATACTGGCCAACCTGTCGGCCGGCGTCATCGCCTTTGGCGGAGATTGGCAGATCCGCGCCGCCAATAGCAGCGCCTCGCGCATTCTGGGCGTGGAGTTCAGCCGCTTGGCCGAACACCGTTTCCCGGAGTGGGGGCAGGAAATGCCGGCGGTGACGCCGCTGGTGGAAACGGTGATGCAGCATGCCGACAGCGACGTCGAAACCGATTGGCAGACCCAGCTGAATTATGAAACCAGCCAGGGCGAGCGCATCCTGCTGGTGCGCGGCGCACGGTTGCCGGAGCACTCCAGCGACGGCTACGTGCTGGTGTTCAACGACATCACCGAACTGGCCCGCGCCCAGCGCGACGCGGCCTGGGGCGAGGTGGCCAAGCGGCTGGCGCATGAGATCCGCAATCCGCTGACGCCTATCCAGCTATCGGCCGAACGGCTGGCGATGAAGCTGGCCGACAAGCTGGAAGGACCGGATGCCGATATGCTGAAACGTTCCACCGATACCATCATCAAGCAGGTGGGTGCGCTCAAGAGCATGGTGGACGCTTTCCGCGATTATGCCCGCGCGCCGAAGATCAAACTGGTCAAACTTGATCTCAATCAGGTGATTCGAGAAGTGATGACTCTTTACGAATCCAATCCTGCTGTTAAGATTGCGCTGGACGATATGCCGCTGATGATCATGGGCGATGCCGCCCTGCTGCGACAGGTGCTGCACAACCTGATGCAGAACGCCCAGGACGCAGTCCTTGACGTTGGCATCCCGATGATTCAAATTAGCAGCCGACAAGAAGAAGGAAACGCGCTCGTCTGCGTCGAGGACAACGGGGCCGGCTTTGGCCCGGACATCCTGCGGCGCGCGTTCGAGCCTTATGTGACTAGCAAAGCCAAGGGCACCGGTCTCGGACTGGCCGTGGTCAAGAAGATTATGGAAGAGCACCATGGACAGGTCATCTTGGGGAATGCCGAACGGCAAGGCGCGCGCGTCCTTCTTTCCCTGCCATTGCTGGAGGCCTAATGCGTAGCAGCGATATTTTGATTGTGGACGACGAGATCGGTATTCGAGAACTGCTCTCCGAGATCCTGCAGGACGAAGGTTATACCGTGGCCCTGGCGGAAAATGCCGAGGTGGCTCGGCAGTTGCGCAACCAGACGCGCCCCGCGCTGGTGCTGCTCGACATCTGGATGCCGGACTGCGACGGCGTGACCCTGCTGAAGGAGTGGGCCAAGTCCGGCTTGCTGAACATGCCGGTAGTCATGATGTCCGGCCACGCCAGCATCGACACCGCGGTGGAGGCCACCCGCATCGGCGCATTCGACTTCCTCGAGAAACCGATCGCCCTGCAGAAGCTGCTGACCACGGTGCAGCGCGCGCTGAAATACGGCGACATGCAGGCCAATACCTCGCTGAACCTGGACAAGCTGGGACGCAGCGAGCCGATTCAGGAGCTGAAACGCCAGCTGGAGCGCGTGGCCAAGGTCAAATCGCCGGTGCTGTTGACCGGCGAATCCGGTTCAGGCTTCGAGCTGGTGGCGCGCTTTTTCCACCAGGGCAATACGCCCTGGGTGACGCCGGCCAAGCTGGAGCAACTGGCCGACGCGCCGCTGGAACTCTTGCAGAAGGCCAACAACGGCGTGTTGTACTTGCCGGAGATCGGCCAGTACAGCCGCCGAGTGCAGCAGGGCCTGCTGTTCCTGCTGTCCAAGCTGGACCGCTTCAATGTGCGCCTGATCTGTTCCTGCAGCCGCCCGCTGCAGGAGCTGCTGGTGGACCCGGAGTGCGACAACCGCCTGCTGACCGCGCTGTCCAGCGTGATTGTGCCGATTCCGCCGCTGCGCGAGCACGCCGAGGACATCACCTTCATCGCCGAGCAGATTCTGGTCGAACTGGTGGAGTCCAAGCAGGTGCCCGGCCGCAAGCTGACCACCGCCGCGCTGAACGCGATGCGTCAGTATGACTGGCCGGGCAATCTGGAGCAGCTGCGCAGCATCATCAAGAGCCTGGCGCTGACCGCGGAATCCGACGAGATCGACGCCGCCGAGGTCAACAAGGTGCTGGCGCAGTTCCGCCACGAAAAGCCGGTGGAAGAGTCGGGCTTCGACTTCAACATTCCGCTGCGCGAACTGCGCGAACAGCTGGAGCGCCGCTACTTCGAGTACCACATCTCGCTGGAAAACGGCAATATGAGCCGGGTGGCGCAGAAAGTGGGCCTGGAGCGCACGCACTTGTACCGCAAGCTCAAGCAGCTGGGCATCAAGTTCGCCCGCAAGGTGGCGGAAGAGTAAGGCAAAACGCCTGATGCTGCGTTGAGGTAATGTTGGGCTCCGCTTTGCTTAGCCCAATCTACGAGACGCGCCTTGTCCCGGGTGTTTTGTACGGACGCAATCGCTTATCGACGCCAGCCTTCCCGGCTGGCGTTTCGCATTCTGGAGCATGAGCATGGAGCAAGACCGCGAGCTGGACGACGAGGCGCTGCTGCGCTACAGCCGCCACATCCTGTTGCCCGAGATCGATATCGAAGGCCAGCGCCGCCTGCTGGCCGCGCGCGCGCTGATCGTCGGCGCTGGCGGGCTGGGCTCGCCGGTGGCCTTGTATCTGGCCAGCGCCGGCGTCGGCCATCTGAGCATCGTCGACGACGACACGGTGGAGCTGTCCAATCTGCAGCGGCAGATCGCCCACGACACCGCCAGCCTGAAGCAGGGCAAGGCCGAGTCGGCGGCGCGGCGCATGCGGGCCTTGAATCCATCGATTGAAGTCCGGCCGCTGGCCGAGCGGCTATCGGGCCAGAGATTGATGGACGAGGTGGCGGCCCACGACCTGGTGCTGGATTGCTCGGACAACTTCGCCACCCGCCACGCGGTCAACCGCGCCTGCGTGACCGCGCGCGTGCCCTTGGTGTCCGGCGCGGCGGTGCGTTTCTCCGGCCAACTGGCGGTATTCGACAGCCGCGACGCGGCCTCGCCGTGCTATCACTGTCTGTTCTCGGACGAGGGCGAGGCCAGCGACGGCCCGTGCGCCACCTTCGGCGTGCTGTCGCCCTTGGTCGGCGTGATCGGCAGCCTGCAGGCGGTGGAAGCGATCAAGCTGCTGGCCGGCATCGCGCCAGCGCTGGGCAAGCTGACCCTGTACGACGCGCTGGGCGGCAGCTTCAAGCAGATCCGCGTGCCGCGCGATCCGGCTTGCGCGGTGTGCCGGTAGGGCGGAAGCCCGGCTAAAGCCGGGCGTTCCGCCTGATGCATAGATGGCCGGCGAGTGGCGGCCATTGGGTTGCAAGAAAATTTAAACAGGAGCGCTGGATATGGAGCCCCCATGGGTCAAGTATCCCCAAATACCTTTGGGATCCATTGGATGGAGAATGGGTGGAGGTGAAGTTTATTTGGTATGCGTTCAGGGAGTGGTACTCATTTCTACTAGAAGATGAGCGTTTAGCTTTTATTGCCTCATTCCCAGAGCCAACTGGATGGCAGGGATTTTATGAGCGTATTGTTCCCAGATAAAGATAGGCAGTGAGGCAGGCGGAACGCCCCCACAGGGGGCTTCCGCCCTACGGTTGGGATTACAGCTGCTGCTCGATCAGCTTGCGCACTTCCGGGAAGTTCATCACGCCGACATAGCGCTTGATGATGTTGCCCTGCTTGTCGATCAGGAAGGTCGTGGGCGCCAGCTGGATGTCGCCGAAGGCTTTGGCCACGTCGCCCTGGGTGTCCAGCGCGACGAAGAACGGCAGCTGATACTTGGCGACGAAGCTCTGCACGTAGTTGGGCGGGTCGTAGCTCATCGCCACCGCCAGCACGTTCAGGCCCTTGCCGGCGTAGTCCTGATGCAGCTTCTTGATCTCCGGCATTTCCTCGACGCAGCCGGGGCAGCTGGTGGCCCAGAAGTTCACCAGCACCACCTTGCCCTTCAGCGCCGAGGTGCTGGTGGTGACGCCCGCCAGCGAGGTCAATTTCACTTCCGGCGCCGCCTGGCGCGCGAACAGCAGGGAGTAGGCGACGCCGGCCACGATCAGCAGCGCCGCCAGGATCAGCAAACCTTTCTTCATCTCGCGTTCCCGCCTTCGTTTCAGGCCGACTGGGCCTGTATCAATTCCAGCGCGTCCTTCAACGGGCCTTCCAGCACCACGGCCTTGCCGGCGCGGGTGTCGAACACCACGAAGGTGACGTCGGCCTGGGCCACCAAGATGTCCGTGCCGTCCAGCAGCACGCGCTGGTGGATCACCGCGCTGCGGTTGCCTATCGACTTGACGGCGGTTTCAATCAGCAGCATTTCGCCCATGGTGGCCGGGCGCGCGTAGTCGATATTGATGTTGACCACGGCGAGGCCCAGGCCGCTTTGCAGGAATTGCGCCAGCGTGCCGCTGTCCTCGAAGCAGTTCCAGCGCGCTTCTTCCAGGAACTCCAGGTAGCGCGCGTTGTTGACGTGGCCGAACAGGTCCAGATGATAGCCGCGGACCTTGATCCGGGTGTGATGTGCCATGTGTTTCCCCTTTGTTGTGTGTGTGGCGATTAGTCGGCGCGGCCGTCCAGGTCCAGCGGCACGAAGGCTTCGCGTTCCAGCGGCTCCGCCACCAGGTCGGTCAGCACCGAGTGGATTTCCAGCTTGAACCATTGCTGGAACAGGTTCGGGCTGATGTTCTGCGGCCACATGCTTTGGTCTTCGCACCAGTCGGCCAGTTCAGCCTCGAACAGCTGGCGGTAGCTTTGCAGCACGAAGCGGCGCGCGGCGTCGGCGTCGTCCGCCGGCGGAATCAGCAGCGCGTTGCAGTCGGCGGCTAGCGCCTCCAGCGTCAGCTGCGGGTCGATGGCGCCGGGCAGGCTCTTGAGCCAGGCGAGAAACGGCGCCTGCGGGCGCAACAGGGCGAGGCTGCGGTTGACTTCAAACATGATGCATCCTTGTTCAATGGCTGGACAACAGGTTGTCGCGGGTGAAGACGAATTTCTGGCTGATGCGCAGCGTCGGGTTGCGCGCGGCCAGCGAAGAGGGAAACGGCGCGAACGGCGAGGCCAGTTCGACGATGCGCTGGGCGGCCTGGTCCAGCACCGGAGTGCCGGACGAGCGGCTGACGCGCATGCCATACAGGCTGCCGTCGGCCGCTATCGTCACCTCCAGCGTCACCGCGCCATGCAGGCCGAGGCGGCGCGCCTCGTCCGGATAATTCAGATTGCCTATCCGTTCCACCTTCAGCCGCCAGTCCGCTTGATAACGCGCCCAGGAGTAGCCGCGCGCGGCTTCGCCCAGATTGTCGCCGCGCTGGCCGCTTTCCTTGTCATTGTCGGCCGCGGCGTTGTCGCCGCTGCGCGACAGCGCGCCCACCTGGGCCAGCAGCGAGCCGGTGCTGACTGTCGCGCTTGGCGGCGTCGACGCCAGCTGGGCCGCGTTGGGGGACGGGCGGGTGATGGGCGTGAGCGGTGCCGTTTGCTGTTGCGGCGGCGGCGCGGGGGAGGCGGCCGGTTTCGGCGGATCGCTGCGGCTGATCAGCTGGCGCGGCTCCGCGGTATTGCCGGCGCCTTGGCGGTTGTCTTCCGCGACGCGCTCGGTGACGGGCGCGGCGGAGGCAGGCAGATGTCGTGGCCGCAGGCTGATCTGCAGCGGGCCGGAGGCGGCTGGAGGCGGCGGCGCGGACGGCGCCACGCCAAACAGGCTCAACAGCGCGACGTGCGCCAGCAGCGACGCGCCCGCCATCAGCCACAGCGGACGGTTGTTGGGCGCGAGGGGGCGAGAGCGGTGCAGATGATCAGCCATGTAAAGTTTCCGGACTTTGCCGGAGTGTAGCACGGACGCGCGTGAAAACGCCGCGCGGGGCGCGGCGTCGGGCGGTGTGCGGCGGACGCTTATTTTTCCAGCAGGCTGCGCAGCATCCAGGCGGTTTTCTCGTGGACTTGCAGGCGCTGGGTCAACAGGTCGGCGCTGGGTTCGTCGCTGGCGCGCTCGACGACTTCGAAGATGCTGCGGGCGGTGCGACAGATGGTTTCGTGGCCTTCCACCAGCTGGCGGATCATGTCATCTGCCTTGGGCGGCGTGCCGGCGGCTTCCGCGATGGAGGTCAGGCGGGCGTAGTCGGCATAGCTGCCCGGCGCGTAGTGGCCCAGCGCGCGGATGCGCTCGGCGATGGCATCGACGGCCAGCGACAGCTCGGTGTACTGGGTCTCGAACATCAGGTGCAGGGTGTTGAACATCGGCCCGGTGACGTTCCAGTGGAAGTTATGGGTTTTCAGGTACAGGGTGTAGCTGTCGGCCAGCAGACGGGACAGGCCATCAGCGATGTGTTGGCGGTCTTGCTCGTTGATACCGATATCCATACTTTTCTCCGGTGTGGCGGCCGTGCAGCCTGGCCGCGTTTTGGTCTACACTCCCCGTTTTTGACAGGAAATGGCGATGAAACCTTGGTTGTCGTGCCAAGCTGGCCGTGTGCGCTTGACGCTGCATGTGCAGCCCGGCGCCAAGAAGACCGAAGCGGCTGGCGAGCATGGCGACTGCCTGAAAATCCGCCTGGCCGCGCCGCCGGTGGACGGCAAGGCCAATGCCGCGCTTCTGGCGTGGCTGGCCGAGCGCTTTGGCGTGGCCAAGCGCGACGTTGCGCTGCTATCCGGCGACAAGAACCGGCACAAGGTGGTGGAGATCCAGTGCGATCTCGACGCCGCCGCGGTGCTGGCCCTGTTCGGCCTTCACTGAATGCGGCGGCCCGGCGGCGTTTGCTCGTCCACCCGGCTGTACTCGCCTTCTATGATGTCGCTGTTGCCGGCCGGCGCGGCGCTGGGGCCGGCTCCAGCGCCGGCGCCGGGCGTGCGCAACTGGATATCCGGCCCTTTCAGCGGCAGCAGCAGCAGGATGGCGGCCAAGTCGCTGAGCAGGCCGGGCAGCAGGAACAACAGGCCGGCCAGCGCATAGCGCAGCGGCCACAATAGAGAGTACAGCGAAACCTTGTCGCCCTGGCGCATCACGCTGCCCAGGGTCAGCAAGGCGCCGAGTTTCTGGTTGCGCAGCATCCACAGGCCGAGCAGCGAGGACAGCAGCACCAGCAGGAATACCGCCAGCCCGCCGATGTGATCGGCCAGCGCCACCAGCGCGGCGATTTCGGCGAAGGGGTAGATCAGCAACAACAAGGGGAGTGCGCGCATCGTGAATTCTTTTCCATCTGACGAATGTTTAATGGTTGTCTGCAATGTACCCGATTCGCAGCTGGCGGGACAGATTGCGGCAACCCTGGTCAGCGAGCGGCTGGCCGCTTGCGTCAATATTCTGGCGCCTTGCCGTTCGGTATACCGCTGGCAGGGCGCGGTGGAGCAGGCGGACGAGGTGCCGCTGTTGATCAAAACCCGCCGCGACGCCTATCCGGCGCTGGAGGCGAGGCTGCTGGAACTGCACCCGTACGAGGTGCCGGAAATCATTGCCTTGCCTGTCGCATCGGGCTTGCCCGCTTATCTGACATGGGTATCGGACAGCGTGGTTTCAAGGGGCGGAGCAGCTTGATTTCCTGTTGACCTATGACTGTCGATGCAGCGGTTTCGTTCCCGCCTAGTCTGGGACGCTGAAAAAAATCTTTGCGTTAGGCTTGACTGCAATAAAGCGTTTCATTATAGTTGCGGTCTCTCGCTTGGGTCGTTAGCTCAGCTGGTAGAGCAGCGGACTTTTAATCCGTTGGTCGCAGGTTCGAATCCCGCACGACCCACCAGAGAAAACTTGATATAGTGCATTGCCTGTCCCGGACGGGTCGTTAGCTCAGTTGGTAGAGCAGCGGACTCTTAATCCGTAGGTCGAGTGTTCGAGCCACTCACGACCCACCATCCAGACAAGCTTTCGTCTATCAGCCATGCTGATAGGTGGCCGATTCGAGTTCATTTCTGTTGTCAATGCAGTTTAGGATGGGTCGTTAGCTCAGTTGGTAGAGCAGCGGACTCTTAATCCGTAGGTCGAGTGTTCGAGCCACTCACGACCCACCACCATCCCTGCATACCCCCGACACGGCATTACCCTATGGGTCGTTAGCTCAGCTGGTAGAGCAGCGGACTTTTAATCCGTTGGTCGCAGGTTCGAATCCCGCACGACCCACCAAGAATTCACGCGCCAGGCTCGATCTTCTGATCGGGCCTTTTGCTTTTCTGTTTCTCGAGTCGATTTGCTTCTATTGCCTTCATACCGCCTGACCTGCCTTGCGCCAGGGCGATGCGGGAGGCGGGCGAATTCCTGCTTTTGATAATAAATAAAAATAGTTATCATTACGTTTTGTGCGTCGGCCGGCCTGCATCCGCCAGCGCCTCACTTTCCTTCCCGCCCGCGGCGGGAGGCGATTCAACAGGAAATCCCAGAATGAGCAGCGTAATCGACACCACCCGCACCCAGGATCTGAAAGCCCGCACTCACGCCACCCATGACCAGCTGGACCAGCGCATCATGGCCAATCAGGCTTTCGCCAACCGCGAGAATTACAGCCGCTTCCTGGAGGCGCAGTACCGCTTCCTGCGCGATGCCGACGCTTTGTATGACAATCCCGAA
>NZ_PPTF01000029.1 GCF_002902845.1 Chromobacterium sinusclupearum
CGAACAGGATCGTGAAACGCCTTAGCGCCGATGATAGTGTGGCATTCGCCATGTGAAAGTAGGACACCGCCAGACGCCCCATACGACAAAGCCCAGCTCACACGAGCTGGGCTTTGTGCTTTGTGCGCGCTGAATGCGCGAAACCCGCCCCGACAGACACTGCCGGGGCTTTGGCGTTTATAGCCGTCGGCCCGTATCATGCTTGGATTGCGCCGGAGAAGATGATGACACAAACGCTCAAAGTGGGACTGCTTGGGTTTGGTTATGCAGGTTCGACATTTCATGCGCCGCTATTGAGAGCGGTGGATGGCATCGAGTTGGTGGCGGTGGCGTCCAGTCGGCCGGAGCAGGTGAGGGCGGTGTTGCCGAATGTTCAGGTTCATGCGACCCCTGATGCCTTGTTGATGGCGCCGGACATCGATCTGGTGGTGATCGCCACGCCGAATGACAGCCACTTTTCCTTGGCTGAGGCGGCTTTGCGGGCTGGCAAGCATGTGGTCGTGGATAAGCCGTTCACATTGACGGCTGCCGAAGCGAGGCAGTTGGTCGCATTGGCGGAGCGGCAGGGATTGTTGCTGTCGGTCTTTCATAACCGGCGCTGGGATGCCGACTTCCTGGCGATACAACAGCTAATGGCAGAGGGGCTGCTGGGCAGGGTGGTCCACTTTGAGTCGCATTTTGATCGCTATCGGCCCCTGGTGCGCCAGCGCTGGCGCGAGTCGCCGAATGCCGGCGCGGGGCTGTGGTATGACTTGGGCCCGCATCTGCTGGACCAAGTGGTGCAGTTGTTTGGCCTGCCTCAAGCCATCTTGTTGGAGAAGGCGGCCCTGCGCGATGGCGCGCTTTCCGATGACTGGTTTCATGCGCTGCTGCGCTACCCGGATAAGCGAGTCATGCTGCATGGCAGTGCGCTGGTGGCCGACGCCGGGCCACGCTTCATCATCCATGGCACGCAGGGCAGCTTCAGCAAATATGGCCTGGACCCGCAGGAAGAGGCGCTTAAGGCCGGAGGCATGCCGGGCAGCGCAGCTTGGGGCCGGGATGACTTGCCTGGGCGCTTGGTGCTGGCTGATGGCGTGCCGCGCGAGCTTGTCGGCCCGGCCGGCGACTATACGCGGTATTACTCGAACGTGCGCGATGCCCTGCTTCATGGCGCGGCTAACCCAGTGCCAGCGGTGCAAGCGTGGCAGATCATGGTTTTACTGGAACTAGGCTGGCTCAGCGCTGACCAACAGCATTGGCAGACTGTTCCGGCAGCGTTGGCCTGTTAATTTTTGCCCTTCTTTTTGCCGCCGCCATCGCCGCTTGCGTGTTGAGCGGTGGCAATGACTTCCTCGGCGCTGATCGCCGCCTGCTGTTGCGGGGCGATTTCGGTCAGCAGCTGTTCCAACAGCTTGCTGCGCGAGCTGATGTGGTGATCGAAGCGCCAGTCCTTCAGCAGATCGATGGCGACATCGAAGTAGCGCATGTCGATATCGTACAGCTTGCTCAGGTCGAACGAGCGGCCCATTTCCAATGCGGCGGCCAGTTCTTTCAGGACATGCATTTGTTGCGGGTCGTGACCTTCTTCGATGAAGCGGCGGATTTTCTTGGCGGCGTTCATATTTTTTCCTGTCTGTTGGTGCGATGTTGACGGACGAATCTGGTCATGCGCCTGTAATGATCGTCGGCCCACGCCTAGTGCGTCAACCTCGTCTTGCCTGACAGCGGGGGATTGTGGCATGCAGACGAATTTTGCTCTGTGTTTATGCTTATTGAATTGAGTGGTTTGCTGACATATTTTCATGCAGTCTACAGCCACAGCTGACTTTGCCGATTGCTTGCCGTCTTTCGTGTGTTTCTAAAGGAGAAGTCCCATGAAGCAACAAGAAGTGCGTAGCCGTGCCTTTGCCATGCCCTTGACCAGCCCGGCGTTTCCTCCTGGGCCGTACCGTTTCGTCAACCGGGAGTACATGGTCATCACGTATCGCACGGATCCGGCGGCGATTCAGGCCATCCTGCCTGAGCCGCTGCAGGCAACCGAGCCGGTGGTCAAGTATGAATTCATCCGCATGCCGGACTCCACCGGGTTTGGCGACTACACCGAGAGCGGGCAGGTGATCCCGGTCAGCTTCCGCGGCGTGCAAGGCAGCTATGTCCACTCGATGTTTCTGGATGATCATCCTCCCATTGCGGGCGGTCGCGAACTATGGGGCTTCCCGAAAAAGGCGGGCCATCCGCGTCTGGAGGTGCAGCGGGAAACGCTGATCGGCACCTTGGATTTTGGGCCCTTGCGCATCGCCACCGGCACCATGGGCTACAAGTACCAGACACTGGATCACGCGGCCTTGCAACAGAGCATGGCGGAACCGAATTTCCTCTTGAAGATCATCCCGCATGTGGACGGCACGCCGCGCATCTGCGAGTTGGTGCGCTATCACACCACGGATGTGACGATCAAAGGCGCCTGGAGAGCGCCGGGCGCGCTGGAACTGCATCCGCATGCGCTGGCGCCGGTGGCCGAGCTGCCGGTGCTGGAAGTGTTGTCGGCGCATCACTTCATCTGCGATCTGACGCTGGATCTGGGTACGGTGGTCTTCGATTATCTGCAGCAATAGCGCAGCATTTTTGTGAATGAATATTCATATTCTCTAACATATGGATACAGACCAAACCCGCCTCGGCCCTTAAGCTTCGTTTTCTGATTAATTGCGGGAAAATGGAAATGAAGTCAGTTTTCGCAGTTGCCGGCATGGCGCTGGTTCTGCTGTCAGCAGTGGCCAGCGCCGATTCGTCAACAGGCGCCATTGTCGGCGGCGCCTTGGGCGGCGCGGCAGGGGCGGCTGTAGGTCACTCGGTTGGCGGGCGCGATGGCGCGATCATTGGCGGCGCGATTGGCGGCGGCGCTGGCGCGGCAGTGGGCCACGACTACGGCCGCGAGCCGCAACGCAAACGGCACGATAAGCCGGGGCATAAGCACGGCAAGCATCACAAGCATCACAAGCACCATCGCCATCATTGACGGGGCGGCATGTCATGCATAGCTGGCGTCAGTCCTTGTTTCATGGCAGCGGGTATTGCCTGGCGAATGAAGCGGATAGCGTCGAATAGTAAAACGGCCATCTTTGAAAGATGGCCGTTTTCCATTGTGGCTGTTAATTAAAACCAGAAGTAGCGATGCAAGGCGGCGTCCAGATTGGCGACGTCGGGCACGCCGACGCCGGTGGCCTGGTTATAACCGCGATGCGCGTTGTAGCCCCAGTTGTCGCCGGCGGTGATTTCGCGCAGCGGCGCGCCGTGGTGGCCGTGCCCGTGATAGGCATGGCCGGTTGCCAGCAGGCCGTACAGCGAGAAGTTCAGCAAGCCGATACGTCCACCCATCGACTGATTCAGCAAGGCGGTGATGCCGGCCAGCTGCGGCGCGACGAAGCTGGTGCCGCCGTTGTTGCTCAAGATGGAGAAGCCGGTCTTGCTGGAGGTGTAGTACACCACATAGCCCGTTTCCGGATCGCCGTTCATCGAGATGTCAGGCACGTTGCGGCCCTTGAAGTTGGCCGGGACGGATGCGATCACCTGCGGCGGATTCTGGCTGTTGTCCACCAGCTGCTGGCCCGCCGGCGTGCTTTGCATGCCGGGCACCCAATACTGGTAGAACGGACGACTGATGAAGCCGCTGACGCCGCCGCCGCCGCCCACCGGGAAAGTGCCGCATGCCACCGGATCCTTGCCCAGCGCCTGGCACAGGCCGTTAAGGTAGTCCCAGCCCCAGGCGCGCTCGCGTGGAATCTTGACCTGCATGGCCTTGCCATTCGGGTGGAAAGTCAGGGTTGAGGGAACCGTGGTGGCGCCCGCCGCCGTGATGAATTGCTGGTTGGCCGGGCTATCCACCGACAATACCTTGCTGTACTGCGGCAGCGGCGCTGCGCGGTTCACGTCATAGGCGCCGGCATCGCCGGCCGCGGCGAACATGGTCTGGCCTTGCAGGGCGGCTTGCAGGAACAAGTCATGGTAGGCCTGCAGCACATTGGTGGTTTGGCCATTGACCGGATTGGCCGCCTGGGCCTGCTGGTCGAACCATTCCCATTCTCCCCAACTGACCGACAAGGTATCGGCGGTGTTGGATTCAATCGCCTGGGCGAAGGCGTCGACGAAACCCTGGGTGGTGTTGGGCGCCTGATAGACGATGATCTTGGCGTCCGGCGCGATGCCGCCGGATTGCTCGACATCCAGCGTGGTTTCGTCGGAGCCGGCGTCATCGCTGGGCGCGCCCGGGCCGCCATCGATGTTGACCACGCTCAGGCGGTTCGGGTCGGTATTCAGGCCGATCTGGCTCCAGTACTGGAAGGCGTCGGCAGGCGTGAAGCTGGCCAGGGTCACGATGCCGATGGTGGTGCCTTTGCCATGGATGCCCTGATTGTACAGCGGCGTGATGTTGTAATAGCGGGCCAGGTCGGTGACGGTCCATTGTCCCGGCGCGTTGCCGCCGGTGACGGTGCCGCTGGTCTTGCCGGCGGCCGGTTGCAGATGGCTGGGCAGTTGGCGCAGGTGCGGCCGGAAGTGCGGACGGCTATCCAGACCGATCACCGCCTGCACATCGCTGAGGTCCACGCTGGGGGTGCCCGCGCGCACCGGGGCGATATAGCGGGACACGCCAGCTTGAGCGGTGGTTTTGTTTTGGAATACATGGACTTCAGCGCCGAAGGCCTTCTGCACGGTGGCGGCCGGCCCGCTGACCTGCAACAGCGCGCTGCCTATGCGCTTGACGCTGAGCCCGGCGGCCTGCAGCCGCGCGCTGACTCGGGCCACGGTGGCGTCGCTCGGAGCGAAGCGGGCGCGGAACTCGGCCGGCGTCAGGAATTTGTGGTAGTTCGGACTGGCCGGGCTGTGAGCCTCTTGCAGATAGCGGGTGGCGGCGTCGCGGTCGCGCAGGTTCAGGGCTAGCGTCACCGTCAGTTTCTGCGCCGGCGCGGCTTGCTCCACCTTGCCCAGATCCTGGGCCGTCGCGGCCATCGCGCTGGAGGAGGCGACGGCGGCCAGGGCGGCAACCAACATTTTTATTGTGAATGCTTTGGCCATGCTTTTATTTCTCCTTTGGGGGAGGGCTGTGCGTGGGCCGGGTGGGCGCCGCGCCGCCTTCCTGATGATTGCGCTCTCTGGGTATGGGGCCGGTAAGGCAGGAAGTGGCCACAAGGTATTTGGCGCTTTTTGATCCAATTTGAATAAATTGGCGAGACCAGTATAAGAATGGCGAATTGCGTCAAGTTAAGTGTTTTTGTAACGTTGTGTGTATCGTGTATGTCATTGAGATTAATTTAAGATTTTGATTATTAAGATAAATAGCTAGCGCTTCCAATTGGCTTTTTAGCTTGATGGCGCCGGTCAGCAGGCAATATGGCGGTGAAGGCGCGCCGCTGTTGGCCGCTTGTCATGATGGCGGCGCAGATTTGGATGAGGCCGACTCTCCATTGCAAGCCTGTGGCGCGGCGTAGTGTGCAGTACAATGAAAATGCGCTTGCGCTCTTGCCGCGTCTCGATGCCGATGAGGCGTCATGGCGGGCGTCAGAAATGGGTTCCGGCGACGACTAAATGACACACAGTGTGGAGCAAGGCTTGGAGAGAGCATGTTGATTGACCGTTTCGGCCGAGCCATCGAGTATCTGCGGCTATCGGTGACCGATCGTTGCGATCTGCGTTGCAGTTATTGCCTGCCCAAGGGCTTCAAGCATTTCGAGGAGCCGGCGCATTGGCTGACTTTCGACGAGATCGAGCGGGTAGTGGCCGTGTTCGCCCGGCTGGGCACCCGCCGCCTGCGCTTGACCGGCGGCGAGCCGCTTCTGCGGCGCGATCTGCCTCTGCTGGCTGCCCGGCTGGCTGCGCTGCCAGGCCTGGAGGATTTGTCGCTGAGCACCAACGGCACCCAGTTGCCGCGCCATGCCGAGGCGTTGTACGCCGCCGGGGTGCGCCGCCTGAATCTGAGCCTGGACTCGCTGCGCCGCGATTGCGTGGAGCAGATTACCGGCAGCGACAACCTGCCGCGGGTGATGGAAGGCCTGATGGCGGCCAAGGCGGCCGGTTTTTCGCCGATCAAGATCAATATGGTGGCGATGCGCGGTGTCAATGAGCAGGACATCGACGCCATGGTGGCGTTTTGCATCGAGCACGGGCTGATCCTGCGGCTGATCGAGGCGATGCCGATGGGCGACACCGGCCGCGCCTCCCAGTACCTCGATTTGCAGCCGGTGCTGAAGCGCCTGTGCGCCAGCTACGATCTGGTGGAGCAGGCAAAGACGCTGGGCGGCGGGCCTGCCCGTTACTGGGGACGCCGCGACGGCAGTTTCTCCCTGGGCGTGATCACGCCCATCTCGCAACACTTCTGCGCGACGTGCAACCGGGTGCGGCTATCGGTGGATGGCACGCTGTATATGTGCCTGGGGCAGGAGGAGAAAATGGAGCTGCGGCCCTTGCTGCGCGGCGGCATCGACGATGCGGGCCTGGAGGCCGCGATCCGTCAGGCGATAGAGCTGAAGCCGGAGCGGCATGAGTTCCGCGAGCAGCCGCAAAAACTGGTCCGCTTCATGTCGATGACCGGCGGTTGAGTTCGCTCAGCGCTCTTGTATCGCCCGCCGATGGCGGCGGAATACCCACTTTTCCCAAAGCAGATGCGTGTCGGTATCGAACGATTCGTGGATGTCGGCCGTCAGCAGATAATCGCGTTCGCCTCCGGGCTGATTGCTGGCGATGACGCCGCATAGGCATAGGCTGAGCGCGGAGTCCGGATTGGGATGCAGGCACAGCAGCAGGCGCTGCCCAGGCTGCCAATTCTGCTGGTCGCGCCAGGCTATGCTGTTCAAGCCGAGCCGGCAAGGCGTATTGTTTGGACGATCCGGATGCCGTTCCAGCAGGGAAACTTCCAGCGCCAAGTCCAGCTTGGCCTCCAGCCGCAGCATCACGGGGTTGGTGTCGTCTGGGGTTTCCGTCGGCGCCGCCAGCACGCGCAGGGATAGCCTGGTTTCCCGTTGCATGCGCGGCGGATATTCCCCGTCCAAGACCTTGGCCGCCAGAGGCAGCTCGGCATCGAAGCTGACGGTGTCCAGTTGCGGCAGGGCGATGGGGGAGGAGGCTTGCATGTCGCGTACTCAGAGGAAAAATTGCGGGATGGCATCCAGGCCGCCGTACTCGACCGCCAGATCCGCCTCGGCGCTGACGCGCGGCTTGGCGTGATAGGCGATGCCGACGCCGGCCTCGCGCAGCATGGGCAAGTCGTTGGCGCCGTCGCCCACCGCCAGAACCTGATCCGGACGCAGGCCCAGCCGTACGCGGGCGGCGATCAGCAGACGCTGTTTGGTTTCGGCATCGACGATGCCGCCCAGCACGCGGCCTGTCAGCTTGCCATCGATGACTTCCAGCTGGTTGGCATGCGCCTCGTCCAGGCCCAGTTCCGCCTTGAGCCGGTCGGTGAAATACGTGAAGCCGCCGGATACCAGCAGCGTCCGAATGCCAGCCTCGCGGCAGGCCGCCAACAATTGCGCAGCGCCGGGATTCAGCCGCAGCCGCTGTTCATACACTTCCTGCAGCGCGGCCTCCGGCAGGCCTGCCAGCAAAGCCACCCGCTCCCGCAGGGCCGCGGAAAAATCCAACTCTCCGCGCATCGCGCGCTCGGTGATTTCCGCCACTTGCGGCTTGATGCCCTTGAGGTCGGCGATTTCGTCGATGCATTCGATGCTGATCAGCGTGGAGTCCATATCGGACACCAGCAGGCCGAAATCGGCAAAACGGCGCTCGCTCTCGACCAGGCCCGCATCGCAGCGATGTTGCCGGCACAGGCCCAGTAGATCCGACTTCTGTTCGCCGGCTACGCCGTCCAGGCGGATGACGCCGTGGCGGGAGCGGTCGATTCGGTTGGTTTGCGCCAGGCGGGCGAGGTCATCGATAAAGGGGGAGTCGGCATGCGCGGCGACGACGGCCAGGGTTTGCTGTGTGCTCATGTGGTGCGATCGGCATCAAAGTGGTTGGTTTGATTATGCCACGACTTGCGCCGCTTGCCCGGCTGGCAACCATTCCGATGCTGGATTCGTCCCCTTGGTTGCGGCGAGGCGCCTTGTCCAAGGCGCCTAGTAGAGAGGAGGACGCAGCCTTTAACAGCTGCCTGAGTTGGGACAACGCCGTTGCAGCCAGCGCTTCAGCAAAGCGTCCAGCGACAGCAGGCCGGGGCCGAAGGCCAGCAGCACCAGGATTTGCGCGCCCCAGAAATAATGGAACTGTCGCGTGGCATCGGTCAGGCCGGGATAGCTGATCACCGCCACCGCATTGAGGATGAACAAGCCCGCGGCGGCAAAGCGCCCGCCCAGGCCCAGCACCAGCAGGCTGGACAGGCCCAGCTCGCCGCAGGTGGCCATGATAGCCGCGACATTCGGCGGCAACACCGGCACATGGTATTCGTCGGTAAACAAGGCCAGCGTGACGTCCCAGTCGGCGATCTTGGTCAGGCCGGAGCTGAAGAACACATGGGCGATCCACAGCCGCAGCAGCACCAGCACCAGCGGCTGCAGCAGGTCGCCAGCGCGGATCAGCAGGCGATAGGCACAGAAGGCGGGTTTGAGCGCATTACTCATGAGGAGGCGTCCGGTTGAAGATGGAAGGAGGCAAGCAGAGGCGGTTGGAACAGGCCGAGCAGGGCGGCTTGCAGATCGAAGGCTTCATCCAGCGTTTGCGCATTGTCCGCAGCCTCTGCCAGCGGCAGGCCATCGAACAGCGAGGCATAGAAGGCGTAGTCGCGTCGTGCCAGCGCTTTGACCTGCACGGCGCCATGCTCGCGGTAGACCAGGGCATCCTCCGGCGGACGTTGCAAAATGCCTTCCAGCGGCCCGTGGTCTTGGTGCGCCCGCCAGATGCTGACGGCGGGCGAGCGGGCCTGGCATAGCGCCACGTCAGGCAGGGGGATGAAGGTTAACTGGCCCCATTGTTCCTGCGGTACTGCGCCCAAGGCGGAGATATCAAGCGATGCGGCGTCCTGCGCGTAGTAACAGCGGTGGATGGCCCACTCCAGGCGCGCCACGTCGGCCAGGTACGGGAGTTCGCGGCAATGTTCGAAGCCGGCGATGAAGTCGGCGAAGCCGGAACCATAGACATGCAGGTTGCCGCTGACCGACGGCTGGCCCTTGACGTACTCGCGCGCCAGGGCGGCGAAGAATTCCTCGCCCACCAGTTCGCGGCATACCGGGTGGCTGTGCGCCAGCGTATCGATCAGGCCGACGCGGTAATTGTTGCGGTAGACCGCCAGGCCGGCGGGGTTCAGCCCCCATTCCGCCGCGGCGGGCTGTTGCGCCGGGTCGGCAATCGCCTCCAGCAGCGCGTGCTGCCAGTCATGCCAGTTCATGACGGCTCTCCAGTATCGCTTGCGCCTTGGCTGCCTCGTCGCGCAACACCGCTAGCGGCGGAATATCCAGATCCCATTCGATCAAGGTGGGGCGTGGCCCGATGCGCGCTATCACTTCGCGGTAAAACTGCCAGACGCCGTCATGCACCGGCTGGCTATGGGTGTCCACCAGCAGGCCCTCGCGTTCGCTGTAGCCGGCGAGATGGATTTCGCCGATCGCATCGACCGGCAGCGCCGCCAGCACGGCCTCGGTGTCGGTGCCCAGATTGATGCGGTTGACGTAGAGATTGTTGACGTCGAGCAGGATGCCGCAACCGGTCAGGCGCACCAGTTCGGCCAGAAACTCGCCTTCGTTCATCTCGTTGCCGGGAAACTCGACGTAGCTCGACAGGTTTTCCAGCAGGATGGGGCGGCGCAGCGCATCCTGCGTCTGCGCTACATGGCCGGCGATGGTATCCAGCGCGGCGCGGGTATAGGGGATCGGCAGCAGGTCGTTCACGTAGCGCTGCGCCGAGTGGTTGAACGACAGGTGTTCCGATACCGCGGCTGGCTGCAACTCGTCGACCAGCCGCTTCAGCGACGCCAGGTGGCCGGCGTCGGGCCGGGCGGCGGAGCCCAGGCCAAGGCCCACGCCATGCAGGGACAAGGGCCAGGTTTCGGCGACGCGGCGCAGCATGGCCAGCGGCGTGCCGCCATCGAAGAAGTTTTCGCTGTGCACCTCCACCCAGCCGAGGGCCGGCGTGGTGTCCAGTGCTTCGCGGTAATGAGGTGCGCGCAGGCCGATGCCGCAAACGCTGGGTAGGCTGGTGTATGACATGCTGCGGTTCCGGGCAGGGCGGCCCGCCGCATGGCGGGCCGGATGGAGCGAATTACTTCTTAGGCGTCGCGCTGCCGCCCATTTTTTCGCAGCTGCCCTTGGCGACGTATTTCCAGTCGCCCGGGTCTTTGTCCACCTTGGCTTGTCCGGCGCAGGAGTGCATGCCGGTGGCGGAGGCGCAGTCGTTCTTGCCTGCCTGGGCGATGCCATAGCATTTTTCCTTGTCTGCGGCGCTGGCCGGCGCGGCGGAGAAGGCGCCCATGGCGATGACGGCGCCGAGCGCGGAGGCGATCAGGGCTTTGTTCTGCTTCATGTTTGACTCCTTGGTGTGGTGCCTGGCGGCGAGTGCCGCCAAGCCGGGGTATGGTAATCAAAATGGCTGGGCTTGCCAGCCAGCAAAATTACATCGGCTTGGTTTGACCGCCCATTTGCTGGCAAGTGCCGGTGGGAACCAGCTTGAAGTCGGCAGGGTCGTTGTCAACCTTGGCTTGGCCGGCGCAGGCGTGCGCGGCGTTTTTACAGTCGTTCTGACCGGCCTTGGCGATGCCGAAGCACTGGTCTTTGCTTCCATCGTTGGCCAGAGCCTGCCCGCTGCTCATGGCGCCGATGGCGATGACCGCGCTAAGAGCGGTAGCGATAAGGGTTTTGTTGCTGCTCATGGTTTTCTCCTGGGTAGTTCACCCATGCGGGTGATGGCGATTGGTCGCCGGAAGCGGCGGATGCTTACAGCTTGCTTGCCGGAAGCGCCGCCCACAGCCATTAAGTCGAGATGCTTTTGCGATTCTTACGCGGAAAACAAAAAAAAGACGCAAGCGTAGCGTGTCGATCGGAATGGCCTTTTCGCGGTCTAGGCCGTGATTTTGTTGTTATAGACGTTAGCCGGCGCGATGCAGATAGCCATTTAGAGGTTTTCTGCAATGCCGCTGTTCTTATGAGCAGTTGCTTGAAACTCTGTTCAATGTTGTTCTTAAACACCGGCATTAGCCGGGCATATCCTTCTACTTAGGAGAGTGGCGCGATGGCTGGCATGCAATGGAGCAAAGAGTATTCAGTCGAGGAGGCTTTGGAGATTTTGTGCCTGGCTTCCGCCGTGGGCGGGGAATTGTGGAGCGACCCCACGCGCGGACCTGACGCGGAGAATGACAGCAAAGAGAATACGATAGGTTTGTTTCCTACTGCGAAGATGACAGAAGCGCCGATTATTTCCGTGGTCAACAAAACGCGCTATCCGGGGCAGGCGCTGCCATCCTTGTTGACTCAGCGTTGGCCACAGGGCTGGCAAGCCGGCATCAAGTCCGAAGACTGGTCGCGATCCATCTGTCTTTCTTGTCAGGATTTGTTTTATAACCAGGCCATGCTGGCTTATCACCCTGAGTTGGATGCCTATTGTCTTGCCTTTCGCGGGACGGTCAATCGACCGAATGTGTTCGAAGATTTTGAAGCGTTGCTGGTCAGCGCCACACCGATCACCATCGATGTCGAAAACCAAAAGCATGCAGCCAAATGGATAGGCGAAGCGGCTAAGCAATGGACGATATCATCGAGAACCTATTGCAAGCAGACATATGATGGAACCACCGAGCGGGCCAAGGTGCACATGGGTTTTCGCTTGGCGCTGGAGTCGCTGGATTTCGCCGCGGAAAAAATATGCGGACATCGCAACCGCTTGTCGGACATGCTCAAAGCGGTCATCGAGCAATCGGGCCAGGGCAAACCCATCCGAATCTATGTCACCGGGCATAGCCTGGGGGCGGGGATGGCGACGCTGGCGGCCGCATGGCTGAATGCCCAACCGTTTGCGAACGCTTGCTTCGACGTGAAGTGTTACGCCTTTGCCCAGCCCAAGCCGGGTAATGAGTATTTCGCCTATCAGTATGCGCTCGACTTCGGCAATCAGGGCGCATTTGCGGTGCTGTCTTCTTTGGATACCGTGCCGCAAGTGCCGCTGACCTTGGAAAGCGTATCCTCGCTGAATTATCCCCAAGCAATGGAGGGTTTGGGCGTGCCGCAGCAGATGTTACCAACGTTGGCTGCGATGCCCGGGTTGAATTTCTCGCATGCGGGGAGACAGATTTTGTTGAAAGGACAGGCGATTGTTAAGGGAGCGAGGCCATGCAAGGCCGCGCCTCGCACCGATGAGGATACAAAGTGTGTAGACCCTGGTTTTTATACCTTGCCGGCCGCAGGAAAGGATAGCAACGGCAAGGACTATTGGCGTCTCCCTGCCTATCTGATGTTTACGCCTGAGCAAGCTGGCGGCGATGTGCCAGATCCGGAGCAATGGATCGCTACGGAATACGGCGATAATCCGGCGAACAAAAGACTGAATAATCTGGCCGGACTATGGCAGCATCTGCCGTGGATATATCAGCAATGGCTGTATTTGGAAACGCTGAGGAAGTGATCGCGGGTTGAGCGCTGATGGAATGAGAACAGGCCCTCGCCGGGCCTGTTTTCGTTTAGCGGATGCTGACCACCTTGTGGGTCTGCACTGACAGCCGCCACTTGGGGTGTGCCATGCAGTAGGCGATGGCGGCGCGGGTGTTGGCGGCCAGGTCCGGGCCGTCCATCGGTTGCAGGTAGAAAGTGTCGAAATCCAGATGCGCCACGGTGTCTGGCAACTGCGCGGGTTGCGGGTAGACCAGCTTCAACTCGTTGCCGCTGAGCTGTTTCAGCTCGGATCCGGCCTTGGGGCTGACGCAGATCCAGTCTATGCCTGGAGGCGCGGCCACGGTGCCGTTGGTCTCTACGGCAATCTCAAATCCTTCCGCATGCAGGGCGTCTATCAGCTCGCTGTCCAGCTGCAGCAGCGGCTCGCCGCCAGTGCATACCACATAGCGCACGCCGCCGGCGTCTTCGGGCCATTCCGAGGCGATGCGGGCAGCCAGCGCGGCGGCGCCGTCGAACTTGCCGCCGTCCGGGCCGGTGCCGACGAAATCGGTATCGCAGAACTGGCAAATCGCCTTGGCGCGGTCTTCCTCGCGGCCGGACCACAGATTGCAGCCGGCAAAGCGGCAGAACACCGCGGCGCGGCCGGCCTGTCGGCCTTCGCCTTGCAGGGTGTAGAAGATTTCCTTGACGGTGTAGGTAGTCACGCTATTTCTCGAAGGCATGGCGCGAGCGGCTTGCCCGCGCGGGATTCAGTATGCGGCCAGGCCGTTTACAGCAGCGGCCAGCGCATGTCCTGATGGAAGTGTAGCGAGACGCCCGCGCGCTCGCTTTCCATCAGATCGATGCGGTCCAGTTCCGGCACCAGCGGAGACAATTGGGCATGGATCCACTCCGCCACCGCGGCGTTGTCGTGGCGGCGCAGGCCGGCCAGCTTGTCCAGCGGATTGTGATCCAGTTGGCGGTAGATCGGCTTGAAGCGATCCTTGACGTCGCCGAAGTCCAGCAGCCAGCCCATGGTGCGGTCGATGTCGCCGGCCAGCATCAGGCGGACCAGATAGCTGTGGCCGGTGTAGTTGCCGGCTTCGTCGAACGGCATCGCGCTCTCGAAGCGCTGCTCTTTCCAGATGCGGAAACGCTGGCCGTCGAATTGGCTGCCGGCGGTATGCGTCTCGCGCACTTCCACCCAGGCGAGGCCCGGCATCGCTGGCTTCAGCTGTTGGTGCAGCCACAGGGCCAGCACTTCGCTGGTGGGGTTGTCCAGGCCGGCGATATCGTTCAGGTAGCGGTGGTTCAGGCGATGGAACAACGGTGTCCAGGCCTGTTCCAGTTCCGGTATGCCGCAGCGCGCGGCATCGGCTACCAGCCGCACGCCGAAGCCGTGGCCATGCAGGCGGCCGCATTTATGGCCAACCGGCACGTGCGGCAGATGATGGGCGGCCTCGAATGAAGCGTTCAGCCAGCAGAAGGCGTGTTGTCCATCCAACGTCACGCCGTGATCCGGCGCGCCTTGCAGCTTGATGGCGGCTGGCTGGGGCAGGGCTTGGGCGATGTGTCGCGCCAGCGCCAGATCGCTGCTGTCGGCCAGCAGCGCATTCAGGTCGGTGTAGTCCAGCGGCGCGAGGGCCGCATGCACGGCGCCTTCCAGCGCCGCGGCGTCGCCGCATTGCGCTTCGCTGCGGATCAGAACGCGGAAACTGTGGCCATGCGGGCGGGAGGCTTTGCCTGCAGCGGCCGGCAGTTGCCGCGCCGCTTCAAAGCCGGCGCCGGCGAGCAGATAGCAGGCGTGCATTTCAGAGCCCTTCCGCTTCGGCCTGGCAGCGTTCTACCAAGGGATCGGCCACGCCGGCTTCGGCGAAGCCTTTGGCGCGCAGCTCGCACGACGCGCAATGGCCGCAGGGCGGCACCTCGCCGTTGTAACAGGTGTGGCTCCAGGCCAGGGCTTCCATCGCCCCTACTTGTTGCGCCAGCGTCACAGTTTCGGCCTTGGACAGATACATCAGCGGCGTGTGCAGTTCCACCCGGCTATCCATGCCCAGGCGCAGCGATAGCTCCAGCGCCTTCAGCGTGTTTTCGCGGCAGTCCGGGTAGCCGGAGTAGTCGGTCTGGGCGACGCCGGTTACCAGATGGCGCGCGCCGCGGGTGTAAGCGAAGGCGGCGGCGAAAGTCAGGAAGATCAGATTGCGGCCGGGCACGAAGGTGTTGGGCAGGGCGTCGTCGTCGCGCACGCCATCTTCCGGAGCGATGGCGTCGTCGGTCAGCGCGTTGCCGCCTATCGCTGCGAAGGTGTCGATGGGCAGCACGGTTTGGCGCACGCCGGCCAGCTGGGCGATTTTGCGGGCGCAATCCAGCTCCACGCGGTGGCGCTGGCCGTAGTCGAAGGTTACGGCTTCTACATTGCCTGCGCCGAAACGGCGCAGCGCCCAGTACAGACAGGTGGTTGAGTCTTGGCCGCCGGACAGGACGACCAGGGCCTTTTCAGATGCTTGATTCATGATTCCGTCGAAAAACAGTCGAGGGTTGTGGCCGCGCGCCGGGATCGGTCTCACCCGGCGCAGTCAACCTGTGATCTTACCGCACTATAGACCGGTGATGTTGGCGCTGAGGCGGGCGCTGCAGCGGATATGCTGTATGCATTTCGCAACATCGGTAATTTTATTGATTGTCGTCATGGCTTGTTCATGTAATTAATGATTTGCGCATGACGAGTGCGTTTTATATAACTTTCCGTGATGAAAGAATCCTCTAAAGGGAACAATAAAATGGACAAGAGATTACCTATCGTTGCCGCGGCGCTGTTGTTCGCTTCATCCGCCTTTGCCGCCGATCTGCAAGTCAGCCTCGGCCAGCCCAGCGTCAGCGCCGAACAGGACGTCGATGTGACCGTCAACTATCGCAACACCGGCAAGCAGCCCTTGCATCTCTACCGCTGGTACCTGCCGGGCAAGGAGGTGCAGGAGCGTTTCCTGGCAGTCAGCGTCGACGGCAAGCCGGCGGAGTACCTTGGGCCGCAGTACAAGCGGGTGGTGCCGTCGCTGCGCGATACGGTGACGCTGGCGCCGGGCGCGACATTGAGCGCCAAAGTCCGGGTGTCTGATTATTACGATCTGTCCAAGGGCGGCCAGTTGAGCGTTCGCTTCGAAAGCAGCGGCAACCGGGTGCTGAACCGCGGCCTGCCTGCCGGCATCCGCGCCAAGCAGGCCGCGCCGCAGCAGGACGAAGCCATCGTGTCCAATGTGGTCGGCGCCGCCAGCACCGGCAAGATCAGCCCATTGTTGCTGCGCTCGCGCTCGGCGAAACAGGCCTGGCAGGTCCAGAGCCGCAGCGCGGTCAGCGGCATCAGTTACGCCGGCAACTGCTCGGTCAGCCAGCAGTCGCAATCCAAGGATGGCGTGGTGGCCGCCGGGGCGATGGCAGATGAGACCGCGGCGTATCTGAGCGGCGCGCAATCGGCGTCGCCGCGCTATGTCACCTGGTTTGGCAAGTACAGCCAGGCTAACTGGAACACGGCCA
This sequence comes from Chromobacterium sinusclupearum, assembly GCF_002902845.1. Lineage (GTDB taxonomy): Bacteria > Pseudomonadota > Gammaproteobacteria > Burkholderiales > Chromobacteriaceae > Chromobacterium > Chromobacterium sinusclupearum. Next base: position 16,074 of record NZ_PPTF01000029.1, read on the forward strand.
AGTCCCACTATGTCAAGATCAAGGACGCGCTGGATACCAAACCGATCAAGCTGGATTGCAGTTGCACCGACAGCGACACCTTTGCCTACGTCTATCCGTCGCAGCCGTATACCATCTATTTGTGCGGGGCGTTCTGGAGAGCGCCGACCAAGGGCACCGATTCCAAAGGCGGCACGCTGGTGCATGAGTTGTCGCATTTCACCGTGATAGCCGGGACGCAGGACAATGTCTACGGCCAGAGCGGCGCCCAGGATTTGGCCAAGAGCAGCCCGGCCAAGGCCCTGAACAATGCCGACAACCACGAGTACTTTGCCGAAAACACGCCTTTCCAGCCGTGAGCCGCAAGCGGCACGCCCGGATTTCCGGACTGGCCCGAGCGCATCGCTTGGCTTTGCCAACAGCGGATGGCGCGATAACTTCTGATCCCCGCGTCCGCGGGGATTTTTCTTGGACAAGGGCTGCCAGTGCGCGATATTGCATTGCAACTTGGAGTGTTGTCGGCAGTAGTCTTATTATGGGAGTGGGCTGGTTGAGCGCATGGCGGTGCGGCGGCCGGCTCTTGGCGTCGCGAATGCGGGCGCGGACAGACTTGGAGCGTGAAGCCTGTTTACGCTCTCGCGAGCTAGAGCGAGACAAGGCGAAAACGGCTGGGGAAGCGGTGTAAATGGTAGATGAGCATTCCGAAGACGTCTCGCCGTGTCGCCTCGCGACGCGCAGCAGGTCGTAAACAGGCTCGTAGAGCCAAGACGCGCCGAGGCGGGCAGCAGCAGTACGCTGGGCTGAAGGCCAAAGGCGCAGCATGACGACGGGGCCGGGATGGATTCGGTTTGTGACTGGCAGCAGCTGCATCAGGCGAGGATGGGATGTCGTCGACGACAATCTTGTTGGTAGAGGATAGCGCGACCAATCGCTATTTCATCGAGCAGTTCATCATGGAGCTTGGCTATCGCTGCGTTTCGGCCAAGAACGGCCTGGAAGCGGTGGCGTTTTGTCAGAATCAGCTGCCGGACCTGATCCTGATGGATGTCATCATGCCGGAGATGGATGGCTTGCAGGCAACCACGGAGCTGCGCCGGATGTTCGGCGAGCACTGGGTGCCCATCATCTTCCTGACCAGCTTGAATGAGCTGGAAAGCGTGGTGCAGGGCTTGAAGGCTGGCGGGGACGACTACCTGGCCAAACCGGTCAGTTTCGACCTGCTATCCGCCAAGATCCATGTCTTTCTGCGCATCGCCGAGATGCAGAACCAGATCAACCAGGATGCGGTGCGGCTGGAAAAGTATTACCGCGAAAACGAGTTCGAGCAGCAACTGGCGCTGGAGCTGATCGAGCGGCTGATCAGCCTGCGCACGTCCACGCCCAGCCATATCTGGCAATACCTCAGCCCGGCAGCCGGCTTCAACGGCGATCTGGTCATCATTTGTCCTACGCCGGCCGGCGGCGAGCATATCATGCTGGCCGATTGCACCGGGCACGGCTTGACCGCTGCCATCAGCGCGCTGCCGGCCATAGACTGTTTTCATGAGATGACCGAGGCCGGCTGCGACATGGCTGACATCGTCCGCGGGGTCAATCAGAAGCTGCACCGCCTGCTGCCGGGCGGCCGCTTCGTGGCGGCGGCGCTGATCGCCATCGAACCCGGCGGCGGCGCGCTGCGGATCTGGAACGGCGGCGTGCCTTGCGTGCTGCTGTTCGACGAGCAGGGCGAGGTGACGGCGCGCTGCAAGTCCAGCCACCCCGCGCTGGGCGTGCTGGCGGCCGAAGACTTTGACGACTCGATGCAGACACTGGAATGGCGTCCGTCGCAGGTGCTGGTGGTCAGTTCGGATGGCATCACCGAGGCCAAGGACGGCGCCGGCGCGATGTTCGGCCTGTCCGGGGTCGAGGCGGCGGTGCGCCAGGGCTGGCCGCAAGCGATAGGCGAATCGGTGCTGTCGTCGGCCAAGGCCCATATGCTGGGCGGCGTGGCTTGCGACGATATTTCCCTGCTGGTCATCCGCCATCCGGCCAGTTAGGCCGAGCCTAGATGGCGCAGACGCACCCGCGGCCGCAGCCCTTGGCGAGGTAGAGCTGGCCGTCCGCCTGTTCGATCAAGCGTTGGCTGCGGCAGTCGACATCCGGCATCAGGCTGGCGACCCCCAGGCTGAGGGTGACCCAGGGCGCCACGTCAGAATCGGCATGTTCGATCCGCAGCTCGCGGATGGCGGCCTCCATCTTCATGGCCAGCGTGGTGGCGCCGGCCAGCGTGGTTTCCGGCATCAGACAAGCGAATTCCTCGCCGCCGAAGCGGGCGGCCAGATCATAAGAGCGGTTCAGTTGCTCGCGCAGCGTCTGCGCCACCCGGCGCAGGCATTCGTCGCCGGCGCTGTGGCCGTAGCGATCATTGTATTTCTTGAAATGATCGATGTCGGCCATGATCAGCGAGACCGGATGATTGTGGCGCAGACCATGGCGCCAGGCCTGCTCCAGCCGCTCATCGAAGCGGCGCCGGTTGGCGAGGCCGGTCAGTCCGTCGCTGAAGGCCAGCGCGCGTAGTTGGTCGGCCTGGAATTTCAGCGTCAGATGGGCATTGACCCGCTTGCGCAAGGTGACTGGCGTCACCGGTTTGGTGACGAAGTCCACGGCGCCGGCCTCCCAGCAGGCGATTTCCTGCTCCTGCCCCTGGTGGGCAGTCACGAAAATGACGGGGATGTCGCAAGTGGCTGGATCTTGCTTCAGCTGCTGGCAGATCTGCATGCCGTTCATGCCGGGCATTTCCACATCCAGCAGCAGCAAGTCAGGCGGCGTCGACTGACAGAAATCGATGGCTTGTTCGCCGGTGGTGGCCATGAAAACATCGTGCTCCGGCTGCAGGATTTGATGCGCCGCCAAGATGTTGGTCGGCTGATCGTCGACGACCAGTATCCTGCCGCGCCGGACGGTGGCATGGAAGGGCGCATCGTTCATGGCTGATCCACCTTTTGTTGTCTGAGCAGGTCGTCGCATAGGCGCGTGGCGGCGGCGAAGTCCAGCTGCATGATGGCGTCGCCGAGTTGTTCCAGTTCCTGCGGCATGGCCACGCGATATTGTTGTTCCAGCTGTTCAAAGCGCTTAACGGCCTCTAGATTGGATGTGTTTAGCAGCAGCCGCAGATCGGCCAGCTCCTGCCAGATGAGGGCGACATCGCCAGCTGCGGGGGGCTGAGCGGCGGGGGGCGCGACTAGCTGCAGGGCCAGGCGTTGTGCCGCCGCAGTAGCCTCTTCCGCCGCTTGTCGCAGCGCGGAGAAGTCCGCTGGCCAGCCGCGCGCCGGATCGCGCAGCCAGGTCTCCTTGTCGGCGGCGAGGGCGGCGAGTGCGTCGGCGCCGACCGTGGCGGCCAGCCCTTTCAGCGTATGCAGGGTTTGGATCGCCGGCTCGCGCAGGCTTTGCTGGATCTGGTCTTGCAGACTGGCCAACAGCCCGGTTAGTTCTTCGCAAAAGCTCAGCAGGGTGCGGCGGTAGATTTCGACATTGCCGCCGAAGCGGAGGATGGCGGCGCGACTGTTGATCAGGCCGCTGTCGGCTGTCGGTTCCGCGCGGGCAGGTTCCGCCTGGGCGAGGGCGCCCTGCGGGGCGGAGAGAGCCTCCCTGGCTTGGGGCGGGCGAGCAGTGTGGCGGAGTATCGCCGCCACCAATTGGTCCAGATCGAAGGGCTTGCCGACATGGTCGTTCATGCCGCTGGCCAGCGCCTGTTCGCGGTCGGCCGGCATCACGTTGGCGGTCATCGCGATGATGGGTAGGGCGGTAGCGGGGTACTGGGCGCGCAAGCGGCGGGTTGCCTCATAGCCATCCATGTCCGGCATCTGGATGTCCATCAGCACCAGGTCGTAATGAGCCGATGACGCGATGGCGGCCAGCGCCGCCTGTCCGCAGTCCGCCACGTCCACCGCGGCGCCTTCCTGGCTCAGCAGTTCGCGCGCCACCTGCTGGTTGGTGGCGTTGTCTTCCACCAGCAGCAGCTTGAGGCCGGCCAGCCGCGGCGCTTGGCCGGCGGGCAGCGGGGGAAGGGCCTGGCGCAACCCTCGTCCGGCGCGCGCGTCGGCGACGGCGTCGAACAGCATGGATGCCGTCACCGGCTTGATCAGGAAGTGGTCGATGACGCCGGGGCTTTGCTTGCGGCGCTGCTCGAACAGCTCGCGTCCGTAGGCGGTGACCATCATGATCACCGGCGGCTGGCCCTGTGGCGGAAGGCGTCGCAGACGCTCGCAGGTTTCCCAGCCATCGATGCCGGGCATGCGCCAGTCCACCAGCACCACGTCGTAATCCAGCCCTTCCGGCTGTCCTGAAAGCATGGCCAGCGCTTCTTCGCCGCTGGCGGCGGCATCGACCTGCCAGCCAAAGGAACGCAGGATGGCGCTTTGCGTCTGGCGGGCGCTGTCATTGTCTTCAATGACCAGACAGCGCAGGTTTTGCAGCGGCACGACGCCTGTGGAGACGGGCATGTCCGCGGCAGGCGCCGCTTCGCATTCGATTTCAAAGCTGAAGGTGCTGCCCTGGCCGGGTTCGCTATCCACCCGCAGCTGGCCGCCCATCAGCCCGACCAGACGCTGGCTGATGGCGAGGCCGAGTCCGGAGCCGCCATAGCGTCGGGCTGTGGACGATTCCGCCTGGGAGAAGCCTTCGAAGATGCGCTGGCATTGTTCCGCCGTGATGCCGATGCCGGTATCGCGCACGGCGAAGGCGATGCGCAGCCGGTCCGCATCCCGCTCCACCAACTGGGCCGATAGCGCCACTTCGCCGCGCTCGGTGAACTTGATCGCGTTGCCGGCCAGATTGATCAGAATCTGCTGCAGGCGCAGCGAGTCGGCGATGATGGTGTCGGGCAGCTCGGGGGCGATGTCGAACAGCACTTCCACGTCTTTGGCGCCGACATTGGCGGACAGGATGACGCCGATGTCGCGCAGCAGCTTGTCCAGGCTGAGCGGATGCGGGTCCAGCGTGAGCTTGCCGGCTTCCACGCGGGAGAAGTCCAGAATGTCGTTGAGCAGGGCGAGCAGGGTGCGCGCGGCGGCGGCGGCTTTGTCGGCATAGTCTGCTTGCTGTTCGTCCAGCCGGGTGTGCTGCAACAGTTGCAACATGCCGAGCACGGCGTTCATCGGCGTCCGGATCTCATGGCTCATATTGGCCAGGAAATCAGACTTGGCGCGGCTGGCGCTGTCCGCCGCGGTTTTTGCTTCGCGCAGCCAGTTTTCCTGCTCGCGCTGCGGGGTGATGTCGCGATTGATCCCCAGCATCAGGCTGGGTTTGCCATCCGGGCCGCATTCGACGACCGCCGCCGCCTGCACGTAACGGATGTCTCCGTCCTGGCGCACGATGCGGAAGGTCTGGTTGAAGGCGATGCCGGTTTCCTGCGACTGCTGCAGCCGCAGCTCGGCATCCGCGACATCGTCCGGGTGGACCCGCCCCCGCCAGTGGTTGTAGTAAAGCCCGAAGTCGCGGAAGGAGCGCGGGATATCGTAAATGTCGAACATCCTGTCGTTCCACTCCAGCGTGTCGCTGGCGATGCGCCAGCTCCAGATGCCCAGTTCCGCCACCTCCGCCGCCTTGATCAGCTGGTCGCGGGCGGACTCCAGGCTGCGCTGGTCCTGCAGGCGCTGCGTGATGTCGGAGGCGATGACCAGATAGCCGGCGGCGTCGCCGCTCTCGTTCTCCAGCCGGGAGACCGTCAGCTGTACCGGAAAGCGGCTGCCGTCGGCGCGCACATAGGTCCATTGCCTTTCGTCGGTTTCTTGCCGCCACACCGGCGCGACGATGGCCTCGAAGTCCGCGCCTACGGTTTCGCCCAGCTCGTGCGACAGCTGGATCGAGCGTTCGGCCAATTCGTCCGCGCAATGGAAGTAGGCCAAGGAGCGCTGGCCTATCATGTCTGGCGCCGGATAACCCAGCATGCGTTCCGCCGCCGGATTGAACAGCGTGATCAGGCCGTTGCCGTCGGTGGCGATGATGGCGTAGCCGGAGTGGGCCAGGATGGCGTTTTGCATGGCTGAATACGCGCGCAACTGCTGGGTGCGCTGTTCGATCTGCTGCTCCAGCGAGGCATTCAGTTCACGGATGTATTTTTCGGCGGCTTGCTGTTCGCTGATGTCGCGTATGGTCAGCGCCACGCCGCTGGGGCGGCCGCGGCCATGGCGAATCGGCGAAATGGTGATGTCCACGTCCAGCCAGCGGGCATCCGGCAGCCGCAGGCCGCAGCGCAGATTGTTGGGCGCGTCATCTTCGCAGACCTGCAGCAGCCGCTCGGGAGCGGCGGGAGCGCCTTCGGGTTGCGGAATGATGCTGTCCAGCGTTTGGCCTACCGCCCGCTCGGCCGGACAGCCGAGCAGGCGTTCCGCGCCTGCGTTCCAGCTGACGATGCGGCCCTGGGGGGTGCAGCCGATGATGGCGTCCTGCGAACTTTCCACAATCGCGGCCAGTTCGGCCTGGCGGATGGCCGCCTGGCGGTAGGTGCGGAAATACAGCAGGCAGGCGAGGCCCAGCAGCAGGAATACGCTCAATGCATTGGTCAGCACGGCGGCCTGGGTGTTGGCGACGAGTTTGGCCACTTGCTCGTCCGGCAGCACGGCGATCAGCTTGCAATAGTGTCCAGGCATTCTGGGCGTGAACGGAATGTCGATCGCATGCGCGTAGGCGATGCCGTACGGCGAGTCGAAGGTGCGCAAGGTGGCCGGTTGCCCCATGTCTTGCGATGTCGGCCGGAAATCATCCTGCCAGCGCTTGAGGTGGCCGGGTTCGGAGCCGAAAGCGCGGGGCGGGTCCGGTTGCTGCAGATAGCTGCCGTTCTGATCGGTCAGGTAAATCTGGATTTCCGTCGGGATGTTGCGTTTCAATGAGGCCAGCAGTTCGCTGGCGTTGAAATTAATGACCACTACGCCAAAGACCGAGCCGCGCTCATCGCGGACCGGCATCGATACATGCAAGGTCGGCACCAACGGCGCGCCATGCGCTTCCCGCGGGCGCGAGCCCATCGACAGATCCGAAAAATAGACTTGTTCCGGCGGCAGGCGCAGCGCCTCGCTTACGTAACTGCGATCGCCGCGCCGGGCCAGCTTTCCTTCCGCAACGACGACGACGTCGCCGCGCGCTCCGCGCTCCACGCGCAGCAGTTCCCGCCCGCCATCGGCCGCTCCGATCAGCCGCGCTGAGGTCAATTCCGGATTGGCCGCCAGGAAGGCGCTGAACAGGGAGGTCAGGCGCTTGTTCCAATTCTGCAGCGTGGATTTTTCCTGTTTGTCGATGCCGTTGTCGGCCTTGGCGCGGATGATGCCGCCGATCGGCGGCGTGGCGCTGAGAAAGCGCACATCGCGATCCAGCTGGTCGAATTGCCTGCGCAGGATGGCATTGCGGGTTTGCGAGACGTAACCCAGCCGGGTCTGATAAGCGGCCAGCAGCTGCTGGCGTTGATGTTGCCCGGTTTGCCAGACCACGACAGCGGTAACGATCAGCGTGATCAGCAGGAAACACGCGCCGAGCGACCATTCAAGCCGCAATCGCGCGGCGCGGGGAAGGATGGACAAGGTTCAACTCCCGGGATGGGGTCAAGGACAGCCCTCGTCCAGTATAGAAAAGCGGTCGCCTCATTCAAATCGCATCGCGGAGGCGTAGGGATGCGATGCATTGGAATAACGGCCCCGCTTGCGCGGGGCCGCGCGCTGTCAGCGCAGCTGCTGCCACAGGAAGGCGTATTCCATGGCGGCGATGCCGGCCTCTTCCTCGTGGTTGGCGGCGGAGCCGTGGCCGCCTTCGGTTCGTTCGTAATAGTGCACGTTGGCGCCTAGCTGCTTCATCGCCGCGTACATTTTGCGGGCGTGGCCCGGGTGGACGCGATCGTCCAGGGTGGAGGTGACGAACAGCGTAGCCGGATAGGCGGTGCCGGAGCGGAGGTTCTGGTACGGCGAGTAGCGTTTGATATACGCCCAGTCTTCCGGCTTGTCCGGATTGCCGTATTCGTCCATCCAGCTGGCGCCGGCCAACAGCTTGTTGAAGCGCCGCATGTCCAGCAGCGGCACCTGGCAAACGACGGCGTGGAACAGCTGCGGATACTTGGTCAGCATCACGCCCATCAGCAGGCCGCCATTGCTGCCGCCCTTGATGCCCAGGTGGCGCGCGTCGGCGATGCCGCGCCGCGCCAGATCCTTGGCGATGGACGAAAAATCGTCGTAGGCCTTCTGGCGGTTGTGCTTCAACGCCGCCTCGTGCCAGGCCGGACCGTATTCGCCGCCGCCGCGGATATTCCCCAGCACATAGACGCCGCCGCGCTCCAGCCAGGCTTTGCCCATGGTGCCGCTGTAGTACGGCGTCATCGAGACTTCAAAGCCGCCGTAGCCGTATAGCAGGGTCGGGTTCTGGCCGTCCAGCTTCAAGTCCTTGCGCGCCACCACGAAGTAGGGCACCTGGGTGCCGTCGTTCGACCGGGCGAAGAACTGCTGGATGCGGTAGGGGCTGGCGTCGAAGAAGGCCGGCTGTTGCTTCAGCGGCTCGCGCGCGTCGCTGCCGGCATGGGCCAGCGACAGCGAGGTCGGGGTCAGGAAATCGGTGAAGGTGAAGAAGTAGTCGTCCGAGCTGTCGCTGTCGATCGAGCTGACTTCTATATTGCCGTAGCCTGGCGCGGCCACGGCGCGCGATTGCCACTTGCCGTCCACGACCTGCCATTCCACCAGCCGGCTTTTGACATCATCGAGCACGGTCAGGATGACGGCGTTGCGGGTGTCCGTGCTTTCGGCCAGCGAGGTGGAGGCGTTGGGTTGGAACAAGGGGCTGAAGTCGCGCTTGCCTTGCAGGTAATCGTCCAGCTTGATGGCCAGCAGGCTGCCGGCTTGCCAATCATGTCCGCCCACGCTCCAGCTCTGGCGCGGTTTCAACAACAGCCATGGGCCGTGGAAGCTGGCTTCGACGTGGCCGGGCTTGTCCAGCTTCTGCCACTTGCCGTCGCGCTGCAGGTAGAGGTCGTTGCTGAAGAAGCTGGTGCCCTGGCTGATCAGATGGTACTGGTAGCCGGCGCTGTCGACTCGGTTGGCGCTGACCGAGATGTCGCTGGCCTTGCCTTCGAACAGCGTGGCGGCTTGATCCAGGCGCTGGCCGCGCTGCCATTGCTTGACGATGCGCGGGTAGCCGGAGGCGGTCAGCGTGCCCTTGCCGAAATCGGTGGCGACGTACAGCGCGTCGCGGTCTTTCCAGTTGACCTCGCTCTTGGCTTCCGGCACGACAAAGCCATCCGCGACGAAGCGTTTGCCCGGCAGGTCGAATTCGCGCACCACGGCGGCGTCGCCGCCGCCGCGGCTCAGGCGGATCAGGCAGCGGTCTTGTTGCGGCTTGACGCAGTCCGCGCCTTGCCACACCCAGTTTTCCTTCTCATTCTTGGCCAACTGATCCAGGTCCAGCACGGTGTCCCAGGCCGGGTCGGCCTTGCGGTATTCGTCCAGCGTGGTGCTGCGCCAGATGCCGCGCGGATGCTGGCCGTCGCGCCAGAAGTTGTAGTAGCGGTCGCCGATTTTCTCGATGCTGGGGATGCGGGCGCTGGAGTCCAGAATGGCCAGGATGTCTTTTTTCAGTCCAGGAAAGCTTTGCCAGCTTTCCGTCTGTTTGTTGGTCAGCGCGTTTTGCTGGCGCACCCACTGCATGGCCTGTTTGCCTTGTATGTTTTCCAGCCACAGGTATGGGTCGGCTGCGGCGTGGCTCTGCGCGGCCAGGATCAGGGCGGCGGACGCGAGCAGTCTGGTCTTCATGATGTTCTCCTGAGTGCGGCGCCCTTGCCGCGCATCGGCGTGCAGGGCGCCTGTCATTGTGCCGCCGCGGCGGCGTCGCGGCGATCCCAGACTGTAGCGCGTTTCAAAACCAGTTGTCATCCGACCAAGGCGTAAAAAAGCCCGGCCTGAGTGGCCGGGCGGAAGCGGGCGTTACGCCTGCTGTTGCAGCGTCGGGTAGTCGGTGTAGCCGTGCGCGTCGCCGCCGTAGAAGGTTTCCGCTTGCGGCGGATTCAGCGGAGCGTTCTGTTTCAGCCTCTCCACCAGATCCGGGTTGGAAATATAGCTGCGGCCAAACGCGGCGGCGTCGATATAGCCTTGCTTGATCAGGGTTTCCGCTTTCTCCGCGGTGTAGCCGCCGGCGCCGATGATCACGCCGGGGTAGCGCTTGCGCAGCTCGGCGCGGAAAGTGTCGTCCAGCTTGGGGCCGCCGGCCCAGTCCGGTTCGGAGATGTGCAGGAAGGCCAGCTTGCGCTTGGCCAGCTGTTCGGCCAGATACAGCGCCATTTCCAGCTGGTCGGTATTGGAGACGCCGTTGAAAATGCCCAGCGGCGAGATCCGGATGCCCACATGGTCGGCGTCCCACTCGGCCACCACCGCGTCCACCGCTTCCAGCAGGAAGCGCGCGCGGTTTTCCACGCTGCCGCCGTACTGGTCGGTGCGGACGTTGGCGGCTGGCGACAGGAACTGGTCCAGCAGGTAGCCGTGGGCGCCGTGGATTTCCACCAAGTCGAAACCGGCGCGGCGGGCGTTGTCCGTGGCGCGGCGGTAGTCTTCCAGAATGTCGGCGATTTCCTCGGTTTCCAGCGCGCGCGGGGTATCGCACTGCTCGCGCACCAGGCTGCCGTCGGCGGCGCGGATATTGGTGCGGCTGTCGGCCTGGATGGCGGACGGACCGACTGGCGCGTCGCCGTTAGGCTGCAGCGAGCGGTGCGAGATGCGTCCGGTGTGCCACAGTTGCAGCGCGATCTTGCCGCCGGCCTGGTGCACGGCTGCGGTGACTTCGCTCCAGGCGCGCACTTGTTCTTCGCTGTAGATGCCCGGCGCGCCGGCGTAACCCTTGGCGGTCGGCGAAATGTGGGTGCCTTCGGCCACGATCAGGCCGGCGCTGGCGCGCTGGCGGTAGTACTCCTTGGCCAGCGGGCCGGGCACGTCGCCCGGTTCGATATTGCGCAGGCGGGTCAGCGGGGCCATCGCCACGCGGTTGGCCAGGGTAACGGCGCCCACGGTCAGCGGGGTGAACAGTTTGTCGGCGTGCATGTTTTCTTCCTTTTGAAGTCTATTGCGTTGGGCTTACTGATCGAATCCAAATCCCTGGGCGCGCGCAACCGGCGCAACCTGCGGATAGTAAACTTGGCGGTAGAAACGCGCGATGCTGTTTGACCACGGTTCGCCGTCGGCGCGGCCTATCTCCTGCCAGTGGCGGCGCAGCGTTTCGTCGTAGGCCGCGATGTGATTGGCCAGCTCGCCGGCCTGGTAGCGTTCGCGGTGCACGAAGCTCGGGCGCGGCAGGCGCGGCTTTTGTTGGCTGTCGTGCTGGATGTGGCCGATCACCAGCCCGGCCAGCGGAAAGGTCAGCTCCGGCAGCTCCAGCAGTTCAATCATGGCCTGCGGGTCGCGGCGGATGCCGCCGATCGGTACCACGCCCAGGCCGGCGGCGTGCGCGGCGGTCATCAGATTGCCCAGGGCGATGCCGGCATCCACGCCGCCGACGGCGAAGGCCTCGACGCTGTTGTGAATCACCTGCTGTTCACCAGCCATTTCGACGCCGACCCGGGTCTTGTGGAAGTCCATCACCACGGCGATGAATACCGGCGCCTGGGCGATCCAAGGCTGGCCGCCGGCGATTTCGGCAATGCGCTTGCGGCGCGCCGCATCCTGCACCACCACCAGGGAGACCTGTTGGCCGTTGATCGAAGTCGGGCCTTTCCAGGCCGCGTCCAGAATCGCATCCAGCATTTCCGGCGCGACCGCTTTGTCCTGATAGCTGCGCACGCTGCGGTGTTCATGCATCAGTTGCAGGGTTTCGTTCATGATGGACTCCATTTGAGTAGACCAGTCGTCTAGTTTTTGTTTCAAGAAAACCCGCCAGTCGAGGCGGGGTTCGCTATCGCTTGCAACTGGCGCTATCGGGCTGCACCAGCATGGTTTCAGTCAATTTGTAGGCGTTGAGCATGGGTTCCTGCGAGCGCAGCACCTTGTACAGCAGGGCGCTGCCCACCCACAGGCTGTACAGGCTGGCCGCCAGCTCATCCGGCTCCAGATACGTGCACAAGCTGCCCTCCTGCTGGCCGCGGCGAATGGCGTCGGCTAGGCGGTGGATCACTCTGCCCATGCCCTCGGCCAACATCTCACGCATCGGTTCGGACAGGTCGGACACTTCCGCCGCCAGCTTCACCGCCAGGCAGGTGTGGCTGTGTTCGGCGCAGCGGTGGTTGTTTACCCAGCCCTGGAAATATGTCAGCAGGCAATCGCGGGCATGGCCGGCCTCCGGCCGCAGCAACAGAACCAGTCTTTCGTCGTAGTTCAGGAAATAGCGGCGCAGCATTTCCACGCCATAGCCTTCCTTGGACGGAAAGTAATGGTAGAACGAACCCTTGGGCACGCCGGCGCAGGACAGGATTTCCGCCAGTCCGACGGCGGCGAAACCCTTGCCCTGGATGATCGCTTCTCCAGTGGCAAGCAGGTGCTCGCGGGTGTCTGCGGTGTGGTTGGCTCGTGACATGTGTTGGATACTACTAGACCAGTCGTCTAGTTTCAAGCGCGCGATGTCGCATGCGATGATTGTGTTGTGTTTTCACACCTATGCAGACACTTCAGGCCAAGGCCAAGGCCATGGCGCGCGGCAAGCTTGACCTTGCCATGGCATCCTCCTACAACCAGCTCAGCGCCTTCCTGTCGCAAGAGAATGGCGTCCCCATGAGTTGACGGTGATAGGAGCTGGCGATGTCAGAACACGAATCGGTTGCGGAAGACGAGACGCCGGATGCCGGCCGCCGTGAAACGCTGGGTTGTCTGGCGGCTTGGTCAGGCGCGGCGCTGGTGTGGACGCTGGTGGGCGGCGTGCCAAAAGCGCAGGCCGCCGGGGCTGCCGGGAGCGGCGCGAACGGTTTCAGCTTCGTCCAGATCAGCGACACGCATCTGGGCTTCCATCGCGAAGCCAATCCAGACGTGCCAGGCAGCCTGCGTCGAGCCATCGCCGATATCAATGCCTTAAGTCAGCCGCCGGCCTTTGTGGTGCATACCGGCGATGTCAGCCATTTGTCGAAGCCGGAAGAGTTCGACTTGGGCCGACAGATGTTCAAGGACATCCGTGTCGACCGCGTGCACACCATACCAGGCGAGCACGATGCGCTGGATGACGGCTTGTCCGGCTATCTGAAGTTTTTCGATCACGACGGCAAGGGGCGGGCTTGGTACAGCTTCGATCAGGGCGGCGTTCATTTCGTCGCGCTGAACAATGTGCTGAATTTCTCCACCAGCCGGCTGGCGGCGCTGGGCGATGAGCAACTGGCCTGGCTCAAGCAGGATCTGGCCGGCGTATCGCGCTCCACGCCGATAGTCGTGCTGGCGCACATCCCCTTGTGGACCATTTATGAACAGTGGGGCTGGGGCACGGCCGATGCCGATCAAGTGCTGGCCCTGCTGCGGCCGTTCGGTTCGGTAACCGTGCTCAACGGGCATATTCACCAAGTGATGCAGAAGGTGGAAGGCCATGTCGCTTTCCATACCGCCCGCTCGCTCGCCTATCCGTTGCCGACGCCGGGGCAAGCCGGATTCGGCGAGCCGGCGCCGGTCAAGGTGCCGGCCGGAGAGCTGGGCAAGCTGCTGGGGACGCGGCAGATCACGGTGGTGCCTGGCAGCAGCCTGCTGGCCTTGGTGGATACGCCGCTCGATCATTGAGACCCTGTTCAGATTTTTTTACCGTCAGCGGCCGAGTTCTGCCGGATGGGGAGATGGCATGAATGTTTGGAAAATGGGCGGGCTATTGAGCGTCTGCCTGGCCGCCGCAGCCTGGGCAGACAAAGGACCGCAGGTAGTGGATATCAGCAAGTTCGCCTTCACGCCGAAGGAAATCACGGTGGCGCCTGGCTCGAAAGTGGTGTGGATCAATCACGACGAAGTCCCGCATACGGTGTCCGGCCGCGACAAATCTTTTGTCTCCAAGGCGCTGGACACCGATGACCGCTACGAACATGTCTTCGACAAGGAGGGCGACTACGCCTATTTCTGCGCCGTGCACCCGTATATGACTGGCGTGGTGCACGTGCGCAAGCCCTGAGCGCTTCATTCTTCATGACCTGAGAGGCGGCTTCCGGATGTGAAGCCGCTTTTTCATGCGCGGGTGAATTTCAGTTCAGCATCTTGTACAGGATCGTGGTGGCATTCAGCTTTTCGCCGCGGCCATCGAGCGCGAAGCCTGGGATCGTGCCGGCGGCTTGATAGCCGAGCGAGCGGTACAGCAGCTCGGCCTTGTCGCCGCTGGCGGTGTCCAGCGTCAGCAGGCTGCGGCCACGCGCTTGCGCGTGTTGTTCCAGTTCAAGCATCAGCGCGCGGGCGATGCCCTGGCGGCGGTGGCGCGGATGCACCAAAAGTTTGCCTACCTCGGCGCGATGAGGCTGGTTGGGCGGGGTGTCGCAGTCGAGCTGCACGCTGCCGGCCAGTTCGCCATCCAGCAGCGCCGCCAGCAACAATCGCCCGCCGCCGGCAACGCCGGGCAAGGTTTTGTCGCGCCAGAAGGCGGCGGCGCGTTCTAGGGAAAACGGCAGCACGAAATGGATGCTGGCGCCGTCATGCACGCAGGCGTGCAGCAGTTCGGCCAGTTCCGGCAGCAGGGCGGCTGCGGGCTCGGCGTCGAGCGCGAGGATGTCCAGTTGCGGCATCTTGCTTCTTCTCTTCCTGTGGGCGTGATCGCGCCGAATAAGCAAGAAACAGGCCCGGTTTCCCGGGCCTGGCGCGGCGTCTTCGATCAAGGATCGGGCGGTCTGGGCAGCGGCTGCGCGTCCGGGATGTCCGGCGCGCCGCGCTGGGCTTCCACCTTGTTCACCACCGGCGCCGCTTCCGGCCGCCAGCTGTTGCCGCCTTTTTTCACCGGCGGCAGGGCCGGCCGGCTGGGCGGCTTCCATGCCGTGACGGGCGTCGGCAAATGGACGATGGGCTGGGTGGGCAGGGCGGCCGTGGGCTTGGCTACAGCCGGCGCAGGCGCAGGCGCCTCCGCCGGCCACAGCCACCAGGCCGCGCCGCCGGCCGCCGCCGCGCTCAAGAGCAGGGCGGCAGGCCAGGCGCGGCGCGGGATCACCAGCTCACCTGATCATTCAGGTTGAGGCTGCCGCTGGCCGGGGTCTGCAGGCTGCGGTTGCCGGACAGGTTTTCCCAGGTGACGCTGCCGTCGGCGTTCTTGCGGTAGTACTTGTAGGCGATCTGCTGGCCCGCCGGCAGGTTGACGCCGTTTTGCCATACCGGGTAATTGGCCGCATCCACCGGAATGCCCAGATCGGTGTTCCAGTTGCCAAGCGCTCGTGCGTTGCCGGTGACGTAGACCTGCTGCCCCCACTGCGTGCTGGCGGTCACATTGATGCTGACCGGCACCTCGCCGGCATTGGGCGCGGCGCGGCAGTTGTTGTAGCGGGCGCAGACCACTTGCGGGATGTCGACCACCTTGCCGGCGTGGATCGAGGCCAACAGGCTGATGTATTCGCCCATCGCCCAGTTCAGCGGCGCCATGGACTTGGTCGGTGTGCCGGGCTGGTAGCCGGCCGGCGTGGTCACCGCCCAGCCGTCCGGCAACATGGCGCTATTGGACCAGACCTGCTCCGGCAGCATGCCCTCCGGCGTGGCCAGCAGTTTCAGCGTGGCGAAGTAGGGTTGGCCGGCGCCGCCATTGCCCTGGCGGGCGATCTCGTACATGCCGCGCTCGGCGGTGAAGATGGGCCACAGGCGGCCGGCGCCGCTGCCGTTGAAGTCGCTGCCGTCGTTGTGCTCGCCGTAGCCGTCGAAGTTGTAGCGGAACCAGGCGTTGTACGGGAGAGCAGGCGCGCCGGGCAGGGCCAGGCTTTGGCCTAGCACGCTGTCGAACACGCTGATGGTGTTGGCGATGGTCGGGTCGTTGGCGCGCTTGACGCCCATCCGCACCAGTTCCAGGAAGCCGCCGTCCACCACGCGGCGCGCGTCGTGGCTGCCGCCGCCGTTCTTGATGGTCAGGGTCTGCGGCGTATCCGGGCCGGCGGCCGGCGCGAAGCTGGCGCGGTCGGCGCCGCTGCCGGCGCGCGCGGCTGGATTGATGCGCACATAGTAGCTGCCGTTGCCGAAGCCGCCGCTGGTGGTATAGGTCCAGGCGGCGATGTTCTGCTGCCAGTAGTCGGCAGCGGACAGGTAGCGGCCGGCGCTGGCGTCGTCGCCGTTGTTGCGGGCGATGTCGGCGGCGGCCACCAGGCCGGCAATCTCGGCGGCGATGGTGGATGGCGAGTAGCCCGAATTTTCTTCCCAGCGTTCCTGATAGCTCCACGGGCCGGTGGCGACGATGTAGTCGGCCGTCAGCTTGATTTTGGGCCACAGCGGGCTGGAGACCGACGGCCCCAGCCGCCAGGCCAGCAGGATGGGCATGGCCTGCTCGTCCATCTGCGTGCCTTGCCAGTACGGCCAGCCGCTGACCCAGGCGTTTTGCGGGAAGCGGCCGATGCGGCTGTAGCCGGCCGCGCAGCCGGCGGCGTTGTATTCGGCCGCGCCGCAGTTGCTGGTCTGCTGCAGGGTATTGAACAGGTAATTGACCACGGTGGTGGCGGTGGCGGTGTCGCCGGCGGTGGTCAGCGCGTTGGCGAACTTGAACAGATCGCGCGGCCAGACCAGATGGTAGCCGCCCTGGTTGGCGTCGCCCTGCGTTTCGCCCCATGGCGTGCCGATGCCGGCGATCATCGCGCCGTTGCTCTTGTCCTGCATGGTTTTCAGCGTCATCGCCGACAAGTAGTAGCGGTCGTCGGCCAGGCCGCCCTGAGTGGACAGGCCGGCGGCGTAGGCGTGCCAGGCATTGTCGTATTGCTGCTGGGCGGCGGTGAGGTCCGAACCCAGCGAGGCGGCGGCGCTATTGATCGCATCGGCTTGGCTCTTGCCGAAGCCCAGCGCCATGTCGAAGGACACGCTGGTGGCGTTCGGGTCGCCCAGGTCCAGCCAGCCGGTCTGCGCCACGTTGCCGTTGCTGGCGGAGCTGAAGGTCCAGTCCATATTGTTGTCGCCGCTGCCCACCAGATCGGTCCAGCCGTCGCTCTGGCCGACGAAGCCGTTGGACAGCATGGGTTGGCCGTTGACCGTTTTCCATGGCTGGCTGGCCATCAGCGCGGAGGCGCGGCTGTTGTGGCTGGCGGCCAGGGCGTAGCCGCCGACGGCGGCCACCGTTTGGGCGGTGTTGCCGCTGCCGGCGTTGTCCAGATAAGGCTTGAACAGCACGTAAAGGTTGAAGTCGCCCACGGTGTGGCCGTTCAGCGCGGTGAAGGTGACGCGCTGGATCAGCGTGTCATGGTTGGGGTCGGCGAAGATGCGCTTGCTGATCTGCCAGTTGTGGCCGGCGTTGCCGGTGCTGGCGACCCAGCTCATGGTGCGCGTGTCGCTCTGGCTGGCAGAGTAAGCCTGGCGTTTCTCCTCGTCGACGAAGGTCTTGCCCGCGTCGCCCACCAAAAATTGCAGATCGACAGACTCCGGCGTGTCCAGCACCGGGTAGTACACCTCGGACACGATGCCGCGGTAGCCGGTGAAGTAGACCTTGGACGGGCTGCCCACGGCGGTGCCGAGGAAGGATTTGGCCGCTGGGCCGCGCGCCGGGGTGTCGCCGGGGGCGCCGAAGGCCTCTCCGGCATGGGCAAACGGACTGAACAGGCTGGCGATCAAAACGCCGAGCAGGACTGGGCGTGTCAGGGACGGGTAGGGCATGGTGATTGTCTCCACTTTGTAGTACGGCAGGTTGACCTACGGATAAAAGTCTTACCGAATGCCGATGTAATTTTGTTACGGACTATAGCAAAAGGCGGAGAGCAGCATTTGTTCTAGTTCAAACGCTAGTTTTATTTTTAGTGATCAACAATGGCGCAGATGGCGGCAAAGTTGCCTCAAATTGGTGCCTTATCTGAGCGGATTGCTGGCAATGTCTAAAGGGTGACTGCAGGTGGACTGCAGGTGGGCTGCTGCAAAATGACAACAGCGTTAGCATGGGGAAAGTAATTTTCTGACAATGATCAATTAAAGATGTATTATTTGTACATCTTATCCGCCGCGATGGCATGTGGCGGTTTTTTTGGATCGTTAAAGATGTATTTTTTAAGAATCTTAAGGAGTCCTGCATGCTGAGCGAACAAACCCTATCCCTGGTCAAAGCCACTGTGCCGGTGCTGCAACAACACGGCGTGATGCTGACCAGTCATTTCTATCGCCGCATGTTCGAGCACAACCCGGAATTGAAGAACCTGTTCAATCAGGGCCATCAGCACTCCGGCCAGCAACAGCAGGCGCTGGCCGGGGCGGTGCTGGCCTATGCCCAGCACATTGAAGATCCGTCGCCGTTGCTGCCGGTGCTGACCCGCGTGGCGCACAAGCATGTCAGCCTGGGCATACGGGCCGAGCATTACCCCATCGTCGGCAAGCATCTGCTGGCCTCCATCCGCGAAGTGCTGGGCGAGGCGGCCGGCGATGATCTGATTCAGGCCTGGGCCGAGGCCTATGGCCAGTTGGCGGATACCTTGATCGACATTGAGAACGGCATGTATGGCGAGTCCACCAACGCGGCCGGCGGCTGGAGCGGCTGGCGGCCGTTCCGCGTGGCGCGCAAGGTGGCGGAAAGCGAGGAGATCGCATCGTTCTATCTGGCGCCGTGCGATGGCGGCGCATTGCCGCCGTTCAAGCCGGGCCAGTATGTATCGGTGAAGCGCTTCGTCGCCGAGTGGGGGCTGAATCAGCCGCGCCAGTACAGCCTGTCCGACGCGCCGAACGGCGAGTACCTGCGGATTTCGGTCAAGCGCGAGGACGCGGCGGAGGGCAAGCCGGCCGGACGCCTGTCCAGCCTGCTGCATCGCGAGATTCAGGAGGGCGACGTGCTGGAGCTGAGCGCGCCGCAGGGCGATTTCTTCCTGCATGAGGACAGGAATGGTCCGGTGGTGCTGGTCAGCGCCGGCGTGGGCCAGACGCCGATGCAAGCCATGCTGGGCCAGCTGCTGAAGCGCGGCCAGCGCGAGGTGCGCTTCTTGCACGCGGCGCGGCACGGCGGCGCGCATGCGATGGGTTTGCAGGTGCGACAGCTGGCGGAGCGCCATCCGCAGCTGCAGATCCATGTCCGCTACGAAGCGCCGCGCGCGCAAGACGCGCTGGGCATCGATTACCATGCCGCTGGCCGGCTGAATCTGGATGAAGTGAAAGACCTTATCTTGCTGCCGGACGCGGACTACTATCTGTGCGGCCCTCTGGGCTTCATGCGCGTCCAGCGCGACAGCCTGCGCCGGCTGGGCGTGCCGGCTGAACGCATCCATTACGAAGTGTTCGGCTCCCATCCCGGCGGCGATTGAGGCCTAGGGCCAGACGCGGTATGCTGCCGCCGGTCCTCCTTACCGGTTCCTCTCCATGCAACTGACCCGCTTTACCGACCTCGGCCTGCGCGTGCTGATGTATCTGACCGGCCTGGAATCCGGCCAGCTGGCCACCATTCCGGAAATCGCCGAACGGTTCGAGGTATCGCGCAACCATCTGGTCAAAGTGGTGCATTTCATGGCGCAGCAGGGCTGGCTGGCCACCAGCCGCGGCAAGGGCGGCGGGTTGGCGCTGGCGCGGCCGCCGGAGCATTTCCGGCTGGGCGAAGTGGTGCGCGCGCTGGAGGGCTCGCCGCAACTGATAGATTGCGCCGAGCCGCCCTGCGCGCTGCGCCAGGGTTGTCTGCTCAAGGGCGCGCTGGACGAGGCGCTGGCGGCGTTTTTCCTGACGCTGGACGGCTATACGCTGCGCGACATCGTCGCCAGCCCCACCGGCGAGGCCATCATCCGTTTGCATCGCGGCGTGGTCTGATAAGCGTAGATTCAAGGAGTAAACATGGAATGGCTAGCCGGCCTGCCCCGCGTGGCAGGCCTTTTTGTATTGACCGCGCTGATGGAGATCGTCGGCTGCTATCTGCCCTGGCAGGTGTTGCGTGAAGGCAAGCCGTGGTGGCTGTTGCTGCCCGCCGCCGGCGCCTTGACCTTGTTTGCCTGGCTGCTGACCCTGCATCCGGCCGCCGCCGGGCGAGTCTACGCCGCTTATGGCGGCGTCTATGTGACGGTGGCCCTGGGCTGGTTATGGCTGGTGGACGGCATCCGGCCGGACCGCTGGGACGCGCTGGGTTGCGCGCTGGCGCTGGCCGGGATGGCGGTGATCATGCTGGCGCCGCGCGGCTGAGCGGCCGGTCAGCGCGTGGCGCGCAGCGCAGGGGCCGCTGCCGCCGGCTTGGCCTGGCCGCGCTTGGACACGTATAGACCCAAGGTGATCAGGGCGATGCCGGCCAGCTGGACCACGGCGGATTGATGGCTCTGTCCCGCCAGGCGGTCCAGCAGCACGCCGGTCAGCATCTGGCCGGCAATGACGAGCAACGCGGTTTTCAGGGTGCCCAGCCGCGGCAAAACGAAGCTGTTCAGCGCGACAAACCCGGCGCCGATGACGCCGCCGCACCAGGCTGGCCATGGGGCGTGCTGCGGCAAATGAAGCGCCGCCGCGCCACAGCCTAATAACAGGCTCAGAAACACAAAGCCGCCCAGATGATTCCAGAGCGAGGCAGCCAAGGCGCCTTGGTGCTGGGCCAGCTTGCCGTTGATGGCGCGGCTGCCGCCTATGCACAGCCCGTTGATCAGGGCGAGGGTCATGAAATACAGCATGATCAGGCTCCAAAAATCAGAATGGCGCAGCCGGACAGCGCCAGCAGCAGTGCTAAAACATCGTTGAGGGAGAGTCGCCGCCGCGGCATGCCGAACCCGCCAAAGTGATCGGACAGCAGGCCGAACAACAGCTGCCCGGCCATGCCTAGCGCCAGCGTGCCGGACATCGCCAGCGGGCTGTTGACGGTGATCGCCGCCAACGCCACCACCAGCGCGCCGGGCATGCCGCCCAGATAAGCCCAGCGCGGCGCAGATGTGGAGCCAGGAGACGCGCGTCGATTGGCCATCCAGAGCAGCAGGGCGATCAGCATGCCTATGCCGTGGGCCAGCCAGGATGCGGACAAAGGGTTGCTGAAGCTGGAAAGTTGGCTGTTGCAGTGAATCATCAGCGCCAGTAAGGCGCCGGCGAGCAGCGCCAGCAGGCTTAGCCCGTAATCCTTGAGCCGCGGGGCCGCGGCGTGGTGTGGGGACATGATGCGATCCTTGTGTCTAGATAGGGGGGCGGACGACGAGCGCAGCGACGTTGGGGGAGTGCGGCATTCGTGCTGGATGGGGCGGCAGATCGTTGACGCGTGCCGGAATGGTATATTGTGTTTTATTGACTGATAATCAGGCTTTTTGGAAACTTATAGTAGAGAATAAGTGGACAATGGCAATGGAACATTTCGCTGCGATCCCCATCTTCGTCGCCGTGGTGGAGGCGGGCAGCTTTTCCGCCGCAGCGGCCAAGCTGGGTTTGACCAAATCCGCCGTCAGCAAGCGGGTGCAGCAGTTGGAGGCCGCGCTGAACGTGCGGCTATTGCAGCGCACGACGCGCAGTCTGAGCCTGACCGAGGCCGGCGAGCGCTATTACGACCGCGCGCGCGGCGCGCTGGCCTTGGCGCGCGAGGCGGAGGAGGTGGCGGCCGGCTTGCAGGGCGCGCCGCAGGGATTGCTGCGCATCAGCGTGCCGATGGCTTTTGGCCGACTGCACTTGTCGCCATTGGTGCCGGCGTTTCTGCGCCGCTATCCGGACATCCAACTGGACATGGCGATGGACGATCGCATGGTGGACCTGGTGGAAGGCGGCTATGACCTGGCGGTGCGCATCGGCAATCTGCCGGGCAACAGCATGGTGGCGCGGCGCATCGCGCCGTGCCGGGTAGTGATGTGCGCGTCGCCGGCCTATCTGGCCGAATATGGCGTGCCCAGCCACCCGGCCGATCTGGCCCGGCATAACTGCCTCTCTTATTCCTACTACCGCGGCGGCGCTTATTGGGCCTTTCAAGGGACTGAGGGCGAGATCCGGGTGCAGCCGGGCGGCAACTATCAGGTGAACAACAGCGAGGCGCGGCGCGACGCGCTGCTGGCGGGGCTGGGCATTTGCGAAATGCCCACGTTTATTGTCGGTCCCGATCTGGCGGCTGGCAGGCTGTTGCCGGTCTTGACCGACTACCCGCTGCCATTGCACGCCATCCACGTGGTGTTTGCGGAACGCCGCCGCTTGCCGGCCAAGGCGCGCGCTTTCATCGATTTCCTCGATGAGCGGCTGGGCGGGGATGCGCCATTGTGGGATGAAGGACTGCCCCCATCTGTGCTGTCACCGCAAACAGGGAAACGATCATGAGCAAACGCTATCGCACGGCGCTGCTGTGGCTGCGCCGCGATTTGCGGCTGGACGACCACGCCGCCTTCTACCATGCGCTGAAACACAGCCAAGCGGTATTGCCGGTCTTCGTGTTCGACCGCTCCATTCTGGACGGGCTGCCGCGCGATGACCGCCGCGTCGATTTCATCTGGCGCAGCGTGGCGGCGCTGAAGGCGGAACTGAATGCCTTGGGCGGCGACCTGCTGGTGCGCCACGGCGTGCCGCAGGATGACATTCCCAAACTGGCGGCGGAGCTGGGCGCCGATGCGGTGTTCTGCAACCGCGATTACGAACCCACCGCCCGCGCGCGCGACGCCGAGGTGGAAAAGCGGCTGGCCGAGCAGGGCATCGCCTTCCATCACAGCAAGGATCAGGTGATCTTTGAAACCGACGAAGTGCTGACCGGCGCCGGCAAACCGTTCGGCGTTTTCACGCCGTACAAGAACGCCTGGTTGAAGGCGCTGACGCCATTTCATCTGCAGGCCTACCCGGTGCGGCGTTATCTGGATGCGCTGATGCCGCGCCAGCCGGAGGCGATGCCTAGCCTGGAGAGTTTGGGATTCCAGCCCAGCGACCTCTCCTCCTTGCCGGTGAAGGCGGGCGCCGAGGGCGCGGAGGCGCTGTTTGCCGACTTTGCCCGCCGCATCGCGCATTACAAGACCGCCCGCGACTTCCCCGGCATCAAGGGCGTGTCTTATCTCAGCGTGCATCTGCGTTTCGGCACTATTTCCATCCGCCGGCTGGCCGCCTTCGCCTGGCATGACGGCGGGGAGGGGGCGATGGCCTGGCTGGGCGAGCTGATCTGGCGCGATTTTTATCAGCAGGTGCTGTGGCACCGGCCGGATGTGGCGCAGCATGCTTTCAAGCCCGAATACGACGCGCTGCCGTTTCCGAATAATCCGCAATGGTTCGACGCCTGGTGCCAGGGGCGCACCGGCTATCCGCTGGTGGACGCTGCGATGCGCCAGCTGAACCACAGCGGCTATATGCACAACCGGCTGCGCATGGTGGCGGCCAGCTTCCTGGTCAAGGACCTGCTGATAGACTGGCGCTGGGGCGAGCGCTACTTCGCCGAGAAACTGCTGGATTTCGACCTGGCGGCCAATAACGGGGGCTGGCAGTGGGCCGCCAGCACCGGCTGCGACGCGCAACCTTATTTCCGCATTTTCAACCCGGTGAGCCAGAGCGAGAAGTTCGACGCCGACGGCCGTTTTATTCGCCGCTATGTGCCGGAGTTGGCGCGGCTGCCGGACAAGCTGATCCACGCCCCATGGCTGGCCAAGCCGGAGCAGCTGATGGATGCCGGCGTGCGGCTGGGCCGCGATTACCCGCATCCCATCGTCGATCATGCCGTGCAGCGCGAACAGGCATTAGCTTTGTTCAAACGTTGACGCCGTCTTGCCACTGTCCTTCCTGCAGCAACTGGCGGCGATAGCGCTCCGGCGAGTCTCCCAGCTGCTTCTGGAACATGGCGATGAAAGCCGACGGCGTGGCGTAGCCCAGCCGCGCCGAGATGTCCTGCACGCTGTCGCCCTGCTTCAGCCGCGACAGCGCCTCCACCAGCCGCGCCCGGCTGCGCCACTGTCCGAAGCTCATGCCTAGTTCGCGCTGGAATAGCCGCGCCAGCGTGCGTTCTGTGCTGAATACTCGTTCCGCCCATTGCTTGAGCGTGGTGGCGTCGGCCGGGTCCTGGCGTATCGCCTGCAATATCGGCTGCAGCAGCCGCTGGGCGCTGTCCGGCAGATAGCTTTCCTCGTGGCCGGCGCGCACCAGCCTTTCCACCAGCAGCTCGGCCTGGCGCGCGTCCCATGGGTCGGATATCACGGTGATCTGGCGCTGGCAGAAATCGTCGAGCAGCGCGCGGATCAGCGGCGTCTGTTCGATCAGGCAGATATGCGCCGGCAGCCGCGCCGCCTGCTCGCGATTGATGTAGATCGAGGTGTAGTGCATGGCGTGGCGGATATAGGCGGCATGCGGTATTTCAGCCGGCGTCCACAACAGGTATTGCGCCGGAGTCACCACCCGCCGGTCTTCCAGCAGCAGCTCCATCAGTCCTAGGCTGATGCGGCTCAACTGTCCCCAACGGTGGCGATGGCGGCCGAATTCGCTGTGCGGCGCGAAGCGATGGTAGCGGAAGGTCAGCGGCGCCGGTTCCGCCAGACCCTGGTCCACCAGAAAGTATTCGGAGTCCATTTTGTCGGATTTGCCTCAGCGTCTTGTCTGTTTTGAATTATATAGTCGGTAACAGACGGCAATAGAATGACAGGGTCGAATATTTGCCGGAGGCTGTCATGGCCATGCTGTTTCCCTTGCTGGCGGTGCTGATCTGGGCCGCCAACACCGTTGTTTCCAAGGCTGCCGCCCAAGTGCTGGACCCGGCGGCCATTTCGTTTTACCGCTGGCTGCTGGCGGCGCTGATCTTGACACCTTTCTGCCTGCGCCCGCTGTGGCGTTTGCGGCATGAATTGCGTCCCTGGCTGGGCAAATTCCTGCTGCTGTCGGCGCTGGGCATGGTGATGTTCCAGTGCCTGGCCTATTACGCCGCGTACAGCACCAGCGCCACCAATATGGGCGTGATCACCGCGCTGGTGCCGCTGCTGGGCCTCGTGCTGAACGCGCTGGCGTTCCGCCAGCCGGTGGGCGGGCAGGCCTGGTTCGGCGTGGCGGTGTCGCTAGCCGGCGTGCTGTATCTGCTGGGACACGGCAATCCGTTGGGGTTGATCGCCAACGGCATCAACCACGGCGACGCGCTGATGCTGTCGGGCGCCGCCGCCTATGCTTTGTACGGCATCCTACTGCGGCGCTGGGCGCCGCCTTTTGGCGCATGGTTCAATCTTTACCTGCAGGTGGGCATGGCGGTCTTGCTGCTGGCGCCGCTGACCGCGACCGCCGACAGCATGGCTATTCCTGCGCGGGGCATCGGGCTGGTGCTGTTTGCCGGCATCGGTTCATCGGTGTTGGCGGCTTATCTGTGGATGCGCGGCATTCAGCGACTGGGCAGCGAGCGCACCGCCATCTTCATGAACCTGTTGCCCTTGTTCACCGCGCTGATGGCTAGCGTGATGCTGGGTGAAACCATCCATTCCTATCACTGGCTGGGCGGCGGTTTGATCCTGTTGGGGGTGGCTTTGGGGCAGGGTATGCTGCGCGTGAAACCTGGGCTGATATTGTCAATTGTGAATAAATGATATATTTCATTAACAAAAATTTACTGCGTTTTTTAGGCGTTTCATTGCGTATATAAAATAATCAGCGCAGCAATTTCCCATGATTTCACCTGTTTGACCGATGTCATGGCAGATTGCTGCGCAGTTCCAGATAACCTCGCAAAAATGCGAAGTGACTGGGGTGTTGACGTAAATAAATAGCCGGGCGTACCATCGCCGCGTTTTCATTACTGGGGGCTGATGCCTTGGAAAGTTGCAGTAGTAGTTGGTTATCTACCGGGTCGCGCTGACCGGCACAGGCATCGTTCCATCCTATTGGCCGCTGTCTTGCCGTGAAGCCAGACAGTGCGCATCTCAGGCGTGGCCATCCGGCCCGCGCCGCGTACTTACCCTTATACCGTTACTGCTGATGACCGCGTACCGAAACCTATCGGACGCCTAAATCAGGTTTGCGCACGTGCGTGCTTGCATACGCTGAGCGTTTTCGCTCGCCGACGCAGCCGCGTCCGTGCCCGCATGCCTTCGTTTGCTTGCAAAACGACGGGCGGCCCCCGCTTGCGCCGCCCGCACGGAGACGATGACAATGACAAATACCGTCAAGAACGAAGCTGTATTGGATAGCGCCCACGTTGGCGATATTCGTGGCGCTTTCGGCACCATCCGCCAAGGCGATGTTGGCGCCCGCACCGGCATCTGGCAGCGCCTGCGCACGCTGCTGGCCATTCTGGGCCCCGGCCTGATCGTGATGGTCGGCGACAACGACGCCGGCGCTTTCAGCACTTACTCGCAAGCTGGCCAGAACTACGGCACCTCCTTGCTGTGGACGCTGATCCTGCTGATTCCGGTGCTGTACGTGAACCAGGAAATGGTGCTGCGCCTGGGCGCCGTCACCGGCGTGGGCCATGCCCGCTTGATCCTCGAGCGCTTCGGCAAATTCTGGGGCGCCTTCAGCGCCATCGACTTGTTCCTGCTGAATGCGCTGACCATCGTCACCGAATTCATCGGCATCACCCTGGCCTTGCAGTATCTGGGCCTGCCCAAGGAGTGGGGGGTGGTCGCGGCCGCGCTGCTGGTGATGGCCGCCGCGAGCACCGGGGATTTCCGCCGCTTTGAGCGCTTTGCGATGATTCTGGTGGTGTTCAGCCTGTTCCTGGTGCCGGTGTTCATGATGGTGCATCCGCCGATGGAGCAAATCGGCCATGACCTGCTGGTGCCGGGCATGCCTGCCGGCGGCAAGCTGTCCGATGTGATGCTGCTGATCATCGGCATTGTCGGCACCACCGTGGCGCCGTGGCAGCTGTTCTTCCAGCAAAGCTATGTGATCGACAAGCGCATCACGCCGCGCTTCATCAAGTATGAGCGCGCCGACCTGTGGCTGGGCATCGTGCTGGTGCTGATCGGCGCCGTCGCCATCATCGGCATGGCCGCCGCGCTGTTTGCCGGCAAGCCGGAATTCGGCAACTTCCAGGACGCCGGCGCGGTTGCCGCCGGTTTGGGCAAGTATCACAGCCACCTGGCCGGCGTGCTGTTTGCCGTCGCGCTGATCGACGCCAGCCTGATCGGCGCCAGCGCCGTGTCGCTGTCCACCGCCTACGCGCTGGCCGACGTGCTGAACATGAAGCATTCGCTGCACCGCAAACCGAGCGACGCGCGGGCCTTCTATCTGGTCTACTTCCTGCTGATCGCCGGCGCCGCCGCGCTGGTGCTGATCCCGGGCGTGCCGCTGGGCTTGCTGACCAACGCCGTGCAAACCCTGGCCGGCGTGCTGCTGCCGTCCGCATCCGTATTCTTGCTGCTGCTGTGCAACGACAAGGAAGTGCTGGGTCCGTGGGTGAACGGCCGCTGGACCAATCTGTTTACCGGCGCGGTGGCTGCCGTGCTGGTGTTGTTGTCGGTGATTTTGACCGCTTCCGTGCTGTGGCCGGATATCTCCAGCCAGACCATCATCAATGTGCTGGTCGGCGGCGGCATCATTGGCGGCATCGTGGTGATTGCGGCGCATACCGTGAAACTGCGCCGCGACGCCGAAACCGGCGCCGACCTGAAGGACGATGTCAAGCCGACCAAGCTGTACATGCACACCTGGCGCATGCCGCCGCTGGACCAGCTGAAGCCGATGGTGCTGTCCCGCGCCAATCGTCTGTGGATGGCGGTATTGCGCGGTTATCTGGTAGTGGCTGTCATCATGGTGGTGTACAAAGTGACGCAGGTCGCCTTGCTAGGCCACTGATCGGCAAGGTATGGTTGTGGCCGGCTGCGCGGCGAGGCGCAGTCGGCGGAGCGAAACCGCCCGTTTGGGCGGTTTTTCGCATGAGGGAGGGTCCCTCGTGGCTTTCGCGGAAAGCCACGATGCACGTTCCTTATATATAACGACTTTACAAGCAGGAGGACGCATGCACTACAACCTGCATAACTTGTTCGATTTCGATTTGTTCGGCTTGTTGCACTCCACGATTTGTCTGGCGATGGCTTTCGCCTGCGGCACGGTGATCGGCCTGGAGCGGCAATACCGCCAGCGCACCGCCGGGCTGCGCACCAATGCGCTGGTGGCAGTCAGCGCCGCGGCTTTCGTCAATATGGCGCTGCAACTGGATGGCTCCGGCAGCGCCTCCAGAGTGGTGGCCTATGTCGTGTCCGGGGTGGGCTTCCTCGGCGCCGGCACCATCATGAAAGAAGGTCTGAACGTGCGCGGCCTGAACACGGCGGCCACGCTGTGGGGATCGGCCGCCACCGGGGCCTGCGCCGGCGCCGGCATGCTCGGCCAGGCCATTTTGACCACGATCTTCGTGCTGGCGGTCAACACGCTGCTGCGGCCGGTGGTGAACTCGATCAACCGTCGTCCGATCGACGACGACGCCAGCGAAGTCACGTATCAGCTGTGCGTGATCTCTACCCGCGAGGAGCAGAAGCAGGCCCTGGCGCATGTCGGGGATCTATTGGAGCGGGCCAATTATCCGGTGGGCGATCTGGACGTGGAGGCCTTTGGCGACGACGAGGTGGAAATGACCGCCACGCTGCTGGCCACCTCGGTGGATTCGGACGAGTTGGACCGCATTGCCGACGAATTGGCGGCCAAGCCGTACATCAGCCAGGCTTACTGGAATACCAGCACCAGCGAGTAATCGTGCGTAGTAGCGCAAGCAGCCGCCTGGACGCGAGTCCAGCGGCTGTTTTGCATTTGGCGGCAGCCCGGCAGG
This sequence comes from Chromobacterium sinusclupearum, assembly GCF_002902845.1. Lineage (GTDB taxonomy): Bacteria > Pseudomonadota > Gammaproteobacteria > Burkholderiales > Chromobacteriaceae > Chromobacterium > Chromobacterium sinusclupearum. The sequence continues at coordinate 44,697 of NZ_PPTF01000029.1, forward strand.
GTAGGCATGCGCACGCCTTGTTCAGAGTCAAAGTTTATGACGGACAGTGTTACAATCGAGACAGGTTTTTAGTTGTCGCGCGGCACCGGTTTGATCCAGCGCCGGCGGCGGGGTAATCCACGGGCGGCCGCACCGGCGCCCGGTTTCTCGAGACAGCCTTATGACCATCATCCGCCAGGAAGACTTCATCCAGAGCATCGCCGATGCCTTCCAGTACATCAGTTGCTACCACCCGAAAGACTATATCGACGCGCTGTACCAGGCCTACCTGCACGAAGAAAGCACCGCCGCCAAGGATGCGATGGCGCAAATCCTGGTCAACAGCCGCATGTGCGCCGAAGGCCAGCGCCCGATCTGCCAGGATACCGGCATCGCCGTGGTGTTCCTGAAAGTGGGCATGCGGGTACAGTGGGACGCCAAGCTCAGCGTGCAGGAGATGGTCAACGAAGGCGTGCGCCGCGCCTACAACCATCCGGACAACAAGCTGCGCGCCTCCGTGCTGCTGGACCCGGCCGGCAAGCGCCAGAACTCCAAGGACAACACCCCGGCCGTGGTGCACTTCGAGATCGTCGAGGGCGACCAGGTGGAAGTGATCTGCGCGGCCAAGGGCGGCGGCTCGGAAAACAAGTCCAAGCTGGCGATGCTGAACCCGTCTGACTCCATCGTCGACTGGGTGCTGAAGACCCTGCCGACCATGGGCGCAGGCTGGTGTCCGCCGGGCATCCTCGGCATCGGCATCGGCGGCACGCCGGAAAAAGCCATGTTGCTGGCCAAGGAAAGCCTGATGGACCACGTGGACATCCACGAGCTGAAGGCCAAGGCGGCCAGCGGCGTCGAGCTGTCCCGCGTCGAGCAACTGCGTTTGGAACTGTTCGAGAAGGTCAACGCGCTGGGCATCGGCGCGCAAGGCCTGGGCGGCCTGACCACGGTGCTGGACGTGAAGATTCTGGATTACCCGACCCATGCGGCCTCGCTGCCGGTGGCGATGATTCCCAACTGCGCCGCCACCCGCCACATCCATTTCCATCTGGACGGCAGCGGCCCGGCGCAGCTGGAACCGCCCAAGCTGGAAGACTGGCCGGACATCACTTATGACGCGTCCAACGGCAAGCGCGTGAATCTCGACAACATCACCCGCGAAGAAGTGGCCAGCTGGCAGCCGGGCGACGTGCTGCTGCTCAACGGCAAAATCCTGACCGGCCGCGACGCCGCGCACAAGCGCATGGTGGACATGCTGAACAAGGGCGAGAAGCTGCCGGTGGACTTCACCAACCGCTTCATTTACTACGTTGGCCCGGTAGACCCGGTGCGCGACGAAGTCGTCGGCCCGGCCGGCCCGACCACGGCTACCCGCATGGACAAGTTCACGCGCCAGATGCTGGAAGAGACCGGCTTGCTCGGCATGATAGGCAAGGCCGAGCGCGGCCCGGCGGCCATCGAGGCGATCAAGGACAACAAGGCGGTGTACCTGATGGCCGTGGGCGGCTCCGCCTACCTGGTGTCCAAGGCGATCAAGGCCTCCAAGGTAGTGGGCTTCGCCGACCTGGGCATGGAGGCGATCTACGAGTTCGAGGTCAAGGACATGCCGGTGACGGTGGCGGTGGACTCCTGTGGCACCTCGGTGCACAACACCGGCCCGGCTGAGTGGCGGGTGAAGATTGGGAAGATACCGGTCAGCCAGGCTTGATCATATTGAATTGAAAACTGCCGCTCTAAATGAGCGGCAGTTTTTTAGAACTTATTTAGCAAGCCAGACAGCGGGGGCATAAATTGAACCTTCATCACACAACGTTTTGCCCAGGATCGATGTGTCTTGGTATGATGTACCATTTGTGCAAAGGTTCCAATTTTTGCCATCTTGGCTAAATTTCAGGTCTTGGTAATACGATGTTCTACCAAAATTTCCTGCCAAAGTGCCGACAGGGGAGGCGTCTGATGTTTTGAGAACCAACCAGTATATTTTCCCGTTGGATATCGCTTGTCCCTCTGATCCAAGTTGGAATTGAATCGAATTTTTTGTAAATTGCCGCATTGTGCCATTAGATAGAACTCCCTGATCAAATGCATGGGTGATGTTGCTGCTATTGATCAACGGGGTGCCTGGGTTTCCTGCATTATCGCTGTAAATACTGATATTGAAATTCTTCGCGCTACTCGGCTGGGCGTCGATGCCGGCATACTTTGCAATGAAGCTACTGCTCGGTTTGATCTGGAACGCAATATAACTTGTATTTGTGGATACATAGCCCATATTTCCCGACGATACCACGTAGTCATCATACATCAAGCTAGTTGTGGTGGATGTCAGTTTCCATGTAAGGGACGTGGCACCAATTTGTACTGAGTCATTCTTGGACTGACCAAAACCAAGTGCAGTGTCTTGTAGTTGGATAACATCGCCATTTTTTGCAGTGGTGTAATTACTGGTGGCAATATTGTTCTTTATCAGAGTTGCACTGCCGGATGTGACTCGGATGGAAATGGACTGACCATCTTTTAGATTTTTAATTTGTATGGGATTGGATGAGTAAACTTGGCCGACGTCAGCATTGTCAATGTTCTTGAATGACAGGTCAGGCATCGCAACTAATCGTCTAGGTAGAATCAGGCTGCTGTCTTTGTCAATCCACTCTTCAAATTTTGGCGCAACCAGCTTGATGCCACGCCCTGCATAGTAGGTTTCCACGTTTCTTCTAACCGTATCCAGATCAATTTGCGTAGCCGCTAGCTTGAGCTGATCTTGCAGTGATTTAGAGGACAGTTTTCCATTATTGGCCAAGTCACTAGCAATGGTGCTGATCAGGTGTGAAAGTTCAGCCGTTTCTGATGAGGGGTGCGAATAACCATCAGGACCTGGCGTTCTGTCTCGGTTTTGGGCAACTTGAGAAAGAATTGCCGATGTTGCCAGCAGAATGGAATCCTGATCGGCCGTGCCGTTTATGCGCATATCGAACAAGGAACCCAGATTGTCCACCTTGGCCGGATCAATGCCGAAGACAGCCAGTACTTCATTGCGCGACTGCGTGTAGGCACTTTGATAGTCGCTGCCGCTGGTCATTAAAGACTTCAGACGGGGCGCCTGCAACGTGGTCAGCAGGTTGATGGTGAGCGATTTGGATACGCTCAGGTCGGCCACGGCGTTCAGCGTAACCGGTGCGGTGGATAGCGTGCCGGTCAACTCGTTCATGTAGTAGCCGCTGCCCGTCAACTCCACCAACTTGGTGCCTACCGTGCCGGGAATCCCAAAGTTGCCCAAATCGTCCTTGGTCTGCGTCATGTAGACCTTGCCAGTGGGCGACAGTTTGTCGTCCAGTTCCGAAATCCAAATGTTGGAACCAAAGATAAACGGTCCTTTCTGTACCTGACCGGCAACATGGTATTGAGCAGAGGTGTTGTTGCTTTGGGAGGGCGTGCTGCTGGAACTGCTACCATTCCCACCGCCTCCGCAGGCCGCGAGTACGCTGATGGTCAATAGAGGAAGAAGCTTGCGAGTAAAGTTCGCCATGCTAAGCACTTTCATTGTCATGTTTCACGGAGTCTCCAAATTTTTACAATTGGAGTTATTACTCATACTGACTATGAGTATGTCCTTATTATGCCATTTTCCGAGGGACGTGTCCGAGCATGCTTCAGTGCCACAAGTCAAGATGCGAGGTTTCTGAGTGGACGATGGTGGTGATGACATCGCCGGCTTTGCAGAAAGTAGGAGCTTTAAGGGGATGTGTTGTGACTTGGCTGCAACCACTTGCGGCCAGGCGATTTAATTTTATTTTTGTCTTGCAAATCCGCCGCTTACGTCATACATACTGAAAATGTTCACGGCATGTTTTCGGTGTTTTTACTTATCGGATAATGAGTATGACAACCAGCTCCGTCGAAGCATTCAGTCTGTATTCGGATTTGTACGCGCGCTTTCGGCCCGCGTACCCAGAGTCGCTGTATGACTGGCTGCTGCCCTTGTGTCCCGGCTACCAGCGGGCTTGGGACTGCGCGACCGGCAGCGGCCAGACTGCCGTGCGGCTGGGCAACAGCTTTGCTCGCGTCGATGCCACCGATATCAGCTCCAACCAGCTATCGGTGGCGGAACGCCATACCCAGGTCTACTACCGCGAATGTCCGGCCGAGGTGACGCCGTTTGACGACGATTGCTTTGATCTGATTTGCGTATCCCAAGCCTTGCATTGGTTCCACCTGCCTTCGTTCTGGCCGGAGGTGCAGCGCGTGCTGAAGCCAGGCGGAATCTTCGCCGCCTGGGGATATCATCATTGCGTGGTGACGCCGGAGATAGACAAGGCCTGCAGCGTGCTGTGGTCCATCATCGAACCGTTCTGGTCCAGCCGTTGCGAGCTGTTGTGGGATGATTTCCGCGGCAGCGGCTGTCCGCTGCCCTTGCTGAAGGCGCCCAGCTTTTCCATCCGTGAAGACTGGACCTTGGACCATTTTCTCGGTTTCCTCAACACCACGTCCGCCAGCAAGTTGTGCAAGCAGGCGCTGGGAGAGAGCATTCTGGACGAGGCCTGCCTGCGCATCGCGCGGGCTTGGGGCCATGGCGGCGAGCGGCGGCGTGTCGAGTTGCCGCTGCATCTGATGGTGGCGCGCAAGGATGCGGCCCGGTTTTTCCCGGCCGTAATTGAGCCGACGCCCTAGGGGCTGTTGACGTTTGGTGAGTGGATCGCGTTTGCGCTCCGCCAAACCCGCAGGGCCGGGCACCTTTCGCGCCGACTCTTCGTTGTTCCGCGCTGGCAGAGAATGACTATGCGGCGCGCGAAACGCCTCGATTCGGCGCAAAACTCATCCCGGCGCGACCGCCCACCAAACGTCAACAGCCCCTAGTGCTGCCGGTCGTATTCGGCCTGCAAGTCCGATAGCAGAATGTTCAGCGCGTCCGATGAGCGGATCAGCTCGATCAGCGAGATGGCCAGCGAGGCGATCATGCACAGCAGGCTGGCGCCGAAGGTGATTTCCCCAGTCGCCTGCCAGCCGGTGTAGATCTGAAACATCGCCACGGTGCACAGGAACAGGCTGGCGATGCCCATGAACTGCATCCATTTGATCAGCGTGATGCGGGTGCGCAGATTGCCGATCTGGCGCAGGATTTTCTGGTCTTTGCTGTCGCGGTACTCTTCGTACAGATTGCGAATGATGCTGGCCAATCCCAGAAAACGGTTGGTGTAGGCCAGCAGCAGCAGCGAGACGGCAGGAAACAGCAGGGCCGGAGTGGCCAGGTTCAGTGCGGAATGCATCAGGAATTCTCGTCTATCCATACATCGATGCCATTGGGCGCGGCATCGAACAGTTCTATCACATCGTGGTTCTTCATGCGGACACAGCCCAGCGAGCTGGGTTGGCCCCATGGTACATGATCGCCGGCGCCATGGATGTAAATCGCTCTATCATAGCTGTCGACATTCCCACCTTGATTGCGTCTGGCTTCCTGGCCGCATAGCCATAGGATGCGGGTCAGTATCCAGTCCTTGTTCGGGTATTGCGCGTGCAGTTCCGGCGTGTATTTCCATGGCGTGACCTGGCGGCGGAAGATGATGGTGTTTTCCGCCGCGCCATCGCCTATCTTGTCGCACACCGTATGCCAGCCGCGCGGCGTCTGGTAGCTGCCGGTGGTTTCGCCGACGCCGTTCTTGGCTGTCGAGACTGTATATTCCTTTTGAGTGAGTCCCCAGCCATCCAGCAGCCGCAGCGTTTGCGACTTTACCCCCACCCAGATCCATGGCGCGCCGTAATGGCGGGCATTAGGATGCGTGGTTTGCAAGGGGCCATCCGTTTGCGCTTGCAGCATCCATGCCGTGTCGCCTGCGGCATGGCAGGTTAGGGCAAGGCAGGCGATCAGAATGGCGCCCAAGCTTCGCATATCAATCCCTCCCGACATCTTGTCGGCGTTGCCGGAAAAAGGCGGACAGTTGTTCCGCGCAGGCTTCTGCCTCCGCGCCGCCGAACACGGCGGCGTGGTGATTGAGCCGAGCGTCGGCGAATAGATTCACTGTGCTGCCGGCCGCGCCGGTCTTGGCGTCGCGCGCGCCGTAGATCACCCGCGCAATGCGGGCGTGCAGGATGGCGCCGCTGCACATCGGGCACGGCTCCAGCGTGACGTAAAGATCGCAGCCATCCAGCCGGTAGTTGCCGAGACGCGCGGAGGCGTCGCGCAGCGCCTGCATTTCGGCATGCGCCGATGGGTCATGGCGGCCTATCGGTTGATTGTAGCCGCGGCCGACGACCTCGCCGTCCTTCACCACCAGAGCGCCGACCGGCACTTCCCCCTCAGCGGCGGCCTGTGCCGCCAGCTCGCGCGCCAGCTTCAGGAAACGCTGAATTTCCGCTTGCTCGGGCGGCAGGGAGACCGGCGGGTGATCGGCCAGTTGCCGCAGCAGGGCGGCCTTGTCCTCTTCGCGCAGATCTTGCCAATGAATGCCGCGCGCGGCCGCCTCCAGGGCGAACAGCAGCCGGCGGGTCACGGTATGGCCGGCGGCTTTCAGGCGCAGAAAAGCGGTGACGACGCCGCAATCCAGCAACTGCTGGCGAGTGTGGATATTCAGCTTGGCCAGCCAGGCCAGAGCCGAGGGCGGCAGCGGGGGGGATGTCAGCGTCACGAGGGGAAAACAAATACGGTTGCGGCAATGTCGTCATTATCGCCGGTTTGGCGCGGCTAACCAAATCCGGCTAGGCGAGGGCGGATGGGGTGTTTCGGCGTTATGCAGATCATCTTGTGCCAATAGTAGGCTAGGGTAGGCGTATCGCATTTTATTCAGGTTTTATCTGGCAGGCTTGGCATACAGAAAGCAGAAAAACGGTCGATATGAGTAGAAAATAGTCGAAAGCCTAACCATGTCCGTGATCACAATTCAGTCCGCCATTGCAGGCATCGAGCAGTGGCGCAATCGTCTGGTTTCCAGCGGCCGGTCTGTGGCAACGCCCTCGTCCGCGCCCCAGACGGAGGGGGGCGGCCCGGATGCGCAGCCCTCGCCAGCCGCGCTCATGTCCAGCATCCGCAGCGATTTGCAGAAGTCGCTGAATCAGGGCTGGCAGGATTATATGCAAAAACTCCGGGTCGATCTGAGCCGCCCGGTCAAGCGGCAAAGCCCCGCGGCGGACCAGATGGATAAACAGCTGCTGAAGCAAAGAGTGGATTCTTTGCGCCAGATGATGATGATGACCCACGACAAAGCCGGTTTGCGGGCATTGGCCAGCCAGTTGGCCCAGTTGGCGCGCGAACTGAAGAGCCTGGTTGCCAGCATGACCCAGAATGCCGCGGATCAGCAGATGGCTGTCAGCGTAGGCGGCGCGGCGGATCAGCCCTCAGCCGATTCGGCAGCCGCATCCGCTCAAGACGCCTCGCCGGAGCAGGATCATGCGGCGGATGACGCGCAAGCCGCGAGCAGCGCCGAGACGGCCGCTGTTTCATCGGCCGATGCGTCCTCCGACGCATCGTCGGCTTCGGCTGCCGAATCGGCAAGCGGCAATGTCGCGCCAGGGCAGGCTAGCCAGGCGGATGCGGCGGCAGGATCGTCCGACGCGACTGCGTCGGCCCCGCAGGGCGCTGTCGACCAAGCCGCAGCCAACACCGCCGATCCGCAAGCGGCACTGCGCAATATGCTGGCTCATGGCAACCCGGTAGCCGCAGATCAGGACATTCAGGAGATGCTGCTCACGCTGAAGATGGTCCAGGCCTTCATCAAGCAAATGGCTTTGCAGTTGCAGGGGCAAGAAGACCGGAAGATGAAAGAGGATCAGGAGCAGGCGGGCAAAGCGCTGCAGGATGTGGACACCATACTCAAAGGCGGGCCGGAGGCGCTGGCGGCGCTCAGCGGTCAAATGGAAGTGAACGTGAGCGCGCCAGCGGATGCGTCTTCGACTGCAGTGTGAGAGTGAGGAGCAGGCCGCGTATGTGGTCAGTGCCGCAGGGCGCGGCGCAGCAGCCGCCAAACAGCCAGTAAAGCCGCGCCGCTTTTCAGCCAACGGCCTAATTTGTCGCTTGGCATCAGCTTGCCCAAGAGGTCAAAGGCCGAGCCTAAGCCGCCGGGCGCGCGCCAGAATGCAAGGCCATCGCAAGCCCATTGCAGCGGCCCTGTCAGCTTTTGTTGCTCCAGCCGCAGCTTGACGCGCAAGGCCTCGCCCTTCATCACCAGCAGCTGCTTCTTCAAGGCGCGGTCTTGCGGCGTCATGGCTTGTCTCCGCCGGGCCCTAATGCGGCCCAATCCTTGCGCATTTCTTCCAGCGTGGCGGCGAACGGGGCCGCTTGATGCCGCATCTTGCGCCGCAATCCCAGCAACAGCATCGCACCGGCGCCGCAGAACAGCAGCGCCAGGCCCGCCATCACTGCCAGCCGCCACGGCGCCGGCGTCAAGGCCCACAAGGCCAGTACGGCGGCGATCAGCCCGCATCCCAGCAGCACCAGTCCCAGCATGCCTTGCAGCAGGTTGCCGACGACGTCATCCTTCAGCTCCTGCGCCTCCAGGGACAGCAGTTCGGCGCGCGTCAGCAGCAAAGAGACGATGCCATTGACGAAGGAGCGCAAGGTGCCGGGGCGGGGTTGGCGGGACGGATCGGACATATCGATCAGCGGCGGGATACCAGCATGCCCAGCAGGAAGGCGACGCCGGCTGCGATGCCGATGGACTTCCACGGGTTTTCATGCACGTAATCGTCGGTGACCTTGGCCGCTTCCTTGGCCTTGCCTACGACGACCTGTTCGGCGTCGCGCAGCTTGATTTTGGCTGTGCCGAGCTTCTCGGCCAGACGCTTGCGCAGCTCTTTGCTGTGCGCGCTGCCGTCGTCGACGGTTGCGTCAATCAGTTCTTCGGTGCTGGCCAAAACTTGGCGTACGTCATCCAGCAGCTGTTCTTTTTCCTTGGCGATGGTGGCATTGGACATGGCAACCTCCTGACAGTGGTGAATGGAACCGACTCGAAACGCAGACATGGCATGGCGCAAAGCATAGCCTGCGCCAACCCACGCTAACAGCCTGACGCGGCCGCGTCAAACCATGTGGTCAAACGCTTCATCCGCGTTGGTAGAGCGCCTCGTCCAGCAAAGGTTCCCGCGCCGGGCGCGCGCTGCGGGCGCAGAAAATTCCCACCAGCGCCACCGCAGCGCAATACAGCACGCAAATCCAGTGATTCCACGGCATGGCGGCGATCAGCAACAGCGGCGTCACGCTGGCCCAGATCGAGTAGGCGATGTTGTAGGTGAATGAAATGCCGGAAACGCGCACATCGGCCGGGTACATGCCCACCATGATGGACGGCACCACGCCGACAATCCCGCAGCACAGCCCGGCAAAAGCGTAGGCCAGGCTTGGCCAGGCCCAGCCGCCGATCAGGCTGCCGTACAGGACGGCCACGCCTACCGGTAGCAGCGCGCTGTACAGGATCAGGCTGCGGCGCTGGCCGATGCGGTCGCATACCCGGCCAGCGATCACGCAGCCGATATTGAGGAACACGATGCCCACGCTGCTCAGGGCAAAGGCGTGGTCGGCATGCATGCCGAAGCGTTGCTGCAACAGCGTGGGCGTCACCACCACCAGCACCACCACCGCCGAGGTCAGCACGCAGGTCAGCGCGGCGGCCGGCAGCAGGGTGGCTTTGTGGCGGCGCAACACATCCAGCAGCGGATAGGCGGCGCGCTCGGCCTGGCGCTCGCGCATGGCCAGGAACACCGGCGTCTCGCTCAGCCAGCGGCGCAGCCAGACGCCGATCAGCCCAAACGGGCCACCAAGCAAAAAGGGAATGCGCCAGCCGTAATCCAGCATTTCCTGCGGCGTGAACACGCGGGCCAGAAAGGTGGCGGTCAGCGCACCCAGCAGATAGCCGAAGGTCAGCCCGGCCTGCAATACGCCCAGCGCGTAGCCGCGATGGCGCAGCGGCGCGTGCTCGGCGACGAAGGACCAGGCGCTGGGCACCTCGCCGCCTACTGCCGCGCCCTGCAGAATGCGCAGCGACAACAGGATCAGCGGAGCGAGGATGCCGATGTCGGCGTAGGTGGGCATCAGGCCGATGAGCAGACAGGGGCCGGCCATCAGCAGGATGGTCAGGCTGAACACCTGCTTGCGGCCCAGCACGTCGGCGAAGTGCGCCATCAGGATGCCGCCCATCGGCCGCGCCAGGTAGCCGGTGGCGAAGATGCCGAAGGTTTGCAGCAGGCGCAGCCATTCCGGCATGTCTGGCGGGAAGAACAGCTTGCTCAGCGTGGTGGCGAAGAAGGCGAAGATGATGAAATCGTAGATTTCCAGCGCGCCGCCCAGCGCGGCCAGACCCAGGGTCTTGTAGTCGGTGCGGGTGAGCGGTGTGGATTGGTTTGTGTTCATGGTCAATCACGAGGTGCCGGGGCTGTGGGTCAGCCCGCTGTAATCATGAATGAAGCCCGCGCGGCGTGTTCGAGCAGGCTCCCTGGAGCCGCTGGCGGCCCCGCAAGGCCGCCAGTGTAGCGCGGTTGGTGGCATTTGCGGTAGGTAAGGTTGCCTTGACCCGATTTTCATATGAAATATGAATATTTTCAAGGCGGCGCAGGGCAAAGGAATGGCGTGGCGCTTCAGTTCAAGACAACGGACTCGCCGCGGACGAGCCAGTGCATTTCGACGCAGCAGTTTAAGCGTCTGCGCCTAGCTGCTTGCCATTCAGGCAGAGTCGCGGACCAAACCTGGCAGAAATTCCGAGCCAAGGCCCGCCGATGCAGACCGATATGGGACCGGTGAAGGGGATGTGGGATGGTTTTTTTAATCATTTTTGCCGGTAATGAGTCGCTACGACATCTTGTCAAGAAAAAAGGCCAGCCGCTTGGCTGACCCCTTTTGATTTCAAATGATTGGGTAGGATCAATGAAAAATCAGAATCTTATCATTCTCCGCTCAGTCCTTCGGTTTTCGAGGCCCATCGTTTTCATGGCGTTGCTGCGCCAAGATGATTTGCTTGTCGCTGCAGGATCTGAGCGATAGCCTCACTCAATTGTTCTTCACAATCGGTATCTCCGCCGCTGGATCGCCAAGCGACGATGGCATCAGGCCGCACAAGCAGCGCGCCGTTGGAGGCAATGTCAAATGTCGCTGCGAAATTCTTTTCTGCTGGAAATACGAGATCGCCTGCGCGAATCAATTGGATGCTGACACCCAGGCGCAGGGACACGCGCCGCGCGGATTCAAGCCAATACGGGTTGGCGCTGACGAGCGTAAGCCGCTGAGTGAACAGGTCGATGGTAGAGATGCGTTTACTGTTCAGGTCGATCCAGACGTGTGGAACGCGTGTGCCCGGTTGTCCTGACCATTCGTCAGGCCGAGCGGCGGGGGGCAGGTCATCTCCGCCCCCGATGATTGCCTTGGAGTTGATCCGCTGCCCGAGCTCCATGGCTTCGGCGCCGTAAAGCACCTCGCCCGCCAATGCGCCACCTGCCCAGGTTAGGTAGTCCGGGCGGGCAAAGGTTTGCTGATGCCGCAACCAGCCGATGGGCTGACGCTCGGCGCTATAGGAATCCAGTAAACCAGTCTCTGCCTCACCATCCAGCACCATCTGCAGCTTCCAGGCTAGGTTATAAGCATCGTCGATTCCTGTGTTTGCGCCAAAGCCGGCGCGGGTGGGCGGCAACTGATGCGCAGCATCGCCGACGAGAAAGACTCGCCCTTCGGAATAACGTTCAGCGATACGCCCGGCCATCTCCCAGCGACCGGTGGTAATGAGTTCGATGGGCATGTCACGACCTAAAGCGCGCCGAATTGCCTCGCACAATTCCTCTTCGGAGCGTTCGGAGTCGTCACTGAACATCAGCACCCAACGGCCGTCAGGGTAGTTCGTCAGAAAGGCCCTGAAGTCAGCTTGTTCAATCTCGAACTGCACTACACCTTGATCGAGATAGGACTTGGCCTCAGCACAGTGGAACAGGACGCTGCGGATAGTCCGCAAATGGCCAACGCCATGTCGCTGGATGCCAAGTCGCTCGCGTACGGGGCTGTCGGCACCATCAGCCGCGATCATATAGTCGGCGGTAATGTCGGTGGTCTCTCCGGTGACGCGATCTTTGACGCAGGCAGTTACGCCACTGGCAGTCTGGGAGAAAGACACCATCTCGACACCCTGCCTGAGGTCCACGCCGCGTTCCACGGCCGCAGAGCGCAAGATCGGCTCAAGCAGGTCCTGCGCAATGGCGACCCCTTTGCAAGGAGAGCTGAGGCTGATGTCGGACTCGTTCTCACCGGGAGTCCACGCCGTCTCTTCCAGCCAGTTGCCTGTCAGACTCGCGACCCGTGCACGGCGGGGCCGGCTGTGGCTTCCGATTTGTGGTATACGCTCACCGATTCCGATCGCGCGGAAGTGTTCCATCGTTAGTTCCGTAAAGCCGACGGCTCGCGGATGTGTGGAGCTGCCGAAGTGTTTTTCAACAAGGACGGTTTTTACGCCACGCGAAGCGAGAAACAGTGCGGCAGATAGGCCAACGAGGCTACCGCCCACGATGAGAACCGGGTTAGGAGATGAGGAAGGTGAGGTCATGATGTACGTCCACTTTGCGAATGCCGGAATCGGCGACTTGGACGTTACCGCTGGCCAGTCAAAAGGGTGCCGTAAAAGCATCCACAAGCGTACGAACAGGGGAGTCGTTCATGGCGCACAGACAGGCAAGCGGTGCAGTCCGCTTAGCTGTCGTGGTCCGCGGCCCGTCAGGGCTGGATTGAGACTGCTGGAGAAGCAGCTGACCGGGGCTCACCACGTCCGGCCCACCATTTTCGACCGCGCAAGTCTAGCAAGGTTTGAGATTTCGCGTCAAAGCCTCAGGTTTGCGAAATGACCTTCGGAAAAATCTGGCCACACGCCCGCTATGCTGCGCTGCAGCCATCTCGCTTCATGGTATTGGATCGAAACAGCTTCAATGTACGCAGCAATGCCATGAAAAATGCCATTGATGATGTGGAATCAATCATCAATGGCATTTAATACAACTGATAAAATCAATTAATTAAAATTTCCTTCATTCCCACTCAATCGTCGCCGGCGGCTTGCCGCTGACGTCGTAAACCACGCGGTTGATGCCCTTCACCTCATTGATGATGCGATTCGAGGCGCGGCCCAGCAGGCTGTAGGGCAGCTCGGCCCAGTGCGCGGTCATGAAGTCGCTGGTCACCACGGCGCGCAGCGCCACCACGTAGTCGTAGGTGCGGCCGTCGCCCATCACGCCGACGGACTTCACCGGCAGGAACACGGCGAAGGCCTGGCTGGTCAGTTCGTACCAGTTCTTGCCGGTTTTCTCGTCCACGGTGTTGCGCAATTCTTCGATGAAGATGGCATCGGCCTGGCGCAGCAGGTCGGCGTATTCCTTCTTCACTTCGCCCAGGATGCGCACGCCCAGGCCCGGACCCGGGAACGGGTGGCGGTAGACCATGTCGTGCGGCAGGCCCAGGGCTACGCCCAGCTGGCGCACTTCGTCCTTGAACAGCTCGCGCAGCGGCTCCAGAAGCTTCAGGTTCATGTCTTCCGGCAGGCCGCCCACATTGTGGTGGCTCTTGATGGTGTGCGCCTTCTTGGTCTTGGCGCCGGCGGATTCGATCACGTCCGGGTAGATGGTGCCCTGGGCCAGCCACTTGGCGTTGGTCAGTTTGCCGGATTCGCGGTCGAACACTTCGATGAATTCCGCGCCGATGATCTTGCGCTTTTTCTCCGGGTCGGACTCGCCGGCCAGCTTGGCCATGAAATCGTCCTCAGCCTGCACGTGCACCACTTTGACGCCCAGGTTCTGGGCGAACATTTCCATCACCATCTTGCCTTCGTTCAGGCGCAAGAGGCCGTGGTCGACGAAAACGCAGGTCAGCTGATTGCCGATGGCGCGGTGGATCAGCGCGGCGGCCACGGAAGAATCCACGCCGCCGGACAGGCCGAGGATGACTTCCTCGTCGCCGACTTGCTCGCGGATCTTCTTCACGGCTTCGTCGATGTAGTTGGGCATGGTCCAGCTGGGTTTGCAGCCGGCGATGTGCAGCACGAAGCGGTGGATCATCTCGGTGCCGCGTTTGGTGTGCGTCACTTCCGGGTGGAACTGCACGCCGTAGAAGCCGCGGGCCTCGTCCGCCATGGCCGCGTACGGGCAGGACGGGGTTTCGGCGATGACCTGGAAGCCGGCCGGCAGCGCGGTGACTTTGTCGCCGTGGCTCATCCAGACGTCGAGGAAGCCGTTGCCGGCGTCATCGATCTGGTCTTGCAGGCCTTCCAGCAGCTTGGAGTGGTGGCGCGCCTTGATCTGGGCGTAGCCGAACTCGCGCTTGTCGCCGCTTTCCACTTTGCCGCCCAGGGTCTGGGCCATGAACTGCATGCCGTAGCAGATGCCCAGCACCGGCACGCCCAGCTCGAACAGCTTGGGATCGGCTTGGTAGTCGGACTCGTACACCGAGTTGGGGCCGCCGGACAAGATGATGGCCTTGGGCGCGAAAGCCTGGATCTCTTCGATGGGCATGTCGAAAGAATGAAGCTCACAGTAGACGTGAGCTTCGCGTACGCGGCGGGCGATCAGCTGGGTGACCTGGGAGCCGAAGTCGAGAATGAGGATCTTGTCCATGCCTATCCTTGAAATGTAAAGCAGACCGTTAAGGCCATTATCGTCAATGCTGTAAATAATTCTGCGGTTTCAGGGCGTCAGACGCCGGGTTCCGCTCAATCGGGTTGCCGCGGGAAGCGGCGCGGCGGTTCGCGTCGTTCGGGTATGCGGTCGCTGCGCGCGAGCAGCATCAGCACGCCGGCCAGCACCATGCCCAGCGCCACGAAATGGCTGGTGCGCAGGCCAAGCTGGTCTATCGCGTAGATGGCGCCGCCGGCATAAGCCAGCAGCGGGCTGCTGACCAGGGTGGATTTGTTGAATCCATCCAACGCCAATAGCAGGACGCCGGCAGCAAACAGCAGCAGGGCGAGCAGGGTGGTGGTGTTGGGCAGCAGGGCGGTGCTCTTCAACAGCCAGACGCAGCCCAGGCAGATCAGCATGATGGGCAGGGCGGCGCTGCGCTTCATGCCGCGCCTCGCTGGTTCTTCATCACGCGCTGTTTCTCGCGCTGCCATTCGCGGTCTTTTTCGGTATCGCGTTTGTCGTGCAGCTTCTTGCCCTTGGCCAGGCCGACTTCGGCCTTGACGTTGCCTTTGCTGTAGTGCAGGTCGAGCGCCATCATGGTGTAGCCGGCGCGTTCCACCTTGCCGATGAAGCGGTTGATTTCAGCCTGCGACATCAACAGCTTGCGCGGGCGCACCGGGTCCGGTTTGACGTGGGTGGAGGCGGATTGCAGCGGGGTGATGTGGCAGCCGATCAGCCAGAAGGCGCCGTTTTTCCAGTCCACGTAGCTTTCCTTGAGCTGAACGCGGCCGGCGCGGATGGCCTTGACCTCCCACCCTTCCAGCACAAGCCCGGCCTCGAGTTTTTCCTCGATGAAGTAGTCGTGGAAAGCCTTGCGGTTCTGGATGATGCTCATGTGTGGCGGGTTCCTTTGAATCCGCCATTGTAGCAGAAGCTGTCACGCAACCAAAGTCGTACAAATTCAGTGGTTTGACGTGAAAGCACTTGCTCCTGATAGGGTGCGCTTGGAGCGGGAAGGGCGGAGCGGGGCGGTTTTTGCTAGAATTGTGGCTTGATTGTCAGATCCGAGACCCCGGCCGCGCCGGGTTTTTTGCCGATGCAGCATGTCGAAAAAAGCGTCCTGGTGGCGCACACGCCGGCGCAGATGTACGCGCTGGTGGAGGATGTCGATCACTATAGCCGTTTCCTGCCCTGGTGCAGCAAGGCCGAAGTGTTGTCGCGCGATGGCGGGCAGGTATTGGCCAGCCTGCATATCGACTACCTGAAGGTGCGTCAGCACTTCACCACCCGCAACCACAATGTGGAGAACGAATCGATCCGCATGGAGCTGGTGGACGGCCCGTTTGAATCGCTGGAGGGGGTGTGGCAATTCAAGCCGCTGGGCGATTATGGCTGCAAGATCGAATTCAGCCTGCGCTACCAGTTTTCCAGCCGCATTCTGGAGAAGCTGATCGGGCCGGTGTTTGGCCACATCTCCAGCACGCTGGTGGATGCCTTCATTCAAGAAGCGGACAGGAAGTATGGCGATGACTGAGCGGCTGCGGGTGGAAGTGGCGTATGCCAGGCCTGACCGGCAATGGCTGGCGGCGGTGACGCTGCCGGCAGGCGCCCATGCCTTGGATGCCGTGCGCGCATCCGGCATTCTGGCGCAGTGCCCGGAGTTGGATGAGGCGGCATTGAAGCTGGGCGTTTTCGGCAAGGCTGTCAAAGCGGAGGCGCCGCTGCGAGACGGCGACCGCGTGGAGATCTATCGTCCCTTGCTGGCCGACCCCAAGGAGGTGCGCCGTCAGCGCGCCGAGGCGGGTAAGCGGATGAAAAAGGGCGGCTGAAGCCGTTGGCGGGGTTCATGAAAAAAGGGATGGCTTTAGCCATCCCTTTTTGTTGTCTAGTCTCAGCCTCAGGCTATCTCGTTCTCCGCAGAGCAGACGCGGTTCTTGCCATTGATCTTGGCCTGGTACATCGCGTGGTCGGCGCGCTCCAGCACGTCGGCCTCCTGCTCGCCCAGGTGCCAGCGCGCGATGCCGGCGCTGAAGGTGATCAGCAGCTTGTCGTTGTTGGCCAGGAAGAAGGTCTTGGTCAGTTCGCGCTGCAGCCGTTGCACGGTTTGAATGGCTTCGGTTTCCGGCGTGTCCGGCATCAGGATGACGAATTCCTCGCCGCCGAAGCGCGCCACGATGTCGGCCGGCCGCAGGCTGTGCTTGATGGTGTCAACCAGGTACTTCAGCGCGTCGTCGCCGGCCAGGTGGCCGTAACGGTCATTCAACTGCTTGAAGTTGTCGACGTCGATCAGCGCCACGGATAGCGGCGCGGCGGTGCGCTCGGCGCGGCTGATCTCGCGCTGGAAGTATTCGGCCAGGCCGCGGCGGTTGTAAGCGCCGGTCAGCTGGTCTTCCTTGACCTTGGCGCTGGCGGCTTCCAGCGCGGCTTCCAGCTCATGGATGCGGTGTTCCGCCGCTTCCACCTGCTCTTTGGCCGAAACCAGTTCGTCGCGCGAGCGGGTCAGGTCCAGCTGCATGATGGAGGTGTCTTCCATCAGCGCGCTGATGATGCCGCCCAAGTCATCGACATTGCTGGTGTGTTTCAGCTTTTCGCTGTGATTCTGGATCTTGGTATGGAATTCGTCGGTGCTGTCGGTCATGGCCGCCAGCCGGCTGACGAAGCGGTCCAGCAGGGCGCGCAGGGAGCTGGCGGCTTCGTCCAGCGAGCTTTTCAGCATGCCCTGCTTGCGGATGACTTCCTTCAGGCTGCTTTCCAACTGGTAAATCTGCTGCATGGACAGCGGTTCCTGGCTCAGCATTTCCTGCAAGGAACCAACCTGTCCCAGCAGGTAGTCATCCGAGCGGTTGAGCTCCGCGATGTTGTCCAGCATCAGCTTGAGCAGATTGGCCAAGCCGGTGGCGAGCCGCCCTTCCTGTTGCGACTGCAGCTCCAGTTTGATCATGAAGGCGCGCAGCTTGGGCATGAAGGCGTTCAGGTTGGCATCGTCGACGATGCCATCCAGTTCCTTCAGCAAAGCCTCCAGATTGTCCACCAGGTCCGGATAGCTGGCCAGGCGCGGCTCCAGGCCGTGCTTCAAGGCGAAGGCCAGCGTTCTTTGCCAGGCTTGCCAGCTGTCCGGGCTGATGGGGATGTCCGCCGAGCTTTCGCCGTTGACGGTTTCGATTCCGGGCAGGGTTTCGCGCACGGAGGGCGCGGCGTTCCAGTTCTGCAGCAGCCCAACCAGTTTCTGGTTCAGCTCTTCCGGCTGGTTGCCGTAATTGATCAGCACGCGTTCGAGCGTGCTTTGCTTGTGATGCTGGGGAAGGTCGGGCTGGCGGATTTCCCAGCTTTTGATGAGGTTCTGGATCACCAGGCCCCAGCTCTGCGTCAACTGCTGGCTGGCGAAGCTGCTGCGCAGAAAGTCGATGACCAGCTGAGGAGCCTGCTCCCAGCGGTTTTCGTCGCAGACCTGTTTCAGGCGATTGAACGTCACCTTGGCCTGGACGTTGTCCTGCGGAAGGGTCTCCAGGGCGCGCAATAGCAATATGGCCAGCTTGTTGTCGCGCACCATGGGAGTTTGCGTCAACTCGTGGTAGACCCGCTCGAAGTTTTCTGGTGTCGGAAGCAGCTTGCGCAATGACAGCTGCTTCAGGGTTTCGCGTGCCACTTCGATAGGGTTCTGTGTCGTCATTGCCCAAACCTTGGTGCTTTTAAGGCGGCCAGCCATCATGGGATTGTTCAGCGAATGAGGGTCCGTTATCGGGTGACCCGCGGCGGAGGTCGCTTGCTGGAATCCAGCAATTGGAAAAATACCTCACCGTCGCGAATCATGCCAAGTTCGTTACGAGCTCTTTCCTCTATGGCATCGCTGCCTTGCTTCAGGTCGCGCACTTCCGCGTCCAGAGCAGCGTTGCGGGCAATCAGCTTTTGGGTGATTGCCCGCTGTTCCTGCAGCTGCTTGTCCAGCTGCCAGACCCTGAACCAGCTGCCCTTGCCGAACCAGAGCGGCCACTGCAAGGCAAGGATAACGGACACCAGGGTCGCGGTCAGCCAGCGCATGCAATTACTTCAGGTGGTAGAAGGCCGCGCGGCCCGGATAGTAGGCGGCGTCGCCCAGCTCTTCTTCGATGCGCAGCAGTTGGTTGTACTTAGCCATGCGGTCGGAGCGGGACAAGGAACCGGTCTTGATCTGCATGCAGTTGGTTGCGACTGCCAGATCGGCGATGGTGCTGTCCTCGGTCTCGCCCGAGCGGTGACTCATAACGCAGGTATAGCGGGAACGCTTGGCCAGATCAACTGCTTTCAGGGTCTCGGACAGGGTGCCGATCTGATTTACCTTAACCAACAGCGAGTTAGCGACGCCCTTGGCGATGCCTTCGGCCAGGATTTTCGGGTTGGTGACGAATACGTCGTCGCCCACGATCTGCACCTTCTGGCCCAGGCGGTCGGTCAGCAGGTTCCAGCCGGCCCAGTCTTGTTCGGCCATGCCGTCTTCGATGGAGATGATCGGGTACTTGTTGACCAGGTTTTCCAGGTAGTCGGCGAACTCTTCCGAGCTCAGGGACAGTTTTTCGGCGGTCAGGTGGTACTTGCCGTCGCGGAAGAATTCGGAAGCGGCGCAGTCCAGGGCGATCATCACGTCCTGGCCGGCCACGTAACCGGCGGCGTCCACGGCTTCCAGAATCAGCTTGATCGCGTCTTCATGGCTTTCCAGGTTCGGCGCGAAGCCGCCTTCGTCGCCAACCGTGGTGGCGTAGCCCTTCTTGTCACAGATCTTCTTCAGGTTGTGGAAGATCTCGGCGCCCATGCGCAGCGCTTCGCGGAAGGTTTGCGCGCCTACCGGAATGATCATGAATTCCTGGATGTCCAGGGTGTTGTTGGCGTGTTCGCCGCCGTTGATGACGTTCATCATCGGCACCGGCAGGGCCATCGGGCCGGCGCCGCCGAGGTAGCGGTACAGCGGCAGGCCGGCGTCTTCGGCAGCGGCGCGAGCCACGGCCATGGATACGGCCAGCATGGCGTTGGCGCCCAAGCGGGACTTGGTTTCGGTGCCGTCGAGTTCGATCATGGTCTTGTCGATGAAGACTTGGTCGGCGGCGTCCAGGCCGATGATGGCTTCGCAGATTTCGGTGTTGATGTTGTCTACGGCTTTCAGCACGCCCTTGCCCAGGTAGCGGCTCTTGTCGCCATCACGCAATTCCAGGGCTTCGCGGGTGCCGGTGGAGGCGCCGGACGGCACGGCGGCGCGGCCCATGACGCCGGATTCCAGCAGGACGTCGGCTTCTACGGTCGGATTGCCGCGCGAATCCAGAATCTCACGAGCTACTACGTCAACGATCGAACTCATTGTCTTTCCCTTCATAGCTTTCAGTTGAACTTGCAGAGGCGGTCCGCCCGGCTTGCCGGACGGACTCTACCGGCTGTCTATTACAGCGAGTGCTCCAGCCAGGGATTTTGCTTGACCAAGCCATCCAGCGCCTTGAGCGTGGTCAGCAATTCCTTGATGCGGTGCATCGGCCAGGCGATATGGCCGTCGCACAGCGCCCGATCGGGATCGGGGTGGGTCTCCAGATAGATGCCGGCCACGCCTGCCGATACGGCGGCGCGCGCCAGCACCGGCATGAAGCGGCGGGGGTTCGCGTCGCCGGCCTGCAGGCCGGGCAATTGCGCCGAATGGCTGACATCGAACACCACTGGGCAGGCGGTTTCCCGCATCACGGCCAGAGAGCGCATGTCGGCAATCAGATCATTGTAACCGAAGGAGGTGCCGCGCTCGCAGGCCAGGAAGACGTCTTCCGGCAGGCTGGCTTCGCGGGCCGCCTCGCGCGCGCGCTGAATCACCTGCTGCATCTCGCCGGGCGCCATGAACGGCCCCTTCTTGATGTTGACCGGTTTGCCGCACTGCGCCACCGCGCGGATGAAGTCGGCCTGATGCGCCAGGAAGGCCGGCGTCTGCACCACGTCCACTACGCTGGCTACCTGCACCACTTCGTTCTCGGTGTGCACATCGGTGAGGATGGGCACGCCGATCTGGCGGCGCACATCCTCCAGGATGCGCAGGCCCTGGTCGATGCCAAAGCCGCGGAACACGCCGAGCGCGGGGCGGTTGGCCTTGTCGTAGCTCGACTTGTAGATGAACGGGATGTCCAGCGCGTCGGCGATCTCCTTCAGCCGGCCGGCGGTGTCCAGCGCCATCTGGGCGCTTTCCACCACGCTGGGGCCGGCGATCAGGAACAGCGGCCGGTCAAGGCCGACTTCGAATCCACACAGCTTCATCGGCTTCAGTTGCCCTGCTTGTCCGCCTGGTAAGCCAGGGCGGCCTTCACGTAGGCGATGAACAGCGGATGGCCGTCGCGCGGGGTGGAAGTGAACTCCGGATGGAACTGGCAGGCGAAGAACCAGCGATGGTTGGCCAGCTCGATGGTTTCCACCAGCTTTTCATGGCCGGACGAGCGGCCGCTGATGGTCAGGCCGGCTTGCTCCAGGCGCTGGATGTAGTAGTTGTTGACTTCATAGCGGTGGCGATGGCGTTCGACGATCTCGCTGTTGCCGTAGACGCGCGCGGCCAGGGAGCCCGGCACCAGATCGCACTGCTGGCCGCCCAGGCGCATGGTGCCGCCCATATTCGAGTTTTCGTCGCGCTTCTCGATCTTGCCGTCGTGGTTGACCCACTCGTCGATCAGGGCCACCACCGGGAAGTTGGTGTCGAGGTCGAACTCGGTGGAGTTGGCGCCGGCCATGCCCGCCACGTCGCGCGCGTATTCGATCAGCGCGATCTGCATGCCCAGGCAGATGCCCAGGTAGGGGATGTTGTTCTCGCGGGCGAACTTCACCGCCTTGATCTTGCCTTCCACACCGCGCTTGCCAAAGCCGCCCGGCACCAGGATGGCGTCCATGTCCTTCAGCGATTCCGCGCCGTCGCGGTCGATTTCTTCCGAATCGACGTAGATGATGTTGACGTTGGTGCGGGTATGGATGCCGGCGTGCTTCAGCGCCTCGGTCAGCGATTTGTACGATTCGGTCAGATCGACGTACTTGCCCACCATGGCGATATTGATGCTGTGGTCCGGATGCTCGATGGCGTCGATGATGCGATCCCACACGGCCAGGTCGGCCTTGGGCAGGTCCAGTTGCAGCTGTTCGGCGATGATGTCGTCGATGCCTTGGGCGTGCAGCATGCCCGGCACCTTGTAGATGGAATCGGAGTCGTAACAGCCGATCACCGCGTTCTCTTCCACATTGCAGAACAGGGCGATCTTGCGCTTTTCGTCTTCCGGCAGCTCGCGGTCCATGCGGCACAGCAGGATGTCCGGCTGGATGCCGATTTCGCGCAGTTCCTTCACCGAGTGCTGGGTCGGCTTGGTCTTGATTTCGCCGGCGGTGGCGATGTAAGGCACGTAGGACAGATGCACGTACAGGGTATTCTTGCGGCCGTGGTTGGAGCGCATCTGGCGGATGGCTTCCAGGAAGGGCAGCGATTCGATGTCGCCGACGGTGCCGCCGATCTCGACGATGGCGACGTCGGCATCGGCCGCGCCTTCGCTCATCTTCAGCTTGATTTCGTCGGTGATGTGCGGGATGACTTGCACGGTGCCGCCCAGGTAGTCGCCGCGGCGCTCCTTAGTGATGACCGATTCGTACACCTGGCCGGTGGTGAAGTTGTTGCTCTTCTTCATCTTGGCGTGGATGAAGCGCTCGTAGTGGCCGAGGTCAAGGTCGGTTTCCGCGCCGTCTTCGGTGACGAACACCTCGCCGTGCTGGAAGGGGCTCATGGTGCCCGGATCGACATTGATATACGGATCGAGCTTCAGCATGGTGACTTTCAGCCCGCGGGATTCGAGAATGGCGGCGATGGACGCAGCGGCAATGCCCT
Organism: Chromobacterium sinusclupearum; assembly: GCF_002902845.1. Taxonomy (GTDB): domain Bacteria; phylum Pseudomonadota; class Gammaproteobacteria; order Burkholderiales; family Chromobacteriaceae; genus Chromobacterium; species Chromobacterium sinusclupearum. Next base: position 67,090 of record NZ_PPTF01000029.1, read on the forward strand.
TACCCAGGGAGGACACCACGCCACCGGTTACGAAGATGTACTTGGTCATGAGATTACGGCTCTGTGGGAATCCGGGATTTTACCCTGAAATCGTGCGAAGTTGAATCACTTGCTGCATCGAGTTGCAGCGAGGGCTCGGCGAAGAATGCAACACTCACTATAGACGTCCGACAATAAAGCTCGCGCAGTTGTGGCGAATCCGTTACAATGCCCGCCGACTGTTTCATTACGAGAGCGCGCCCGTCCTGCGTCGGGTGCGCGTTCCGCTTGAATTACTGGCTTTTTCTATGTTATAAAGCCAGCTTTTACCGGTTTTGGGAGTTTAACCATGGCGCGAGTTTGCAAAGTCACCGGCAAGCGTCCGATGACCGGGAACAACGTTTCCCACGCCAACAACAAGACTAAACGTCGTTTCCTGCCGAACCTGCAATATCGCAAGTTCTGGGTAGAGAGCGAAAACCGCTGGGTGCGTCTGCGCGTATCCAACGCCGCACTGCGCACCATCGACAAGGTGGGCATCGATGTAGTGCTGGCTGATCTGCGCGCTCGCGGCGAGATCTAAGCGGTCAACCAGATAAGGCACAGAGGTATACATCATGCGCGATAAGATCAAGCTGGAATCCACTGCTGGTACCGGCCACTTCTACACCACCACCAAGAACAAGCGCACTATGCCGGAAAAGATGGAGATCAAGAAATTTGATCCCGTTGCCCGCAAGCATGTTCTGTACAAGGAAACCAAGCTGAAATAAGCTTGCTTCCTGGTTGTTTGAAGAGCCCTTCTCTGGTGCACGGAGAAGGGTTTTTTATTTTCACCCATGCATTTGCTGATGGGTGCGCTGCACAGCAAAAAGGCCAGTCGAGAGACTGGCCTTTTGTTTTGGCTATTGATATTGGCGTGGCGCGTTTCAGTTGGCAGCTTGGCGGAATACCTTGCGCGCCAGCAGCAGGTCTTGCCAGGCCTTGGCCTTGTCCGGTTGATTGCGCAGCAGGTAGGCAGGGTGGTAGCTGACTACCAGCGGCACGCCCTGGTAGCGGTGCACCTTGCCGCGCAGGCGGCCGATGGAGTCTGCCGTTTCCAGCAGCGTTTGCGCGGCGAAGCGGCCCAGCGCCACGATCAGCGTCGGCTGGATATGATGGATTTGCTGCAGCAGATAGCCGTTGCAGGCGGCGATCTCATCCGGCGCCGGATTGCGGTTGCCAGGCGGGCGGCATTTCAGCACGTTGGCGATATAGACATCCTGGTCCCGGTCCAGGCCGGCCGCGGCCAGCATATTGTCCAGCAGCTGGCCGGCGCGCCCGACGAAGGGCAGGCCTTGTTTGTCCTCGTTTTCGCCCGGCGCCTCGCCTATCAGCATCCAGCGCGCTTGCGGATTGCCGCGGCCAAATACCGTTTGCGTGCGGGTTTCGCACAGGCGGCAGCGCTGACAATCGGCCACTTCGCGTTGCAGTTGCGGCCACTCCAGTCGCGGCAGCTCGATGCGGGTTTCGGCGATGGGCGCGTCTGGTGGCGGAGGGGGCGGCTCGGCCGGCTCCGCTGCCTGGTTGGTGATGGCGGCGGCGAGGCTTGGGCTGTCGCTGACGGCCGGAATGGCCGCTGCCGCGAGGGGCGGCGCGTCGGTTTCATCCACGGCATCTGTGACTGCGGCGCGCATCTCTTGCCGTTGTATTTGGGCGGGATGGTGCTCGAACCAGCCGTCACGCGGCAGCCAGGTCGGACCCAGGCCCATTTCTTGTTGCAACTGGCTGGCGCGGCTCACAGCGTGGCTTCCATCAGGATGGCGTGTTCTCTGCCTGGGTTGGCTGGATAGTAGTTCTTGCGCAGCCCGCATTGGTGGAAGCCGCAGCGCTGGTAGAGTTTGCGCGCGATGGCATTGCTTTCCCTGACTTCCAGGAACAGCCGCCGGCAGCAGTCGTCGCGCAGATCCTGCAGCATGGCTTGCATCAGTTGGATGCCCAGGCCCTGGCCCTGGTGCTCGCGCGCGACAACGATATTGAGAATCTCCGCTTCGTCCAGCACGCGCATGATCAGGGCGAAGCCTTGCAGCGCGTCCTGCTCGTCGAACAGGCCATAGCACGGGTAGCCGGCTTCCAGGCTGTCGCGGTATTGTCCCACCCGCCATGGATGCGGGGTGGCCTGCTGCTCTAAATCGGCGAGCAGCTGGGGATTGTCCGGCGTGAAGCGGCGTACGCGGCTCATCGTTGGCGCGCCTGTTGCTGTTCCACCGAGGTCAGCGCCACCTTGTTGCGCACATAGAGCAATTCAGCGTCGCGCGGATGGGTGGCCGGGTAGCGGCCGCTCTCGGCCAGCTTGATGTAGGCCGACGCGTGGGGGCGCACCGGGCCGGCATGCGGCAGCCGGGCGCGCGCATCGGCCAGCAACTGCGGATAGTTGTCGAAGCCATCGCCGGCCAGCAAGGTGGTGCCATCCAGCAGCTGCACGTCCTCGGGGGAGGCCACGCGGATGGGGCTTAGCCTCTCCCAGTCCGCGCCGGTTCGATAGTGCGCGCTGTACACCTGTTGCATGCGGGCGTCGAAGCAAACCAGCACCTGACCCTCGCCAGCCTGGTAGGCCAGGTTGTCCAGCGTGGGGATGGCGATCACCGGCAGGTCGGCGGAGTAGGCCAGGCCCTGGGCGATGCCGCAGGCGATGCGCAGGCCGGTGAAGGCGCCGGGGCCTTGGCCGAATACGATGCCGTCCAGTTCGGACAGCGAGCATCCTGCGGCGGCGAGCAGTTTCGAGACCTCCGGCAGCGTGCGCTCGGCATGCTTCTGCTCCACGCATTGGTGGAAAATCAGCATGTCTTCGCCCTGGCTCAGGGCCAGCGACAGATAGGTGGTGGAGGTATCTAGGGCTAACAGTTTCATCGGGCTTGCTACAACCTTGCAGGGTTGAGAATTATAAGCCCAGTTCCTCTACCCAGGCGAGCGCGGATATATGGGCTTCGTTCAATTGCTCGGAAGAGAGGCCTAGTTGCTCGCACAATTGCGGCACGCCATCCAGTTGACCGTCTTCGCAGGCGCGAGCCAGGCGCAGGTAGTGGCTCATCGAGCCGCGGTCGTGCAGCAGGGCGTCGGATACCGGTACGGGCAGTTGCAGATGTTCGATGATCTTGTCCATCGGCATGTCGAACAACACATCCAGCAGGCTGAATAGGCCGACGATGAACAGATTGTCGTTGACGTCATGCCGCTCGCCCAGCGCGATGCCCAGCAGCTCCATGAAGCGGCCGCGGGTGACCGCGGTTTTTTGCAGCGCAGGCGGCGCGTTGTTGTCGTCGGAAGCGGTGACCAGCAGCAGCGTCAGCCAGCGGTACAGCTTTTGGTAGCCCAGCACGGTAACGGCTTGGGAAAACGAGCTGATGGCGGTATTGAGCCCTGCGGCGGCGGAATTGACATAGCGCAGCAGCTTGTAAGACAACGCCACGTCCCTTTTCAGGACCTGTTCGATATCGCGGACGTCGGCGTCCATGCGCAGCAGGTTCAGCAGTTCCAGCGTGTTGCTGAATGCCGGATGGATGACCTTGGCCGCCAGGGTCTCCGGCTTGGCGAAGTAATAGCCCTGGAAGCCGTCCATGCCCAATTCCTTGCACAGATGAAATTGGGCGTGGGTTTCCACCCGCTCCGCGATGCGGATCAGCGGATAGCTGCGCAAGCGCGCCGCCTGCATCTGAAAGCGGGTGGCGTCCTGGTTTTGTATGTCCAGCTTGACGTAGTTGGCCAGTTCCAGGAAGGCCGCTGCCGGGGATTCGAAGCTGAAATCGTCCAGCGCGATGCCGAAGCCCATCGAGCGCAGATGGCGCGCCCGCGATAACAGTTCGTTGCTGGGCGCGGTGCGCGGCGACAGGTCAAGAATGATGCGGCGCGGCGGCAGCAGCTCCAGAAACTCGCTGTTGAGCATCGCCTCACCGACATTGATGAAAGCCAGCTTGTTGCCGATCAGCCAGCTGGTTCCCATATTGTTCAGCGTATTGACCAGCACGTCGGTGTCGGCTTGCAGCTCGCTATGCTTGCCGACGCCGACCGCATCGCTGCTGGGACGAAAAAGCAGCTCATAACCTATGAGCTGCTGATTGCGGTTCAGAACCGGCTGCCGTCCTATATAGGCGGTGTTTGAGGTCATCATTGCACCTTAGCGTTAGGTGGCAATCATATCCGTCGTTCGTACCCCTGCGTTGCTGCCTTCGCTGGAGGCCAGCAAGTCTTCCATATCCAGCACCAGCACCACGGAGCCATCGCCGGACAGCGTTGCGCCGGCCACGCCTTTGGGGCGGATGTTCTGTAGCGGCTTGATCACTACGTCGTCGCGGCCGACGAAGGAGTCGATCGCCAGGATGAAGGATTTCTCGGCCGACTGCATCAGCACGCCAAAATAGGGTTTTTGCGTCGGCTCCCAGCCCAGCAGGCCGGCCAGCGTCTTCAGCGGCAGGATTTCGTCGCGCACCACGATGGTGGGGCGGCCCGAAACTTCCTGAATGGCGCTGCCGTCGATGGTGATGATTTCCCGCACCATCGCCAGCGGCACGGCGAACGGTTGATTGCAGGCGCGCACCACCAGCACCGGCAGGATGGCGAGGGTCAGCGGCAGCGAGATGCTGATGCGAGTGCCTTCGCCGCCTACCGAATTGATGTCGATGCGGCCGTTCAGTTTTTGAATATTGGTGCGTACCACGTCCATGCCGACGCCGCGTCCGGACACACTGGAAATCTGGTCCTTGGTGGAGAAGCCAGGCAGGAAGATCAACTGCAGGCACTGCTTCTCATCCAGCGAGTTGGCGGTTTCGGTGTCGATCAGGCCTTTTTCGATGGCTTTGCGGCGCAAGGCATCGGGATTCATGCCCTTGCCGTCATCGGTGATCTCGATCAGGATGTGGTCGCCGACTTGTTCGGCGGTCAATTGCACCAGGGCTTGCGGCTTCTTGCCGGCGGCGATGCGTTCCTCCGGCGATTCAATGCCGTGATCGACAGCGTTGCGGACCAAGTGAACCAAGGGATCGTTCAGATCCTCGATCATGGTCTTGTCGAGCTCGGTTTCCTCGCCGGACAGCACCAGCTCCACTTCCTTGCCCAGTTGGCGGGCCAGGTCGCGCGCCAAGCGCGGATATTTCTGGAACAGGCGGCCGATCGGCTGCATGCGGGTTTTCATCACCGCGTTTTGCAAGTCGCCCACCAGCAGGTCCAGTTGACTGATCGCCTCGTCTAGCGAGCGCAGGGTATTGGTATCGCGATTGCCTTGCAGGATCTCGGTGCGCAGCGTGGTCAGCCGGTTCTTGGTCAGGCCGATTTCGCCGGACAGGTTGAGCACCATGTCCAAGCGCACCGTATCGATGCGGATGGTGTTTTCCTGCGGGCCGCTGGCAACGGGACCGCTGCTGGATGGTTTGGCCGGCGCCGGCTTGGCCGGGGCTGGCGGTGGCGGAGCCGGTATCGCCGCGGCCGGCTCTGCCTTGGGCGCCGGGGCGGGCGTCGGAGGGGCGGCATGCTGCGGCGCTGCGGCAGCCGGCGCGGCCGCGGGGGCCACCGCCTGATACAGCTGATTCCAGTCCGGCCCGCTGCCTGCGGGCGCCGCTGCAGGCTCGGGCGCTGGCGCGGCCGCTGCCGGCGGAGCCTCCGCCACCAGCGGTTCGCCGGCAAGCGCGGCGTCCAGTGCCGCCAAAGTGTGCGGGTCGGCGTCGCCCGGCATCAGGCCCTGTCCCAGGGTGCCGAACATGTCGCGAACAATGCCGGTGGCGTCCAGAATGACGTCCATCACCTCGGGGGTGATGTGCATCTCGCCATTGCGCAGCTTGTCGAACAGGTTTTCCGTGCGATGGCACAGATTGACCATGGGAATGACGTTGAGGAAACCGGCGCCGCCCTTGATGGTATGGAAACCGCGGAAGATGTCATTCAGCAGAGCCTTGTCTTCCGGGCGCTTTTCCAGTTCGACCAGTTTATTGTCCACATCGGACAGGAGGTCGGTGGACTCCATCAGGAAGTCCTGAAGCAACTCTTCCATGCCGCCAAATTCGCTCATTTTTCCACCCCACGCGTCATCGTGCGTTGTCTTGCTTGCGTATCTTCAGTTAGAAGCCCAGGCTTTCCAGCAGATCGTCGACCTGCTGCTGGCTGGTGACCACATCGGTTTTGCCTTCCGGATTGATGACCGGACCGTTGAGCAGGCTGGTGTTCAGCTCGCCCTTCTTCTCGTCCGGGGAGAATTCAATCAGGAAGTTGACCAGTTCGGTTTCCAGGATCTTGACCATGCCCATCATCTTTTTGATGACCTGGCCGGTCAAATCCTGAAAGTCCTGCGCCATCACAATTTCGAGCAACTGGGTATTGGTTGCCTGGGTTTGATTCGGCACATCCTTCAGATAGCGGTGCGTTTCCTCGGCCAGGGCCTTGAACTCTTCGACGCTGAGCAGATTGGCGTACAGTTTTTCCCAGCGCGCGCTGAGCGCCAATGCCTGGCTTTCCAGGTTGTCCTGGAAGGGCTTGGCGATGTCGGTGGCATTCAGCACCCGTTCCGCCGAGTTTTCCGTCAACGTGGCGATGTAAGCCAATCTGTCTTTGGCGTCCGGAATGGTTTCCGCCACTTTTTCCAGCGATTTGTCGTAGCCCAGATCGCGCAAGGCGTCGTGCATTTTGCGGGTCATCTGCCCAATGTGTTCGTACATTGTCGAAGGATTGGTTTCACTTGAGAATAGCTTGGGGCTGCTCTCTTGGTTGGCCGGTGCGGCGGCCGGCGCTTCTTCCTGCGCATGCTGCTGTTGTGCAACGCTGTCAAACAGGGCTTCGAGCTCTGGCGAGTCTCCATTCTCCAAAATATGGTCCGGCACTTTCAATCCTCCTCAATGCAGATGCGGGCAGTCTTGTGCAATGCTCAGGCTGGCTTGTTCATGTTCTGGAAGATCTTGTTCATTTTTTCTTCCATGGTCGCAGCGGTGAAGGGTTTCACAATGTAGCCGCTGGCGCCGGCCATTGCTGCCTCGATGATGTTTTCCCGTTTAGCCTCGGCGGTGATCATCATGAATGGGAGGTGCTTCAGCTGGGGATCCGCCCTGACTGCCTTGAGCAGCTCAATGCCCGTCATATTGGGCATGTTCCAGTCGGAGACGACGAAGTCGAAGCTCTGGGTTTTCAGCTTGTGCAACGCCACCTGGCCGTCTTCAGCCTCGTCGACGTTGGTGAAACCCAACTCTTTCAGCAGGTTGCGAACGATCCTTCGCATGGTGGAGAAGTCGTCCACGACCAGAAATCGCATATTCTTGTCTGACATCGAGGTATATCCTGAATTATCTATGTTCCATCAAGGCGCACATTGTAGCGACTACCTTTGCAGGAATGGAATCAAAGTTTCTGCCAGCACGCCCGGGTCAAACTTGGCAACGTAAGAATCCACGCCGACGCTGGAGCCCATCGCCCGGTTGGCGTTGGACGACAGCGAGGAGTGCATGATCACCGGAATGCCTTTGAAACGCTGGTCGGATTTGATCAGCTTGGTCAACACGTAGCCGTCCATTTCCGGCATTTCGGCATCGACCAGAATGATTTTCAGATAATCGTGCAGGCATTCGCCTTCGGCCCAGTTGCGGCCTGCCAGCACCTGCAGCCGGTCCCAGGCTTCCCGACCGTTGGTGGCCTGCTGGAATTTGATTCCCATTTTCTCCAGCACGCCGGTGATCTCCTTGCGGGCCACCACCGAGTCGTCGACGAAGAAAATGTATTGATCGACTTCCAGCTGCGCGGAGGGGACATCCGGCAAGCGGGGTTCGCCCACGACGCTGGCCAGAATCTGCTCGACGTCAAGAATCGAGACCAGCTTGCCGTTTTCCAGCTCGGTGACCGCTGTGATCAGGTTTTGATTGGTGCCCGCGGCCGCCATGATGTTTTCCGGCGCGCGCACCTTGTCCCAGTCGACGCGGATGATGCGGTCGACCGAGTCCACCAGGAAGGCCTGAGTACTCTTGTTGAACTCGGTGACGATCATGGTGTCGAACTTGCTCTCGGTGTTGTGGCCAATGAATTTGGCCAGTGATATCACCGGAATGATGTTGCCGCGCAAGGACAGCACGCCTTCGACGCCAAACGGCATATTGGGCGTCTTGGTGATGGCAGGCGTCTGCGAGACTTCGCGCACCTTGAACACGTTGATGCCGAATGTTTCCCGCGTTCCCAAAGAGAACAGCAAGATCTCCATCTTGTTGGAGCCGGCCAGTTTGGTCCTGGCGTCCACACTGGCAAGCAAGGAGGCGTCGGTGCTAGGCATGTCTTAATCCCTATCCCTTGAAAATCTTGAAGAAGACCGCGGTCTAGTCCATCGGTTCCAGTTTGAGCATCTGGCGCAACTTGCTCGCCAGTTTTTGCGGCTCGAACTTGGATACGTAGGAATCGACACCGACGGATTCGCCGAGCTTCTGGTTCGATGAACCGGACAGCGACGAGTGCATCAGCACCGGAATGCCAGCAAAGCGCGGGTCGCTTTTGATCATCTTCGTCAGCATATAGCCGTCCATCTCCGGCATTTCCACATCGGTGAGGACGAGATGCAGCTCATCGGACAGCTTGCGGCCGGCCGCTTCGGCCTGTTGGGCCATTTTCTGCAGATCTTCCCAGCCGCGCATGCCGTTGATGGCGTAGGTATAGCGGATATTCATCGCTTCCAGCGTGCGTTCGATCTGCTTGCGCGCCACCGCGCTGTCGTCGGCGAAGAAGATGCGGCGGTCTTCCTTGACCGGCTCGATATTGATGAAGCTGTGGCCGTCATCGATCACGCTGGTTTCAGCCAGAACTTTTTCCACATCCATCATCATCACCAACGCGCCGTTTTCCAGCTCCGTGACAGCGGTCACCAAGCCGGCCATGCGGTTGGTGATCATGTCGGGCGGCACGCGCATGGCGGACCAGTCCAAGCGCAGAATGGTGTCGACAGCCTCGACCAGGAAGCCCTGAGTGTGGCCGTTGTACTCGGTCACGATCATGATCTCGGGGCGGTTGCTGGTGACGATGCCTGCGTACTTGGCCAGATCGATCACCGGAACCAGCGAGCCGCGCAGGCTGACCATGCCTTCCACCGAGGACGGCATTTCCGGCGCGGAGGTGATTTCCGGGGTGCGCATCACTTCGCGCACCTTGAATACATTAATACCGAACACTTCCTTGCGTCCGGTACGCTGATCATGCCCCAAGGAGAAAAGCAGGATTTCCAGCTTGTTGGTGCCTGCCAGTTTGGTTCTGGCGTCGATTTTTTTGAGAAGCTCTGACACAGAAACCTCCGCAGCATCTTTTGGAATGGCGCACTACTTCCCTTTATACGCCCAGATATGAGTTTTTCCCGGTTTTTTTTGCTTGCGGCCGCTTCTGCCGCGAGTTGGCTCACCGTAGACTGGCCATTATCATACCGTTTAAGTGTTTTTTACAAATGACAGTGAGGCGATGCCTACCATGGTTTCAAGCTTGAAGGATCAACAGCAGTTGGAGGCGGCATTTGAGCAGTTCAACGCCGTGTCGGGTCAACTCATTGATGCATATAAACAACTTGAGGCCCAGGTCAATGTTTTGAATGCCCAACTGGACGAGGCCAACAACCAGTTGCGAAAACAACGAGACGAGAATGCCGCGCTGGCGGAACGCTTGGGTTTGCTGTTGAAAGTCTTGCCGGCGGGGGTGGTGGAGTTGTCTCCTGCTGGCGAGGTGATCGCTCAGAATCTGGCGGCTGAGTCCTTGCTAAGCGGTTGTTATATCGGCGAATGCTGGGATACGGTGTTCGAAAAACTGCAGCGCAGCGAATTGGATGATACCTACGCCCTGTCGTCGGATGGCCAGGGCAGCCGTCTGACCTTGCAATATCAGGATTTACCGGCATCGGGTGGCCGAATTGTGCTTATTCACGATGTCTCGCGCCTGCATCAGCTGACCAGCGAACTGGCGCGGCAGCAAAAGTTGGCGTCGATGGGCAGCATGGCGGCTTCTCTGGCCCATCAGCTGCGCACTCCCTTGGCCAGCGCCATGCTGTATACCGCGAACCTGAAGCAGGATTTGCCGAGACCGGAGGATAGGGCGCGTTTCGTGGACAAGAGCCTGGCCAGAATGCGGGCTCTGGAAGGTTTGATACAGAATATGCTGAGCTTTGTAAGGGGACAGGTTTCGTCGCTGGAGCCGTTGGATGTCGCGGCATTGCTGGATGACGTTTGCGCAATCATGCTGCCGCAGTGTCATGACAAAAGTGTGCATTTCGATTGCCATCCGCCTGCGGTTTCTGCCATAACTGTCTTGGTGGATCGCAAGGCCTTGCAGGGCGCATTGATCAACTTGCTGGAAAACGCCTTGCAATACACGCCGGCGGGCGGGCAGGTGGGGCTGCGGGTAGAGGCCGGGGCGTCGGAAGTGGTTTTCCGGGTGGAGGACAGCGGGCCCGGTGTCGATCCCGCCGTGCAGGACAGGATTTTCGAGCCTTTTTTCACGTCGCGCCCTGGCGGTACCGGCCTTGGCTTGGCTATCGTGAAGAAAGTGGCGGAAGAGCTGGGCGGCGATGTCAGGTGTTGCAACAAGGAGGCGCATGGCGCCTGCTTTGAATTGAAATTACCGCGGGCCGGATAAACGGTTTAAGTTTGTCAGCGAATCAATCAGGGATAGAACAGGGGCAGCGATGAGACCGATTGTTAGAGTCGAGGGGAATGTCGGCACGATGATGCTGATTGGTCAGTTTGACTTCAATCTGCACAAGGATTTCCGCCAGGCCAGCCAGGAGCTGCTGGATAACGCCGCGGTGCAGGAAATACGTGTCGACTTTGACCAGGTGCCGTTTCTGGACAGTTCTGCGTTGGGCATGCTGTTGTTGCTCAAGGAGCGCGCCGCATCGCAGAAGAAGACCATGGTGCTGGTGAACTGCCACGAGGCGGTGCTGCAGGTATTCGAGATCGCCTGTTTCAACAAGATGTTTACGATTCGCCCGGCCGGTTGAGGGTGGCTCCGCCCTGGGTGGCTTTGACCGGGGCGGTCCCGCGCCTGACTGGGTGCCGCCAGCCCTTTGGAGGAGGCGGGTGGGAGACGCTTAGCGTTCCAGATATTGCAGCTTATCCTTCACCTCCGCCCAGTCTGCATGATCCGGCAGCGGGTCGATGCGGTTGACGATGCTGGGCCAGTTCTTGGCCAGTTCCGCATTCAGCTGGATGAAGGCCATTTGGTCCTTGGGTAAATCGTCCTCCGCATAGATCGCGCCGACCGGGCATTCCGCCACGCACAGCGAGCAGTCTATGCACTCGTCCGGGTCTATCGCCAGGAAGTTTGGGCCCTCGCGGAAGCAGTCAACCGGGCAGACTTCCACGCAGTCGGTGTATTTGCATTTGATACAGGCTTCGGTTACAACGTAGGCCATTCTTGTATCCTTCTTAAGGCTGGCTCGTGATTTAGGGATAATCGTATTTTAGCGAGAAATTTCCCGCCAAGCGCTCCTGCCGTCCGTTTCAGATGTCCATAGCCACTTACCGGGGCCGTTTCGCGCCCAGTCCAACCGGCCTGCTGCATGCAGGCTCGCTCAGCACCGCCGTCGGCAGTTACCTGGAGGCGCGCCGGCGCGGCGGCCAGTGGCTGCTGCGCATGGAGGACTTGGATCCGCCGCGCGAGGTGCCCGGCGCCGCCGCGGATATTTTGCGCACGCTGGAGGCTTTTGGCTTCGAGTGGGATGGCGAGGTGGTCTATCAGAGCCGGCGCCATGATCTATACAGAGATGCCTTGCGGCAATTGATCGCCTCCGGCCATGCCTATGCTTGCTGTTGCACGCGCAAGGAGATCGCAGCCGCGGCGCAGCGCGGGCTGGATGGCTATATCTACCCCGGCACCTGCCGCAATGGCTGTCCGGATGGCCGCGCAGGCCGCGCCTGGCGGCTGCGGGTGACGCCGGGCGAGAGCGTTGTCTGCGATAGGCTGCAGGGCGAGTACCGGCAGAATCTGGCGCGCGACATCGGCGACTTCGTGCTGCTGCGCGCCGACGGCTTTTGGGCCTATCAACTGGCGGTGGTGGTGGACGATGCCGAGCAGGGCATCAATGATATCGTCCGCGGCGCCGATCTCTTGGTGTCCACGCCGCGTCAACTGGCGGTATACGTCGCGCTGGGCTTGCCCGCGCCCACCTACTGCCACTTGCCGGTATTGACCAACGCGGCCGGCGAGAAATTGTCCAAACAGACGCTGGCGCCGGCGATTTCCAGCGTCGATGCCGCGCAGCAGCTGCGTGCCGCATTGACGCTGCTGGGGCATGCGCCGCCGGCCGAGTGCGGCGATCTGGCGGAGCTGTGGCGCTGGGCCTTGGCCAGTTGGTCGCTGGCTAGCGTGCCGCGCGGCCCCTTGCGCTTGCGTGCCGGATGACTGGCTTGCATCGGCTTGGCATGACTTGCGCCGCATGCCGGTTTTTGTGAAAAAAATCGGTAATGCGACATGTTTTTGCATCAAATCTGTGTTCTAATGCGCCCTTTTTTTCGGCGCGACGCCACTTCCCCCACCGCCTGAGACGCTGACTTCGTCTATGTTGAAGCCATGACGCGTGGCGGTCGGCCGTGAGTCCGCCTGTTTCACGCATGCACGACGCCCGTTGCGGACCGGCGGCGCGCCATGCTTTCGTTCGCGATGGAGAATCAGGTTTGAGCGAAAACAGTTCCTCCCCCAAAAAAGGCTCGCTCGGAGTCTGGATGTGCACCGCCCTGGTGGTGGGCAATATGATAGGTTCTGGCGTGTTTCTGCTGCCCGCCTCGCTGGCGCCGTTTGGCGGCATTTCCTTGCTTGGCTGGCTGATCACGGCTGCTGGCGCCATCTGTCTGGCGCTGGTGTTCGCCCGCCTGTCGGCCATCCTGCCGCGCGAAGGCGGGCCATATGCTTATATTCATGCCGGCTTTGGCGATTTTGCCGGGTTCTGGATTGCCTGGGGATACTGGATCGCCTTATGGGCAGGCAATGCCGCGCTGGCGGTGGCGGCCACCAGTTATATGCAAGTGTTCTTTCCTGTTCTCGGCCATAACGAATTGCTGGCTGGCGTTTTCGCCATCAGTCTGATCTGGATCGTTACCTGGATCAATAGTCGCGGCGCGCACAGCTCGGGCGTGGTGGCGGTGGTGACGACCCTGCTCAAGCTGCTGCCGCTGGCGGCGGTCACTTTCATCGGCTTTTTCCACCTGAATACCGACAATCTGGCTTTCAATCCTCACCATAAGCCCTTGTTGTCCTCGCTGTCCGCGACCATGGCGCTGACGCTTTGGGCTTTCCTCGGCCTGGAGTCGGCCTCGGTGCCGGCCGGCGATGTCGATCAGCCAGAGAAGACCATTCCGCGGGCCACCGTCATCGGCACCTTGCTGGCCACCGTGCTGTACATCCTGTCCACGATATCGCTGATGGGCTTGATGCCTTCCGATGTGCTGGCGGCGTCGCAGGCGCCATTTGCCGATGCGGCCCGGTTGATGTGGGGGGATTGGGGTTATTGGCTGGTCGGTTTCGGCGCGGTCGTGTCCTGCTTCGGCGCCCTCAACGGCTGGAGCCTGATGCAGGCGCATGTGCCGGCCGCTGCGGCCAAGGACAAGCTGTTTCCCAGCCGCTTCAATCAGCGCAATGCCGCAGGCGTGCCGATCTTCGGCCTAGTACTGTCCAGCACCTTGGTCACCATCCTGATGGCGATGAAATACGCCGGCGGCGACAGCGGAGTGAAGATTTTCGAGTTCATCATCCTGCTGGCCACCGCCACCACCTTGTTGCCATACGCGTTCTGCTCGATGGCGCTGATCGCCATCATGCTGATGCGTGGCAAGGCGTTTGCGCCGCGCGATTACGTGGCGCCGGGCTTCTTCGCCGGCATCGGCTTTGTGTATTCCTTGTGGGCGCTTTACGGCTCCGGCGCAGAGATCGTGATGTGGGGCATGCTGTTGTTGATGCTCGGCCTGCCGATTTATGTCTGGCAGTTGAAAGAGCGCCACGCCGCCGATTGAGCGGCGGAAGCGGGATGCATGCCAAAGCGCAGCGCGAAAGCCTGCGCTTTTTTCGTTTCCGAATAGTTTTTATTGATAAAAATGTGCGCTTATTTTCTTTGAGAAACATTTATTCAGACTGTTTGACATCGAAATAAACTCGGCTTGCCAAGGCGGGGAGATGCCCACCATAATCGGCGAGTCATACAGGAGAGAGCGGCACCCGCGGCCGCCGCCGAAGGCGCAAGCGCACCCGCTAATCGCTCAGGCAAAAGGACTGTATCATCGAGCCGGCGGCCGCCGGCTTGCGCAATCTGGAGAGCGGCGCCCGCGCGGCGTCCACCGAAGGGGCTAACGGCTTATCCGGCCGGAAAATCTCAGGTGCAGGGACAGAGGGGTGTGGTTGATTGAGGCTATCCACACTTTTCTCGAAGGAACCGCGCCATGACGGCCCCGAAACGTACTCCGCTGTTTGAAGCCCACATTGCCGCCGGCGCCAAGATGGTCGATTTCGCCGGTTGGGAAATGCCCATCCATTACGGTTCCCAGCTGAAAGAGCACGAAATCGTCCGCACCGACGCCGGCATGTTCGACGTCTCCCACATGACGGTGATCGACATCACCGGTTCCGACGCCAAGGCCTGGCTGCAAAAACTGATCGCCAACGATGTGGCCAAGCTCGGCTTCGAGGGCAAGGCGCTGTACTCCGGCATGCTGACGCCGCAGGGCACCGTCGTCGACGATCTGATCGTCTATCTCACCGCTTATGGCTACCGCATGGTGGTCAATGCCGGCACTACCGAGAAAGACCTGGCCTGGATGGAAGCCCAGAAGGCTGGCTTCGACGTGGCGCTGAAGGTGCGCCGTGACCTGGCGATGCTGGCGGTGCAAGGCCCCCAAGCCATTGAAAATGTCTGCGCCATCAAGCCGGAGCTGGCCGAAGCCATCCGCGCGCTGAAAGTGTTCCAGGGCCTGCCGCAGGGCGAATGGTTCTACGCCCGCACTGGCTATACCGGCGAAGATGGCCTGGAAATCATGATTCCCGCCGCCGAAGCCGTTTCCTTCTTCGAACAACTGCAAGCCGTCGGCGTCGCGCCCATCGGCCTCGGCGCGCGCGATACGTTGCGTCTGGAGGCCGGCATGAATTTGTACGGCCACGACATGGACGAAACCGTGTCGCCGCTGGAAGCCGGCATGGGGTGGACCATCGCCTGGGAGCCGGCCGAGCGCAAATTCAATGGCCGCGAGGCGCTGGAAGCGCAAAAAGCCGCCGGCGTCAAAATGAAGCAGGTGGGGCTGGTGCTGGAAGGCCGCGGCGTGCTGCGCGAAGGCCAGAAGGTCCTGGTGGAAGGCGTCGGCGAAGGCGTGATCACCAGCGGCACTTTCTCGCCGACGCTGAAGCACTCCATCGCCATCGCCCGCGTGCCGGCCGCCACTGGCACTGCCGCCCAAGTGGACCTGCGCGGCACGCTGACCGATGTGCGCGTGGTGAAGATGCCCTTCGTGCGCAATGGCAAGAAAGTATTCGAATAATCGGGCAGCGTCCTTGCGACGACTGCCGTCACCATTGATCCGATCTTAAGCTGGAGAACTTCAAGATGAGCAATATCCCCGCCGAACTGAAATACGTCGAGAGCCACGAATGGCTGCGCCTGGAAGCTGATGGCTCCGTGACCGTGGGCATCACCGCCCACGCGCAGGAGCTGCTGGGCGACATCGTCTTCGTCGAGCTGCCCAAGATCGGCAGCGTACTGGCCAAGGAAGAGCAGGCTGGCGCGGTGGAGTCGGTGAAAGCGGCTTCCGACGTCTACTGTCCGATCGCCGGCGAAGTGCTGGAAGTGAATGGCGAGCTGGAAGGCGCGCCGGATCTGGCCAATAACGATCCGTACGGCGCGGGCTGGTTCTTCAAGATCAAGCCGGCCAATGCGTCCGACCTGGACGGCCTGATGGATGCCGCCGCCTACGCCAAGGAAATCGGCGCTTGATGTGATACGCCCCTTAGTCGCAAGACACAGGGGCGTTTGTTTTTTAGCCACGAAAACCACGAAAAGACACGAAAGATAACAGGAAGCCTGTTCCGGCTTCTCTCAGCGTGAGCGGCTTTTCGGCTTCGCGTCATGCCGTTCGTGTCCTTTCATGGTTTTCGTGGCCAAAGAAAGGTCTTGTATGTCTCTTGCCGAACTCTTCAATCGTCACGAATTCCTCTCCCGCCACATCGGCCCCAATGACGCCGAACGCGCCGAGATGCTGGCCGCCATCGGCGCGCCGTCCATCGATGCCTTGGTCGACCAGACTCTGCCGGCCGACATCCGCCTGAACCGCCGCCTGGACCTGCCTGCGCCGCAGCCGGAAGCGGAGGCGCTGGCCGCGCTGAAGGCTGTCGCAGCCAAGAACGTGGTCAACAAGTCCTTCATCGGCCTGGGTTACTACCCGGTGCTGACGCCCACCGTCATCCTGCGTAATGTCCTGGAAAATCCGGGCTGGTACACCGCTTACACCCCGTACCAGGCCGAGATCGCCCAGGGCCGGCTGGAGGCGCTGCTGAACTTCCAGCAGATGGTGATCGACCTGACCGGCCTGGAAATGGCCAATGCCTCGCTGCTGGACGAGGCCACTGCTGCCGCTGAGGCGATGGCCATGGCCAAGCGCGTGTCCAAATCCAAGTCCGTCAGTTTCTTCGTCGACAACCGCGTGCTGCCGCAGACGCTGGACGTGATGAAGACCCGCGCCAAGTACTTCGGCTTCGAGCTGGTGCAGGGCCATCCGGAAGAGGCCGGCAACGGCGACTACTTCGGCGCCTTGTTCCAGTATCCGGGCGAAGCCGGCGATCTGATCGATCTGACCCCGCATATCGCCGCAGTCAAGGCCAAGGGCGTCATCGTCGCCGTCGCCGCCGACGTGATGGCGCTGGTAGCCTTGAAGTCTCCGGGCGAAATGGGAGCCGACATCGCGCTGGGCAATACCCAGCGCTTCGGCGTGCCGATGGGCTTCGGCGGTCCGCATGCGGCTTATTTCGCCTTCAAGGACGAGATGAAGCGTTCCGCGCCGGGCCGCATCATCGGCGTCTCCATCGACGCCAAGGGCAAGACCGCGCTGCGCATGGCGCTGCAGACCCGCGAGCAGCACATCCGCCGCGAAAAAGCGAACTCCAACATTTGCACCAGCCAGGTGCTGCTGGCCAATATCGCCGGCCTGTATGCCGTCTATCACGGCCCGGAAGGCGTCAAGCGCATCGCCGCCCGCATTCATCGCCTGGCCGCCATCTTCGCCCACGCGGTGCAAGCCGCCGGCGGCAAGCTGGTGTTCGACCGCTTCTACGACACGGTGCAGGTGGACGCTCCTAAAGCCGACGCTATCTACGCCGCCGCGCTGGCCGCCGGATACAACCTGCGCCGCGTCGGCAAGACAGTGCTGGGCGTGGCCTTCCACGAAGCCGCCACCGAGGCGGACCTCGCTAAGCTGATCGAGCTGTTCACCGGCAAGCCGGCAGACATCGCTGCCCTGGATGCCGTGGTCAAAGAGGCCATCCCGGCCGGGCTGAAGCGCGAGTCGGCCATCCTGACCCACCCGGTGTTCAACACCCACCATAGCGAGCACGAGATGCTGCGCTATATGAAGAAGCTGGAAAACCGCGACCTGGCGATGAACCATTCGATGATCTCGCTGGGCAGCTGCACCATGAAGCTGAACGCCACCAGCGAGATGATCCCGATCACCTGGCCGGAATTCGCCAATATGCATCCGTTCGCGCCGCGCGAGCAGACCGTGGGCTATCTGGAGCTGATCGAGGGCTTGCAGCGGCAGCTGAAGGCGATCACCGGCTTCGACGCCATCTCCATGCAGCCTAACTCCGGCGCCCAGGGCGAATACGCCGGCCTGTTGGCCATCAGCCGTTACCATGAGTCGCGCGGCGAAGGCCATCGCAATATCTGCCTGATTCCGCAATCGGCGCACGGCACCAACCCGGCCACCGCGCAAATGATGAATATGCAGGTGGTGGTGGTGAAGTGCGACGAGGCCGGCAACGTCGACGTGGCCGATCTGAAGGCCAAGGCCGAGCAGCACGCCGCCAACCTGGCCGCGTTGATGATCACCTATCCGTCCACCCACGGCGTGTTCGAGCAAAGTATCAAAGAGATCTGCGAGATCGTCCACGCCCACGGCGGCCAGGTGTATATGGACGGCGCCAACCTGAACGCGCAGGTGGGGCTGACCCGTCCGGCCGACATCGGCGCCGACGTGTCGCACATGAACCTGCACAAGACCTTCTGCATCCCGCATGGCGGCGGCGGGCCGGGCATGGGGCCGATCGGCCTGAAGGCGCACCTGGCGCCGTTCATGGCCAACCACGTGGTGGCTTCGGTGCCGGGCGCGGAAGAGGGGCAGACCGCAGTCTCCGCCGCGCCGTTCGGCTCGGCTTCCATCCTGCCGATCTCGTATATGTACATCGCCATGATGGGCGCGGAAGGCATGAAGCAGGCGACGGAAAACGCCTTGCTGTCCGCCAACTATCTGGCCACTCGCCTGGCCGAGCACTTCCCGGTGCTGTACACCGGCGTCAATGGCCGGGTGGCGCACGAGTGCATCATCGATCTGCGTCCGCTGAAGGCCGCTTCCGGCGTTACCGAAGTGGATGTGGCCAAGCGCCTGATGGACTACGGCTTCCACGCGCCGACCATGAGCTTCCCGGTGCCGGGCACGCTGATGATAGAGCCGACCGAATCCGAGCCCAAGGCCGAGCTGGACCGCTTCATCGCGGCGATGGCCGCCATCCGCGCCGAGATCGACCAAGTGCAGAACGGCGTGTGGCCTGCGGACAACAACCCCTTGGTCAATGCGCCGCACAGCAAGACCGACATCGCCGGCGAGTGGGACCGTCCTTACAGCCGTGAGCAGGGCCTGTTCCCGCTGCCCTACGTGTTGGAGAACAAGTTCTGGCCGAGCGTGAACCGCATCGACGACGTGTATGGCGATCGCAACGTGCAGTGCAGCTGCCCGAGCATCGACAACTATCAGTAAAACTCGTCTCCTAACTGTAAACGACCCCGTCCGGCGCTGCTTGACGGGGTTTTTCTTTATCTTGTTGGCCATCATTTAGGTGTAAATACTTAGTATGTGTATCTAAGTAGTAACAATTTCCCATAAGAACTATTACTAGTAAGTAGTTTCCACCTGCCGATGATTTGCCTTGTCGGTGCTTGTTTTTGGGAGTGCGTGAGCAGGGGAATAAATATGGGTGCCGCGGATTTCGATGGTTTTTATCGCAGCAATGCGTCGTTCTATGGGGACCGGCCAGCGCTGTCCCTGATTTATTATCTGGATAAGTACAATGTGAAAGGAGAGGGCGTCGGACTGGATCTGGGATGCGGCCAAGGGCGCAATGCCCTGTATCTGGCGCGCCGCGGTTTTTCCATGCGAGGCCTGGATCAGTCTGCGGAGGCGGTGGCTCGTTTGAGCGGGCTGGCCGACGAGTTGCAACTCGATGTCAATGGAGGCGTGGCCGATTTGGCCAATATGGCGGAGGCGGATATCGAGCCGCAGCATTATCAGATCATCGTGGCCTATACCCTGCTGGATCATTTGAGCGAGGAGGCGGGCGCCAGGTTGGCGCAAGCCATGGTATCGGGCCTTGCGCCAGGCGGCTTTCTGTTCGCCTCGGTATTTCTGGTGGACGATCCCGGCTGCAGTGGCCGCGGCGGACGCGCCAGCGAAACCGCCGCCTATATCCGCCATTACTACCGGTCCGGAGAATTAAAGACACAATTTGCCCAGCTGGAAGCCCTGGCCTATCAGGAGGAATATGCGCTCGATCTCAGCCATGGCTGGCCCCATCACCACAGCATGGCCAGATTGTTTGCGCGCAAACCGATCAATTGAAGCCATTCACATCATCCAAGCAGGGCGAGCGCCCTGCTTTTTTCATTCTGCAGCTGAAACGCATGCCTGCCGAAATTGCGGCGGTGAAAATGCCGGCTGCGCAAAATAACAGCAGCGTCGGCTATCTCGTTTGCTACAATGGCAAGCCTTGCCGATAAACGGCGAGCCGAATTTTTGATGAATAAATAAAAGGTTAACGGCAATCATGCCGAAGAAGAACGTCATCTCCTGGCAGGGAGACAATTTGCCGATGCTGGAGGCTTTGAGCCTGCCGGTTTGGGTGTTCGATATCGATAACAAACGCGTATTCTGGGCCAATCCGGCCGCTCTGGAAGTGTGGGGCGCCGATAGCCTGCAGGAATTATGCGCGCGCGACATGTCGCGCGATATGTCGGTATCCGTGGCGCAGCGGCTCAGCCAGTATCAACAGGATTTCGAACGCGACAATGCCGTGTTCACCGAGAGCTGGACGCTTTACCCCAAAGGCATGCCGCGGCAGTTGAAAGTCGTATTCCGCGGCATTCAGGTGGAAGGCCGGATGATGATGTTCTGCGAGGCGCAGAATACGCTGTCCACCGATCCTGCCACGTTGCGCAGCGCCGAGGCGCTGATGCATACCTCCATGCTGGTCACGCTGTATGACTCCGCCGGCATGGTGTTGTACCGCAATCCATCGGCCCGCGCCAAGGTGGCCTATGCCAGCGAAACCTGGCGCCAGCATTTCATTCATGATGGCGACTGGCAAACCCTGCAACAGGGGGTGGCCGCCGCCGGCGAGGCCAGACAGCTGGCCCAGGTGCATACCCGGCAGGGCATGCGCTGGCATGAAATCGCCGTGCGCGCGTGCCGCGACGGGGTATCGGGCCAGGACGCGCTGCTGGTCACGGAAGTGGACATCACTGATCTGAAGCACGCCGAGGCGCGCGCCAGCTTCCTAGCCAATCACGACGTATTGACCGGCCTGCCCAACCGCAACGGCATTCGCAGCGAGTTGCTGCCGTATTTGCAACAGGCCCTGCGCGACGGCCGCCAGGTGGCCTTGATGTTCATCGACCTGGACCGCTTCAAGAACGTCAACGACTCCCTGGGCCACGCCAGCGGCGACGAGATGCTGATCCGCATGAGCGGGCGCCTGTCGCAACTGCTGGGGCACGATGAGAAAGTGGCCCGCCTGGGCGGCGACGAATTCCTGGTGATGCTGGCGGCGCCGGATGTGGCGCAGCGGGCGGAGGCCTTGGGGCTTCGAATTTTGCAAAGCCTGGCGATGCCGATGCGGCTGGGCGGCATGGACATCAGCGTTTCGGCCTCCATAGGCATCAGCGTGTGCGGCGAGGGGCGGCTGGACATCGAACAGATGATGCGCCACGCCGACTTGGCCATGTACGCCGCCAAGGACGCCGGCCGCAACAATCTGATGTTCTTCGCGCCGGCGCTGGAAGAGCGCAGCCAGGCGCAGCTGGCGATGGAGCGCGATATCCGGCGCGGCCTGGACGGCGGCGAATTCGTCGCCTACTTCCAGCCGCGCGTCGATGTGGCCAGCGGCCGCATCGTCGGCGCCGAGGCCCTGGCGCGCTGGCAACACCCGATGCGCGGCATGCTGATGCCGGATGCCTTCATCCCCTTGTGCGAAGACTGTGGCATGGTGCGCGAACTGGGCCGGCAGATACTGTCCCAGGCGGCCCGCCAGCAGCGCCAATGGCGCGAGCGCGGCCTGGATCTGATGGTGTCGGTCAATCTGTCGCCCAGCCAGTTCGTCGATCCGGCGCTGGCCGAGATGGTGGCGCAGGCCTTGCGCGACAGCGGCTGTCAGCCGGAAAAGCTGGAACTGGAAATCACCGAGTCGGTGCTGCTGGGCGATGACGAGCAAACCATGCGCACGCTGCAGTCGCTGCGCGCGCTGGGCGTGCGCATCGCAGTGGACGACTTCGGCACCGGCTACTCCAATCTGGCCTATCTGCAGCGCTACCCGTTGACCTCGCTGAAGATAGACCGTTCTTTTGTCGCCGATCTGGAACGGCGGCCGGCCATTGCCGAGATGATCACCACGCTATGCCGCATGATGGGACTGAACATGGTGGCGGAGGGTGTGGAGACGTCGCAGCAGCTGCGCTGGTTGGCGGAGCGCGGCTGTCAGGAGTACCAGGGCTTCCTGTGCAGCCCGGCCTTGCCGGCCAATCTGTTCGCGCAATTGGTGATGTAGACGAGCGCCCGTTTTGAACGGGCGCTTATTATCTTAGCCTGATTAATTCGTTGGTTTTCATGCCGGATTGGCTTAACCTATTGCGAGTCATGCGCCCGGCATTTTGACGGGCGCCGCAAGGAGAATGCCATGAAGGTTCTGTCCGCCGCCCTGCTGGCGGCCTGGTTGCCGCTGGGCGCCATGGCCGCCAAGCCGCTCACCATTTGCACCGACGCCAACCCCGAAGGCTTCGATGTGGTGCAATACAACTCCCTGGTCACCACCAATGCCTCCGCCGATGTGCTGATGAGCCGGCTGGTG
The DNA here is from genome assembly GCF_002902845.1 of Chromobacterium sinusclupearum. Taxonomy (GTDB): domain Bacteria; phylum Pseudomonadota; class Gammaproteobacteria; order Burkholderiales; family Chromobacteriaceae; genus Chromobacterium; species Chromobacterium sinusclupearum. The sequence goes on from NZ_PPTF01000029.1 coordinate 89,398, forward strand.
GAATACGATGCCGCCGCAGGCAAGCTGCGCCCCGGCTTGGCGCGCAGCTGGGAAGCCAGCCCGGATGGCCTGTCCTACACGTTTCATCTGCGTCCCGACGCGGTCTTCCATAGCACCGACTACTTCAAGCCCACGCGCAAGCTGAACGCCGACGATGTGGCGTTCACCTTCGACCGCATGCTGAACCCGGACAATCCCTGGTACAAGACCGCGCCGGCCGGTTATCCGCACGCCCAGGCCATGCAGTTTCCCAAGCTGATCAAGGCCGTGCGCAAGCTGGATGCGCAAACCGTGCGCTTCGAGCTGAACTACCCCGAAGCGACTTTCCTCTCCAGTCTGACCATGGGCTTCGCCTCCATCTATTCTGCCGAATACGCGGCGCAGCTGCTGGCGGCAGGCAAGACCGCCGAACTGAACAGCAAGCCCATCGGCACCGGGCCGTTCATCCTCAAGAGCTTCGTCAAGGACGCGCTGGTTCGCTATCAGCCCAACCCGGCGTATTTTGGCGGCAAGCCCAAGGTATCGGCGCTGATCTACGCCATCACGCCGGATTCCAGCGTGCGCTTGCAGAAGCTGCGCGCAGGCGAATGCCAGATCGCGCTGTCGCCCAAGCCGCAGGACGTGCAGTCGGCGCAGGCCGACGCCCGCTTGCGGGTGTGGCAGGCGCCGGCCTTCATGACAGCCTTCGTCGCCTTCAACAGCCAGAAGAAGCCGCTGGACAATCCGCAGGTGCGGCAGGCGATCAATCTGGCCTTCGATAAAGCCAGCTATCTGAAAGCCGTGTTCGGTAATGGCGCGATTGCCGCCAATCTGGTGTATCCGCCCAATACCTGGAGCTACGACAAAACCATCAAGCCTTATCCGTACGATCCGGCGCGGGCCAAGAAGCTGCTGGCGCAGGCCGGTTATCCGGACGGCTTCGATGTCGATGTCTGGGTCCGGCCCAGCGGCAGCACGCTGAACCCCAGCCCCAAGGCCGGCGCGGAAATGCTGCAGGCGGATCTGGCCAAGGTCGGCATCCGCCTGCGGATACAGGTGCTGGAGTGGGGCGAACTGATCAAGCGGGGCAAGGCTGGCGAGCACCAGATGCTGTTCATGGGCTGGGCTGGCGACAACGGTGATCCGGACAACTTCCTGACTCCGCAGTTTTCCTGCTCGGCCGTGCAGTCCGGCACCAATTTCGCCCGCTATTGCGATGCGCGTTTGGACAAGCTGATCAGCGACGGCAAGAAGACGGCCGACTTCAAGGCGCGCAGCAAGCTGTATCAGTCGGCGCAGCGCCTCATCCACGATCAGGCGCTATGGCTGCCGCTGGCGCATCCCACGGCCTATGTCTTGGCGCGCAAGGAGGTCAACGGCTTTGCGGTCAATCCGTACGGCCGGGTCGACTTCTCCGCGGCGGCGGTGAAATAGTTTTCGCGGCATTGGTCGGAAAGCGATTTTTTGAAATAGAGCAGTCGCTTTTTTGATGATTCCTTGCCGGCGCGCAAGGCGGACAGGCCGCAGCGGGCGCATCCTCTGCGCCACGGCCGTCCGATCTTGCGCGCCGCTCGCCTGATCTCCCCTGCTTGCAGCGCATTGCGCCGCAAAATCCGCTTGCATGCCGCACCATTGATTTTGGTAGTATTGTGTTGGCGGCTGCCGCTTGCGGCGGCGGCCTGGGGAGAGAGGAGCGCCGGGCTATTGGCGTGTCTAGCTTGTTCTTAGAATGTGCCCACCCTCGCTTGGGCGCGCGGTTTCGCGTATCATGCGGCGGACATGGGACGATAAATGATAAAACAATAGATGCAAACCAGACGAACACAGCAAAGCCGCAGGGAGTCCACCATCGGAAAACTGGTGGAGGCGGCGATAGAATGCCTGATGGAGTGCGGCTATCACGGCACCAGCGTACAACTGATCTGCAACCGCGCCGGCGTGTCGCAAGGCGCGCTGTTCCGTCATTTCGCCACCAAGAACGAGCTGATGCTGCCGGTGGGGCGCAAGGTGGTGGACGATATCTTCGACGCCGCGCTGACGCTGGCTAGCCAGCAGCCGCCGGGCATGGCGGAGGAGGAGCGCATCGTCGGGCTGATGCGGGCGCTGGTGATGTCGCCGCGCCACATCGTGCTGCTGGAATTGCTGATGGCGGCTCGGACGACGCCGGACTTGCGCGATATTTTCCTCGGCAGCGCCAGCACCTATTTCCGCGACCGCTTCGTCGCCTTGATGGCCTCGTTGTTCCCGCGCTACGCCATTTCCACCGGCTTTTTCGCTACCTTGCTGACCATGATGACCACCATGCACGGCATGGCGCTATACCGCACGCTGGCCGAGCATCCGGAAGGCGACAGAATGCGTGAGCAGTGGCTGCAGGCCGCGCTGCGCACGGAACTGGAGCGGATACGGGAGGAGGGCGCAGATACCCGCAACCCGGTGTACCAGCTGCCGTTTTGATGTGGTCGACATGGAGTTAGGGCCGTTCCCCCGTAAGGTGGAACGGCTTTATTTTTTACTTATCGTCAGGGCAGTACGAGGCCGGCGCAAGGTTGGGCAGCGGTTCCAGCGCAGCATCCGGATTGTCATGGGGGATGGAGCCAATCACCAGATGGCAGGTCTTACTGTCCATGTCCACATTCAGCATGGCTTCGTAGTCGGTGCCTGCTTGGGGTTTAAACTTGACTGCCAGCGTGTTGCAGCGCCAGTTGGAGACGTCGCTGAAGCTCGCGGTTAGTGTGGTGATTTCGCCAGCTGGAAGCTTGTATTCCTGATAATAGTCTTGGGAAAATAATTTACTTCTTTCCGCTTGAGCATGGGTATTCGGTGTTTCGGGCATGCCGATGCTTTTGTTATTGGCGAGGTGGATGAAGGATTTGAAAGCTTGAGATTCCACGATGTCGTCGTTATTGCCCATTAGGGAAAAGCGATAGCAATCATGATGTGGGAAGAGGCCAAGCCCCACACCGTTTCGCTGAAAGATGCGGATTCTGGCGTAGTTGTCTTGTGGCCCGGCATCGTCGGCACGGCATGTCGCTGCAAGCAGCAGGGCGGGCAAAGCGAGTGCGATGAGTTGTTTTTTCATTCTTGTCTCACATATACGGAAAAAGACCCGCCGAGGCGGGTCTTTTCTGCTTCTGCGTTCGCAGGTTCTTGCGTCGAACCGTTGAATTAGAAGTTGTGAACCATGTTCAGGCCGAAGGACTTGATCTTGGTGTTGCCGTTGCTCAGCAGCAGGGCAGCAGCATTGTTGCCCAGCTTGATTTCGCCGTATTGCGCGCCAACGGTGGTGCGCTTGGACAGAGCATAATCAGCACCCAGTACGAATTGGTCGTACTTGGTGTTGTCGGCAGATACGCCTTCAACCTTCACGTTGTCACCGTGAGCGTAGGTGAACTTCGGAGTGATGGCGCCGAAGGTGTAGCCAGCGGTCAGTGCGTATTCGGTGGTCTTGAATTCAACGCCGTTACCCAGCTTGCCTTGGATGGCGGTCACTTGGGCCGGAGTGGCCAGCGCGCTCAGAGCGGTGGTGGTCACGTCGCCTTGGCTTTGCTTGTAGCCAAAGCCCACGAACAGGTTGTTAGCATTGTAGCCAACTTCCAGTTGGTGCTTGCGGTTGCCCTTGTTGCTGAGTTCTACGCCGCTGGCAACGTGGCTTTCATATTGGTAGTCGTACTTGCCGAAGAAGCCGCTGTTTTCGTAGCCCAGACCCAGATTGTAGGTTTCGCGGTCTTGGGTGGCAGCGCTCTTGTCTTCCTTGGTGCCGTATTGGAAGGCAGCGGTCAGGCCCGGAACGATAGCCGGCAAGTCATAGCGTACGGAATTCTTCAGGCGAGCGCCGTCGCGAGTGAAAACGCCCAAGCCCAGAGCGGCATTGTTGTAGGACCAGGTGTCAACCACGCCCATGTCGCTGTCTTGGAAGTTGGACACATTACCGAAGCGCAGGGTACCCAGGTTGCTTTGCAGACCCAGGAAGGAGTTGCGGCTAGCGAAAGTGCCGGCGCTGGAGCCAGAGTACTTGCCATCAGCGGCGCTACCGTTGCTGCCACCGTCGATAGCGAAACCGCTTTCAACTTGCCAGATAGCCTTCAGGCCGTTGCCCAGATCTTCGCTGCCCTTGAAGCCGATACGGGAGCCCAGGTCGTCGATATTGGTCTTTTTGGTACCGTTATCAACGTTTTCAACGCCGGCCTTGATGGCGCCGTAGATGGTTACGTCAGCAAAAGCGGCAGCCGGCATGGAGGCTACCAGCAGGGCGATCAGACTTTTTTTCATGGTCAAGTCATCCTTAGTTGGTTTAGGAATGTGAGCAAATGCTATTGGCTGGGTTGTGAAAATGCAACTATGAGGGCTGGGAAGTGTTGCTGATGAGCAACTTGTGTTGGGTTTCTGCAAACTGAAAATTCGTTTTTGATGCTGGTAAGTTATTGAATAGTATTGGTTTGCAATGTTGGGTTTGTGGCTACTTCTTTCTGTTGCAAAAATACATCAAAGCGCTGAGTGTGCCGTTTTACAATGGTTTACACGGTGGTTTGGCTGTAGTTGCATAAAAAAAAGCCCGCGGTTGTGGGCGGGCTTGAAAAATCAACGTGACTTGAAGTGAATCCAGGCGGTGCGGATTGCATCTACTTGAATTCGCTAGCGAACATAGTAAAAGAAAGCGAAAACTATGTAAATGGAGCAATTGTTCCAATGATGTTTCATTTTCATGAAGATGTTTGTGTTAAGTTTATGTTTTTAAATGTAAATAACTGATAAGTTGTCAGTAGTATTTCGGCGTGAAACTGTTGCATTCCGGCCATTCTTGCCGGGGTGGGTATGTCTGGCGGATGGGAATCTATATATATGGTTGCACTGAGTGTGATTGGCGCGGGCCGGGTGGGGCGCAGCCTGGCGCGGCTGGCGCATCTGTCTGGCGCTTGTCGGGTGGCGGATGTGGTGGGGCGTGATGCGGCCTCCTTGGCGGAGGCGCGCGACTTCATCGGCGCGGGGCGGGTGGTGGCGGATTGGCGCGAGTTGGCGCCGGCTGATTTTTATTTGCTGGCGGTGCCGGATGCGGCCATTGCCGACTGCGCGCTTGAATTGGCGAAGACAGGTGCGGTGCCTGCCGGCAGCGTGGTGTTTCATGCCAGCGGCGCCTGCGAGGCCACGTTGCTGGCGCCGCTGGCGGAGCAGGGGGTGTGGCTGGCCAGTCTGCATCCGGCATTCTCTTTTGCCGAACCTGAGCGGGCGGTGGCGGGTTTTGCCGGGACGCTGTGCGCCGTGGAAGGCGATGAGCTTGCCTGCGTGCGTTTGGAAGAGCTGGCGCGGCTGCTGGGTGGCCGGCCGTTCCGGCTGGCGCCGGGCGGCAAGGCGGCTTATCACGCGGGCTTGTCGGTGGCTTCCAATTATCTGGTGGCTTTGACGGCGATGGCGGAGGGCTTGGAGCGGCAGGCCGGGGTGCCGGCCGAGCTGCTTGGCGATCTATTGGGCGGCTTGATGCGGCAGACGCTGGACAATGCGCTGGCCTTGGGGCCGTATCAGGCGCTGACCGGGCCGATCCTGCGCGGCGATGCCGAAACGGTGGCCAGCCATCTGGCAGTGCTGCCCGATGCCGCCGCGCGGGCGGCGTATCGGGCCATGGGTTGGCAGACGCTGGCGCTGGCTGGCGACCGGCTGGCCGAGCCGGCGCGCCAGCGTTTGCGCGCGCTGCTGGCAGGCTCGTCTAGCGCGGAGCGGGAATCTTGAAGACCTGGCGCAGGTAGGCGAGAAAGGTTTCGTCGCTGCACATGATCTTGCCGGGGCTGTCGGACAGCTTGGCCACCGGCTGGCCGTTGCAGCTGACCAGCTTCAGCACGATCTGCAGCGGCTCCAGTCCCATATCGTTGGTGAAGTGGGTGCCGATGCCGAAGCTGACCTGGATGTGCGGGCTGAAATGGCGGTGCAGTTGCAGGGCGCTGTCCACGGTCAGGCCGTCGCTGAAGGTCAGCATCTTGGTGGCCGGGTCGATGCGCAGCTTGCGGTAGTGGGCGATGGCCTTGTCGCCCCATATATAAGGATCGCCGCTGTCGTGGCGCAGGCCGTCGAACAATTTGGCGAAGTAAAGATCGAAGTCCGCCAGGAAGGCGTCCATGCCGACGACGTCGGTCAGCGCGATGCCGAGGTCGCCGCGGTATTCCTGCACCCAGGATTCCAGCGCCGCTTTTTGGAAGTCGCGCAGCCGCACGCCCAGCGCCTGGAAGGCCTGGAAGAATTCATGCGCCATGGTGCCGATGGGCGTGATGCCCAGTTTGCGCGCCAGATGCACATTGCTGGTGCCGCGGAAGATTTGCGGCAGCGCACGGTTCAGCCGCTCCACCACATGGGCTTGCCAATCGCGGCTGAAGCGGCGGCGAGTGCCGAAGTCGGCGATCAGCAGCGGGAAGCGCTGGCTGGCGGCTTCTTCGCGCTGGAAGCGCTCCAGGGTGGCGATCTTGGCCTCCAGGCGGCGGCGGCCTTCCTCAAGCACGGCTTCGCTGCCTAGCGGGCGGAAATACAGCTCGTTGACGATGGCCAGCACGAAGATCTCGAAGAACATCGCCTGCACCATCGGCCCCTTGATCAGGATGGCCAGCTGCTCGCCTTCCTCCGTCACGCTGATGAAGCGGCGTTGCAGATGGAACAATTCAAGGTAATCGACGAAATCGCTCTTGATGAAGCGCAGGCCGCGCAGGTAAGCCAGCTCCTCTTGCTGGAAACGCAGCTGGCATAGCAGGTCCAGTTGTTCTTCCAACTGGGCTTTCAGTTGCGACAGCGGCGTGTCCGGATGATTGCGGCAGCGGAATTCGTATTCGCCATGCGCGGCCGGGAATTGGTGCAGCACCACCTGCAGCATGGTGAACTTGTACAGGTCGGTATCCAGCAGCGACTGGATGATGGGCTTGGTCTTGGGCATGGCGTCGCTTCTTCAGGCGGCGTGGATCACGAAAATGGCTGGGCGCTTGTGCAGGTCCGGCGCGTCCTTGGGCCAATCCTGCACGCGATGGCTGACGATGGTCTGCGTGGGCAGCGTCAGGTCGCAGGCTACCGCAAGCCGGGTGCTGGGCGCCAGCGTCTCGCGCAGTTGCGCCAGCAGCGCGTTATTGCGATAGGGGGTCTCGATGAAGAGCTGGGTCTCGTTGTGCTGGCGCGAACGCTGCTCCAGCTCCTTCACCCGCTTGGCCTTTTCCGCCGCGTCCACCGGCAGGTAGCCGTGGAAGGCGAAGCATTGGCCGTTGGCGCCGCTGGCCATCAGCGCCAGCAGGATGGACGAGGGGCCGATCAACGGTTCGACGCGGATGCTGTGGCGGTGCGCCAGTGCCACCAGTTGCGCGCCGGGGTCGGCCACGGCCGGGCAGCCGGCTTCGGAGATCAGGCCGACATCGTGGCCGGCCTTCAACGGGGCGAGCAGGGTGGCGACGTCGGCTTCCTTGGTGTGCTCGTTCAGCGTGCTCATGGCCAGGTCGCGGATCGGCGTGGCGATGCCGAGCGCTTTCAAATGCTTGCGCGCGGTTTTTTCCGCCTCCACCACGAAGTGGGTGATGTGCACGACCTTGGCGCGCTCGCCTTCCGGCAGCCAGGCGAGGGTTTCATCGCCCAGCGGGGCGGGAATCAGGAATAGCGTGCCGCTCATTTCAGCACCTCCACGCCCTCATTGGTCAACATGGTGATCAATTGGAATAGTGGCACGCCGATCAGCGCGTTGGGATCGTCGGATTCCACCTTTTCCAGCAGCGCGCCGCCCAGGCCTTCGCTCTTGGCGCTGCCCGCGCAATGCAGGGCGTCGGGCTCTCGGGTCAGGTAATTGCGGATCTGCGCTTCGCTCAGTTGGCGCAGCGTCACGCGGGTGAGGCCGACGCATTCCTGCAGCCGGCCGCTGTGGCTGTTGTACAACGCCAGCGCCGAGTGGAACACCACGGTGCGGCCGCTCATCCACTTCAGCATTTCCACGCCGTTTTCGAAGCTGCCGGGCTTGCCGATCTGCTGGCCGTCCAGCAAGGCCACCTGGTCGGAGCCGATGATCAGCGCGTCCGGGTGCTTGCCCGCCAGCGATTGCGCTTTGGTGCGGGCCAGGCGCACCGCGGTTTGCAGCGCGGTTTCGCCGGGCAGGGGCGTCTCGTCGCAGATGGGCGGTTCGGCTTGGAAAGGCAGGCCCAGGCGGGCGATGATTTCTTGGCGATAGCGGGAAGTGGAAGCCAGTACGATGTGCATGTTTCGAGCCTGGTGGCGGCAGGGCGCGGCGCCGTTGCCGCGGCGCGGACGATGACGGTTTGCGCCTGCCTTGTTTCTTTTGACAAATCAGGGGAATGGATTGTACCATGCGGAGTTTATGTCTAAACCGATTTTGATTGATCCGCTCAAGTTCGCCCGGGAGGGCCGCTCGCTGTCCGGCGCATTGCCGGTTGGCGGGCTGGACGAGCGCGTTCATGGCGACCTGTCGGACACCTCTGGCGAGGTGTCCTACCAGCTCGACGGCTTTCGCGACGAGTTGCAGCGCCTCGCTCTGCGCATCCGCCTGACGGCTGCGCTGCAAGTCACCTGCCAGCGTTGCCTGGATGGCATGCCGTTCAGCCTGGACACCGATTCGGTGCTCACGCTGTTCGCCAGCCAGGAAAAACTGGATGAAGCCTGCGAGCAGGACGAGGAACTGGACGCCATTCTCGCCGAACCCGAACTGGACGTGATTGCGCTGATCGAAGACGAAATCATCATGGGCTTGCCGCATTCGCCGAAACACGACGAATGCAGCAGGGATACTCTCTCGCTCGCCAAGGCTGACAAGCCCAACCCGTTTGCGGTGCTGGCGGCGCTTAAGAGACCCAAGTCCGAGTAACCCTGATTCGCATTAGAATCTACTTGAATTTCTTAGGAGTCGACCATGGCTGTTCAACAGAACAAAAAGTCCCCGTCCAAGCGCGGCATGCATCGTGCACACGATTTTCTGACCGCTCCGGCCCTGGCAGTTGAAGCCAGCACCGGCGAAGCCCACCTGCGTCACCACATCAGCCCGAACGGCTTCTACCGTGGCCGCAAGGTTGTGAAGACCAAGGGCGAGTAATCTCCCCGTCCTCACTTCCTTTCCTTTTTTGGTAGGCACTTTATACCGCACTCGTTGATGACTATCACCGTCGCGGTTGATGCTATGGGCGGTGACGTTGGCCTCAAGGTTACCGTCCCAGCATCGATCCAATTCCTGCAAGACCACCCCGACACCCATCTGATTCTCGTAGGCGACCAGCCAGCCCTTGAGGCGGAACTGTCCCTGCATGCGGGCGCCGTGCGTGAGCGCATCCTCATCCAGCATGCCACCCAAGTGGTGGGTATGGACGAGGCGCCTCAGCTCGCCCTGAAGAATAAGAAGGATTCGTCAATGCGGGTGGCGATCAATCTGGTCAAGGAAGGCAAGGCGCAGGCCGCCGTCTCCGCCGGTAATACCGGCGCGCTGATGGCCACCGCGCGTTTCGTCCTCAAGACCATTCCGGGCATCGACCGTCCCGCCATCGCCAAGCTGCTGCCCAATGTCAAGGGCACTTCCTGCGTGCTGGATCTGGGCGCCAACGTCGATTGCACCCCAGAACAACTGTTGCAGTTCGGCATCATGGGTTCCGAACTGATGGCTTGTCTGCAAGGCAAGACCAACCCCAGCGTCGGTCTGCTGAATATCGGTAGCGAGGACATCAAGGGCAACGACAACATCAAGAAGACTGCCGAACTGCTGCGCCAGTCGGAGCTGAATTTCTACGGCAACGTGGAAGGCGACGACATCTGCAAGGGCACGGTGGATGTGGTAGTCTGCGACGGTTTCACCGGCAATGTGGCGCTCAAGACAGCTGAGGGGCTGGCGCACATGTTCGCCGTATTCCTGAAGGAAGAGTTCGGCCGCAGCTGGTGGACGCGCCTGTGCGCGCTGGCCGCGCTGCCGGTGCTGGCGCTCTTCAAGAAGCGCATCGATCCGCGCCGCTACAACGGGGCCAGCTTGCTGGGCCTGCGCGGCATTGTGGTGAAAAGCCACGGCGGCGCCGATGTCACAGGATTCCGTTACGCGTTGGCGCAGGCATGCGAGGAGGCCGGCTCCGACGTGATTGGTCACATCGCCGAACGGGTTGCTAAACAACTAGACAACCTCAAGCAATCCGAGGCAGAAGCGAACTGACATACATGGGCTATTCCCGCATTCTCGGCACCGGCAGTTACCTGCCGTCCCAGGTGCTCACCAATGCGCAATTGGCCGAACGCGTGGAGACCAGCGACGAGTGGATCGTCACTCGCACTGGCATCCGCGCGCGCCATATTGCTGACGAGCAGCACAAGACCAGCGACCTCGCCTTGAGGGCGGCCGAAGCCGCCATCGCCAGCGCTGGCATAGACAAGGACGAGATCGACCTGATCATCGTCGCCACCACCACCCCGGACATGATCTTTCCCAGCACCGCCTGCATTCTGCAGGAAAAGCTGGGTCTGCCCGGCGTGCCTGCGTTTGACGTGCAGGCCGTCTGCGCCGGCTTCATCTACGCGCTGAGCACCGCCAACGCCTATATCAAGAGCGGCATGGCGAAGAAGGCGCTGGTGGTGGGGGCGGAGATCATGTCGCGCGTGCTGGATTGGGATGACCGCCGCACCTGCGTATTGTTCGGCGACGGCGCCGGCGCAGTCGTGCTGGGCGCATCCGACGAGCCGGGCATCCTGCATGCCAAGCTGGCGGCCGATGGCCGTTACCAGGGCCTGCTGAATACGCCGGCGCAGATTTCCGGCGGCAAGATCCAGGGCATGCCGTATCTGCACATGGACGGTCCGGCGGTGTTCAAATTCGCCGTCAAGTCCTTGTCCGAGATCGCCATGTCCACGCTGGCCGAGGCCGGCGTGGAGAAATCCGCCGTCGATTGGCTGGTGCCGCACCAGGCCAATCTGCGCATCATCGAATCCACTGCCAAACACCTGGGTTTGTCCATGGACAAGGTCATCGTCACCTTGCCGGAGCAGGGCAATACCTCGGCGGCCTCCATCCCGCTGGCGCTGGACGTCGCCGTGCGCGATGGCCGCATCCAGCGCGGACAGACTGTGCTGCTGGAGGGGATAGGCGGCGGTTTCGCCTGGGGCGCCGCGCTGCTGATCTTTTGATAAGCGGATGAAGCGAAAAACGCATTTCGCTGCCGATTCGCCGATTATCAGCGGTTTTTTTGATCAGCGGGCTTGGCAGCGAGGGGCGTCTTGCGTCATCCTTTGCGTCGAATTCAGTGGAGTCGACAATGACTTTTGCATTTCTGTTTCCCGGTCAAGGCTCGCAGAGCCTGAAAATGATGGATGGCTTCGCCGATCTGCCGGTCGTGCAGCATACCTTCGAAGAGGCTTCCGACGCGTTGTCGGTGGATTTGTGGGCCATGTTGCAGGCGGATAGCGCCGATGCCATCAACGCCACCGTCAACACCCAGCCCATCATGCTGGCCGCCGGTTACGCCACGTATCTGGCGTGGCAGGAGCTGAACGGCAAGCAGCCGGCGGTAGTCGCCGGCCACAGCCTGGGCGAGTACACCGCCCTGGTGGCCTCTGGCGCGCTGCCGTTCGCCGAAGCCATCAAGCTGGTGCGCCTGCGCGCGGAAGCGATGCAGGCCGCCGTGCCGGCGGGCACCGGCGCCATGGCCGCCATCCTGAACCTGTCCGATGACGACATCCGCGCCGCTTGCGCGGAGGCTGCGCAGGGCGAGGTGGTGGAGCCGGTCAACTTCAACTCGCCGGGCCAGGTGGTGATCGCCGGCCACAAGGCCGCGGTGGAGCGGGCGATGGAAGCCTGCAAGGCCAAGGGCGCCAAGCGCGCGCTGCCGCTGCCGGTTTCCGTGCCGTCGCACTGCTCACTGATGCGCCCGGCCGCCGAACGCCTGGCTGAGGCGCTGCGCGAGGTGAACCTGAACGTGCCGGCCATTCCGGTACTGCACAATGCCGATGTGTCCAGCTACAGCGACCCGGCGCAAATCCGCGACGCGCTGACTCGTCAGCTGTACATGCCGGTGCGTTGGACTGAAACCATCCAGAAGCTGGCCGGCGACGGCATCCTGCTGATGGCGGAATGCGGTCCCGGCAAGGTGCTGGCGGGCTTGGCCAAGCGCATCGACGGCAACGTCAAGTGCCTGACCTTGACCGATCGCGCCTCGCTGGAGGCCGCCAGCGCCGAGCTGGCCTGAGCACCCATTGACAGCGGGTTGGCTGAGGCCGGCCCGCGGCGATCCGTCCTGCATGGGGCGGACGCCGACCATAAGGAGACATATTGATGAGTCTGCAGGGCAAAGTAGCGCTGGTGACCGGCGCGTCCCGCGGCATTGGCGCGGCCATCGCCGACGCCTTGGTCGCCGAAGGCGCGATTGTCATCGGCACCGCTACGTCGGAATCCGGCGCGGCTGCGATCCATGAGCGTCTGTCCGGCAAGGGCGGCGCCGGTCGCGTGCTGAACGTGACCGAGGCGGGCGCAGTCGAGGCGCTGGTGGACACGGTGGAGAAGGAATTCGGCGCCATCGCCGTGCTGGTCAACAATGCCGGCATCACCCGCGACAACCTGTTGATGCGGATGAAAGAAGACGATTGGGACGCCATCATGGACACCAATCTGAAGTCGGTGTTCAAGACGTCCAAGGCCGTGATGCGCGGCATGATGAAGGCCCGCAGCGGCCGCATCATCAACATCGCTTCCGTAGTGGGCGCGATGGGTAACGCCGGCCAAGCCAACTACGCCGCCGCCAAGGCGGGCATCATGGGCTTCACCAAGTCCATGGCGCGCGAGGTCGGCAGCCGCAACATCACCGTCAACTGCGTCGCGCCGGGCTTCATCGACACCGACATGACCCGCGCGCTGCCGGAAGCGCAGCGCGAGGCGCTGGTGGGGCAGATCGCCCTCGGGCGTCTGGGCGACGCCAAGGATATTGCCGATGCCGTTGTATTTTTGGCGTCGGATCGGGCCGCGTACATCACGGGTCAGACATTGCATGTAAATGGTGGCATGCTGATGCCATAAACTGATCCGGCAAATGTCCGGATGAGATTTAGGTAGGCTGCTCTAATTTTTTTTTGTAGAATACCGGGGTTTTGTGATCCCGAATCAGAAAGGTCAAGGGTTTAAACAAATGGAAAACATCGAAGCGCGCGTTAAGAAGATCGTCGCCGAACAACTGGGCGTGAACGAAGCCGAAGTGAAGACCGAGTCCTCCTTCGTGGACGATCTGGGCGCCGACTCGCTCGACACCGTTGAGCTGGTAATGGCTCTGGAAGAAGAGTTCGAGTGCGAAATTCCGGACGAAGAGGCCGAGAAGATCACGACCGTTCAGCAAGCCATCGACTACGTCACCGCTCATCTGAACAAATAATCCCTTTCTTCGGGACCAGGACCTCTGCCCGGTGCTGCTTCGGCTCGCCCGCAGAGGTTCTTTTGTTATGAGGATTCCAAACGTGCGTTTGAATTGCGCGCTTGCGCAATCGACTCGCTTGGTTTCAACGGGAGACTGCCCTCCCATCTCTCACGGAGATTCTTCGTGTCCAAACGCAGAGTAGTAGTCACCGGCCTGGGCCATGTGTCCCCGGTCGGCAATGATGTCGCCACCGGTTGGGCCAATTTGCTGGCCGGCAAGAGCGGCATAGGCAAGATCACCCGTTTCGATGCCAGCGACATGGCGTGCCAGATCGCGGGCGAAGTCAAGGATTTCGACATCGCCCAATACATCTCGCCGAAGGAGGCGCGTCGCAACGACCTGTTCATCCACTACGGCATCGCCGCGGCCCTCCAGGCCATCGCCGATGCCGGCCTGGATGACATCCCGGGGCTGGACAAGACCCGCGTCGGCGTCAATATCGGTTCTGGCATCGGCGGCTTGCCGCTGATCGAGGACACCGGTGTGGCGCTGATGGAAGGCGGCCCGCGCAAGATCGGTCCGTTCTTCATTCCGGGTTCGCTGATCAACCTGATCGCCGGCCAGGTGTCCATCCTGAAAGGCTTCCAGGGGCCGTCCTATGGCATCGTGTCCGCCTGCACCACCGGCGCGCACTGCATAGGCGACGCCGCGCGCCTGATCCAGTACGGCGACGCCGACATCATGGTGGCCGGCGGCGCCGAGGGAGCGATCTCGCGCCTGGGCATCGGCGGCTTCGCCGCGATGAAGGCGTTGTCCACCCGCAACGACGATCCGGCAGGCGCGTCCCGTCCTTGGGACAAGGGCCGCGACGGCTTCGTGATGGGCGAGGGCGCCGGCGTGCTGGTGCTGGAAGAGTATGAGCATGCGGTGAAGCGCGGCGCGACGATTTACGCCGAGCTGATCGGCTTCGGCATGAGCTCGGACGCGTATCACATCACCGCGCCGAATGCCGAGGGCCCGGCCCGCGGCGTGGCCAACGCGCTGCGCGACGCCGGCATCAACGCCGACCAGGTGCAGTACGTCAACGCGCACGGCACGTCCACGCCGCTGGGCGACGCCAACGAGACCAACGCCATCAAGATGGCGTTCGGCGACCACGCCGGCAAGCTGGTGGTCAACTCCACTAAGTCGATGACCGGCCACTTGCTGGGCGGCGCCGGCGGCGTGGAGGCGATCTACACCATTCTGGCCATCCACAACCAGATCTCGCCGCCGACCATCAATCTGGTCGAGCAGGATCTGGAAGCGGGTTGCGATCTCGATTACGTGGCCAACACCGCGCGTGAAATGAAGATCGACGTGGGTATCTCCAATTCCTTCGGTTTTGGCGGCACCAACGGCACGCTGGTGTTCAAGCGCGTGTAAAACCGTCGCGCAAGCGATTGACAGGCCGAACCGCTGCGCTACACTCGCAGCGGTTTTTCTTTTTTCCGCCGCCGTGCGCAAGGTTGGCCGGCGGAGGTCGTAAATCAGTGCCGGGCCTTGCCGGCCCAGGACTCCCGATGTTCACGCAGAAACTCGATTTCATTCCCGACTTGTTGGCGCTGCACGTTTCCGATCGCGAGAATTTCCCGTACTTGATGCAGTCGTCCGGCGACAGCGGCTGGGATCTGCTGCTGATGCAGCGCGAGCGGCGCGTGTTCCGCAGCGGCGAGGGCCAGGCGTTTCTCGAACAGATGCGCGCCTTCCAGCCGCGGCCGGTGGCCAATCCGCATGCCCTGCCGTTTGTCGGTGGCTGGTTCGTCTATCTCGCCTACGATCTGTTGTCCGAGTTCGAGCCGCGGGTGCCGGCCGCCTTGCCCGATAGTTTTCCGTTGGCGGTATGGGCGCGCACGCCGGCGGCGGTGCTGGTGGACCGCGTCCACAACGAAGCCTGGCTGGTCGGCGAGACCGCTGAGGACTGGCATCGGCTGGAGCGCCTGGTCAGCGCGCGTCCGGCTTTTGAACCGGCGGCGGTCGCGCTGAACGCGCTGGAAGAAGACCCGCCCGAGTGGTACACCGACGCGGTGGTCCGCCTCAAGCGCTACATCTACGAAGGCGACGTGTTTCAAGTCAACATCTCGCGCGGCTGGCGCGCCGAGCTGGCCGACGGCATCGCCGCGCCGGATCTTTACGCCGCGCTGCGCCGGGCCAACCCGGCGCCGTTCTCGGCCTTGGCGGACTTGGGCGAGGCGCAGATCGTCAGTTCGTCGCCGGAGCGCCTGGTGCGCGTGCAGCAGGGCTGGGCCGAGACGCGGCCGATCGCCGGCACCCATCCACGCTCGCCGGACCCGACGGAAGACGCCGCGCTGAAGCAGCGGCTGATCAGCAGCATCAAGGAGCGCGCCGAGCACGTGATGCTGATCGATCTGGAGCGCAACGATCTAGGCCGCATCTGCCGGCCGGGCACGGTGGAAGTCAACGAGCTGATGGCGGTGGCCAGCTACGCCTATGTCCACCATATCGAATCGAATGTGCGCGGCCGGCTGCGCGACGACGTCGCGCCGGCGGACGTGCTGCGCGCGCTGTTCCCCGGCGGCACCATCACCGGCTGCCCCAAGGTGCGCACCATGCAGATCATCCGCGAGCTGGAAAACGGCGCCCGCCGCGCCTATACCGGCAGC
>NZ_PPTF01000030.1 GCF_002902845.1 Chromobacterium sinusclupearum
TGCTGGTGTCGAAACCCTTGTCCTCCGTGGTGCTGCCGATCAGGATTTCGCCGTTGTCTTTCTGCGCGATGTAGCAGTCGCTGGTGGTGATGCAGCCGCGCAGCAGCTTGGGCATTTTTTCGGACAGCACGATCTGGCCCTTGACCGGCTTGACTGGGATGGTGCGGCCAGTGGCCCAGCGCGACAGTTCGGCGGCCCAGGAGCCGCCGGCATTGATCAGCGTGTGGCAGGAAAAGTCTCCCGCTTCGGCGGTGCGCACGCCGGTGACGCGGCTGCCCTGGCGGACGACGTCGGTGACGTTGACATTGAAAAACACGTCCGCGCCGTTCTGCCGCGCGGCTTCGGTGTAGGCGTCGGTCAGGCGGAAGGGATTGATCTGGTGGTCGCACAGGAATTCCAGCGCGCCCTGTGCCTCTTCGCTGACGTATGGCTCATGCTCGCGCAGCTGGGCGCGGTCCAGCCAGCGCATTTGGCTGGACAGATGGGGAATCTGGGCGGCGATGTGCTCGGCGTAGAGCTGGTCTTCCTCGTCGTAAATGATGTACTTGAGCCCGGTTTCCTCAAACTTGAAGTCCGTGCCGTGGTTTGCCATCAGTTCCTGATGCAGCATGGGATAGAGCGCGTTAGAGGCCAGCGCGAAGTCGAAGAAGCTCTGCGGCAGGATGTGCGGCGTGGTGGCATCCACCGCCATCGCCGCGCCTGTGGCTTCCCGCTTGTGTTTGGCCGAGGTCATGCGGAAGAAGATCACGCCGCAGCCCAGGCCTACCGATTCGCCTATCGCCCACAGGCCGCCGGCGGAGGCGCGGGAAGCGTTGCCGGGGCGCTTGCTGTCGATCAGCGCGATCTTCAGGTCGCGGTTCTTGGACAGCTGGTAGGCGCAGGAGGCGCCGATCACGCCGCCGCCGGCGATCACGATGTCGTATTGCTTGCTCATGTCAAACCTTCTCTGTCTGTTGGGCGTCGATTGCGGAGAACGCGGAGAACGGCAGCGGGTCCAGCGGAAAGCGCGGACGGATCCAGCCCACATCGTGCTTGCCCGTGTGCTCGCGCAGGCGGTCGCTGCAATACCCGACGCACATCTTGCCCTGGCAGTCTCCCATGCTGACCCGGGTGCGCATCTTCAGGCTGATCAGGTCGTTGACGCCCTGTTCCAGCGCGGTGTCGATATCCTGGCGCGTGGCATGCTCGCAGCGGCAGATCACGGTGTCGGGGGTGGGCAGCGCCAATTGGCCGAGGCCGCGCCGGGTGAAGCTGTCTATGCCCTTGCGGAAGCGCAGGAGGGACGCCAGCTCGCTCAGGCAAGCCTGGCGCTGGCTTTGCGCTTGCTGCTCGTCCAGTTTGCCGAGTTGGCGCAGCATGGATAGCGCGGCGATGCGGCCGGAAAGCATGGCCGCTTCTCCCCCCCGCAGGCCGCCGATGTCGCCGGCCAGATGGATGTTGTCGCGACTGCTGCGCTGCCAGTCGTCGTTGACGGGCTTCAGGTAGCCATCCTCGGCGTAATGGTGCGCCAGGTCCATCTGCTGGGTCAGCTGGGTACGCGGAATGAAGCCGTAGCCTACCGCCAGCGTTTGCGCGGGGAAGCGGCGCGCGCCGGTCAGATCGGCGCGCCAGTCGGCGTCATACGGCGCGACCGTCACCTCGTTCAGCTCGGCATCGCCATGCGCTTCCACCACACCCCAGCCGTAATGCAGCGGAATGCCGTGACGCTTCAGATAGGCCACCATGCTCAAGCCATCCAGGAATAGCTGCGGCTGGTTGAGCAGGGCCAGCGCTTCTTTAGCCAGCCGGCCGAAGGCGCTGGCCTCGTAAACGCCGGCGACTTCCGCGCCGGCGCGATGCAGTTGGCAAGCCACCAGCGGCAGCAGCGGGCCGGTGCCTACCAGAACGGTGCGTCCCAGCGGCTTGACGACGCCGCTCTTGATCTGCAATTGCAGGCCGCCCAGCATGATCACGCCGGGCAGGGTCCAGCCGGGGAAGGGCACGCTGCGTTCGTGGCAGCCGGCGGCCAGCAGCAGTTGCGAATAAGGAATGGGTTGTACCAGGTTTTCTTCCGTGAGCGCGAAGAGTTGGCTGGCATCGCCGCCGACGATGCGCGTGTTCAGGCGGATGTCGATCTGCGGGCGGAATTGCTCGAATTCGCGGTGCAGCGCCTGCATGTTGTCGCGGTAGCGTTCGCCCAGATAGTCCAGCACTACGCCCTGGCGCAGCGGGCCGCGGTAGACCACGCCGCCCAGGCGTGAAGCCTCGTCCAACAGCATGCTAGGCACGCCGTGGCGGGCCAGCGTCATGGCGGCCGACATGCCGGCCGGTCCTCCGCCGACGATCACGGGTTTGGCGCTCATTTCAGACCCTCCGTATCGAAGCGGTTGCTGGCGGTTTCTACCCGCATTCCGGGCTGTACCAAGGTCTGGCAGGCGCGCCGCTTGTGGCGGCCGTCTATGCGTACCTGGCAGCAATGGCAGACGCCCATTCCGCAATAGGAGCCGGCGATCTGTTGATTGTCATTGCGGCTGAGCCGGCGCAGGCCGATCGCGTTCAGCACGCTGAGCACGGTTTCTCCAGGGGCGGCGGCAACCGCTTCTTCGTTGATGTGTATGGTTAGTGTCTGGCCTTGCAGGGCCTGGATGTCATGATTGCGGTTTAGAGCCATGAAACACCTTGCTGAATGGAAGATTTGGCGGGTGTGTTTGTATCTGCATGCGCCGGGAGGCCCGCCCATCCTTTCCCGCCATGCTTTAGCCGTTCGCCCATGGGCTGGGCTTTTATTGAATGCAAATAATTATGACATGTGGAAATTAACTTAATTTGAATAAATTTTTA
This sequence comes from Chromobacterium sinusclupearum, assembly GCF_002902845.1. Taxonomy (GTDB): domain Bacteria; phylum Pseudomonadota; class Gammaproteobacteria; order Burkholderiales; family Chromobacteriaceae; genus Chromobacterium; species Chromobacterium sinusclupearum. The sequence goes on from NZ_PPTF01000030.1 coordinate 2,821, forward strand.
TCATTGTCTGAATTTTATTCATTTAACAAAAATCAAATTTTGAATTCATATCCATCAGAAAATGACAGTTATCCAAACTGTCTGTTACTTTTTCCATACGGTCTGTTTATGTGAATTTGGCGGGATTATTAATAAAACTTCATACAACAGCCTTTTTTAGAAATTTCTATTTAAAACAAATATGCTCTCGGCGCGGGATGGCTACAAACGCTTACATGCGGAAACCTAAAGCGTGCTGAAAGCACAGGGGACGGATGTCATGCTGTGATCAGCAGGAGTGTGGTTCGGACTCCGGAAAAATCGAGAAGACAGATTCCCAAGGAGATGCAAGGTGGAATGGAAGAAGCAGGGCGTCAAATGGATGGCCTTGGTGCTGGCGGCCGCCAGCCTCAGCGCGTGCGTGGTGACGCCGCCGCGCGCCCAGATGGTGTATCAGCCGGCGTCGGTGCGCCTGGACCTGCCGCGCGAATGGCGTCCAGCGGAGCACCCGTATTATCTGCATGCGATGAGCGATTTGCGTCAGGCGCGGGCTTATCTGGCGCGGCCGGATTATCCGCAGATCGCCGATGACGAGCGCCGCGCGGTAGGCGAGATCGATGCCGCGCTGAACGAGATGCAACGCGCCGCGATTGAAGACGGCAAAGACCCCTGGCGCTATGAGCAGCCGGACGCGCGCATGAGCCCAACCGACCGCTTCCACAAGGCGCTGGAGCTGCTGGATGCCGCCCGCCGCGACGCCAGCCATCAGGAAGACGATCCGTGGGTGCGCGATCTGCAGCATCGCATCCTTCACCACATAGACGGCGCGCACCGTGCCGTGCAGCAGGCTATCAACGACGCCCTGCGCTAAGCCGGCGAAAGTTTAAGAATAATTCGAGGAGACAATCATGAAACTGCGTGGAATTCTGACGGTCCTGGTTTTTGCCGCTGCCGGCAACGCCATATTGAGCGTCCCTGCCTTGGCCGATGGCTGGCGCGAGGGAGATCCGTGGAACTGGCAGCAGCACCAATGGCATCCGGAGGAACACCCGTACTATCTGCACGCGATGAGCGATTTGCGTCAGGCGCGCGATCTGCTGGCCAGGCCGGACTACCCGCAAGTCATGGATGACGAGCGCCATGCTGTCGATGAGATAAACAAGGCGATGCGCAAGATGCGCGACGCGGCCATCGACGACGGCAAGGACATCTACGACCGCATGCCGCCGGATGCCCGCTGGCGGCCGGAAGACCGCTTCCACCAGGCCAAGGAGCTGCTGGCCAAGGCCCGCCAGGATGCGACCCATCGCGAGGACGATCCGTATCTGCGTTCGCTGCAGCGCGACATCGTCCATCATATTGATGAGGCCCAGCGCGCCATTGATCAGGCAATCAACGACGCATTGCGCTGAGTCTCGCCTGCCGCCGGTGTGACGCCGGATAGGGCTTGCGCTACCATCAGGCAAGATTAAGCCAGATGGAGTATGCAATGAGCCGAATCCTGGTGCTCTACACCGGTGGTACCATAGGCATGGACCACACCCCCGAAGGCCTGGCTCCCGTGCCGGGCCTGCTGCCGCGCCTGCTGCAGCGTTTCGAACGTCCCGGGCTGGAATTCCACATCGTTGAATTCGCGCAGCTGATCGACTCCTCCGCCATCACCCCGCGTCAATGGAACGAGATCATCGACGCCTTGGTCTCGCGCTATGCGCAATACGACGGCTTCGTTGTGATCCACGGCACCGATACCATGGCCTATACCGCCAGCGTGCTGGCCTTCGCCCTGCAGGGCTTGGCCAAGCCGGTGGTGCTGACCGGCGCCCAGTTGCCGCTGGTTCATCCGCGCTCGGACGGCTGGGCCAATCTGGCCGACGCCTTCGAGGCAGCCTGCCAGGCTGATCTGCATGAAGTCGCCATCGCTTTCAACCGCCTGCTGCTGCGCGGCTGCCGCGCCCGCAAGCTGGACGCCGAACGATTTGACGGCTTCAACAGCCCTAATGCCGAGCCTCTGGCCGAGTTCGCCATCCATGCTCATTGGCGGCGAGATCGCTGGCTCAAGCAGGACGACGGATGGCGGCCGCAACGGGTCAATGAAGAACTGAAGCTGGCCGCGTTGATGCTGACCCCGGGCTATGGCAGCGCATGGGCCGGGCGCGCCTTGCAAAGCGGGGAGCTGGATGGCGCCATCCTGTTGAGCTATGGCAGCGGCAATGCCCCCGCCGATCCCGCGCTGCTGGACGGCATTGCGGCGATGGCGGCGCGCGGTTGCCCGGTGTTGACCTTGACCCAGGTGGTGAAGGGCGCGGTGGAGGTGGGCGCTTATGCCGCCAGCCAGCCGCTGGCGCGAGCCGGCGCGCTGCCGGGAGCGGATCTGACGCCGGAGGCGGCGCTGGCCAAGCTGCATGTGCTGTTGTCGGCGGCGCCGTCCGCCGCGGCGCTGCGCGAGGCGCTGGCTTGCTCCTTGCGTGGCGAGATCACCCTGTAAGGCGTGGCGGGTGTTGAAGCCAGGCTGCCTAAAAAACAGGCAGCATTTTTTCATGCTTGGCATTCAAGGACTTGCCGCGCTTGTCCACAGCGCTTCCACATTTCTCTGCACCGGAGATGTGGGCAACGGCCCTATTGAGGGGGAGGCGGCGAGGTGGCCGCGCGTACTGCGGTTTGCCTAAAAAATAGTCATCCGGGCATGGGTGAAGCAAAATCAGCCACTTGCGCTGTTTGTCCACAATCGGCGCACAGGATTGTGTACTGTAGGTGGGGATTTCTCTGGATGGGCGAGAAGTCGAATTTGCCTAAAAAATAGGCGGCCAGGTTTTTCCTTTGGATTTCATCGGCTTGCTCAAGCTATCCACAGCGGGTCCACACAACGCCTCACTTGAACTGGGGGAAAAGTTCCCGCTTGATTAAAAAATAGACGGGTGGGCAAATGTCTTATTCCATCAAGGCGTTGCCTGCCTTTTCCACAGCCGGCCCACAGCGCTGTCCCCGTCTATTGTGAAAAACGCGGAAAGCCTTTGCCGTCGCGGTATAATGGTGGGCTTGGCCGAGCGATGGCCGGCGCGTCCTGCCGGCGGCTTGGCGCGGACGCGAGGGCAATGCGGCAACAATATGGCGACAAGCCGATCCGGGTGGCGATAGTCGGACCGGAATCCAGCGGCAAGAGCACATTGGCGGAAGATCTGGCGCGCCGTTTGCGCGAGCAAGGGTGGGCGGCGACATGGGTGGAGGAGTATTCCCGGGCCTATTACGCCGATAAGCCCTACGTCTCCACACCGGCCGACATCGAGGCGATCGCCGCCGGCCAGCTGGCGGCGGAGGGCGCGGCGGCGGCGGTCAGCCGCATCCTGCTGTGCGACACTACGGTGCTGACCTGCAAGATCTGGGCGGAGGTGGCCCACGGCGCGGCTTCGGCGCAGCTGTTGGCCTTGTACCGGCCGCACGATTACGACTTGACGCTGTTGGCCTGCCCGGACATTCCCTGGCAGCCTGATCCATTGCGCAGCCACCCCACCCAGCGCGACTGGCTGCTGGAGCTGCATAGGCAGGAACTGGCGCGGCAGGGCATCCAAGCGGTGGAATTGCGCGGCGCGCGCGAGCCGCGGCTGGCGCGGGCGCTGCAGGCGGTCTTGGCTTTGCTGGCTGCTTAAAAAATAATCAGAGGCGAAACGGGCAGCAAAAACAGCGGCTTGCCGCGCTTGTCCACAGCGCCTCCACAAGATTGTTCGCCGCGAGCGTGGATAGCCCGGCGTGGCTGCCTAAAAAATGGGCGGCAAGAAAAACATCAGACAGATTAAGGGCTTGGCGGCCTTGTCCACAGGCCGCTCACAAGCCTGTCCAGAATGAGTGTGAAAAAATGAAAGAAACCTTCAAGCTGGCCAGCGAATACATCGCGCTGTGCGACCTGCTCAAGGCCTGCAACGTCTGCCATTCCGGCGGCGCCGCCAAGCATTTCATCGGCGAGGGCAATGTGCGGGTGGATGGGCAGGTGGAGCTGCGCAAAACCTGCAAGATCCGCGCCGGTCAGCAAGTCAGCGGCGATGGCTTCACCATCGTGGTCGAGGCCGCCTGACATGGCAGACCCGGCTGACATCAGGCCGGAGCCGCCGTTCGAGGTCAGCGACGACATGTGCTGCGGCAGCGGCTGCGAGCCGTGCATCCTGGACCTTCACCAGCAGGCGCTGCGCGAGTACCGCGCCCGGCTGGCGGCCTGGGAGCAGCGGCAGGCCGCCCCGCAGGCCGGAGGAGAATACGATGGTCGGCATTGACCTGCATTTTCATTCCCGCACCTCGGACGGCGCGCTGACGCCGACCGAGGTGATAGACCGCGCCGCCTTGCGCCAGCCGGCGCTATTGGCGTTGACCGACCACGATTGCACCGGCGGCTTGGCCGAGGCCGCCGCGGCCGCGGCCAGGCATGGCATAGGCTTTTTGAACGGCGTCGAGATTTCGGTGAGCTGGGGCCGCCACACGGTGCATATCGTCGGGCTGGGGGTCGATCCTGAAAACGCCGCGCTGGCTGCCGGGCTGCAAAGCATACGCGACGGTCGGCTGGAGCGGGCGCGGCAGATGGCGGACTCGCTGGCCGCTGCCGGCATCGCCGGTTGCCTCGAGGGCGCCATGCGCTGGTGCGACAATCCGGAAATGATCAGCCGCACCCACTTCGCCCGCCATCTGGTGGATTGCGGCGCGGTCAAGGACGTGCGCACCGTGTTTCGCAAGTATCTGACGCCGGGCAAACCGGGCTACGTGGCCCACGAATGGGCCAGCCTGGAAGACGCCGTGGGCTGGATCGTCGGCGCCGGCGGCATGGCGGCCATCGCCCATCCCGGCCGCTACGACATGGGCCGCACCCTGATCGAACGGCTGATCCTGGACTTCAAGGCCGCAGGCGGGCAGGGCATAGAAGTGGCCAGCGGCAGCCATAGCCTGGACGATATGCACAAATTCGCGCTGCACGCGGACCGGCACGAGTTGTTCGCCAGCAGCGGCAGCGATTTCCACGCGCCGGGCGAGGGCGGCCGCGACGTCGGCCACACCGAGGATCTGCCGCCTATCTGCCGGCCGATCTGGCGCGAGCTGGATGCGCGCGTCTTGCGTCCGGCGGCGACACGACAAGGATAAGAACATGGCGCAATTTTTTGTGATTCACCCCGATAATCCGCAGGCCAGGCTGATCCGCGAGGCGGTGAAGATCCTGCGCGAAGGCGGCGTGATCGTCTATCCCACCGACTCCTGTTACGCGCTGGGCTGCATGCTGGGCGACAAGGCGGCGCTGGAGCGCATCCTGGAGATTCGCGGCGTGGACCTCAAGCAGCGGATGATGACGCTGGTGTGCCATGATCTGTCCGAACTGGCCAATTACGCCAAGGTGGACAACGGCCAGTTCCGCGTGCTGAAGTCCACCACCCCGGGCAGCTATACCTTCATTCTGCAGGCCACGCGCGAGGTGCCGCGCCGCACGCTGCACCCCAAGCGTTCAACCATAGGCCTGAGAGTGCCGGACCATAAAGTGGCGCTGGCCTTGCTGGAAGAGCTGGGCGAACCCATATTGTCCTGTACGCTGCTGCTGCCCGGCGACGTCGAACCGCTGTCCGATCCGTACGAAATCCGCGAGCGGCTGGAGCATGCGGTGGATGCGGTGATAGACGGCGGCTGGTGCGGCACCGAGCCGACCACCGTGATCGACATGACCGACGGCATGGAGCTGGTGCGCCAGGGCAAGGGTCCGCTGGCGCCGTTTGGTCTGTAACCCCATTGCAATAGGAAATCATGCAGTCCCTTTCCCTGATTCAACAACTGGCGGTGTCCATTCTTCCCATCCTGTTCGCCATCACCATTCCGGCCGGCGCGCAGGCTTTCATGGCGGATTATCTGGGCGACCGCACCGCCTACATGACCGGCCGCCGAACCTTCAGCCCGCTGGCCCACATTGACCCCATCGGCTCCATCGCGTTGCCGTTGGCCGGCGTGGCCATGGGCGGCTTCATCATAGGCTGGCCCAAGTCGCTGCAATTCAATCCCGGCGCCATGCGCAAGCCGCGCAGCGCGCTGGCCAAGGTGGCGGTAGTGACGCCGCTGGCCAATCTGGTGATGGCGTTGCTGTGGGCCGGGGTGGCGGTGGCCGCCGACCATCTGTCGGTCTACTTCGGCGAGCCGCTGCAACTGATGGCGCTGATCGGCATCAAGGTCAATGTGGCGCTGATGATCTTCACTTTGATCCCGCTGCCGCCGCTGCCGGGCGGCATCATTGTGCAGGCCTTGCTGCCGGCGCGCGCCGCCTGGCAGTTCTCCAAGGTGGAGCGCTACAGCTTCTGGATACTGCTATTGCTGATGTTCAGCGGCATTCTGGGCAAGGTGCTGTTGCCGCTGGTGCAGGCCATCGTATTGCTGATTGTCGGCGCGGTGCTGTGAGCGCCGTTAAGCAAATGAACAGGCCGCGCACGCGCGGCCGGATAGACAAGGAGTGGGGATGGATCTCGACCTGATGGTGCAGCGTGTCGCCATTTATGCCTTGCCGGTGCTGCTGGCGATCACCATGCATGAGGCGGCGCACGCGTATGCGGCTCGCCGTTTTGGCGACAGCACGGCTTATATGATGGGCCGGATGACGCTGAACCCGCTGAAACACATCGACCCGGTGGGCACGGTGCTGCTGCCGCTGTTGACCTTGTGGATGGGCGGTTTCGTGTTCGGCTGGGCCAAGCCGGTGCCGGTGAACTTCGGCGCGCTGCGCAAGCCGCGCCAGCACAGCCGCTGGGTGGCCGCCGCCGGGCCGGCCGCCAATTTCGCCATGACCATAGGCTGGACGCTGCTGCTGAAGCTGGCGCTGCATACCGACAATGCCTACACCGAGCCGCTGCTGCTGATGAGCAAGGCCGGCATCGCCATCAATATCTCGCTGATGCTGCTGAACCTGCTGCCCATCCTGCCGCTGGACGGCGGCCGCATCGTGGAGAGCCTGCTGCCGCCGGGCACGGCCTGGAAGTATTCCCAGACCGAGCGTTACGGCATGTGGATACTGCTGCTGCTGATCGCCACCGGTTTGCTGGGCACCATCCTGCAACCGTTTTACCAGTTGATGTATCATCTGCTGCAACTGTTTTTCTAGAACCCTGCGCGGGCCAGGCCGCCGGATGGTGCAGGCGGCTTTTGCTTTCCCGCGGCCAATCGAGAGCACAATAATATGTCCGCCAACCGCATCCTTTCCGGCATGCGCCCCACCGGCAGCCTGCACCTTGGTCACTACCATGGCGTGATCAAGAACTGGGTGGAACTGCAGCATCATCACGAATGCTTCTTCATGGTGGCCGACTGGCACGCGCTGACGACCAATTTCGACGACGTCTCCATCATCGGCAAGTCGATCAACGAAATGGTGATCGACTGGCTGGCTTCCGGCGTCGATCCGGAAAAGGCCACCATCTTCGTGCAGTCCAAAGTGCCGCAGCACGCGGAGCTGCACCTGGCCTTGTCCATGGTGACGCCCCTGGGCTGGCTGGAGCGGGTGCCCACCTACAAGGACCAGCTGGAGAAGCTGAGCCACAAAGACCTGACCACTTACGGCTTCCTCGGCTACCCGCTGCTGCAGGCGGCGGACATCCTGGTGTACAAGGCCGGCATGGTGCCGGTGGGCGAGGATCAGGTGCCGCACATCGAGCTGACGCGCGAAGTGGCGCGCCGCTTCAACCACATGTTCGGCCGCGAGCCCAATTTCGAGGAGCTGGCCCGCGCCGCCGTCAAGAAAATCGGCAAGAGCGGCAAGCTGTTCGAGCAGCTGCGCAACCGCTATCTGCAGGACGGCGAGGTGGAGGCCCTGGCGCAGGCGCGCGACATCCTGGCCGCCAGCCAGAACCTGGGCAACGCCGACCGCGAACGCTTGTTCGGCTGGCTGGAAAACAAGGGCAAGAGCATCCTGTCCGAGTGCGAGGCCAAGCTGACCGCCGCCTCCAAGATGCCGGGCCTGGATGGCCAGAAGATGTCCAAGTCTTACGGCAACACCATCACCATGCGCGAAGCGCCGGAAACGGTGAGCAAGAAAATCCGCGGCATGCCGACCGATCCGGCGCGCGTGCGGCGCACCGATCCGGGCACCCCATCCAAATGCCCGGTGTGGCAGCTGCATGAGGTGTACAGCGACGGCGCAACCAAGGAATGGGTCAAGGCGGGCTGTACCAGCGCCGGCATCGGCTGTCTGGATTGCAAGCAGCCGGTGATCGACGCCGTCGTGCGCGAGCAGCAGCCGATGTTCGAGCGCGCCGAGAAATACCTGGCCAATCCCAAGCTGGTCACGGAAATCCTGGCCGACGGCAATGCCCGCGCCGAGAAAGTGGCGCGTGAAACCATGGGCGAGGTGCGCGCGGCGATGGGCTTGGGCTACTGAGCCGGCGGCTCTGGTCTTGATGCCGGTTTGCGCCGTCCGCTGGACGGCGCCCGGCTCAGTTTTGTTGCAGCAGCTCCGACACCTCGCGCACGACTTGCACCACATCGCGCGCGCCGCTGCGGATTTCCTGAATCGCGCCGCGCGCCTGGTCGGCCAGCTGCAGGCTGTTGTCGGCCAGCGTCTGCATCTGTTGCATCGCCTCGATCGCCGAGCGGGAGTCGTCCTGAATGCTCTTGACGATGCCGGAAATCTCCCCGGTGGACTGGCTGGTGCGTTCCGCCAATTTTCTCACTTCATCCGCCACCACGGCGAAGCCGCGGCCCATCTCGCCGGCGCGCGCCGCCTCGATCGCCGCGTTCAGCGCCAAGAGATTGGTCTGATCGGCGATGTCGCTGATGGTGTCCACGATGCTGCCGATCTGCGTGGAGCTGTCGCCCAGCTTGGCCAGGATGCCGGACGAGGTTTCCACGCTGCCGGCCACCCGGTTGATTTCGCTGGCGGCCTGTTCCAGCACCGATGAGCCTTGAATCGACAGCTGTTCGGTGTTCTGCGAGGCCTCTACCGCGCTTTGCGCGTTTTCCGCCTGTTGCCGCAGTCGCAGCATCTGCTCGCTGATATCGCTGGCGAACTTCACCACCCGCACCGGCCGACCGTCCGGGTCCAGCACCGGGTTGTAGGTGGCCTGCAGCCACACCGTCTCGCCGTTCTTGCGCAGGCGGCGGAACTGCCCCTCCATAAAGCGCCCCTGCCTGAGCTGTTGCCAGAGTTTCCCGTATTCCGGGCTGGCGGCGTACGTTGCCTCGCACAGCATGCGGTGGTGTTTGCCTATCAGCTCGCCGCGCCCATAGCCGAATACCTTCAAAAAGTTATCGTTGGCGTCGAGGATATTGCCGTCCAGATCGAATTCGATGCGCGCCATCGAGTGGTCTATCGCCTGGCGCAAGGCCAGACTGTCCTGCTCCGCGCGGACCTGGGCGGTGATGTCGACCGCCACTTTGATCACGCCTGTCACCCGCCCGGATTGATCGCGAATCGGCGAGTAATTGGCTTCCAGCCAAACTTCCGAACCATCCTTGCGCAGCCGCAGAATGCGGCCGGATTGAAATTCGCCATGACCCAGCTTTTGCCAGAACTCGCGATAAGCCGGACTGGCCGCGTACGCCTGGGTGCAAAAGATGCGGTGGTGCTGGCCGGCGATGTCCTGCATCTGGTAACCCATCGCCCGCAGAAAGTGTTCGTTGGCATGGCGGATGGTGCCGTCGACAGAGAATTCGATCACCGCCATCGAGCGATCGATGGCCGCGAGCCGGCTGCGGGCTTGCTCCAGTTCCAAGCGGGCGGCGTCGAGTTCGCGGGAGAGGCCGCGGTTGAAAAATGACATGGCGTGTTCCTTGAGAAAACCATCAAACCTGCGCGCCGTGCCCGGCGAAGGATGGATTTGGACATGACTGCATAGTCAATACTAGTAGAAATACTGATCGTTATTATGGGCCATGCCATGGAAAAAGCGCCCGGTTTCAGCGGGCGCTTCTGATACGGACGGACGGCCGATGGGCAAGCGAGAGTCAGTCCAGCTTGTATTGCGCGCCCAGTATGAACGTGCGGCCGGTAGGGTCGTACTGGCTGGAGTCGAAGTAGACGCCGCTATGGGCATCCCAAGGCGGGCGCTTGTTGGTCAGGTTTTCCACCGCGGCGGTCAGCGTCAGCCGTTTGAAGCCCTTGTAGCTGGCGCTGAAGTTGAAGGTGTCTGAACCCTTGACCCAAGCCTGATCGTTGTCGTCGTCGCGGGTGGCCTGGGTATAGCCATTGGTATGGAACCAGGTCAGCGTGCCGCTCCAGTCGCGGGCCTCCCAGTTGGCAGAAGTCTGGCCCTTCCAGCGCGGCAGCGCGCCGTGGACATTGCTGCCGGCGCCTTCCACTTGCGGACCGTTTTGCTGCAGCGGCTTGCTGAACGACAGCAGCCGGGTCCATTGGGCGGCCAGCGTCAGTTTGCCGGGCGCGAATTTCCAGCTTTGCGACAGCTCCAGATCAAAGCCCGAGGTGCTTTGCGAACTGAGGTTGATGAATTTCTGGGAGATCGATTGCAAGCGGCCCTGGCTGTCGCGCACCACTTGGCCAGGGTAGGCCTGCGGGTTGCGAATCAGCGTTTCGGGATCTTCCAGCCCGATGACGTCTTTCTGGCGGATGCGATAGTAATCGACGCCAATGCTGGTGCTGGCGGTGGGGGAGAAGACAAAGCCCAGGTTCAGGTTGTTCGAGCGCTCCGGCTGGATGGCCGGATTGGCCACCACCAGGTGGGTGAACGATACCGAACGCCCCGGCGTCACCGGGTCGAATGGGTCCTGGGCGCTGCTGTAGCTCACGGCGGTGCTCTGGGTGATTTCCGGCAGCGAGGGCGCGCGGAAGCCTTTGGACACCGAGCCGCGCAGCGTCAGGCTTTCCAGCGGCTGATAGCGCAGGCCCAGCTTGGGCGAGAAGGCGTTGCCGAAGTCGCTGTAGTGGTCGGCGCGGGCGGCCGCGCTCAGCGACAGGTTCTTCAGCAGCGGAACGTTCAGTTCCGAGTAAGCCGCCTGGATCAGCCGCGAGCCGTCGATCAGATCCAGCGCCGGACGCAGCTCGGTGCCGCTCAGCACTTGCCAGGAGGTGCCGGCGTTCATGACTTCGCGCCGCAGCTGGTAGCCGGCGGCGAAGCCGATCGGTCCCGCCGGCAGCCGGCCAAGCTCGGTGCTGGCGGTGGCGTCCAGGCTCATCACGCGGTAGTAAGCCGGGCGCAGGGTGTTGATGCGCAGGCTGTCCTTGACCGCCTCGCTGTTTTTCGAGGGATCGGTGAAGCTGTAGCCGCCGTTCTGCAGCAGGGCTTCATAGGCGTAGCGGTTGACGAAGTTGTAGGCGTATTCGCGCAGCCGGCTGTCGGAATACAGGCCGGAGACGTCCCAGTCCCATTTGTCGCCGCTGCCCTTGACGCCGGCCAGCAGGCGGCGGAACGAGGTGCTGTCGGTCTTGTCGCGCTCGCCCTGTCCGAACAGCACCGTGCTGAACGGCGTAGGCGCGGCGTTCGGGTTGTCGGGATGGCCGACCGGCAGGGTGGTGCTGATCGGCACCAGTTGTTGATGGGCGGCGTCCCAGGCGCGAAGCGAGCTGGTGAGCGACAGCGGACCGGCGAAGATGGCGCTGGCGTGGCTGGCGCCGTACAGGAATTCGGCATAGGCATCGGCGGCGGCGTTCAGCCGGTAGCTGCCGTGCAGGGCGGCGTGATAGCGCTCGATGGCCGGCATCAGCGTGGTGTACTGCGCCGGGTTGTAGGCCCAGACGCGGCCGCTCTTTGCCGGGTTCAGGGTCGAGTAGTCAGTATCCTGCAGCGGGCCTATGGCCTTGGGGAAGCGATTGGTCGGGTCCGATCCATAGTAGTTGGTGACAGTCCGGTTCAGCGCGCCGCCGGGCAAACCGCGAAAATCGTTGTCCTTCAGCCAGGACACGTCGGTCTGGTCCAGCCGGCCGCGCTTTTGCGAATCGAAAGCGAACCAGACGTTGTAGCCGTCTTGTTCCAGGTCTCCCTTGCCGGCCAGCAGATTGAACTTCTGCTGATTCTGGCCGGTGCTGCTGTCGCGGCTGAACTCCACGCCGGCTTCGGCGCCCTGGTAGTCCGGGTAGAGGATGATGTTGACCACGCCGGCGATGGCGTCCGATCCGTAAATGGCCGAGGCGCCGTCCTTCAGAATCTCGATGCGTTTGACGGCTTTCAGCGGCAGCGCATTCAAGTCCACAAAGGTTTCCTGCAGCTCCTGCGCGGTGGCGTAATTGGAAACCCGCTTGCCGTTGACCAGCACCAGGGTATTGCGCTGGCCCAGGCCGCGCAGCGAAACGCCGGCGGTGCCGGCGGAGAAACTGCCGGTGACTTGTTCGTTGAAGCTGTTGCCGCTGTTAACCGCCAGCGATCGCAGCACGTCCGGCAGGTCGGCTTTGCCGCTTTTGGCGATGTCGGCGGCGGTGATCACCTGGACCGGATTGGCCTTGGCTTTGGAGCTGGCGCGAATGTTGCTGCCTGTGATGGTGACGCGTTCCAGGGTGTTGTCGGGCGCGGACGAATCGGCGGCGAAGGCGGAAAAAGGCAAAGCGGCGCCCAGCCCGGCCAGCAGCAGGGAGTGTTTCATCATGGATGAGGCTTTCTTTGTTATCGGTTTGCGGTATGCGGGTGTGCCTGCCCGGCAAGTCTTGCGATCAGCCGGGCAGGCCGCGACAGCGGAATGCGAGGAGGAAAATCAGCGGAGTGGAAGGCATCTTTGGATACAAAATACATAATCTGATATGCAAAATGTATCAATGCGAATCGGGGGTGTGAAATGAAAGATTGCGCTTAGCTAATCACGGGGGCGGGATAGGGTATGAGGCTGGCCGGTGGCATGCGCCTGAGGCAGGCACGGCTGATGCGTACAAGCCGCTTGGAGTGGCGCCCACGCAGGGCAAGGGGCTGCCCTGCGTGTGTTGTTGACAACAAACAGCGCGGGCTGCGCCGCGCTCCGGCGCGCCTCACTCCACCGGATTGACCTCGCCGTCTGCGCTGACGCGGGCCTTGATGGTCTTGCCGCTGCTGAGGTTGCGCACCGGGATGATCTCGCCCTGCCGGCCGTTGGCCAGCGCCTCGCCGGCCACTGTCACTTCGATGCCGTCCTGCCGCGCCACGATGCGCAGGCCGGCGCCGCGTTTCACCAGCTGCGGCGGTTGCAATTGCCGGCGTCGCAGCGGCTGGCCGGCGCTGAGCGCCGAGCGGACTTGCATATCCTGCGGCGGCGCGGCGCGGCCGAACAGGTCGGCCGGGTCGGCAAGCGGGCGTTCTTCCCAGGCGATGTCTTCAGCTTGCAGCGTTTCGCCGGCACGCAGGTCGCGGGCGGCGACGGCGACGCGCGCGGATACGGCGGCGCGGACGATGACATTGCCGCGCCAGCCCATGCCCGGGCAGGACAGGGTGAAGCGCATGCGGCTGAAGGCGCGCGTATCGGCGGCCTCTACTTGCCAGGGCGCGGGGCAGGCGGGTACGTCGCGCGGCGGCAGCAATTGCAACTGCGTGCTGCTGGCTTCCAGGCCGGCTTCCTGCAGACGCTGATTAATCCGGGCTTCCGCCTGTTGGCGGATGGCGGCGTTCGGTCCTGCGGCGGCCAGGCTGATTTGAGGCAGGGCGAGGGCGAGCAGCGTCAAGGCTTGAGTCGTGAATTTTGCCATTCGGAATTGCTTGGTAATTGTTGCGTATACGATGCTGGATTCACTTATTAGTATCGCTTTCCAATTAAAGGGCTATTTGTAGCGAATAGCTTGAACATGGTAGTGAACTGATAGGGTCAAGGCAATGGGCTTACATCTGGACAAGGCCCTGAGCATCCATCCCGAGGCCTTGCGGCTGCGGGCGGAGCGGACCCGGGTGCTGGCGTCCAATATCGCCAACGAGAACACCCCGGGTTATCAGGCGCGCGATATCGATTTCAAGGCGGCGCTGGCATCGGCCGGCGCCGACTCGCCATTGGCGCTGGATGACGGCGGCGATCTGCTGTACCGGCTGCCCAATCACCCGTCCCGCGACGGCAATACCGTCGAGCTGGGCGTGGAGCAGGCTGAATTCTCCCAAAACGTTTCCGAATTCCAGACCAGCCTCACCTTCATCAATATGAAGCTGCACGGGCTGGCCAAAGTCATTGCGGGGCAATAAGCCATGTCATTTCGCGATATCTCGCGCATTGCCGGCTCGGCGATGACCGCGCAAACGGTGCGCCTGAACACGGTGGCCAGCAACCTGGCCAACGCCGATGCCGCTGCCGGCAACGAGCAGGCGGCCTACCACGGCCGCAAGCCGGTGTTCTCCAGCCAGATGATGGGCGAGGGCGTCGGCGTGCAGGTGCTGGATGTGGTGCATAACCCGGAGCCGGTGCGCAAGGCGCACGAGCCGGGCAATCCGCTGGCCGACGCCGACGGCAATGTCTACTACAGCAACGTCAACTCGGTAGAGGAAATGACCGACATGCTGTCCGCCAGCCGCGCCTTCCAGACCAATGTCGAAGTGCTGGCGCGCGTGAAAACCATGCAGCAGGACCTGCTGAAACTGGGAGACAACGCATGAGCGTGGATCAGACGCAGTCGTCGCAACTGTCCTCGGGCGGCCAGTCCTCGTCCGCCGCGCCGAAAGTGGCGCCGGCCGCCGGCAAGAAGAACGATACGCAAGACATGTTCATGACCCTGCTGTTGGCGCAGATCCGCAACCAGAGTCCGCTGGATCCGGCCGATCCGTCGCAGTTCGTCAGCCAGCTGGCGCAGATGAACCAAGTGCAGTCGACTCAGGACATGGTCAAGCTGCTGCAAAGCCAGAGCGGCATGCTGCGCGAGCTGCAAGGCCTGGCGCTGGGCGCGCAGGTGGGCAAGCCGGTGCTGGTGCAGACCGACCGCTTCCGTAGCGACGGCCAGACCGCCTTGTCCGGCCGGCTGACCCTGTCCGGCGCGGAGGAGGCCAATACCTTGATCCTGACCGACGCCGCCGGCCAGCGCACCCGCATCGAGCTGGGCAAGCGCGCCGCCGGCGCCAGCGACTTCCAGATCAAGCTGGCCGATTATGGCCTGGCGGCCGGCGATTATCAGCTGGAGCTGGCCACCGCTTCCGGCAGCGCCGGCTTGCTGGAACTGAAGGCCAACGTCAACGGCGTGCGCCTGCCGGTCAACGGCGGCGAACCGGTATTGTCGCTGGCCGGCTTGGGAGAGTTCCCGTCGTCCTCCGTTTCCGCCCTGCTGGGTCTGCCCGGCGCTTCCGCTTAAAGTTCCGTTCGGAGAGTTCCATGAGTTTCGAAATCGCCCTGTCCGGCATCCACGCCGTCAACGATCAACTCGGCAGCATCAGCGACAACATCGCCAACTCCGCCACCTACGGCTTCAAGTCCGGCCGCGTGACCTTCGCCTCCGCCTATGCCGGCAGCCAGGCCATGGGCGTCAACAGCCGCGGCAATAGCCAGAACATCGGCCGCAACGGCGGCCTGGTGAATACGGGCCGCACGCTGGACGCCGCCATCGACGGCCGCGGTTTCTTCGTCTCCAAGAGCACGGCCGGCACGGTCAGCTACAGCCGCGTCGGCATCTTCGATACCGACAAGGACGGCTACCTGATCGACGCCAGCAAGGGCCGCATCCAGGGCTATGCCAAGGCGGACAGCGGCGCGCTGGGCGCCTTGGGCGACATCCAGATTCCCACCGGCAACATCCCGGCCAAGCCGAGCGACGCCTTGCAGTACACCGGCAATATGTCGGCCGGCTGGACTACGCAGACCATCCCGTTCGACAAGGGCAATACCCAGAGCTTCAACCACTCCAGCGTGTCCACCGTCTACGACTCCCTGGGCAACAAGCACAACCTGACCCAGTACTTCTGCAAGAGCGCGGACAGCACCGTCACCGTGCACTACGCGCTGGACGGCCAGGCTTTGGGCGCCACTACCAATCTGCAGTTCGACAGCAACGGCAAGCTGACCCAGCCGGCCGCCGCGGTGGCGCTGGACCTGGGCGCGCCGGCCGGCGCTTCGCCGCTGAAGCTGGCCGTCGATTACACCGGCACCACCCAGTTTGCCGGCGAGGCCAGCACCAGCCGCAACGCCGCCACCGGCTATCCGCCGGGCGCGCGCACCGGCGTCAGCCTGGGCGAACACGGCGAGGTGATCGTCAGTTACAGCAATGACCAGAAGCAGGTGGTCGCGCAACTGGCCATCGCCAATTTCGCCAACGAGAACGCGCTGGCCGCCTCGTCGCAGACCAGCTGGCAGGAAACCACCGAATCCGGCGCGGCCCTGTTGTCCACCGCCGGCAGCAGCATGGCCGGCAAGCTGGCCACCAGCTCGCTGGAGCAATCCAATGTCGACGTCACTTCGGAGCTGGTGACGCTGATGACCGCGCAACGCAACTATCAGGCCAACACCAAGGTGATCTCGACCGAGAACCAGGTGATGCAGGCGCTGATGCAGGCGGTGTAAGGCGATGGACGCGCTGATCTACACCGCGATGAGCGGCGCGGGCCGCTTGCTCAAATCGCAGCAAATTCATGCCAACAATCTGGCCAACGCCGAAACCGGCGGCTTCCGCGCCGACATCGACACCGCCGTCAGCCAGGCGGTGCCGGGTTATGGCTACGACGCCCGGCTGCTGAGCCAGAACGCGCCGACCGCGCTGGACACCCGCAACGGCACGGTGGTGGAAACTGGCCGCGATCTGGATGTGGCGCTGCAGGGCGATGGCTTCATCGCCATCGCCGCGCCGGACGGCAGCGAGGCCTACACCCGCGCCGGCAGCATGGTGGCCGGCCCCGACGGCACGCTCAGCGTCAACGGCCATCCGGTGCTGGGCGACGGTGGGGCGATCCGCCTGCCGGAAGGCTATCTGAAGGTCAGCGTCGCCGCCGACGGCACCGTGTCGGTGCTGAATCCCGGCGATGCCGAGATGCAGCCGGTGGATAAGCTGAAGCTGGTCAAGCCCGATGCGCGCGAGCTGGCCAAGAGCGCCGACGGCCTGATTGTGCCGCGGCAGAATGCGCCGTTTCCAGCCGACGACAGCGTCAAGGTGCAAAGCGGCCATCTGGAGCGCAGCAATGTGTCCGCGGTGGAGGAAATGGTGGCCACCATGACGCTCAACCGCAATTTCGAAATGCAAATGAAGCTGTTCAACGCCGCCAGCGACATGAACGAGGCGGGCAATCGCCTGCTGCGCGGCTGATAGGAGAGTTCGATGAATCCGGCACTGTGGATCAGCAAAACCGGCATCCAGGCGCAGGACGCGCGCCTGACCGCCATCGCCAACAACCTGGCCAACGTCAACACCACCGGCTTCAAGCGCGACCGCATGGTGTTCGAGGACATGTTCTATCAGGTGGACCGCCAGCCCGGCAGCAAGGTGGACGACAACAACCTGTCTCCGTCCGGCGTGCAGCTGGGCAACGGCACGCGCCTGGTGGGCAGCCAGAAGGTGTTCACCGAAGGCAACCTGACCACTACCAACCAGACGCTGGACGTGGCCATCGTCGGCCAGGGCTTTCTGCAGGTGAAGATGAGCAACGGCGAAACCGGCTACACCCGCGCCGGCCAGCTGCAGCTGAACGCGGACGGCCTGGTGGTCAACGCCCAGGGCCTGCCGCTGGAGCCGGAAATCAAGATTCCGGCGACGGCCACCAAGATTTCCATCAGCGAAACCGGCGTGGTGTCGGTGACCGAAGGCAGCGCGACCACGCCCACCGACGTCGGCCAGATCACGCTGGCCAACTTCGTCAACCCTACCGGCTTGTTGGCGCTGGGCGACAATCTGTTCCAGGAAACCGCCGCCAGCGGCAATGCCACCACCGGCAACCCCGGCGCCGATGCGCTGGGCAAGCTGAAGCAGGGCAGCCTGGAAGGCTCCAATGTGCAGGTGGTGGAGGAAATGGTGGACATGATCGCGGCGCAGCGCACCTATGAAATGAACACCAAGGTGTTGAGCGCGGCCGACAATATGCTGCAGCAACTGGGCCAGTCGGTGCGATGACATCGTTACGCCCGTTCATGCTCGCCGCGTTGCTGCTGGCCGGCTGCGCCCAGTTCCAGCCGGCGCCACCGCCGCCGGATCCGCTGCCCGAGCTGGTGCGGCAGTCCGCCGAGGCGCCGCGCGGCGGCGGCGTGTTCACCGCAGGCGGCACGCTGTCGCTGATCTCGGATAACCGCGCCTTCCGCCCCGGCGACATCCTGACCGTGGTGCTGGAAGAAACCACCCAGGCCAGCAAGCAGGCCGGCACCACTTTCGGCAAGCAATCCGGCGCCAAGATCGGCCCGTCGCTGATCGGCAACACCACCTTCAACGCCCAGGTGGGCATAGACGCCAATCGCAATTTCAACGGCTCGTCCACCTCCACCCAGCAGAACGCGCTGGCCGGCTCGCTGACCGTGGTGGTGCACAAGGTCTTGCCCAATGGCCTGCTGCAGGTCAAGGGCGAGAAGCAGCTGACGCTGAACCAGGGCGAGGAGTCTTTGCAGCTGGCCGGCTATGTGCGGGTGGAAGACATCGACACCGACAACCGCGTGTCCTCGCTGCGCATCGCCAACGCCCGCATCGGCTATTCCGGCAGCGGCGCGCTGGCCGACGCCAATAATCCCGGCTGGCTGATGAAGTTCTTCACCAGTCCGCTGATGCCGTTCTAGGGCTATCGATGAGATTGACACTTTTGAAGCGCCTGATCGTCGCGGCCAGCCTGGCGGCGTTGTCGCTTGCCGCCGCCGCCCAGCCGCTGCGCCAGCTGGTCAATGTGGAAGGCATCCGCGACAACCAATTGATAGGCTACGGCATCGTGGTGGGCCTGGACGGCACCGGCGACAACTCGCAGGTGAAGTTCTCCGGCCAGTCCGTGGCCAATATGCTGAAGCAGTTCGGCTTGAAAATGCCGGAAAAGACCGACACCCGCGTCAAGAACGTGGCGGCGGTGATGGTAAGCGCCAGCCTGCCGCCGGGGTATAGCCGCGGCCAGACCATAGACGTGACCGTGTCGTCGCTGGGCGACGCCAAGAGCCTGCGCGGCGGCACGCTGCTGTTGACGCAGCTGAAGGCGGCCAACGGCGAAGTGTACGCGCTGGCCCAGGGCAGCGTGGTGATAGGCGGCTTGTCGGCGCAGGGCAAGAGCGGCTCCAGCGTCACCGTCAACACGCCCACCGCCGGGCGCATTCCCAACGGCGCCAGCATAGAGCGCGAGATTCCCAGCGATTTCGAGCAGGGCGATTCGGTGCGGCTCAGCCTGCGCCGCCCCAGCTTTGAAACCGCCACCAATGTGGTGAAAACCATCAACCGCAGCTACGGCAAGATCGCCAGCACCCGCAACGCCACCACCATCGAAGTGCGAGCGCCGCAGGACCCGACCGAGCGCGTGGCCTTCGTCGCGCGGCTGGAAAAACTCAATGTGGACGTGGGCCAGGAGATTCCGCGCGTGGTGTTCAATTCGCGCACCGGCACCGTGGTGATCAGCGAGGGCGTCACCGTGCGGCCGGCCGCGGTGTCGCACGGCAGCTTGCGCGTGGTGATTTCCGAGTCGTCCCAGGTCAGCCAGCCCGGGCCGTTCAGCAACGGCGACACCAAGGTGGTGCCGAATTCCAGCGTGCAGGTGGAGCAGGGCCAGGGACGCATGTTCAAGTGGCCGGCCGGCGCCAGCCTGCGCGCCATCATCGACACCGTCAACCGCACCGGCGCCACGCCGGACGACGTGATGGCCATCCTGCAGGCGCTGGATCAGGCCGGGGCGATAGATGGCGAGCTGGTGGTGATATAAAAGCTCGTGTTTACAGGTTTTGAATCCGCTTCGCGAGGGTAGGCTTGAAGGGCCTGGGCGCGACGAAGACGCCATGGCTCGCGGACCAGGCATGCCGCTGCGGCGAGCAAATACTATGAACAGGTTCTATGGAGAGTCTGCGATGCTGAACAATGACTTGCAAAACCCGTCCGCGCAAGGCGGAGCCGAGCAGCCTGTCGCGCCGGCCAGCCCGGAATACCGCAAGAAAGCCGAAAAAGCCGCGGAGATGTTCGAGGCGCAGTTCGTGCGCGAGATGTTCAAGCAGATGCGCAAGACCACGCGCGAAGTGGCCGGGGAGGACAGCGTGTTCGCCAAGTCCGTCAACGGCGACATGCAGGACATCGCCGACGGCGCGCTGGCGGACCAGCTGGCCGGCAAGCGCGCTTTCGGCATCGCCAACCTGATCCTGGCGCAGCTGCTGCCGGCCGACGGGAATATTCCCCTTAAGAACCCGGACCAGGCCGTCGCCCGTCTGCAGCAGGGGCGCGACGCCGGCCAGGGTTTGGCGGCTTTCTCCGCGCCTATGTTTCCACTTTCCAAGTGATGACCACCCACGATGCGCATGATCGATAACGCGCTGACCGGCGCGCAGGCCGCCCAGGTCGCGCTCAATACGGCCAGCCAGAACATCGCCAACCAGCAGACGCCCGGCTACTCGCGCCAGGGCGTGGTACTGGCCACGCAAACGCCGGGACTTGGCGATCCCAATAGCGCCGGCTATGGCGTGTCGGTGGCCAGCGTGCGCCGCTTCAGCGACGACTACAAGAATCTACAGCAATGGCAGGCCGGCTCCCATGTCGGCGCCCTGTCTGCCGCCCAGCCTTACTTCAGCCAGCTGGAAAAGGTGATGGGTAGCGACGGCAGCAGCCTGTCCGCCGGCTTCGACAAGTTCTTCGCCGCGCTCAACGCCGCCAGCCTGGATTCCAATACCATGCGCGACCAGGTGGTGCGGGAAGCCGGTTCGCTGGCGCAGCGCTTCAACAATCTGTACGGCGTGCTGACCTCGCAGCAGGCGGCCATCGCCGAACAACGCTCCGCCACGCTAACCCAGATCAACAGCGCCACCGCCAATCTGGCCACGCTGAACCAGAAACTGATCGCCGCGCGGGCGCAGGGCATCAATACCTCCGGCCTGGAAGACGAGCGCGACCGCCAGATCGACGCGCTGGCGTCCTTGGTGGAAGTGCGGGTGGTGGCGCAGCCGGACGGCGGCAAGTCTATCTCGCTGACCAACGGTCTGCCGCTGGTGTCCGGCGACAGCGCCGCCACCCTGTCCAGCGAGGCGCAGCCGGATGGCAGCCAGCAGCTGAAACTGGCCTTCGGCACCGAGAAATACGCCATGCCCGGCGGCGATCTGGGCGGGCAGCTGGGCGGGCTCAACCAGTTCGAGGTCCAGGTATTGCGGCCGGCGCAGGAACAGGTGCGCGCGCTGGCCGGCGAACTGGCCAGCCGCGTCAATGGCCAGCTGGCCAAGGGCTACGACATGAATGGCCAGAGCGGCAAGCCGCTGTTTCAGTTCGACCCCGGCGCGGCCCACGGCCTGCTGCAAACCACCGGCATCGGCGCGGCGGATCTGGGCTTTTCCGCCGATCCGGCCAAGCCCGGCAACAACGACAATCTGCAGCAGATCCTGGCGATCCGGCAGCAGAGCTTCGCCTTGTCCGGCATTGGCCAGGTGACGCTGGGCGACGCGTATTCGCAGATGATCGGCCACCTGGCCATCGCCAGCCAGCAGAACAAATCCGGCCTGGACACCGCCAATGTGATCCGCGCCGAATCGGAAAAAAACTGGCAGGGCACGTCCGGCGTCAACGGCGATGAAGAAGCGGTGAGCCTGATCGAATTCCAGAAGATGTACCAGGCCAATATGAAGGTGATTTCGGTGGCGAACCAGCTGTTCGAAAGCACCTTGGCCATCCTGTAAGGACAAGCATGCGTATCTCCAGCAACCAGTACCAGTCCGTCGTGCTGCTGGCCATGCAGAACAGCAGTTCCGGCATGGCCGAGCTTCTGCAGAAGATGTCCAGCGGCAAGAGCATGCTGGCGCCGTCGGAAAACCCGATCGCCAGCGTGCGCCTGCTGCGGCTGCAGCGCGAAGAGGCCGCGCTGTCGCAGTACCGAGACAATATCGGCGCGCTGAAGTCCCGGCTCAGCCAGAATGAAACGCTGCTGGGCGGCATCAGCGCCAATCTGCGCGACGCGCGCGACATCCTGGTGGCGGCGGCCAATCCCGCGCCGGCCGAAGACTTGAAGGCGATGGCGTCGCCCTTGATCAGCCTGCGCGACAGCATCCTGTTTGCCGCCAACACCAAGGACAGCGAGGGCCGCTATCTGTTCTCCGGCAGCGCCGTCAACAGCGCGACCATCAAATTCGACGCCAGCCAGGCAGCCGGCAGCCGCTACAGCTTCAGCGGCAACACCGATCGCCAGCAGGTCACGGTGGGCGAGGGCGTCACCCAGGCATCCAACGTCACGCTGGAGTCCATGCCGGCGCTGCTCAACCAATTGGACAAGGTGATCGCCACGCTGCAAAGCCCGACGCTGGACAGCAAGGACCCGGCGGTGGGCGCCGCCGTGCGCGCCACCATGGACAGCGTGGACAGCGCCTTGTCCAGCGTCAGCGGCAGCATTTCCGAGCTGGGCGGGGCGCAGAACGTGCTGCAGACCCTGGACGGCAACCACAACAGCCTGAGCCTGGCCAACCAGCAGAGCATGCTGGAGCTGGGCGGTCTGGACTACGGTACCGCGTATATGAATATGGGCCAGTTGTCGATGGCGCTGCAGGCCAGTCAGAAAGCCTACGGCAAGGTCAGCCAGCTGACGCTGTTCAATGTGATCTGACGCCATGCCCGCCACACTCGGTTCCATTTCCCATTCGCCAGGCGACAAGCGCTGGAGCAAGGACGGCGCGCTGCGCGCGGCCGCCGCCGCGCGCAGCGCCGGCGTCGCTTCCCGCGCGGCCTTGGCCAGCGCCCGTCCGCAGACGGGCGGCGCTTCTGGCTGGCGTTACAGCACCCAGCTGAATGAACAGCTGACGTCGGCGCAGTGCGCGCTGGACTACGTGGAAGACATGCTGAGCCAGCTGCAAGGTTTCAAGGACAGCCTGAGCCAGCAACTGACGCAGCGCCGTCTGGATACAGATGGCTTGAATGCCCAGCGCGACGCATTGGGTCAGGCGTGGCAGCGCCGCCGCGATGACAGCGCCGGCAGCCTGGACAGCCAGCTGCGCCTGTCGCTGGGCGCGCCGGCGCGGCAGAGTTTCGTCGCGCGTGGGCTGGACTTGGACAGCCTGACCTCCGGCGCGCCGGAAACGCTGGTGTTTTCGGTCGGTGGCGCCGCCCCCGCCGCGGTGCGAGTCGGCGAGGGCGTCCGGCGCGACGAGGCATTGCGCGGCTTGAACCAGGCTTTGGGGCCGGCCGGCGTGCGTTGCGAACTCGATGACTATGGGCGCTTGGGCTTCAGTTGCAGCGAGCGGGACTGGGACAAGCTGCAGGGCGCGCTGACCGTGCGCGGCGGCGGGGTGCGCTTTCCTGGCGGCGTGCCACAGCCTCTGGCGCTGGAAGCCGAGGCCGCGGCGATTGATGTCTCGCGCTGGCGGGCGAACGATCACGCCCAAGTGCGCTTGGCCTTGCAGGACGTGCTGCGCGCCATCGCCAGGCTGCAGCAAACCCACTCGGCGATTGACGGCGCCATCGCCGAGGCCCGGCAATCGATCAGCCAGCTATCGCGCACGGACGAGCAAAGCTGGGCCAGCGGTTTCGTCAGCGACTTCAACGCCCGGCTCAACCAAACCGCCGACTTCAACCATCTGCAGCAGCTGGTGCCGGCGCTGCTCGGCATCAGCCGCTATCGGGTGCTGGCGCTGCTTTCGCTTCGTTAACAGGCCACAGCGGGTCTGTCTTGATGGCTGCCTTTCGGGCAGCCTTTTTTCATGTCGAGTACATACTCGCTTAACATGGTCATGTCATGATCTGAAATTTTCCGAAGGAAGCCGCAATGTCCAAACGCTGGTGGCCGCTGGCCCTGACCATGGCAGCCTCGCTGGCCCGCGCCGATTTCTCCATACCCGGTTTCGAACTGGTGCATACCGCTCCGCAGCACGCGCATCTGGATACGCCCGATCTGCGCGACCCGGCCACGGTGTGGAGCCAGTTGTTCGACTCCGCCAAGCGCGAGATTGTGTTGGAGCAGTTCTACGTGGCCGGGCAGGATGGCAGCAAGCTGGATCAGGTGATCGATCACCTGGACGCCGCCGGCCGCCGCGGGGTGAAGATCCGCTTTCTGATGGAAAAGAAGGGCATGTTCGCCAGCGAGCCGGCAACGATAGCGCGGCTGAAGCGCATTCCCAATCTGGAATACCGCCAGTTGGACTACAACCAACTGACCGGCAACGGCATCATCCACGCCAAGTTCATCGTGGTGGACGGGCAGTCCGCTTATGTCGGCAGCCAGAACTTCGACTGGCGCTCGCTGCAGCACATCCATGAAACCGGGCTCAAAGTCGATGACGCGGCGATGGCCGGCCGCATGCAGGCCATCTTCGAACAGGACTGGTCGGCGCAGCATGCGCTGGCCGCCGGCGGCCAAGTCAAACCCTTGCGAAACGCCGAACAGTCTGCGGACTTGTCGCAGCCCGCGGCGCTGCTGGCCAGCCCGAATGCCTACAATCCTGATGGCGTGGGCGACTCCGAAACCGCCTTGCCGCGGCTGATGGCCGAGGCGCAGCGCGAAGTGCGCATTCAGCTCTTGGACTACGCGCCGCTGAGCTATGGCAAGCCGCGCAGCTATTATCCGATGTTCGACAACGCCATCCGCGGCGCGCTGGCGCGCGGCGTCAAGGTCAAGCTGATGGTGTCAGACTGGAATCTGGAAAAGCCGGGCGTGGACTACTTGAAGAGCCTGGTGGCGCTGCCCGGCATGGAAGTCCGCATCGTCACCATCCCGCGCGATGGCGCCTGCATCCCGTTTGCCCGCGTCATCCACAGCAAAACCATGGAGATAGACGGCAAGATCGCCTGGGTGGGCACCAGCAACTGGAGCGGAGGCTATATGGACAAGTCGCGCAATCTGGAAGTGGTGCTGCGCAACGAGGCGATGGCGCAACGCATCGCTGCCTTGCACGAACAAACCTGGTCCTCGCCGTACGCCGCGCCGCTGGATGTCAGCCGCGCATATCAAGCGCCGGACAAGGCCTGCCGCCAGGCGGGCTGAGGCCGCTCAGCGCGGCGGCCGCACCGGCCGTTCCGCCAGCGGCGTGGACAGGATGATGGAGGTGCGCGTTTCGCCCAGGTCGTTCAGCTGCGCCACCAGCATTTCCAGATGGGACACATCGCGCGCCAAGAGCCTGAATACGTAGGAGTCCACGCCGGTCACGTGGTGGCATTCCATCACCTCCGGCATGGCCTCCAGCCGCGCGAGCAGGGTTTTCTTGTCCGGTTGCGGCACGGTGATGCCCACCAGCGCGGACAGCGCGTAACCGGCGCGCAGCGGCGCCACTCTTGCGTGGTAGCCGCCTATCACCCCGGCTTCCTCCAGCCGCTTGACCCGTTCCGACACCGCCGGCACCGACAGGCCCACCGCCTGCGCCAGCTCGGTCAGCGATTGCCGGGCGTTGGCCTGCAGGGCGGTCAATATCGCCCAGGATTTGGCATCGACTTCCATTCGTAAACGCTTTCCCGCTTTTGATGGTGTTTTTGAAGGTTAGCATGGTTGATGGCCGAAAAAACCTCATGGGCCGCCACGCTCGGCGCAGGCAGACTATTGGCATCGCAAACACGAAAGGAGGCGGCGATGTTTTGGCAGGCGGCTTGGATAGGCATCGCCATTGCGGCGCCGGTGGGACCGATAGGTTTGCTGTGCATCAGCCGCACCCTGCGCGGCGGTCCGCGGCTGGGGCTGGCCACCGGCCTGGGCGCGGCGAGCGCCGATGGTTTGTTCGCGCTGGCTGGGGTATGGGGAGGCGGTTTCGCCATGCAGCTTGCCGGCGCCTTGGCCCGGCCGCTGGGGTGGGCGGCTTGCTTGCTGTTGGCCTGGCTCGGCATTGCCACCTTGCGCCGGCCCGCGGCAGAAAGGCGCGATGATGCGGAGCGGCATCTGGGCAAGGCCTACCTCAGCACCTTGTTGCTGACGTTGGGCAATCCGATGACGATACTGTCTTTCGCTGCAGTCGCCGCCGCGCTGTCCGGCGGTTTACGCCTTGACGCCGCGCGGCAACTGGAAATGGTAGCGGGCGTGTTTTGCGGTTCGGCCATGTGGTGGCTGTTGCTGTCCTATGGCGGCGGCGCGCTCTTGCTCAGGCTGGGGCCACGCGGCCGGCGCGGGCTGGATTTGGGCTGCGGCCTTGTCTTATTGGGCTTCGCCATCGGTTTGGCGCTGCGCATGGCGGGGCGAGGGCAATGAAAAAGCCCGGCCTGGCCGGGCTTTCGACGAAGCGGGCGCCGATTACAACTTGAAGTGCCCCACCAGTTGCTCCAGTTCGCTGGACAGCTCGCGCAGGCGGCTGACGGCATCGCTGACTTCTCGCACGGTCTGGTTATTGCTTTGCGCCATGCCGCTGATGCGCTCCACATTCTGGGCGATTTCCTGGCTGGCGCTGGATTGCTGGCGGGTGGCCGTGGCGATGTCGACAATGCTGGCCACCAGCTGGCGGTTGTAGTCCTGCACTTCGCGCATGGCCTGGTTGGCTTCTTCAGCGATGCCGACGCTGAGATCGACCTGCTGGCTGCTGTTCTGCACGTCCCCCACCGCCTGGCGCGTTTCGCTGCTGATCGCTTCGACGATGCGGGTGATCTGCACCGTGGCCTCTGCGGTGCGGCCGGCCAGGTTGCGCACTTCGTCGGCCACTACGGCGAAGCCGCGGCCCATTTCACCGGCCCGCGCCGCTTCGATGGCCGCGTTCAGGGCCAGCAGATTGGTCTGGTCGGCGATGTCCTTGATCACGCCGACGATGGTGGTGACCTCATTGGAGCGGTTGCCCAAGCCGCTCATGCGGTCGGCCAGCGCGTGCATGGTGTCGGTCATGCGCTGGATTTCGCCGGTGACGCGGTTGACCTTGGCCACGCTCTGTTCGGTCAGTTCGCCGGTTTCGCGGGCGATGCTGCCGGCCTGTTGCGCGGTGTCGGCGATGTGCTGGGCGCCGACGGTGACCTGTTGCACGCTGGCGGCGCTGGCGGAGGCGGCATCGGATTGCTGGGTGGACGCGTCGTGCACCTGGCTGGCGGAATGGCTGAGCTGGCTGGCCGCGGCGGAAACCTGGCGGCTTTGCTCCCGCACCTGGATGAACATGTCGCGCAGGCTGTCCAGGAAGCGGTTGAAGGCATAGGCGGTGCGGCCGATCTCGTCGCGGTTGGCGATGGCGATGCGCGAGGTCAGGTCGCCGCCGCCGTCGGCCAGCTGCTCCATGGTTTCCGCCAGTTTGATCAGCGGCTTGGTCAGCGTGCGGATCACTACGGTCAGCAACAGCAGGATCAGCGCCAGCGCCGCCACGCCAATGGCGATGGCCGCGAACATCGAGCGCCGGGCGTCGGCGGTGATGGCCGCAGTGGGAATGCTGATGCCGATTGACCAGAACTGGCCGGTTTCGCCGACCCGGATAGGATGGAAGAAGTGAGTGAGCCCCCCGTCTTCGTAGACGAAGTCGCTGCCTTTTTTAATGTCCGGCAAGTGGGCGAACAGTGGGTCTTCCTTGGCCACCGGCTTGCCCAGCAGTTCGGCCTGGGGGTTGACGACATAAATTCCGCCTTCGGACACGATGCGGATGAAGCCGGTTTCGCGCGGGTGGATGGGACCAAAGCGCTTTTGCAGCTGGTCCAGCGCCACGTCGGTAGCCGACACGCCGGTCATCTTGCCGCTGGCGTCTTTCATGACCACGGCCAGGGAGCTCTCCAGCACCTTTTTGCCTTGCACCTCGTAGGGGTACGGCTCAGTGATGGTGTCGCGTCCGCGCTGCTTGGGCACGTAGTAGAAATCGCCCCAGCCGGGCTTTTCGTAATCCGGCTGATACGTTTCAGGATGTTCCTTGTATTTGGGAAACTGCTTGACGCGGTCGCTGTCCACCATCACGTCCATCTGCGCCTTGCCCTGCGCATTGCGGGTGATATAGGGCTGATAGCGGCCGGAGGGGTCATGGCGCGGCCAATCGAAACGGAAAGCGTTGTCGTTGCCGTCGAAAGCGTTAGGCTCCCACAGCATCCATAGCCCGATGGACTGCGGCGCGTTGTCCAGCAATTGCATGATCATCGCGTCGGTCTGCTTGCGGTCCGGCTTGCCGGTGCGGCGTATGCCCTCGATGGCGCCGGCCAGGTGTTTGGGCAGTTGAAAGCCGCGGTCGAAATCGCTTTCGGCATCCTTGGCGTAGCTGGCGGCTTGTTCCGTTGCCAGCTGGTAGCCGTTGTCGATGGCCTCGTTGTAGTTGAGCTTGGCGATCAGTGCGATCATCACGGCAAACGCGACCGTGATGGCTGCTGCCGCGACCAGGATGATGCGGATGCCCAGGCGGCCCCATTTTTGTTGCGTCTGATTCATGACCATTACCTGCTAAACCACGTGTTGTCCGGGATTGCGATGGGCTATAAGTAGTTCTTCTTATTTGGTTTGAATATAACGTCATCTGGATTTTGTCGGCAATCCCCTTGATGGAAGCAGGGGAGTCTTTTGGAAATCTTAAAATAGACCAAAATCGGCCCAATCCCTGGCCGGGTTTGGGAGTGCGGGGGCGGGCTGATGGATGGTAACGGCAAGCGATCGATGCGCGCCGCCGGCTCAGCGCCGGGGGATGGGATGGTGGGTGAAGATTCAGGCCGTCCTGGCGGCCCCCTGCCGGCTTGCGGGCAGGTGGAGCGTCAGCAGTTTCTGCAGCTGGCCGAAGTTGAATGGCTTTTCCAGCTTGCCGGTCAACAGCGTCTGGCGCGGATCGTAGAATTCCTGTTTGAACGCGGTCATCCCGATGACCGGGGTTTTCAGATTGGTCAGCGTTTGCCTCGCCGCCTCAGCCACTTCGTAGCCGCTGGCGTTGCCGACCTGCAGATCAAGCAGCAGCAGGTGGTAGCGTTGCGACAGCACTCTTTCAATGGCCGCCGGCACCGTGGCCACGGTGTCCACCAAGTAGCCCTTGGCTTCCAGCAGGGCATGATAAGACTCGCGAATATGCTCGTCATCGTCCAGCAGCAGGATGCGTCCTGGCTGCGGCTCCGCGTCTTCAAGCTCGGTCATGCTTGCCGCCTCCAAGGCGGGCAGCAGCAGCCGGAAGCAACTGCCGGCGCCCACTTGGCTGGAAACCTTGATGCTGCCGCCGAACAGCATGACCAACTCGTGGACGATGGCCAGGCCCAGGCCGCTGCTGCCGGGGCGGCGGTTCTTGCCGCGGGCGAAAGGCCGAAACAATTGGGCTTTGATTTCATCCGGAATGCCGACGCCGGTGTCTCTTACCCAAATTTCCAGCTGCCGCTCATGGTAGCGCAAGGTCAGCTCTATGTGGCCGTTGTCGGTGTACCGAATGGCATTCGATAACAGATTCCAGACGATCTGCCGCAGCCGGTGGCCATCCAGCCACAATGCCGGGAGGACCGGACAGTCTATGCGCAGGCTCAAGCCCTTGGCTTCGGCATTGCTTCTATGCGCCAGCTCTACGGTTTCGATCAGCGCAGCGATGTCGGTGGCGGCCGGTTCCAGCGTAAGCTGATGGTTTTTCAGCGCCGAGATGTCCATGATGTCCCGCACCTGCTCCAGCAAGTGCTCGGTGCTGTGTTTCAGCCGGGCGAGGTAGCCATAGCCCGGCGTGTCGCGCTGCACGCTGTATTCCAGCAGTTCGACGCACGTCTGGATGCTTTGCAGGGGCGAGCGGATTTCATGGCTGATGGTGGCGAGGAAGGTGTCGCGCGCCAGCTCGCTTTGCACCAGCGCCGCGCGCGCCGCCTGCTCGCGCTCCAGGATCTGCTGCTGCTGCGAGGCTTGGCGCTTGATCTTGCCGAAGCGGTGCATCACCACCCAGAACAGGCAGAGGAAGCCCAGCCAGCAGGTCAAGCCCAGCAGATACATGGTCTGATGGTTTTCCATCAGTTTCATCTGCTGCACCATCTCGCTGTTTTCCCGCTGTCTGGCCTGGACGGCGAAGTCCGCCAGCTGCGGACGCAGCTGCGCCAAGTCCTGGGACAGTTGCTGAGCGTCTTGCCGGCTCCATTGCCGCGGCGGGCGCTCGAACACGCCGGCCAACGCGGTCCGCAATTCCGGGAAGCCCGGCACCGCCGCCAATATGGCATTGGCGGCGGACGGCTGCGAGTACATGCGGTATTTGCTGATGGCGATGGCGTAGCTGCTGTCTACCTCCTGGCGAGGAATCTGTCCTGCCTGGTAGCGCCAGGCGTCCATTTCCACACGATTCAGCGATAGCTGCAGCTGCGCCACCATCCAGTACAAATCGCTGGCCTTGTCTGGAATCGGCCGCTTGATGACTGATGAATACAGCGCGGCGGAAATCAGCAAGGTGGCGCACAGCGATATCGCCATGAAGACTCGGCCATAGCCTAATATCTCGCTCAGCGAGAAGCGTTTGGCGAGGCTCATCTCACCTCCATGCGGGTGACCTGCCAGATCAGCTTGGAGGTGAACGTGCCGCCGGTTTCGTCTGACGACATCGTCGGAATCGGGTACATCACCCAGAACGGGCCGTAGTTTTCCAGCTGCAGCGGTTTGCCGTTCCAGCGCCATGCCAGGATCACGTCGTAGCGGCTGAAATCGGCAATCGGCACGGTGATGCTGTAATCGTCCGCGCCGTAGAACTTGACTTGCGTGCCGCGGGCACCTGCCTTGGCCAGCAGGTCGCGCAGCAGCGGTCCGCTGAACGTGCCCTTGGGCGTCCAGTCGGTGGCAGTCGTGATATTGCGCTGCGGCATGCTGGCCAGGCTTGGCAAGCTGATGGTGTAGGTTTTGCTGCCGGGATCGGTGAAGTGGCCGATATCGCCGCTGATGGTCAGCGCGGGAGAGGAACCGTCCGCCGCCAAGCCGCCAGGACCCGGCGCGCCAGCCAGGACCGCCGATAGCAGAGCGGCTGCCGGGCGGAAGCGGGAAGGCGCGCTGCGGGCGCGGCGACAAGCAGGGTCATGATTCATGGGTGAGGGCATGAGGAATGGACGAAAGAAAGCGCCGGGACTAGGTTAAGTCCTGACGCTTGTTTTGGTTATTTTATGCCATTGACGATTCCTACGGCAATGCGCATATGTCCAGTATCTTGCCCGGCCCATTAGAAAGGTCAGGCTCTGCGCCGATCACGCGCCTATCATTTCCCCCGGATCGCCGACGATCAGCGGATCCGGCGCGTGGGCGACGCGCGCGTCCTTGCCCGGATAGTCCAGTCGCGACAGGAAATGGCGGATGCAGTTGAGGCGGGCGCGTTTTTTGTCGTCCGACTTCACCACCGTCCAGGGCGCGTCGCCGGTGTGGGTATGGAAGAACATCGCCTGCTTGGCGGCGGTGTAGTCGTCCCATTTATCCAGCGACTGGATGTCTATCGGCGACAATTTCCAGTGCTTCAGCGGATCGTCGCGGCGCGAGATGAAACGGCGCAGCTGCTCCTCGCGGCTGACCGAGAACCAGTACTTGAACAAGCGGATGCCGCTATTGACCAGCATGCGCTCCAGCTGCGGCGCCTGGCGCATGAACTCCAGATATTCCACCGGCGAGCAGAAGCCCATCACGCGCTCCACGCCGGCGCGGTTGTACCAGGAACGGTCGAAGAACACGATTTCGCCTGCGCTGGGCAGGTGGGCGATGTAGCGCTGGAAGTACCATTGGCTGCGCTCCTGCTCGCTGGGTTTTTCCAGCGCCACCACGCGGGCGCCGCGCGGATTCAGGTGCTCCATATAACGCTTGATGGTGCCGCCCTTGCCCGCGGCGTCGCGCCCCTCGAACAGGATGACGATTTTCTGTCCGCTCTCCTTGACCCAGCTTTGTACTTTCAGCAGCTCGATCTGCAGCTCCTGCTTCACCCGCTCGTATTCCGGCCGGCGCATCCGCGTATGGTAGGGATAGCCGGGCGGCAGCTCGGCCGTGGTGCTGTCCTCGCTGCTGCCGGCCGGGGCCAGCGCCACTTGTTGCGCCACCGGCTGTTGGCTGATCTCCTGAATGGTCTGCACCGACGCGTCATGCACGCGTTTGACATTGCGCTGGCGGGCGGTCTGGCGTCGTTGAGGGGCGGCGGTTTCCGGCGGTTCCATGTCCGGCGTCTGTGGGGTCTTGTCTTGGTCTGGGGTCATAGGCTGGCCTTTACCATAGAGTAAGCATGGTTTTGATCCTACCCCGCTCGGCCGTAGGTGTCGATGCCGCAGGTCAAGCGCACGTCATGCGGCTGGCGACGGCTGAGCGCCGCTCGCGCCGCATGGCTGCATTTCGTCGCAAGCCGGAGCAGGGGGCGATGCGGCTGTTTATAGTCCCGGAGTGGCCAATCTTATGAGGAGAGCATCGATGTGGACAGTGGAGATGCGCGGCGTCTGCAAGCATTACCAGTTGGATCAGATCACGGTGCCGGCGCTGCAGGATGTGGCGCTGACCATCCGCCCAGGCGGTTTCACCGTATTGGCCGGTCCGTCCGGCAGCGGCAAGACCACATTGCTGAACCTGATAGGCGGCGTGGATAGACCGGACGCGGGTTCCATCCTGGTGGCCGGGCAGGACATCGTTCACCTGGGCGACGACGCGCTCAGCGATTTCCGCGCCCGCCATATCGGTTTCATCTTTCAGAACTTCAACCTGCTGCCGGTGCTGTCGGCATGCGAGAACGTGGAATATCCGTTGATCTTGAACCGGGTGGCGGCGCCGGAGCGCAAGCGCCGAGTGAGCGAGTTGCTGGACGCGGTGGGACTGGCGGACAAGGCGCGCAACCGGCCCGGCCAATTGTCCGGCGGCCAGCGCCAGCGCGTGGCCATTGCCCGCGCGCTGGCGCATCGGCCGTCGCTGGTGCTGGCGGACGAACCCACCGCCAATCTGGATAGCCAGACCGGCGCGGCCATCCTGGGTCTGTTGCGCGATCTGCAGCGGCAATATCAGCTGACCGTGGTGTTTTCCTCGCACGACCCGCAGGTGATCGCCGCCGCGGACGACCGCTATCAGGTGCGCGACGGACGCGTCAGCCAGCTGCAGGCGCAAATCGAAAAGGAAATCGCATGAATACCGTCAAACTGGCCTGGCGCAATCTCTTGCGCAATCGCCGCCGCACCCTGGCCACGCTGGGCACCATGGTGGCGGGCGTGGTGGCGCTGCTGCTGTTCGGCGGCTACAACCGCACCGTGCAGTATGGCCTGCAAACCAGCTTTGTCCGCGGCATGGGGCATCTGCAGATCCAGCACCGCGACTTTTTCCTGTATGGCAGCGGCAATCCGGCGGCCTACGGCATCCGCGATTACCAGCGGGTGATGCGGGTGGTGCAAAACGACCCGGTATTGAAGCCGATGCTGACCGTGGCGACGCCCACGCTGTCGCTGGGCGGCATCGCCGGCCATTACGCCGCCGGCGCTTCGCGCACCGTGTTCGCCCAAGGCAGCGAGGTGGACGGCCAGAACCGGATGCGGCAGTGGGACGACTATCATTTTGGTGCCCCCGGCAAGCCGGCGGCGCTGACCGGCAGCGCGCCCGACGCGGCGGTGATAGGCAAGGGCCTGGCGCGCGTGCTGCAGTTGTGCGACGCGCTGAAAATGGGCCACTGCGCGCCGCCTCCGCCAACAGTTGCCGCCGGCGCGGCCATGCCGACGGACCTGGCCGCGCTGTCCGCCTCCTCGCCGCAACCGAAGGCCGACGGCAGCATCGAGCTGCTGGCCGCCACCGCCAGCGGCGCGCCCAATGTGGCCCGGCTGCAGGTGGTGAAGGCGCAAAGCATGGGCGTGAAGGAGCTGGACGATATGTTCGTCAGCCTGCACCTGGCCCAGGCGCAGCGGCTGGTGTACGGCTCCGACGAGCCGCGCGTGACCGCCATCGCGCTGCAACTGCAGCACACCTACCAGATCCCGGCGGCGCGCGCGCGGTTGGCCCAGTTGTTCAACACTTCGCTGAAGGATCAGCCGCTGGCGGTGTATGACTTCAGCGAGCTGCAGCCGCAATACGGCCAGATCACCGGCATGTTCGGCACCATCTTCGGTTTCCTGTCCATTCTGATCGGCTGCGTCTCGCTGTTCACCATCGCCAACACCATGAATATGGTGGTGATGGAGCGCACGGTGGAGATCGGCACGTTGCGGGCCATGGGCTTGCGCCGCGGGGGCATCCAGCGGCTATTCCTGTGCGAGGGCGTGATGCTGGGCGGCCTGGGCAGCGTCTGCGGCATTGCGCTGTCCCTGCTGCTGGCGGCGCTGATCAACCACGCCGGGCTGACCTGGCTGCCGCCGGGTCAGGTGGACCCGGCGCCTATCTATGTCCGGCTGTGGGGCGAAAACGGCATGATGCTGGCCACCGCGCTGGGGCTGATGCTGATGGCCATGCTGTCCGCCTGGTGGCCGGCGCGCCGCGCCGCCCGCGCCGTGATCGTGGACGCGCTGCGCCATGCTTGAGGAAAAGAAGATGAAAACGATGCTGATAGTCCTGACCTTTGCCCTGGCCGCTCCGTTTGCGCTGGCCGCGCCGGACGCGCAGACCATACTGGCGGGCAGCGATGCGGTGCGCAATCCGGACAAGCCGTTCGGCCTGATCGTCTCGCTGGTCAGCTACAAGGACGGCCAGGAGAACGAGCGCAGCGCGCTGGCGGTGTACTCGCGCGCCGACCAGAACAGCGGCCAGTTTCGCAGCCTGCTGCGCTTTGTCAGCCCGGCGCGCGACGCCGGCAAGCTGATGCTGAAGAACGGCAACGATTTGTGGTTTTACGACCCGGCCAGCAAGGCCAGCGTGCCGATCTCGCCGCAGCAGCGCTTGCTGGGCCAGGCCTCCAACGGCGACGTGGTGACGGTGAACCTGGCGCTGGACTACCGCGCGCGGCTGGACGGCGAGGAGGACATCCAGGATGGCGACCGCCAGCCCCGGCATTGCTACAAACTGCATCTGTCGGCCCGCAACGGCGGCGTCACTTACCACGCCATCGACCTGTGGCTCGACAAGGACGGCTACCGCAGCCGCAAGGCCAAGTTCTACTCGGAAAGCGGCAGCCTGCTGAAAACCGCCTACTATCGCGGGTATCAGCAGGTGTTGGGCCGCGAGCGGCCCACCGAGACGGTGATCATCGACGGCCTGAACCCCAAGTGGGTGACGGTGATGCGCAACAGCGACTTCGCCTGGCGCGAGGTGCCGGAAGCCTGGCTGCAGCGCGACTATCTGCCGCGCTTCAGGGCGGAGTGAGCGATGCGCGCCTGGTTGATGCTGGTCTTGGCGGCGCTGCCGGCGGCGGCCTGGGCCGATGACGACGCGGCGGCGCTGCAACTGGCGGACCAAACGCCGGCGATGAGCGACAAGCCGCGCGACCTGAAGCTGCTGTTCGAATCCGCCGCCATCGTCAACCAGGCGATGCCGGACGCGCAGCGGCTGTCCTTCGATCTGCGTTGGGATGGCCGGTTGAGCCCGGACTGGCGCGCGGTGTTTTCGGATCGCCTCGATCAGAGCTTCGTCAATTCGCCGCAGCGCGCGCACGGTGTCAACACGCTGCGCGAAGCCTACCTGAGCCGGGAATTCGGCGATCAGAACCTGCTGGACATCGGCCGCGTCAACACCCGATACGGCGTGGGCGTGGGCTATAACCCGACTGATTTTCTGGGCGAGGGCACGGTGCGCTCGGTGGTGTCGGCAGACCAGGAAAGCCTGCGCGAAAACCGGCTGGGCAACGCCATGCTGCGCTGGCAAAAACTGTGGGATAGGGCCTCGCTGACCGGGATCTGGTCGCCCAAGCTGGCCGATGCCCCCAGCGGCAACGGCCTGAGCGCGGACTGGGGCGCGAGCAACCCCAGGGAGCGGATGTTGCTGGCTTTCAGTTATCAATTTTCCGAAAGCTGGAACCCGCAATGGCTAGCGTTCCGCCAGCAGGGCGGCTCGCCGCAGCTCGGATTCAATCTCAGCCATGTGCTGACCGACTCCACCGTCGCTTACGTCGAATGGGCCGGCGGGCAGGCAGACAGCGATTGGCGGCGCTGGCTGGGTGAGGAGGCCGGCGGCTGGCGCAACCGGCTGGCGCTGGGCAGCACCTGGACCGGCGCCAGCAAGCTGAGCTTGACGCTCGAGGGCCAGTACGACGGCGCGGCGCCGGAGGCGGCCGATTGGGACCGTCTGCGGCAAAGCCCGTTCTATGGGTCTTATCGCCAGAGCATGGCAAACTCGACCTCGCTGTTGACGCGGCGGGCGGCCCTGTTGCGCGCCAGCTGGCAGGACGCGCTGGTGGACAGCCTGGACCTGACCGCGATGCGGCAGACCAGCCTGGTGGACCATAGCGGCATGAACTGGGCGGAGGCGCGCTACCATTGGCCCCATGTCGATCTGGCCTTGCAGTGGCAGCGATTCGACGGCGGAGCGCTGACCCACTATGGCGCGGCGATGCCGCAGCAGAGTTGGCAGCTGGTGTTTGATTATTTTTATTGAGGCCTAATCATGAATGCATTCCAGCGCTGGTCCGGCGTACTTCAGGAGTTTGCCGTCTGCAGCGGCATCAATCTGGCCATCGCTTTGTTCTTTTCCTCCCTGGGCGGCTGGGGCCGGCTATACGACAACGTGCTGATTTCGTTTTGCATAGGCTATAGCTGCTGGTTGAGCGGCAGCGTGCTGGGCCGGCTCAAGCTGAATCGCGCGCTGGTCTATGTCTTGGTGCTGCTGTTCAGTGTGCCGTTCGGCTTCAAGCTGGCGGCCTGGCTGGGCGCATTCGATGTGTTGGCGCTAGCTTTGCGCGTGCCGGAGCGCGCGTATCTGTTTCTTGTGCCGACCTTGCTGGTGGCGATGTTCGCCATGACACTGAGCCTGCTGTACTACCGTTCTCAGGCGCTGGCCGGCGAGCTGGAGGCCACGCGCCGGCGCGAGGCGGAAAGCCGCGAGGCGCAGACGGCGGCGCAGCTGGCCATGCTGCAGGCGCAGATCGAGCCGCATTTCCTGTTCAACACCCTGGCCAATGTGCAAAGCCTGATCGAGACCGATCCGCCGCGCGCAAGCCGCATGCTCGGCTATTTGAATACCTATCTGCGCGGCAGCCTGGCGCGCAGCCGCAGCGCAAGCGGCACGCTGGGCCAGGAGCTGGACATGGTGGGCGCGCTGTTGGACATCGCCGCCATCCGCATGGGCGAGCGGCTGCGGGTCAGCGTGGAGGTGGCGGAGGAGCTGAAGGCGCTGCCGCTGCCGCCCTTGCTGCTGCAGCCTCTGGTGGAGAATGCGCTGAAGCATGGGTTGGAACCCAGCGTGGCCGGCGGCGAAATCGTTATCCGCGCCGAGCGGCAGGACGGCTCGCTCCACTTGATGGTGCGCGACAGCGGGGTCGGCATCGCCGAAGCGGCCCCGGCCGGAGTGGGGCTGGCCAATATCCGCGAACGGCTGGCGGCGCTGTACGGCCCGGCGGCGCAGCTGCGCTTGTCGCCGGGGCAGCCGCGCGGCATGCTGGCCGAGCTGGTCTTGCC
The DNA here is from genome assembly GCF_002902845.1 of Chromobacterium sinusclupearum. Lineage (GTDB taxonomy): Bacteria > Pseudomonadota > Gammaproteobacteria > Burkholderiales > Chromobacteriaceae > Chromobacterium > Chromobacterium sinusclupearum. The sequence continues at coordinate 40,049 of NZ_PPTF01000030.1, forward strand.
GATTGCATAATGAATGGCGCATTGCCCTAGGAAAACCCATGCTCACCGCCCTGATCGCCGACGATGAACCGCTGCTGGCCGCCGCGCTGCAATCCGCCTTGTCCAGATTGTGGCCGCAGTTGGCGATTCTGGCCGTGGTTCATGATGGCGCGTCGGCGCTGGCCGAGATCAACCGGCAGCGGCCGGACTTTGCCTTCCTCGACATCCGCATGCCCGGCCTGGATGGCATGGCGGTGGCCAGGAGCGTCAGCGGTTGCCGGGTGGTGTTCGTCACCGCCTATGACGAATACGCCTTGCAGGCTTTCGACGCGGCGGCGCTGGACTACCTGCTCAAGCCCATCGACGACGCCCGGTTGTTGCGCTGCATCAGCCGGCTGCAGCAGGCCGCGCCGCTGGTTCAGCCCATCGCGGCGGCGCCGGCCGAGGCGCAGCCGGCATACCTGAGCTGGATCACCGCTGGTCTGGGCAACAGCAAGCGCTTGATTGCGGTGGATGAAGTGCAGTATTTCAAAGCCTGCGACAAGTACACGGAGCTGGCGCTGGCCGGCGAGACACAGCTGATCCGCACGCCGCTGAAGGAGCTGGCGGCGCGGCTGGACCCAAGGCAGTTTGCCCAAATCCACCGCGGGCTGATCGTGCGGCTGGCGGCGGTGCAGGGCATAGAGCAGGACTTGCTGGGCCGCAGCTTTGTGCTGTTGAAACACGGCGGCGACAAGCTGCCGCTGAGCCGCAGCTTCGCCGCGCAATTCAAGGCCATGTAGGGCGGAAGCCCGGCTTTGCCGGGCGTTCCGCCGTTGCCAGGGTGGGCGGCTTGATGCTCGGCAGGCGGCATGGCAGCGCTGAGCTGCCGACCCGCCGTGCCATCGATAAGGCGCTGCGGATGGCGATGAACTACGCTGACAGCATACTCAGCTCAAAATCAGAAAGCACGCGCGATGTCCGCCCTCGTTTTCCGCCCCCGCCTGCTCGATACCCTTCGTCACTACAATGCCAAGCAACTGCGGGCCGACCTGATGGCCGGCGTCACCGTCGGCATCGTCGCGCTGCCGCTGGCGATGGCGTTCGCGATAGCCAGCGGCGTGCCGCCGCAGGCCGGCATCGTCACCGCCATCATCGCCGGCGCGCTGGCGGCCGCGCTGGGCGGCACCCGGCTGTGCGTCACCGGTCCCACCGGCGCCTTCATCGTGATCCTGTATGGCATCGTCAGCCGCTACGGCGTGGCCAATCTGCTGATCTGCACCTTCATGGCGGGGATCATGCTGGTGCTGATGGGGGTGTTTCGGCTGGGGCAAGTGATACGTTTCTTTCCCATGCCGCTGATCACCGGCTTCACCAACGGCATCGCGGTATTGATCTTTCTGACCCAGTTGAAGGACTTTTTCGGCCTGCCCATCGCCAAGATGCCGTCCGGCTTTTTCGCCGTGATGGTGACGCTGCGCGCGCATTTTTCCGGCCTGGATGGGCCGACTACGCTGCTGTCGTCGAGCCTGCTGCTGCTGATTCTGCTATGGCCTAAGCGCTTGAACCGGCTGCTGCCGTCGCCCTTTGTCGCCCTGGTGCTGGCCACGCTGGCGACCGTATTGTTCGATTTGCCGGTGGCGACGCTGGGCAGCCGCTTCGGCGGCATTCCGCAAGGGCTGCCGTCGCCGGCCGGACTGGACCTGAACCCTGTCCATCTGTCCGATTTGCTGGCGCCGGCGTTCACCATCGCCCTGCTCGGCGCGATCGAATCCCTGCTGTGCGCGGTGGTGGTGGATAGCCTCACCGCCGACAAGCACGACGCCAATCAGGAGCTGATAGGGCAGGGCATCGCCAATATGGTGGTGCCGTTCTTCGGCGGCATTCCGGCCACCGGCGCGGTGGTGCGTTCGGTCACCAATATCGGCAATGGCGCGCGCACGCCGCTGGCGGCGGTGTTCCATGCCGCGCTGTTGCTTATGGTGCTGCTGTTGGCCGCGCCGCTGGCCGCCCATGTGCCGCTGGCGTCGCTGGCGGCGATTCTGGTGTCGGTGGCGCTGAAGATGGGCGACTGGGACATCCGCAAGGCGCGGCAGTTTCCGCCGCACGACACCTTGGTGCTGCTGGTGACCTTCGCGTTGACGGTCGCTTTCGATCTCACCGTGGCAGTGGAAATCGGCCTGCTGCTGGCCGCGGTGTTCTTCATCCGCAGCATGGCCAGCCATACCGCCATCCATCAGCTGTTGCCGGAGCATGCGCAACTGTTCGAGCGCCACAGCATCGCCGGCAAGAGCGTGCCGGACGGCTGCGCGGCCTTCCGCATCGAGGGCGCGCTGTTTTTCGGCGCGGCGGACAGCGTGGACATCATCCTGAAGGAAGCACCGCGTGCGCGTGTGATCATCCTGCAGCTGCATAGGCTGGTTCTGCTCGACACCTCCGGCCTGTTGGCGCTGGAAGCCCTGCGCGCGCGGCTGGCGGAGCAGGGCAAGACGCTGATCCTGTGCGGCGCGACGGATGAGGTGATGGACATGCTGGAGGGCTCCCGGCTGATGGAGCGCTTGGGCGAGGATAATCTGCAGCCCGATCTGGCCGCTGCCTTGCAGCGCGCGGAGGAGGTGCTGACCGATGGCGTGGTGTGGGCTTAGCGGCGGTTAGCCATCTTGATGGTTTTGAATCCGTTGCGCGGATAGCTGCTTTCATTGCCGGAGCTGCCCAGCGGGCGGGGGAGGGATATTGATTTGGTCCAAATATCCCGGCCCGGCGCGCGTACGATCAGCGGTTTTTCTTCTGCTTGCGCAGTTTCAGCCAGCGCGCCACCGCATGTCCCACCGCCAGCGGCGATAGGGGCATCAGCGCCAGCAGCCCGTGGCCGTCGCGGTAGCCGGGGTTGACGCTGACGAAGAAGCGGTCGGACGGTTTGGCGGAATTCTGCCAGTACTGGTGATCGTCCTTGCCATCGCGGGTGAGGATGCCGACGTTGGCGATGTAGGGCCTTTCCGGCGAAACCGGCGTCAGTTGGAAACTGGAGAACAATTCGTAGGCCTTGGCTGCCAGCGGGTGGCTGTCATCATGGCCCGGCGCCGGCCACATGCGGTGGGCGAACTTGTGCATGACCGCGTAGCTGGATGGGTGCAGCATCACTCCGAAGAAATACAGGGGCCGCAGCGGATGGCTCAGCCAATGGCGCATGATCTGGCTCGCCAGGAAGGCGAAGTTGCTGTTCTTGCCGCGGTAGGCTTTGAGCAGGCCGGACTGCACGCGCAACACGCTGCAGGTGCGGCCGCCTATCTGGCGTCGGAAGCGGTGCATCGCGCAGTAGCCCACCAGTTGTCCTTCGAGGTTCCGGTGTAGCAGCAGGCTGCTGTGCTCGGACGGCGGCGAGATGACCATGGCCTTGAAGCCGGCGTAGTCGATGCCGGCGAAGATGGTGTCGTGAAGCCGGAACAGCTCGCGGGACAGATCTTCCCGTTGTTCCGGCGTCAGCTTGCCGGGGAGGATGCGGATTGAGTGAACGATGTCTGCCATTTCATTTCCTTGTGCAATGCAGCAATGAATTGGCGGCGATGTTAGAAAAGCCGGCGGCGGGCGGCTACTGGCCTTTCTGTATATGATTTTGACATTTTTATTTTACAAATAAAATGCGCTTTGTCTTTCATGCGCTTATGAAACGACTGTATGGTTTTTGTGAAGCAGGCCGGACGGTCCGGCCTTCTTCCTCCTGTCCGATAGGCCGGCCGATGGGTTCCAGACGGCAGAACGGCATGCCGCGCCAAGCGACATGCCGTTCTGTTTCTACATGGCGCCTCTCAGGCGCCTGACACTGCGATCAGTCGTCGTGATGCAGGTTTTCCTCGATCACGGCGTTGATCACGCCCATGGCGACCGCCAGCGGCAGTCCCAGCATCCAGGCGAAGTACCACATGGTTTGTCTCCTTGTCAGTAAAGGCTTTTGCTGTTCCGTTCCACATGCGCGCCCGTCACCTTGCCGCGCATCACCCGATAGCACCAGCTGGTGTAGCTGAGCACGATGGGCGTGAAGATCAGCGCGGCCCAGAACATGATGTTGAGCGTCAGATGGCTGGAGGTGGCGTCCCAGGCGGTGAGGCTGGAGCGCGGATCCGAGCTGGACGGCATCAGGAAGGGGAACAGGCTGGCGCCGGCGGTGCCGATCACCCCGGTTTGCACCAGGCTGGAGGCGATGAAGGCCGCGCCGGACTTGCGCGAGGCGGCGAAAGCCGCGGCCAGGGAGGCCCCGGCGAAACCGAGCAGCGGCAGCGCCATGGTCAGCGGATAGCGATGGTAATTGCCCAGCCAGGCGCCGGCTTCGCGGCCGACGGTCTTGGCCAGCGGGTTGCTGGCCGCGCCCGGTTCGGCGCCGCTCAGGATCACATAGCCTTGCAGATGGCTCACCCACAGGCCGGCCAGCGCGAACAGCGCGATCACCGCCACGGCGCAGGCGATGGCGGCCTTGCGCGAGCGCTCGGCCACCTCGCCGTCGGTGCGCAGCATCAAGAAGGTGGCGCCTTGCAGCGTGATCATCGCCGACGACACCAGGCCGCATAGCAGGGCAAACGGATTGAGCAGGGCGAAGAAGCTGCCCTCGTAGAACGGGCGCAGGGTATCGTCGAAATGGAAGGGCACGCCCAAGAGCAGGTTGCCGAAGGCCACGCCGAAGATCAGCGGCGGCACGAAACCGCCGACAAACAGGCCCCAGTCCCAGAAGGCGCGCCAGCGCGGGTTCTCCAGCTTGCTGCGGTAATCGAAACCCACTGGGCGGAAGAACAGCGCCCACAATACGGCCAGCATCGCCCAGTAAAAGCCGGAGAAAGCGGTGGCGTAGACAAAGGGCCAGGCGGCGAAGATGGCGCCGCCGCCGGTGATGAACCACACTTGGTTACCGTCCCAATGCGGGGCGATGGTGTTGATGGCGACGCGGCGTTCGGTATCGGTGCGGCCGACGAAGGGCAGCAGCGTGCCCACGCCCATGTCGTGGCCATCCATGATGGCGAAGCCGATCAGCAGCACGCCGACCAGCAGCCACCAGATGAATTTGATGGTTGGGTAATCAAACATGCTCATGCCTCCTTGGCGGCCAGTTGCGGGGCGGATTCATTGTGGTAGCGGCCGGTGCCCAGGCTGGCCGGGCCCAGGCGGGCGTATTTCACCATCAAATACATTTCGGCAACCAATAGGCCGGTGTAGAACAGCACGAAGCCGGTCAGCGACGCCGCCACGCTGGCCGCGGTCAGCGAGGAGGTGGATAGATGGGTCGGCAACAGGCCGTAAACCGTCCACGGCTGGCGGCCGTATTCGGCCACCACCCAGCCAAGCTCCGCCGCGATCCACGGCATTGGAATCCACCACAGCGCCCACTTCAGCAGCCAGCGGCGCTCGGCGAAACTGTTTTTCAGCGAGAACCAGAAGGCCAGCGTGAACAGCGAGAGGAAGCTGAAGCCCAGACCCACCATCACGCGGAAGCTCCAGAACATCGGCGCCACTTCCGGAATCGTGCTCTGCGCGGCCTGGTCTATCATGGCCGGCGTGGCTTGGCGCACGTCGGCGACGTATTTCTTCAGCAGCAGGCCAAAGCCCAGATCGGCCTCGTGCCTCTCAAACGCCGCGCGCAAGGCCGGGTCCTGCGGCGACTTGCGCAGCGCTTCCAGCGCGATCACCGCTTCGCGGCCGTTGACGATGCGGGCGCGGTTGCGGGCGATGATTTCGCTGATGCCAGGAATCGGCTTGTCCACGCTGCGGGTGCCGATCAGGCCCAGCAGATAGGGAATCTTGATTTCGTAGTGGTTGGTCTGCGCCTGTTTGTCCGGAATGCCGAACAGCGTCAGGCCGGCCGGCGCGTCCTCGGTATGCCAGATGCCCTCGATGGTGGCGATCTTGGCGTGCTGCGACTCGGCCACGGTGTAGCCGGATTCGTCGCCCAGCACGATGACCGACAGCGCGGAGGCGAAGCCGAAGGCGGCGGCGATGCGGAAGCTGCGGCGGGCGAACGGCAGGTCGCGGCCCTTCAGGATGTACCAGCTGGATACGCCCAGCACAAAGCAGGCGGCGGTGACATAGCCGGCGCTGACGGTGTGCACGAATTTGGCCTGGGCCACCGGATTGAACATGATGTCCCACATCGAGGACATTTCCATGCGCATGGTCTGGTAGTTGAAGTGCGCGCCCACCGGGTTTTGCATCCAGCCGTTGGCGATCAGGATCCACAAGGCGGACAGATTCGAGCCTATGGCCATCAGGATGGTCACCATCAGGTGCTTGGCGCGCGACAACCTGTCCCAGCCAAAGAAGAACAGGCCGATGAAGGTGGATTCCAGGAAAAAGGCCATCAAGCCTTCGATGGCCAGCGGCGCGCCGAAGATGTCGCCCACGTAGTGCGAGTAATAGGCCCAGTTGGTGCCGAACTGGAACTCCATGGTGATGCCGGTGGTGACGCCGAGCGCGAAGTTGATCCCGAACAGTTTTCCCCAGAAACGGGTCATGTCGCGGTAAATCTCTTTGCCGGTGATGACAAAGGTGGATTCCATGATCACCAGCATCCACACCATGCCCAGCGTCAGCGGAACAAATAGAAAATGGTATAAGGCCGTTACGGCAAATTGCAATCGAGACAGATCGATCAACGTCTCATTCATGGCTTCTCTCCAGCTTGCTGCAATAAATGGCTTGCCACGTCAGCGGCATCCATATTGGGTCTTTCTTTAAAAAACATGCCCCAGATCAGAGAAATCAGGATCAATTTTATTAACAACACCATGATTATCTCTTTCCGGTACTTCGAGCTTCTCTTCATGCATGGCCTTCCGTCTTGAAAACGATCGCCGGAACATGCCATACCCATCCACTATTTGTCCTGCGGCATAATGTCGCGATCAAGCACACCTTTGACCTCGATCAAAATTATGCAATGCGCGAAATTGACGTATGGATATTTTTTGATTTTGAAAACCCATTTGTAATGTATTGTATTTTGGCAAGGCTTGAATTTATAGCCGGGTGCAGGAGATTAAATGGCTGCTTGTTGGGCGAGTCTTGCGGCGCGGATTTTACAGGGCAGGGTATGGAGTGAGATTGCCGTAGCGGCAGGAGGCTATTTGTGGATTGGAGTGGGAGGATAGGGGGTTGATTCGCGCCTTTTATATAAAGACGCTCCATTTTTTTAGGCGCAAGCTGAATCCGGCGCTGCAAGTGTCTGCCGATTATTGTGAATGCCGGTATCGAATAGCCATGCAATTTATAGCGGGCGATATTTTACGTCATAACCACTGGCGTGGTGCAGGCCGCCTTTTTGCAAGGGCGGCCTGTTGGATGGCGGTCGTTCAATAACCTTGTGCGCGCTGAACCAGGCCGGCGGCAGGCAAGCCGGCCGCCAATTGCCGCAGCCCCGCGACGATTTGCTCCACGGCCGGCTGGCGTAATGTGATGGCGGCAACGTGCGGGGTAATGGCGACGGCGGGGTGGCGCCACAGCGGATGGTCGGCCGGCAGAGGCTCCTCGGCAAACACGTCCAGTTGCGCGCAACGCAGATGGCCATTGTCCAGCAAGGCTAGCAGCGCATCCTGATCCAGCAGGTCGCCGCGACCGGCATTGATCAGCATCGCGCCTTGCGGCAGCGCCTCCAGTCGTTGGCGGTTGAGTAGGCCGCGGGTATCCGGCGTGGACGGCAATACGCAGGCCAGCACCTGGCTTTCGGCCAGTAGCTGGGCCAGCCCGGCCTCGCCATGCAGGCAGCGTACAGTTTCAATGTTTTTGGGGCTGCGGCTCCAGCCGCTAAGCTGATAACCGTCCCGCGCCAGCGATTGGGCAACGGCGCTGCCAATTTCGCCCAGCCCCAGAATGCCGACGCGAATATCGCCAGGCAGCCTCGGCGCCAGCTTGCGCCACTGGCCCGTGGCTTGTTGGCGGCGGTACAGGTCCATATTGCGCTGATAGCCCAGCACGCCGTAACGGATGTATTCGGTCATCTGCGCCGCCATCCCGCCGTCCAATAGCCGGTAGACCGGCAGATCGGCAGGCAGGTCCGGACGCGTCATCAGTTTGTCCACGCCGGCGCCCAGCGCGAATAGCGCTTCCAGCCGAGGCATGTCAGCCAGCAGGCCGTCCGGCAGCCCCCAGGTGACGAGGTGGCGGATGTCGGACAGCTGGGCATGTTCCAGGTCGACGAACTGCCGCTCTGGCATGGCGGCGCGAAACAGTTCCAGATAGGCGGAAACTTCCTTGGGGTTGGGCGTGTGGACCAGGATCATCGTAGTGTCTTTTCTGCAGAAATATGCCTTCAGTATACCGCGCTCAGACAATTCAGCATGGCATGGTCCGCCCCAGTTGCTCGATGGCGGCCAGCAGTGTTTCCTCGACTTGCTCGTCGCGCGCAACCTGTTCGGCGGCGTACGGCAACAGTTGCGGGTGGCTGCCCACCAGCACCGGGTGGCGTGCGGCGGCAAACATCGACAGGTCGTTGCTGTCGTTGCCGAAACACACCACTTGGTCCGCGGCGATGCCATGACGCAGCAAGGCGCTCATCTTGCTCACGCCATGGGCGGTGATATCGACGATCTGTTGGTCCGAGTGGTGATGGACGGCGATATCGTCGCGCTCGGCCAGCGCCAGCTGCAGGGCCGGGCCGTCGGCGCATTCGGTGACCAGCAGCTTGACCGGCAGCCGGATGTCGTCGCGCGCGACCTGGTTGGCCCGGCGTGCCGGATCGACCCAGCCCATGAACGGATGATCGGGATCGCCGCGGTAGTGATAGTGCCAGGGCAGGTCTACCAGATAGGAGGCTTCCAAGCGTTCCGCCAGCGCGCACAATTGGTCCAGCGTGCGCTTGGCCAGCGGCTGAATATCGCACAGCTCGCCTTGATGGTAGGTCATGGCGCCGTTGGAGCCGACGAACAGACCATGGTGAAAGCGCTCATCCAGCAAGTGCAGCATGTCGCGATAGGGGCGGGCGGAGGCGAAACCGATCTGGTGCCCCTGTTCTTCCAGTCCGCACAGCGCGTTTTGTATGGTAGGGCTGATGGTATGGCCGTCGAAGCAAAGGGTGCCGTCTATGTCGAAGATGAAGTGCATGCGCAGTCCGGTGGAGGCCAAATTTTCTGATGGGAGTGTGATTGTAATGGCGGGTAACCGGGCTGTGTAAGTTCTCGATGAACCGCTAGATTTCCGAGTTTGCGCCGGCCAGTTGCTTCAGGCAGCGGGCCTGCCAATCCCATTCCGGCTCGAACGCGGACGGATCCGCCGCCGCGCCGTAGCCGCCCTGGCCGTAAACGGCGGCATAGGCCGCGTAATCCGCGGCCTGCCGAGCGCGGCCGGCTAGCGCCATCGCCACCGCATGGCTGGCCGATACCGCCGCGTGGCCGCAGCCGTCCAGCGATGCCGAACCGGGGTGGGCCCGGGCCAATTCGGCCGCGCGCAAGGCCAAGGCGCTCAGCGCCGCGCGGTCTATCCCGCCGGCCAGATAGCGTTCCAGCCCGCTCAGGCAGGCGGCAACCTCGGGATTTTCCAGTAAATGGGCGACACGCCGGGCACAGGCCAGACCGAAACGCAAGCGCAGCGTTTCCCGCGGTGGGGAGTCTAGATCGAGCGAGGCGGCCAGCGCGTCAAGCTTCTCGTTCATGGTCCAAGGTTTCCATGGCAGGGCCGGGCGCATTTCGCGCCGACTCTTCGTTGTTCCGCGCTGGCAGAGAATGAAATGCGGCGGGCGAAACGCTTCGATTCGTCGCAAAACGCATCCCGGCGCGACCGCTCACCAAATGTCTACAGCCCCTTAGGTCAAGCAGATGAGATCGCTCTCCAGCGCGTCCTCTTCGCGCAGCACGCCCTCCAAGGCGGCAAAGCAGCGCGGGTCCAGCGCGCTGCCCAGGCTTTGCCGCATGATGTCCAGCGTGACGGGCACCGGGTTTTCCGGGTGGTAGGGACGGGCGGCGTGGATGGCATCGAAGATGTCGGCCACCGTGATGATGCGGGTTTCCAGGGCAATCTGGTCTGCCACCAGGCCGCGCGGATAGCCGGTGCCATCCAGCCGTTCGTGGTGGGCGCCGGCGACGCGGGCCAGTTCGGCAAACGACTCGATCCGCGCCAGGATGGTTTCGGTGTAGGCTGCGTGGCGTTTCACCGCTTCCCACTCCTCCGGCGTCAGCTTGCCTGGCTTGTCCAGTATGGTGTTGCTGACGCCGAGTTTGCCCACATCGTGCAACAGCGCGCCGCGCTTCAGCCAGCGGCGGCGTTGCGGGTCTAGCCCCAGCTCCATGCCGATGCGGTCGGCGTAGTGGCCTACCCGGTGGCTGTGGCCGGCGGTGAACGGGCTCTTGGAGTCCACGACCTGGCCGAAGCCTTCGGCGATTTCGTCCATATAGTCTTCGTCCAAGGGGACCGTGAACTGGGCGGGCTCCAGATCCAGCACAGCCTGCTCGATGTCATCGGATTCCAGCTGGCGCCAGAAGCCATCGTCTCGCGCCGCGCCGCGGAAGGCGGCCACCAGTTCCGGGTCGAACCAGCCGCCGCCGCGGCTCACCGCCTCGTCCAGCGCGGCGTGGCGGCCGTGCGTGACATTGAAGACGTCGATCACCTGGGATAGCAGGGCGATGCGCGCGTTCAGCGGAATCGCCTGGCCGCTCAGGCCCAATGGCCGGCCGGAGCCGTCCCAGTGCTCGTCCAGATATTGGATGCCGCGCGCCACGTTTTCATTGAAACGCAACTGGCGGGCGATGTCCGCGCCGCGGTGGCAGCGGGTGTTGATCAACTCATCCGCCATTTCCTTGCCGCGGCGCAGCACGTTGAGAATGGACGCGGCGCGTTGCCGCCAGCCAGCGGCATGGGTGCCGGTATTGGCGAACACAAAGCCCAGCATTTGCGGCAGGCTGGCGCCCACTCGTTTGAAGTCCTGCTTGAAATCGCGGTCGTCGGTGAGGTAAAGCTCGCAAATCCGCGCGGCATTGCTGCTGCAGCCCAGGTCTTTCAGCAGAATGGTGTAGTACAGATCCCACAGTTCCTGCGGCGACAGCCCGATGGCGCGGCCAATATGCATGCCTATCCAACAGCTGCGCACGCAATGGCCTTCCGGCTGGCCTTCCGTGATGTCCAGCGCGTAACTGAGTGAGCCTATCAGTTGCGATAGCTTCAGGGCTTGCGTCATGGCGTGTCCGTTGCGGGGGGAGAAAATACCATTTTAGTCGCTTAGCATGGCTATTTGGCCATGATGATGGCTGCGCGCGCGGCGTTGGAATAAAGTGGTGAAAATGTCTACGACAATTGCCTCGCGATCAAGCGATCGATACAGGAGCCCGCTGCCATGAAGTGCCATGCCACATTGGATTTTCTGACCACCCATGATTTCCATGTGATCGCCGAGTTGGGCGCAGTCATCTGGCATCAGCACTTCATCAGCATGATCACGCGCGAGCAGATTGACTACATGTTGTCCAGCCGTTACACGCCGGAAAAGCTGAGCCGCTATCTGGACGCGCCGGACCGCTGGTTCCGCCTGCTGCGCGTGGATGGCAAGCTGTCCGGCTATTGCAGCTACGCGCTGACGGACAAGTCCGGGGAGATGAAGCTGGAGCAGCTGTATCTGCTGGAAGAACTGCGCGGCCAAGGCCTGGGCGGCCGCATGATGGACGAGGTGGAAGCGGCGGCCCGCGCCAAGGGTTGCAATACGCTGATGCTGACCGTCAACCGCCATAACGCCGGCTCCATCGCTGTGTACGAGAAGCGCGGCTTCACCGTGCGGGAGCAGGTGGTGGCCGATATCGGCAACGGCTTTGTGATGGATGATTATGTGATGGAGAAGAGGCTGGGCTGAGTGGTCAGCCTTGGCTGCCTGAATAAAGTTCTGACGCCCCCTGTTTGGCGCGGCCCCAGATTTCCTCGTCGCTCAGCATGGTCTCGATGAGTTCGATAGGCACACCGCCTTCTTCGATGATGGCGACGTGGAAGCCCGGCAGCGGTTCATAGGGCCCCAGCAACACGTTTTTATCGGCGATGGCCATGGCGAGGCTGGGCACCTTGAATGCCGGATGCGGCACGGTCTGTATCAGCGGATGCAGCGGACAGCCGGGCTCGAAGCGGTGCCATTGGATGCGGAAATCCGCGCTATCGGCATCGGCGGTATACATCCGGTATTTGGCGCTATAGCGTTCGTTCGGCTTGGGCTCGGTGGTGGGGATGCCCATGTGATGGAATTGGTAGCGCGGATTCATGCAGGGCATCTGGCTTTCGTTCAATTTGGCGGGTATGACATTTTGCATAAAGACTGTTTTGGTGTGAAGAGGTTCCCTGTTGCCGCTGACATCAGGTGCCGCAGAAGGTCCGATACCCCTCCGCCACCTCCGGCGCGGCCGGCAGCGCGTAGCGTTCCAGGCCTTCGCGCTCGTTGAATGGCTGGCTCAGCGCCTCCAATAGCGTCAATGTCGGCCCCATGTCGCCATGCTCGCTGGCTGCGGTCAGCGCTTCTTCCACCAAGTGATTGCGCGGGATGTACAGCGGGTTTTCGCGACGCATCGCGGCGGCGATGTCGGGCGGGCGGCGGGTGCGCGGCACATGGCGGTTTTGCCATTGTTTGAGCCACGGTTCCAATACCGATGCGGAGGGAAACAGCGCGGCCAGCCTGTCCGGCTTGCCTTCGGCCTCGTCGGCCAGATAGCGCCAGGCCAGGGTGTGGTCCACGCCATAGGCCGCCAGCAGCGCCAGCCAGTCTTGCAGCAGCTGCTTGTCCGACGCCTTGGCGTCCAGCAGGCCAAATTTGCGCCGTGCCTGATCCAGCCAGTGGGTTTGGTAGCGGTTGGCGAAGCCTTCGATGATCTCGGTGGCGGCCGGGACGGCGGAGCCGGGATCGTCCGGCGCGATCAGCGGCAGCAGGGTTTCGGCAAAGCGCGCCAGATTCCATTGCGCGATGGCCGGCTGGTTGCCGTAAGCGTAGCGGCCGGTGTGGTCGATGGAGCTGAACACCGTATCCGGGTGGTGGGCGTCCATGAAGGCGCAGGGGCCGAAGTCTATGGTTTCGCCGGACAGCGCCATATTGTCGGTATTCATCACGCCGTGGATGAAGCCTGCGTGCATCCAGCGGGCGATCAGCTCGGCCTGGCGCTCCGCCACCGCGCTCAACAGGCTCAGGTAGCGATGGTCTTGGTTTGCCAGTTCCGGGTAATGGCGGGCGATGGTGTAGTCGGCCAGTTTTTTCAGCGTCTCGCTTTCGCCGTGGATGGCGAAGTACTGGAAGGTGCCGACGCGCAGATGGCTGGCGGCGACGCGGGTCAGCACCGCGCCGGGCAGCTGGCGCTCGCGTTGCACAGCCTCGCCGGTGGCTACCACTGCCAGCGCGCGGGTAGTGGGGATGCCCAGTGCCTGCATCGCCTCGCCCAGGATCAGTTCGCGCAGCATCGGCCCGACCACCGCCTTGCCGTCGCCGCGGCGGGAGAAGGCGGTGCGGCCGCTGCCCTTGAGGGCGATGTCGCGGCGCTGGCCATGGCGATCGATCACTTCGCCCAGCAGCAGCGCGCGGCCATCGCCCAGCGACGGCGACAAGCCGCCAAACTGATGGCCGGCATAGGCCTGGGCGATGGGTTGCGCGCCCGGAGGCAGGCTGGCGCCGGAAAACAGGCGGGCCAGCTCGGCTGCGCTGGCTTGCGCCGTGTCCAAACCCAGTTCGTCCGCCAGTTCGGCATTCCAGAACAGCAGCGCCGGCGCGGGCGGCATGTCCGGCTGCGCGGCTTGCCATGCGCCGGGCAGGTCGCGGGCATAGCTGTGGTCGAAGGCGATGTGGATCATGGCTGGCCTCGTGGGATCTGTCGTTTATGTTCTTGCCGCGCTGTTTTCCGTTCGGTTTGCCGGCGGGGCGCGCTCAAGCGTTCACCAGTTTAGGTGGGGCTTGTTGCTATATTGTGCGTTCAAAAGCGGTATGTCGATGGCGGCATGCACGGCGCCATTTTGCCTGTTCGATGAGATAAGCGATAGTTCATTGGCATAATTTGCGCCAAATTGCCGTTGATGCGGCTCTGGCTGAAAAAACGCCACGCTTTTTGAGGGGCGTGGCGTTTTTGCCTGCTGGATCAGCGGTTGCGGCCGGTTTTGCCGCCAGGCTTGGCCGGCGAGCGGCCAGCCTGCGGTTTGCCGGAGGCCGGCTTGCCGCCTGTGCCGCGCGCGCCGACGGTTGCCGGCTTGCCGCGCTGCCCCTGCGGGGCTTGTCTTGCGCCATTCGGCTTGCCGCGGCTCATGGTCGCGCCCATCTTGTGGCGCACGGCGGCGGCCTTGTCGCCCGGCGGAGTCGGCGGGATCAGGCAGTGCTTGCTGTGGCCGATCAGGTCGCTGCGGCCCATATTGATCAGCGCGTCGTGGATGATCTGCCAGTTGTCCGGGTGGTGGTAGCGCAGAAAAGCCTTGTGCAGCTTGCGGCGGTAACCGTCGCGCACCACGTCCACCTTTTCCGAGCTGCGGCCCAGCCGCTTCAGCGGGTTGCGGCGCGTGTGCCACATGGTGGTGGCCAGCGCCATCGGCGTTGGGGTGAAGGTCTGCACCTGGTCCAGGCGGAAGTTGTTCTTCTTCAGCCACAGCGCCAGATTCATCATGTCTTCGTCGCTGGTGCCCGGGTGGGCGGCGATGAAGTAGGGGATCAGATACTGTTCCTTGCCGGCCTGGCGGCTGAAGCGTTCGAACAGTTCCTTGAATTTGTCGTAAGCGCCCATGCCCGGCTTCATCATCTTGGACAGCGGGCCGTCCTCGGTGTGTTCCGGCGCGATCTTTAAATAGCCGCCCACATGGTGCTGCACCAGCTCCTTGATGTATTCGGGCGAGCGCACGGCCAGGTCGTAGCGCAGGCCGGACTGGATGTTGATCTTCTTCACGCCCGGCAGCGCTCGCGCCTTGCGGTACAGCTGGATCAGGTGGCTGTGGTCGGTGTTGAGGTTCTCGCAGATGTCCGGGAACACGCAGGACAGCTTTCTACAGGACGATTCGATCTTCGGGTCCTTGCAGGCCAGCCGGTACATATTGGCCGTCGGGCCGCCCAGGTCGGAGATATGGCCTTTGAAGCCAGGCGTTTTGTCGCGGATTTCTTCGATCTCGCGCAGGATGGATTCTTCCGAGCGGCTCTGGATGATGCGGCCCTCGTGCTCGGTGATGGAGCAGAAAGTACAGCCGCCGAAACAGCCGCGCATGATGTTGACCGAATACTTGATCATTTCCCAGGCCGGGATGTGGGCGTCGCCGTAGCTGGGGTGCGGATTGCGGGCGTAGGGCAGGCCGTAGACGAAGTCCATTTCCTCGGTGGAAAGCGGAATCGGCGGCGGGTTCAGCCACACGTCGCGCTCGCCGTGCAGCTGCACCAGCGCGCGGGCGTTGCCGGGGTTCGATTCCAGGTGCAGCGTGCGGCTGGCGTGGGCGTACAGCACCGGGTCGTGCGCCACGGCCTCGTAGGCCGGGATGCGCAGCACGGTCTTGGCGCGCTCGGCGCGGCGCTTGGCCAGCCGCTCCTCGCGCGATTCGATGCGGATGACCTGCGGCTTGGACGGATCGATGTCCTTGGTGGCTTCGGCCGCTTGCTCGGGAATTTCCTGGTACGGATTCAGGTGCGGATCGACGCGGCCCGGCTCGTCCACCACGCTGGAGTCCATCTCCTGCCATTCTTCATCCGGCTTCCAGCCGTGCGGCACGATGAAGGCGGTGCCGCGGATGTCGCGCATCTCGGACAGTTTTTCGCCCTTGGCGGCGCGGTGGGCGATTTCCACCAGCGCGCGCTCGGCGTTGCCGAATAGCAGGATGTCCGCCTTGGACGTGATCAGCACCGACTGGCGCACTTTGTCGCTCCAATAGTCGTAATGGGCGATGCGGCGCAAGCTGGCCTCGATCGAGCCTATCATCACGCCTATGCCCGGATAGGCCTCGCGGCAGCGCTGGGCATACACGGTGACGGCGCGGTCCGGGCGCTTGTTCGGCGCCGCATGCGGCGTGTAGGCGTCGTCCGAGCGCGGCTTGCGGTCCGCGGTGTAGCGGTTGATCATCGAGTCCATATTGCCGGCGGTGACGCCGAAGAACAGATTGGGCCGGCCCAGTTCGCGGAACGCGTCCGCGCTGTGCCAATCCGGCTGGGCGATGATGCCCACGCGGAAACCCTGCGCCTCCAGCAAGCGGCCCACCAGCGCCATGCCGAAGCTCGGATGGTCGATGTAGCAATCCCCGGTGACCAGGATGATGTCGCAGGAGTCCCAACCCAGTTGGTCCATCTCGGCGCGGGTCATCGGCAGGAACGGGGCGGTGCCGAAACGGCTGGCCCAGTACTTGCGGTAGGAATCGATCGGTTTGGCGGCTTGCGGAGTAGTCATGCGTTCACGTCTATTTCTGGCAGCCGGCCATTATGCCTCAATCCGGTAAAAAAATCTGCATAAACAATTGTTTATTGTCATGAATCGCCTGGCTGCTTGTAGGGGTTTTGCGAGTCGGGAATTTTCAGGCAAATCAAGGCGCTGACGAGGCTGTCCTGGCGGCGGGCTGCCTTTGTCATAGATTTGGGTGTACCCTTTCGCCTTTAATCGGCGCAAAGGGTCCGCGGCAAGGCTGCCATGGTTGCCGTCGTTGAGTATGGATAGGGGGAGTTTATGGTCGAGCGTATCGTCAGCGTGAGGGGCGGAGAGCAGGGCTTGGTGCAGAAACTGGAGGTGGGCGCCGTGCTGCATGTGCCGGATTTCGGCTTCAGTCTCAACGCTGCGGAACAGGCCTTGCTCAACCCGTCCATCGCCGATCCCAAGCGCAAGAACATCAGCCTGGAACCGGATAACGGCGCCCTGCACGGCGTGCAGGGCGGAGACGGCACTCAGCAAGCAGTGCGCGCCTTGATTTCGCGTTATCAGCAAGCGGCGGTGCAGTTGTTGGCGCAAGTGCTGCCGGAGTATCAGGGCAAGACGCGGGCCGCGCCCACCAGTCTGCGGCTGGTGCGGGTGGAAGACCGCAAAACGTCCTGGCGCAAGGATGATAGCCGTTTGCATGTGGATGCCTTCCCGTCCCGCCCCACCTATGGCGAGCGCATACTGCGCGTGTTCTGCAACATCAATCCGGCGGGCGAGCCGCGGGTGTGGCGGGTGGGCGAGCCGTTTGAGGACATGGCGAAGACAATGCTGCCGCGCGTGCCCAGGCAATGGCCCGGCTCGGCCGCGCTGCTGGCGGCGCTGAAAATCACCAAGCGCAAACGCAGCGCCTACGACCACATCATGCTGCACCTGCACGACGCGATGAAGGCCGACCTGGCGTACCAGCGCGATTGTCCGCAGCAAACCGTGCCGTTCGCGCCGGGCGGTGCCTGGATCTGCTTTTCCGACCATGCTTCGCACGCCGTGATGTCCGGGCAATTCATGCTGGAGCAGACCTTGTGGCTGCCGCTTGAGAAAATGGATGATCAGGGCAAGTCGCCGCTGCGGCAGTTGGAAAAGCTGACGGGGCGGGCGCTGGTTTGAGCGCACCACCTGTCCTTTAGGATGGGTTTGGTGAGGCGTCGTTTCATTGCAAAATACTGAAATTCTTTAGCCGGCGCTTCGCTGAAGCGCCGTTTTCATGGTTCCTCGTCGTTAGCCGATATAGAAATGGGTGCCCACGCATGAACTCCCCGCAAGCCACTCCCCATTCCACGCCGTCCTCGCAACGCTTGCCAAACTGGCGCTCGGCCGGGAAGGCGCCTAACGCCCCCATTCAGGGACGGTCAGTATTTTTGCTGCCGCTGGATCCGCCGCGGCATGGCGAGGCGCTGTTCAAGCTGTTTGCCAATGATGAGGCGCATTGGGCGCATCTGCCATACGGGCCGTTTGCCGATGAAGAAAGCTTCATGTCCTGGCTGGCGCTGACCGTATCCGCCGCCGATACCGCGCTTTATGCCGTGTTCAAGAAGGATTCCAACCAGGTGCTGGGTTTCCTGGGCTATCGGCAGATCGTTCAGGCGCACGGGACGGTGGAGATTGGGCATGTCAATTTTTCTCAGGCGCTGCGTCAAACCCGGATGGCGAGCGAG
Organism: Chromobacterium sinusclupearum; assembly: GCF_002902845.1. Taxonomy (GTDB): domain Bacteria; phylum Pseudomonadota; class Gammaproteobacteria; order Burkholderiales; family Chromobacteriaceae; genus Chromobacterium; species Chromobacterium sinusclupearum. The sequence goes on from NZ_PPTF01000030.1 coordinate 58,002, forward strand.
GCCATGTATTTATTGCTGAAAACCGCTTTTGAATTGGGCTATCGCCGCTGCGAATGGCGTTGCGACTCCCGCAACGCCGCGTCCGTCAAGGCCGCGCGCCGTTTGGGTTTTCAGTTTGAAGGCATGCTGCGCCAGGCCATGGTGGTGAAGGGGCGCAATCGAGATACGCTGCTGTTCTCGATGCTGGACGGCGAGTGGGATGGTCTTTGCCAGGCCTACGAGGCCTATTTGGCTGATGACAACTTCGATGCGGAAGGACGGCAGTTGCAGTCATTGGGCCGCTTTATGGCTGCGGAGCGCGCATTGGCGTGAGCGTGTGGAAGGGGCGCCGCCCGAGTCTATGGGTTTGAGCCCGCGAAGGCGGGCTTGGCCTGCAAATGACGCGAATCCGCCGGCTCGCGGAAAATGCTGGAAAAATCGGTTACAATGGCCGATTCGCTATCCTTACCCACAGCCAGAACATGAGCACGGAAAACAACGCGCCGGTTGTCAACAACTTCATTCGCAGCATCATCGACGAGGACTTGGCCACGGGCCGCCGCAGCTCGGTGGTGACGCGCTTCCCGCCGGAGCCGAACGGCTTCGCCCACATCGGCCATGCCAAGGCCATCTGCATCAACTTCGGCCTGGCTGAGGATTACCAAGGCCAGTGCAATCTGCGCATGGACGATACCAATCCGGAGAAAGAGTCGGACGAGTTCGTCGAGGCGTTCAAGCAAGACATCAGCTGGCTGGGCTTCAAGTGGAACGGCGAAGTCCGTTTCGCTTCGGACTATTTCGACCGTCTGTACGATTACGCCGTCGAACTGATCCAGGCCGGCAAAGCCTACGTGGATGACCTGTCCGCCGAGGAAATGCGCCAGTACCGCGGCAGCCTGACCGAGCCGGGCAAGAACAGCCCGTACCGCGACCGCACGCCGGAAGAGAACCTGGACCTGTTCACCCGGATGCGCAATGGCGAATTCCCGGACGGCAGCAAGACGCTGCGTCTGAAGATCGATATGGCTTCGCCCAACATCAATCTGCGCGATCCGGCCATCTACCGCATCCGCCGCGTGCATCATCACCGCACCGGCGACAAGTGGTGCATCTACCCGATGTACGACTACACCCATTGCATCTCCGACGCCATCGAGGGCATCACCCATTCGCTGTGCTCGCTGGAGTTCGAAGACCACCGCCCGCTGTACGACTGGGTGCTGGACAACATCAGCATCGATCACCATCCGCAGCAGATCGAATTCTCGCGTCTGGAGCTGTTGTACGCGCTGACTTCCAAGCGCAAGCTGCAGGCGCTGGTGAACGATGGCGTGGTGACGGGCTGGGACGATCCGCGCATGCCCACCATCGCCGGCATGCGCCGCCGCGGCTACAGCCCGGCCGGCATCAAGTTGTTCGCCCAGCGCATCGGCGTGTCGAAGAGCGAAAACATCATCGACATGACCATTCTGGAAGGCGCGGTGCGCGAGACGCTGGAAAACGACTCGCCGCGCGTGATGGCCGTGGTCAATCCGATCAAAGTGACGCTGACCAACTACGACGCCGCCGTCACCGCCAGCCGCAGCGCGCCGTTCCATCCGCATCATCCGGAGTTCGGCGAGCGCGACGTGCCGATCGCTCGCGAGATCTGGATCGAGCGCGACGACTTCGCCGAAGTGCCGCCGCCGAAGTGGCAGCGCCTGACCGCCGGCGGCGAAGTGCGCCTGCGCTACTCCTACGTGATCAAGTGCGAGGAAGTGGTCAAGGACGCCAATGGCGAGATCGTCGAGCTGAAGTGCTCGATCGACCACGATACCCTGGGCAAGAATCCGGAAGGCCGCAAGGTCAAGGGCGTGATCCATTGGGTATCGGCCGAGCACGCCATCCAGGCCGATGTGCGCTGGTATGATCGCCTGTTCACCGAGTCGCGCCCCGATGCGGTGCGCGGCGAGGATGGCGAATATGTCGACTTCCGCCAGTTCCTGAACCCGGAATCGTTGAAGCTGGTACCGGCCTATGTGGAGGCTTCGGTGCTGCAGGCCGCGCCGGAAACGCGCTTCCAGTTCGAGCGTTTGGGTTACTTCGTGACCGACCGTTACGAGCACCAGCCCGGCGTCAAGGCGGTGTTCAACCGCACCGTGGGCCTGAAGGACAGCTGGAAGTAGGCTGTTTGGCCATCCATCAATGGCGAACCTTCGGGTTCGCCATTTTTGCGTGCAAAGGCGGCTGTGCCGGCCGCCCGGAACAAGGAGAAAAAATGCACATCGCGCTCAAGTCCGTTTCCCTGTCGCTGCTGGCCGCGGGCCTGCTGACCGCCTGCACTACGCCGCCAGGCAAGAACAACTACCTCGACAAGACCTACAAGATCACCATCCTGCACACCAACGACCATCACGGCCGCTTCTGGCCCAACGCCGACGGCGAGTATGGCCTGGCGGCGCAGAAGACCGTGGTGGACAAGGTGCGCGCCGAGGTGAAGGCGGAGGGCGGCTACACCTTGTTGTTGTCCGGCGGCGACGTCAACACCGGCGTGCCGGAGTCCGACCTGCAGGACGCGGAGCCGGATTTTCGCGCGATGAGCCGCATCGGCTACGACGCGATGGCGGTGGGCAACCACGAGTTCGACAAGCCGGTGCCGGTGCTGATGAAGCAGCGCGGCTGGGCGAGCTTCCCCATGTTGTCGGCCAATATCTACCAGGACGGCCACCGGATGTTCGATCCCTACACCATCTTCAATCTGGGCGGGGTCAAGGTGGCGGTGCTGGGCCTGACCACGGACGATACGGCCAAGATGGTCAATCCGGCGCAAATCCAGGGCATCGAGTTCAAGAGCCCGATCGCGGAGGCTGCCAAACTGGTGCCGGAATTGCGCCAGAAGGCCGACATCGTCATCGCCGCCACCCATATGGGCCACTATCCGGACGGCCAGCACGGCGTCAACGCGCCGGGCGACGTGGAGATGGCGCGCGCGGTCAAGGGCATCGATCTGATCGTCGGCGGCCACAGCCAGAACCCGGTGTGCATGAAGGCGGAAAACGTGCGCGACGACGCCTATGTGCCGGGCCAGCCTTGCGCGCCGGACCGCCAGAACGGCGCCTGGATCGTGCAGGCGCACGAGTGGGGCAAGTATGTGGGCCGCGCGGATTTCGAATTCAACAACGGCAAGTTCAAGCTGGTGAAGTACCAGCTGATTCCGGTCAATCTGAAAAAAACCGCCGCCACGGCGGATGGCAAGACCGAAAAAGTACCGTATACCGAGCTGATTCCGGAGGACGGCAAGCTCCGGACCTTCCTCAAGGCTTACCAGGATAAAGGCCAGCAAGAACTGGGCGTCGAGGTAGGCGAGCTGTCCGCCAAGCTGGAGGGCGACCGCGCGGTGGTGCGCAGCCACCCCACCAATCTGGGCGTGTTCGTCGGCATGGCCATGATGGACAAGACCAAGGCCGACTTCGCGGTGATCAATTCCGGCGGCATCCGCGATTCGCTGCCGGCCGGTCCCGTCAGCTACCGCGACGTGCTCAAGGTATTCCCGTTCGGCAGCACGCTGGTGTATGTCGATCTGCCGGGCAGCGAGGCGCTGGATTACTTGAAAGCCGCTGCCAGGATGACGCCGGGCGCCGGCGCCTTCGCCCAGTTTGCCGGGGTGAGGCTGAAGGTAGAGCAGGGCGAGCTGCGGCAGGCGCTGATAGGCGGCCAGCCGATTGATCCGTCCAAGACCTACCGCATGGCGATCAACAGCTTCATGGCGGCGGGCGGCGACGGTTATCCCAAGCTGAACCAGCATCCGGGCTACGTCAACACCGGCTTTGTCGATGCCGAAATCCTGAAGGACTTTGTCGCCCAGCATTCTCCCATCCCGGCGGCTCGCTACGCGCCGGGCGACGCGGTGCAACGGCGTTAACCTCGGCTGTCGAGGCCGTTCATGCAGCCCCGCCTTGGCGGGGCTTTGTTTTTCCTGCCGATGGGTCTGTTTGCGTGTGTAGTGCCGACGCTACTTTTGCGCCGGTTTGCCGCCGGTCAAGGAAGCATTTCTTGTCGCGGCTAACCGGCTTGAGGCGACTCTCGCGCCGGTGGTATGGTGGTGGTGTTAGCAGCGTAGGCATGCTGTCTGGTTCTTGCGCTGCCCGGACTGTCCACTATTTCAGGTTGCGATCATGACCAAGCCAAGAGCCGTATATCTGCAATCCGGCGGACCCACCGCCGTTCTGAACGCTTCCGCCCAGGGCGCCATCGAGACCGCGCGCCGTCTGGGCCTGTCCCTGTATGCCGCCTTTGACGGGCTGGCAGGCCTGCTGGAAGGGCGCCTGTGCGATACCGACGGCGTGTCCGACACCGCCATCGCGCAATTGGCCTTCATGCCTGGCGGCAGCTTCGGCGTCAGCCGCCGCATGATAGGCACGTTCGAAGAAGCGCCGGAAGACTGGCTGCGCCTGCGCGACGTGCTGGCCAAGCACGACATCCACTATTTGCTGATCAATGGCGGCAACGGTTCGCTGGGTTGCGCCGAGCGGCTGGTCGATTTTGAAAAGCATACCGGCTATAAGCTGGGCGTGATCGGCGTGCCCAAAACCATTGACAACGACTTGGTCGGCACTGACAACAGCCCGGGCTACGGCTCGTCCGCCAAGTTCCTGGCCAGCGCCATGCGCGAGGTGGGCCTGGATATGACCAGCATGGGCTGGGGCCGCGTCTTCATCATGGAAACCATGGGCCGCCATACCGGCTGGCTGGCCGCCGCTTGCGCCGCGTCTTCGCGCAGCCCGCAGGAAGCGCCGCATCTCCTGTTGCTGCCGGAGGTGCCGTTCGACGAGCAGCGCTTCCTCGCCGCGCTGGATGCCAGTCTGGCGAAGTATGGCCAGTGCGCCATCTCGGTGGCCGAGGGCATCACCGGCAAGGACGGCCGTTTTGTCGCCGAGGCCAAGAAGTCGGAAACCTACGGCCACGAGCAACTAGGCGGCGCCGGGCACTGGCTGGCGCAGCTGATCCTGCGCGAGCGCGGCATTTCCGCCCACGTGGCGCAAGTGGATTATCTGCAGCGCGCCGGCGGCCACCTGGCTTCCACTACCGACGTCCGCCAGGCCTATGTGATGGGCGAGCGCGCGGTAGAGTGGCTGCTGGCCGGCAAGACCGGCTTGATGGCCGGCATCAAGCGCCTGAATGACCACCCTTACTGTTGGGACGTGGTCGAGGTGCCGCTGTCGGAAGTCGGCGACAAGGAAAAGCGGCTGCCGCCGGAATTCATCGGCGAGGATGGTTTCAGCGTCACCCAGGCCTTCCTCGATTACGTCAAGCCGCTGATGGAGGGCGAGCGCATCCCGCCGTTCAAGGACGGTCTGCCGGACTACCGCCCCATCGCCTGGCCCAAGGTATAAGGCAGTTTGATGTCGCCAACCGCCGGCTTTGCCGGCGGTTTTGCTTTGCGGCTGCAGCGCGCGCCGCGCATCTGTTACAATCACCCTCTTTTTGACCGATCACAATAGGTTTCAGACATGCTCAGCTTGTACAACACACTGACCCGCCAGAAGGAAGCGTTCAAACCCATCGAACCCGGCAAAGTGCGCATGTACGTCTGCGGCATGACCGTCTACGACCTCTGTCACATCGGCCACGCGCGCATGCTGGCCGCCTTCGACGTGATCTACCGTTGGCTGAAAGCCTCCGGCTACGACGTCACCTATGTGCGCAACATCACCGACATCGAAGACAAGATCATCAAGCGCGCGCTGGAGCGCGGCATCACGCCGGAGCAGCTGGTGGAAGAAACCATCGCCGACATGCACCAGGATGCCGCCGCGCTGGGCCTGCTGCCGCCGACCTACGAGCCGCGCGCCACGCATCATGTCGGCGGCATGGTCGCGCTGATCGAACAGCTGATCGCCAATGGCAAGGCCTACCCGGCCGCCAACGGCGACGTTTACTACGCCGTACGCGAGTTTGAAGGCTACGGCAAGCTGTCCGGCCGCACGTTGGACAAGCTGCGCGCCGGCGAGCGCGTGGAAGTGGACCCGAACAAGCGCGATCCGTTGGACTTCGTGTTGTGGAAGGCGGCCAAGCCGGGCGAGCCGTCGTGGGACAGCCCGTGGGGCAAGGGCCGTCCGGGCTGGCACATCGAGTGCTCGGTGATGAGCTGCCACCATCTGGGCGAGCATTTCGACATCCACGGCGGCGGCGAAGACCTGCAGTTCCCGCACCATGAAAACGAAATCGCCCAGTCCGAGGGCGCCCACGGCCATCAGTACGTCAATTACTGGCTGCACAACGGCTTCATCAATGTAGACGGCGAGAAGATGTCCAAAAGCCTGGGCAATTTCTTCACCATCCGCGACGTGTTGCAGCACTTCGACGGCGAAGTGATCCGCTTCTTCATCGTGCGCAGCCACTACCGCAGTCCGGTCAACTACACCGACAGCATCCTGAACGACGCCAAGCAGGGCTTGACCCGTCTGTATACCGCTCTGCGCGGCATCGAATTGCCGGCATCGCAGGGCATTGATTGGAACAACGCCTATGCCGCCCGCTTCAAGGCGGCGATGGACGATGACTTCAATTCTTCCGAGGCCGTGGCCGTGCTGTTTGATTTGGCCGGCGAGGTCAACAAGAGCCGCGATCCGCAACAGGCGCGACTGCTGAAGGATCTGGCCGGCGTGCTGGGCCTGCTGGCGCGCGATCCGGATGCTTTCCTGAAGGGCGGCGTCAGCGAGGGCGAACTCTCCGCCGAGCAAGTGGAGGCGCTGATCCAGGCCCGCAAGGATGCCCGCGCGGCCAAGAACTGGGCCGAGTCCGACCGCATCCGCGACGAGCTGACCGCCAAGGGCATTGTGCTGGAAGACAGCGCCGCCGGCACCACCTGGCGCCGCGCCTGACCGTTATTTGCCCCGCTTGGCTTGTCAAGGGCGGGCAAACGGCGGATAATGCCGCGTTTAGCAAGCAGTACAGGCAAAACCCCTGTACCCGATTAGAAAGGTAGAGAGATGAAAACCGATATTCACCCGAACTACAAAGAACTGTCCGTTACCTGCTCCTGCGGCAACCAGTTCGTGACCAAGTCCACCATGTCCAAGGACGCCTTCTCCATCGAAGTGTGCTCCAGCTGCCACCCGTTCTACACCGGCAAGCAAAAGATCGTGGACACCGCTGGTCGCGTGGACAAGTTCAACCAGAAGTTCGGCAGCTTCTTCAAGCGCTAATATCAGCGCTTGTCGTACGAAGTATCCGAAAGAGGCAGCTGCGGCTGCCTTTTTTTGTTTGCGGCCATCAAACCTTAGGGCTTGACCCATGAAGCTACTGCACATTGTCTACTTGTCCCACGGCGGCAAGAAGTATCACGACCAGACTCGCTTCTCCATATTGACCCTATTGCATCTGCTATTGCTTCAGCAGCGGAGCGATATCCGCATCGTGGTATACACCGATGACCCCGCCGCTGTGCCTGTACACGAGCTGATTCTGGTAAAACCGCTGACGGTTGGGCCGTTGCGCGAATTCAGGGGAGAATTCGATTATGTTCACCGTATCAAATTGATGGTGATGCAGCAGGCTTGCCGCGAGCTGGGCACGGCCTTGATGTATGTCGATTGCGATACCCGCTGGCTGAGCCTGCCAGACAAGGTGTTTGACGCGTTGCGCGCTGGTGGGACCTGCTGCATGCATGTTCGTGAGGGCGAGCTGAGCGACGCTTTCTTTCCGGCCTACCGTGCCGCGGTGCAGCAATACCAAGAAGCGCTGGCTCGGCGTGGCGTCTCCCAGCTGGATCCTCTGGAGATGTGGAACTCCGGCGTGATAGGCACGCCTGCCGGCGCAGACGATTTCTACGCCAGCGCGCTGGCGGTGAGCGACTATCTGCTTCCCAGGCTGTCTCCGCGCAATTGGACCGAACAGTTCGCGTTGTCGCTGGCGGCCTGCAGCCGCTACGCCATGATGGAACTGGGCGCGCCGCTGCATCATTACTGGAACTACAGTTATGAGGCGCCTATCTATCTGAACGAACTGTTTGGCGCGATGGATGCCGGCTGGCCGGTGGCTCGTCAGGCTGAGTACTGCTTCCGAGTGGAGTGGGACGAGCAGCGGCTGAAGCAATTGCAGGCTGCGCCTGAGCACAAGCAGCAGCGCCGCCGCAATAAGTGGCGTGGTTCCATCGCCAAACGCAAGATAGACCTGCGCGTTCTGCTAGCCCGCCTGAGTGGCAGGCTGACGAGCCGCTAACCAAAACGAGACATGCTGACTTATTCCGCTCAGGCCAGCCAGCTGGCCAAGCCGACCGAAAAACCCTGGGTGCTGCTCCTGCTGTGCTTCATCTGGCTGTGGCCGGGTATTCTGGGGCACGATCCGTGGAAGCCGGACGAGCCGTATGTGCTGGCGGTTGTCCAAGGCATGCTGAACAGCGGCAACTGGCTGCTGCCAACGCTGCAGGGCGCGCCTTATCTGGATAATCCGCCGCTTTACTATTGGCTGGCTGCGGGCTGCGTCAAGCTGTTTTCGCCATGGCTGCTGCCGGCGCATGACGCCGCCCGCCTGTCCACGCCGCTGTTGATGGCGCTGGCCTTGTTGCTGGCGGGCATGGCCGGCCGCGACCTGATTGGCCGCCGCCATGGCCGCAGCGTGGTGATGATCCTGATCGGCTGCTTGGGCCTGGTCGAATCCGGCCATCAACTGACGCCGGTCATTGTCAGTTTTACCGGTTTTGCCGCCGCCTTCTACGCCTTGTCGCTGACGCTTCGCTCGCCAGGCCTGGCCGGCGCGCTGCTCGGCGCGGCCAGTGTCGCCACCTTCCTGGGCGGTAGTCTCACGGACCTGATGCTGATCTGGCTGACCGCGCTGATGTTGCCGGCGTTCAGCGCCTGGCGCTGCAAGAACTATGCGCTGACGCTGCTGCTGGCGCTGATGGTGGCGCTGCCCGCCATCTTGGTATGGCCGATGTTGTTGTTGCGCGAGTACCCAACCGTCTTCGCCGATTGGTGGGCCAATTACTGCTTGGGTCAGACCAGCGGCTTCAAGCACATCAGGATGTTCCACGATTTCGGCTACTACACCGTCAACGTGTTGTGGTTCGCTTTCCCGGCTTGGCCGCTGGCCTTGTGGACCCTGTACCGCCAGCGTCAGCCGCTCGCGCCCAAGCTGCAGTTGCCGCTGCTGTTCGCCTTGATGATCGCGCTGTTGCTGACGCTGTCCGACCGAGCCAGCATTACCGACGCCATGCCGCTGCTATTGCCGCTGTCCATCCTGGCGGCAGTGGAGTTGGATACGCTGCGCCGCGGCGCGGCGGCCTTCCTGAATTGGTTCGCGCTGATGACCTTCGGCCTGTTCGGTCTTTTGGTATGGCTGGGTTGGGCGGCGATGAACTACGGCTGGCCGGCCGGCTTGGCCGGACGCGCCCAGTATTTCAGTCCGTTCTACCAGCCGCATGTGTCATGGTGGCATGCGGTGGGCGCGCTGGTCGCCACGCTGGTCTGGCTGTGGGCGCTGACCCGGCCCCATTTGCGCGGCCGCCAGGCCATCACCAACTGGGCCGCTGGCCTGACGCTGCTGTGGGGTCTGGGCATGACTTTGTGGCTGCCCTGGTTTGACGCCGCCAAGAGTTACCGCCCGGTGGTGCAGAGCATGTTGCGCAAGCTGCCGGCTGGCGGGGTGTCGTGCGTCGCCACGGAGAGCCATAATAGCTTGGCCCTGATCAGCTGGCGCTACTACGCCGGTATGGATCTGCTGCCTTTCCCGGCAGGCGAAACGCCGCCGTGCGATTACTGGCTGGTCGTCCGGGACAAGCAGCAAGGCATGGCCGAGCCGGGGTGGCAGGTGTTATGGACCGGCCACCGTCCGCGTGAGGAGAATATGACTTTTGCGTTGCTGCAGCGCCTGCCGACGGCGGAACCGCCCAAGTAAGAGTCTGTTTATGATCGTTTTACGGGCAGTTGGCCTGCCGGCCGGGCTGCCCTACTGGACCTTTTTCTGCCGGCATATGGCTTTGTCAAACGTCACTGACTGCGAGTGACACTGCGGCGGGCCGTTTTTCGCGCCCGGCATCCGGCAGGAGATGGCCGCTGCCGCAAAAAGAGCCTGGGCAGGCTCTAAAAACCGCCATTGCAATGAAAGCCGCTCCGGATGCATGCCGGAGCGGCTTTTTTTCATCGGGATGGACGGCTAGGCGGCTATCCCGGCTTCGGCTGATCCGGCGGCGCATGTCCGGCATAGCGTCGCATGCCTTCCACCAGCGCGTCGAACGCGGCCTTGCAGGCGCGGTTGTGACGCAGGTCCTCATGCATGGTGATCCAGGTTTCCATCCGCAGCGCGTAGCGCTCGGGCAGGATGCGCCGCAAGCCGTCGCGCCGGGCCAGCGGGAGCTGGCAGAAGCCGATGCCGGCGCCGGCTCGCAGCAACGCCAGCTGAGCCAGATCGCTGTCGCTTCGCAGGCTGAATCCTTCCCGCGATAGGCCGGGCATCCGCTTGGCCGCCTCTCTTTGAAAGGCAGTGGGCTGGTCGAAACCGATCAGGCTGTGCCTGTCCAGATCTTCCACGGCGGCCGGTTCGCCATGCTCAGCCAGATAGCCCGGCGCGGCGAACAGGCCGACCTCGATGACGCCGACCGGGCGGGCGATCAGCTGCGCCTGCTGCGGAGGCGTCATGCGCACGGCGATGTCCGCCTCCCGCTGCAGCAGATCCTGCGCGCGGTTGCTCAGTACCAGTTCTATCGCCAGCGCGGGATGGCTGCGGCGCAGCTCGGCCAGCATCGGCGGCAGCACCTCGGCGCCCACCACCTCGCTGGCGGAGATCCTCACCACGCCGCGCGGCGAGTCCCCCTGGCTGGAGGCCATGCGCTCCAGCGCCGCCGCATGGCTGGCCATGGCTTCGGCATGCGGGCGCAGCGCCCGCGCCGCATCCGTCGGCAGCAGCCCGCCCTGAGAGCGGGTGAACAGCGAGATGCCCAGCGCGGCTTCCAGCGCGTCGATATGGCGGCCTAGCGTGGGTTGGGCCTGGCCCAGCGCGCGCGCCGCCGCGGATAGCGATCCCTCCCGCAGCACGGCGAGGAAGGAGCGGTAAAGTTGCCAGTCTATCGTCGTTTCCATGCATAAATGTATGGAATACATGCCATTTTAGTCAATTCCGTATTGATCGATGCCGCCATAAGATGGACTCACTGATACGAACCAAGGAGCAAAATCATGACGACGCGACAAACGGCACTGGTGGTGGGAGCGGCAGGCGGCATAGGCGGGGAGGTGGCGCGCCAGCTGCGCGATGCAGGCTGGGAGGTGCGCGGCCTGGTGCGCAGCCTGGAGCAGCCCGTGCAGATGCGCGATGGCATCGTCTGGATCCGGGGCGACGCGATGCGGCCGGACGACGTGGCGAAGGCGGCCGAGGGGTGCGCGGTGATCGTCCATGCGGTGAATCCTCCCGGCTACAAACGTTGGGCCGAGCTGGTGCTGCCGATGCTGGACAGCACCATCGCCGCGGCGAAGCGCGAGGGAGCCGCCATCGTGCTGCCGGGAACGGTGTACAACTACGGGCCGGAAGCCTTCCCTATCCTCAGGGAAAACTCGCCGCAGCACCCGCTGACGCACAAGGGCGCGATCCGGGTGGAAATGGAAGCCCGGCTGCGCGCCCACGCGGCCGGCGGCGGCAGGGTGTTGATCGTGCGCGCCGGGGATTTTTTCGGCCCCAGGGCTGGCAACAATTGGTTCTCGCAAGGCTTGATCCAGCCCGGCAAGGCGATCCGCCGCATCCAGAACCCGGCCGCGCCCGGCGTTGGGCATCAATGGGCCTACCTGCCGGACGTGGCGCGCAACATGGTCGAGCTGCTGTCGCGGCGCGAATCGTTGGAACCGTTCGCCGTTTTTCATCTGGGCGGCCATTGGGATGCGGACGGCACGCAAATGGCGCAGGCCATCCGCCGCGCGCTGCAACGGCATGGGGTCAATGCCAAGGTGGGCGCTTTCCCTTGGTGGCTGATCCGGCTGATCGCGCCGTTCAATACCACGCTGCGGGAAATGATGGAAATGCGCTACCTGTGGCGCAAGCCGGTGCGGATGGACAATGGCAAGCTGCTCGGCGTGTTGGGGAGGGAAAGGGTGACGCCGTTGGACGAGGCTGTGGAGGCGACGCTGAAGGGCTTGGGCTGCCTTCCGGGGTGACTGCGCGAGGCGGCGGCACCTGTGGCGGACATTAATCGAAGGTGGATCATGTCCGCCCAGGAACCGTGTTTAGAGCCGCTAAACCTGAGCCAAGGCGAGCCGACGCAGACGTGCTTGAGTACGGCAAGGAGGAGCAATGCAGGATCAGGGGTTTTGTTCACGGCTCTTATGATCAAAAACCGGCGTGTGGCTCCAAAAAATCAACCGTATCTCGCTTTGGCGGGCCGCTTCTTCATTCTTCTTGCAAGACCGCGAGAATATGGGCCTTTTGCTCATCGGAAACCGGCAGGACCGAGATCAGTTTTTCCTTGGCGACGCCTGGAATGTGCTGGGCGATATTGCCGATGTCGAAAGGCAGGGCGGGATTGTCCGGGTTTTGCATCAGATGCCGCGCGCAGTCGATGGCGATTTGCGCGATATGCGTGCGCGGCTTGTCTACTCCCCGGATAAGCTGGCTGATCATTTGCGGTAGTTGCCAGACATCCGCCAGTTGCAGGGTCAGTTGCCGGAACGTGAATCCCGCGGTGTTCAACTGGGCAAGGCCTGTTCTGCTGGCGCGCCCGGCTTCGAACTCCGCGATAGCCTCTATCGGCAATTCCGGCGCGAAATGCCAGAGCAGCAACTCGCCTGTTTCGGAAAGGAGCGTGGCCAGGGAAATTTCTTCGGGAGAGGTGTCTGAGCGGAAATTCGACCACGCCCGGGCGATGCCGGACGCCATGACGGCGGTTGAAACCGCGTTTCTCCAGCCTGGGTGATCCACTTCCACCACCGGGCTATGGGCGATCAGAGTATACAATTCATCGCTGCCCAGCTGGAGGATGGTCGCCAGCGGGGTGGTGGTTTCTTTGCCTAGCCGTCTGGAACGATGCCGTTCGGCCTCTATCAGTAATTTGAGGGCCAGATACGGATCGTCTTGCACCCTTTCGGCGAGTTCTTTGGGCGCGAATTCCGGCGCGTCCTGGCCTTGGGATTTCAGCGACTGGAAAAAATCACGGGTCGCGGAGAGCACAGGTATATCCCTGTCTTTCAGATAAGCCGCCCAATGTTCCATACCCCAGCTGCGCTGGTACCGACTCAACATGTTTATCCGCTCCGAAAACCGCCGCTTTCCGCTTTCTTGTACTGCTGGTGAATATTGTGGGTATTTCTGCGCCTGTTGCGACTCGGAAATTACCTTGCCCTTCTTTTCATGATAATTCAGTTCGCCGCACTTATGGGCGGAAACCTCCGTATATTGTGTCGAAGCGGTCATCGCCATGCTGTTTTCAGGTTTTGGAATCTGGCGTTTTTGGGGGCGATATATCCGTTGCCCGCGTAAAAAAACGAGGACAAAAGTCCTCGTTTGTTCAGACCGATTTGAAAGGCTTACTCGCCCAGCTCCTTCAGATTCTCGAACAGCTTCAAGGCCTCCGGATTGGCCAGCGCGCTGACATTGCTGACCGGGCGGCCGTGGATGATGTTCTTGACCGCCAGTTCCACGATCTTGCCGCTGACGGTCTTGGGGATGTCTGCCACGGCGATGATGCGGGCGGGGACGTGGCGGGGGCTGGCGCCGTTTTTGATTTGCGTCTTGACGCGGCTGATCAGGTCTTCGTCCAGCGCCACGCCGTCGCGCAGTTTGACAAACAACACCACGCGTTCATCGTCCTGCCATAACTGGCCCACGGCCAGGCTTTCCAGGATTTCCGGAAAGGCTTCCACCTGGCGGTAGATCTCGGCGGTGCCGATGCGCACGCCGCCGGGATTCAGCACCGCGTCGGAGCGGCCGTAGATGATCACGCCGCCATGGGCGGTGATTTCGGCGTAGTCGCCGTGGCACCAGATGCCGGGGAAGCGGCCGAAGTAGGCTTGGTGGTATTTTTCGCTGCTTGGATCGTTCCAGAAGCCTATCGGCATGGACGGGAAGGGCTTGGTGCAGACCAGCTCGCCTTTTTCCTGCCAGATCGGCCGGCCCAGTTCGTCGAAGATGTCCACCGCCATGCCCAGGCCGCGGCATTGCAGCTCGCCGCGGTAAACCGGCAGCGTGGGGGCGCCCAGGGCGAAGCAGGAGACGATGTCGGTGCCGCCGGAGATGGAAGCCAGGTTCAGGTCCGGCTTGATGTTGGCGTAAACCCAGTCGTAGCTTTCCGCCACCAGCGGCGAGCCGGTGGAGAACAGCGAGCGCAGCCGAGGCAGCTGCCAGTCGCGCGCCGGCACGATGCTGGTCTTGCGCAGGCTGTCTATGTATTTGGCCGAGGTGCCGAAATGGGTGAAGCCATGCTCGGCGGCGTAGTCCCACTGCACGCGGCCCTCGTCGGCAAACGGCGAGCCGTCGTACAGCATCAGCGCCGCGCCGGAGGCCAGGCCGCTCATCAGCCAGTTCCACATCATCCAGCCGCAGGTGGTGAAATAGAAGAAGTGGTCGCCGGCGTGGATGTCGGCATGCAGCTGGTGTTCTTTCATGTGCTGCAGCAGAGTGCCGCCCGCGCCGTGCACGATGCATTTTGGCTTGCCGGTGGTGCCGCTGGAGTACAGGATGAACAGCGGGTGGTTGAACGGCAGCCGTTCGTATTCCACCGGGCGGGCGTCGTACGCCGCCAGGAAATGCGCCAGCGTTTGCGCCTTGGGCACCGAGGCGGCGAAGTTTTCGCCATCGCCGATATACGGCACCACCACCACGCGGGCGACGCTGGGGAGCTGTTCGGCCAGCTGGATCATTTTGCCGCGGATGTCCACCGCCTTGCCGTTGTACCAGTAGCCGTCGGGGCAGAACAGCAGCTTGGGTTCGGTCTGGCCGAAGCGGTCCAGCGCGCCGTCCAGGCCGAAGTCCGGCGAGCCGCTGGTCCACACCGCGCCGAGGCTGCTGGCCGCCAGCATGGCCGCCAGGGTTTCCGGCATATTCGGCATGAAGCCGGCGACGCGGTCGCCCGGCTGGATGCCGCTCGCGCGCATGGCCTGCTGCAGGCGCGAGACCAGCTGGTTAAGCTCGCGCCAGGTGAGCTTGGTTTCGATCTTGTCTTCTCCGCGGAACACCACGGCCAGCGCATCGTCGTTGCGGCGCAGCAGGTTTTCCGCGTAATTGAGCCGCGCCTCTGGGAAGAAGCGGGCGGCGCGGATATCCTCGCCGTGGACCAAGGCCGTGCTCCCCTTGTCGCCGATCACGCCGCAGTAGTCCCAGACCAGCGACCAGAAGCGGCCGGGATCGTCCACGCTGGCGCGCCACAGGCTGTGGTAGTCGGGCAGGGGGCGGCCCCAGGCGGTTTCGGCCAGGCGGGTGAAGGCGGTAAGGTGGCAGCCCGCCAGCCGCTCGGCCGACGGGGTCCAGATCGGGGTGTTGCTTGCTTGCATGGTTTCTCCTGTGGCGCGGCCCGTCATTATTGATTTTGAGGTGGATGGGCGTGCCGGTTTGTTCAGCCCTGGCGGCCGAGCGCGTGCGCCAGCTTGGAGGCGGGGGCTTTGCCCAGCGCGTCGGCAATATACCAGGCAGCGTTCACCAGTTTAGTCAGATCGATGCCAGTGTGGTAGCCCTCGCCATGCAGCAGGTAAACCACGTCTTCCGTCGCGACGTTGCCGGAAGCGCCTTTGGCGTAGGGGCAGCCGCCCAGGCCGGCGACGGAGGCGTCGAATACCCGCAGGCCTGAGTCCAGCGCCGCGCGGATATTCGCGATGGCCATGCCATAGGTGTCGTGGAAATGGCCGGCCAGCTGTTTGGCCGGCAAGGCGTCGAGCACCGCGTCCAGCATCTCGCGCACCGAGGCCGGCGTGCCCACGCCTATGGTATCGCCCAGCGAAATCTCATAGCAGCCCAGATCGGACAGGGCCTTGGCCACGTCCGCCACTTTTTGCGGCGCGATCTTGCCTTCATACGGGCAACCCACCACGCAGGAAACATAACCGCGCACCTTGATGCCGGCGTCCAGCGCGCGCCGCGTCACGCTTTCAAAGCGCTGCAGGCTTTCTGCGATGCTGGCGTTGATGTTTTTCTGGCTGAAGCTCTCGCTGGCGGCGCCGAATACGGCGATTTCCCTGACGCCGGCTTCCAGCGCCGCGTCCAGGCCCTTGTCGTTGGGCACCAGCACCGGGTAGGCGATGGGGCCGTCCAAGTCCAGTCCGGCCAGCACTTCGGCGCTGCCGGCCATTTGCGGCACCCACTTGGGCGACACGAAGGCGCCGGCCTCTATGCTGAGCAGGCCGCTGTCCGCCAGGCGGCGGATCAGTTTCAGCTTGACGGCGGTGTCCAGCGGCTGCTTTTCGTTCTGCAGCCCATCGCGAGGCCCGACTTCAACGATTTTGACGCTTTGCATGGTTTTCCTTCAGCATTTGGGCTGGATGGGGATGTAGATGTCCATCTGCAGTTGCGGCTGGCCCGGCGCGCAGCGACCGTCGTAGCGCTCAAAAGCGTCCCGGGGAGCGTGCTCCCACTCTGCCGATTCGGGCAGCCATTGCTGATGGATATGCTGCCAGGTCTGGGCGATGGCCGCGCCGAACGCCGCGGCGCTTTCCACGGGCGGCGTGGCGAACACCGCATATTTTCCGGCGGGGATGGCGCGGCGTTCGCATCCGTCCGGCGCGCGTGACGCGCGGTCTTCCATGGCGATCATGTAGCGGAAACCGGTCTGGGAGGGGGCAAAATCGTACACCACGCCGTATTCCGCTGCGTGCGGCCGCCCGAGCGCAGCCAATAGCGGTTGGCGCAGCCGTTCGGCGTAGTCGTTCCAAAAGGCGGGGATCTGCCGCAGATTGTCGCCACTTTGCAAGCTGACTGGCCGGCTGTAGCCGGCCAGCTCCAGTCCGGGATGGTTGATGATCAGCGGCTCCATGTCGTTAATATTGGCCGGCATCCTGCTGCTTCTCCTTACCAGGTTTTATCGAGGTCTTGCGCGTAGAAACGCATGGCTTGTTCATAGCGGCGGATGTCTTCGTCGCCGCTGGTCTGAGCGAGCAGTTTCAGCAAGGACTCCACCGCCAGCTTGCTTTTGCCAAGGTTGTATCTGACCATCGCCAGGAAGGTTTGCAGCGCCTTGTCCTCGGGAAAGTGATGCAGTCCTTCCAGCAGGGCCTGCTCGGCCTCGCGGTACTGGCCCAGCGCGCGGTAGCTGCTGCCCAGTCCCAGCCAGGCGCTGGCGGCGTCGTGGCCGCTGAGGCCCAGCTCCAGCGCCTGCAGATAATGCGGGATGGCGGCGGCTTCTTCGCCGCGTCCATCGTGCAGGCTGGCGGCCAGATAATGCAGATCGGCATGCTGCGGTTGCTGGCGCAGCAGCTCCTGAGCCTGTTGCAGCGCTTGCTCCGGCTGGCCGTTGTGCTGCAGTTTGCGGATGTTTTCCAAGGCGATGTGCATAGCGCGTCCTTTTGCTGGTTTTATGACTTGGTCATTCTGCGGCAAAGTCGACCAGTTCGTCACCATCGTTGACTTGTTCCCCTGCGGCGAAATAAAAGTCCTGAACGATGCCGTCGCCAGGGGCGGTGATGGTGTGTTCCATCTTCATCGCTTCCAGGATCAACAGCGGCGAACCCTTGGCCACCTTCTTGCCGATCTCGGCCAATAGCGCCACCACCCGGCCCGGCATCGGCGCCTTAAGGTGGGTTTCGCCGTGCACGCCGGTTTCGGTGTAGGCATAGGGATCGACCAGCTCGACGGTCAGACGTTCGCCGCCGTCGAACAAGGCGCGCTGCGCGCCGTGGCGCACCACGGTGGCCTTGATGCTGATGCCGTCCAGCACGGCTTCCAGCTGCGTGTCCCTCAGGCTGGCGCGGGCGGGGAACGAGGTGCCGCCGACATGGACAATGAAGCCGTCGCCATGGTGCTGCAAGGACGCCTCGTAGTTTTGATCATTCAATAGGAAAGTGAAGCGGCGGGTCAGCGCGCCGTTCAACCTCCAGCCGGCGGGGGCGGGGTAGTCATGCTTGTGGCGCAAGGCTTCGGCCAGCGCCAGCAAGGCCAGCTGTCTGGCGGAAGGCGCGGCGGGCGGCGGCAGCAGCGCGTCGTGGTGGCGCGCGATCAGGCCGGTGTCGACCTGGCCGCTGGCGAAGCTGGGGTGGTTCACGATGCGGCGCAGGAAAGTCACATTGCTGGACAGGCCGACGATCTGGTACTGCGCCAGCGCGGCGTCCATCTGCCTGAGCGCGGCCTCGCGAGTCTCGCCCCAGACGATCAGCTTGGCGATCATCGGATCGTAGAACGGCGAGATGGCATCGCCTTGCTCGACGCCGGTGTCGATGCGCACATGGGCGGACTCTACGGGCGTGGCCAGGTGGACCAGGGTGCCGGTAGACGGCAGGAAGCCTTTGTCGGGGTCTTCGGCGTAGATGCGCGCCTCGATGGCGTGGCCGCGGATGGCCAACTGGTCTTGTTTCAGCGGCAGTTCTCCGCCCGCCGCCACCGTTAGCTGCCAAGCCACTAGGTCTTGGCCGGTGATCATTTCGGTCACCGGGTGCTCCACCTGCAGCCGGGTGTTCATTTCCATGAAGTAGAACTTGCCGGAGTCCACGTCCATGATGAACTCGACGGTGCCGGCGCCGACATAGCCGACCGTGCGCGCGGCGGCCACCGCCGCCTGGCCCATGGCCTCGCGGGTGGCCTGCGGCAGGTGCGGTGCCGGCGCTTCTTCCAATACTTTCTGGTGGCGGCGCTGCACCGAGCAGTCGCGCTCGAACAGGTAGACGCAGCCGCCGTGTTGGTCGGCGAAGACTTGAATTTCCACGTGGCGCGGCCGGGTCAGGTATTTTTCGATCAATACCTTGTCGTCGCCGAAGCTGGCGCTCGCCTCGCGTTGGCAGGAGGCGAGGGCTGCGGCGAAGTCTTCGCTCTTCTCGACAATGCGCATGCCCTTGCCGCCGCCGCCGGCGCTGGCCTTGATCAGCACCGGGTAGCCGATGGCGTCGGCCTGCTGCTGCAGCAGCGCCGGGTCTTGCTCGTCGCCGTGGTAGCCGGGCACCAGCGGCACGCCGGCTTTTTCCATCAGCGCCTTGGCGGCGGACTTGCTGCCCATGGCGGCGATGGCGGAAGCCGGCGGGCCGATGAAGGCGATGCCGGCGGCTTCGCAGGCTGCGGCGAAGTCCTCGTTCTCGGACAAAAAGCCGTAGCCGGGATGCACCGCCTGGGCGCCGCTCTGTTGGGCGATAGCCAGGATCAGGTCGGCGCGCAGATAGGATTCGGCAGCCGGCGCGGGGCCAAGGCGGTAAGCCTCGTCGGCCAGTTTGACGAAGCGGGCGCTGGCGTCGGCGTCCGAGTAGACGGCGACCGTGGCGATGCCCAGGGCCTTGGCGGTCTTGATGACGCGGCAGGCGATTTCGCCGCGGTTGGCGATCAGTATCTTATTGAACATGGCGGTCTCCTGCGGCGAAACCGCCCCGGCGCTGGCGCGCCGGCAGACGATTTTGCTTCGCAGCTGCGCAGCCTTGCGGCTGCTGGTCGCCGCGGTTGGCGACCAGGATTTTATTGAACATGATTTTCAACCTGGTTTTTGCCACGAAAACCACGAAACGACACGGACGATCTGCAGCTGCCTGTGGGACGGGTCGGTGTGCCATTTTTTGTGTTCTTTCGTGGATTTCGTGGCTAAAAGTTCATAGCCAGTTAGGTGGGCGTTTCTCGAAGAACGACGCCAGCCCCTCGCGGGCTTCGTCGCCGGCACGGATGGCGGCGATGCGGCCGGCCGTGCGTTCCAGCAGCTGGTCGTCCCACGGCGAGCCTTCGCGCAGTTCGGCCAGCAGCAGCTTGGCTTCGCGCAGCGCGCCGGGCGCGCCCTTGGCCAGTTCTTCGGCGATTTCGGCCACGCGCGCGTCCAGCAGCTCGTCGCTGACCAGCTCGTGGATCAGGCCCAGCTTCAGCGCGGTGCCGGCGGTGATGCGCTCGGCCGACAGGAAGTAGCGGCGCGCCTGGCGCGGGCCGATGGCGTCGGCGACGTAGGGGCCGATGGTGGCCGGTATCAGACCCAGCCGCACTTCGGTCAGCGCGAACTTGGCTGCATCGGTGGCGATGGCGATGTCGCAGACCGCCGCCAGGCCGGTGCCCCCGGCCATGGCCGCGCCATGGATGCGGGCGATCACCGGCTTGGCGCTGCGGTAGATGGCCTTCAGCATGGCCGCCAGCTTTTGCGCATCGGCCAGGTTTTCGGCCTCGCTGTAGCCGGCGGCGCGGCGCATCCAGTCCAGGTCGGCCCCGGCGCAGAAGCTCTTGCCGCGGCCGGCCAGCACGATCACGCGCACGGCCTCGTCGCGATTCAGCTTGCGTATCGCCTCGGTCAGTTCTGCGATCAGCACTTCGTTCAGCGCATTGTGCAGTTCCGGACGGTTCATCCAGATGGTGGCAACCTTGCCGGTGTGTTCGATTTGCAGCGTGGTGTAGCTCATCGGAAAACCTCATATCGGCCACGAAAACCACGAATGACACGAAAATGGGCCTGACGATTCTGGAGGTTATTTTCGTGTGGTTTTGTGGATTTCGTGGCTACTGTCCTATTACATGCGGAACACGCCGAAGCGGGTGGGTTCGATCGGCGCGGACAGCGCGGCGTCCAGCGCCAGCGCCAGCACGTCGCGGGTCTGGGCCGGGTCGATCACGCCGTCGTCCCACAAGCGGGCGCTGGCGTAGTAGGGGTGGCCCTGCTCTTCGTACTGCTGGCGCACTGGCGCTTTCAGCGCTTCCTCTTGTTCTGGCGTGAAGGCGTCGCCCAGCTGTTCCTTCTTCACCTGGGCCAGCACGCCGGCGGCTTGTTCGCCGCCCATCACCGAGATGCGGCTGTTCGGCCACATCCAAAGGAAACGCGGCGAGTAGGCGCGGCCGCACATGCCGTAGTTGCCGGCGCCGAAGCTGCCGCCTATCAGCACGGTGAACTTGGGCACCTTGGCGCAGGCCACAGCGGTTACCAGCTTGGCGCCGTCCTTGGCGATGCCGCCGTTCTCGTACTTCTTGCCCACCATGAAGCCGGTGATGTTCTGCAGGAAGATCAGCGGGATGCCGCGCTGGCAGCACAGCTCGACGAAGTGCGCGCCCTTGAGTGCGGACTCGGAGAACAAGATGCCGTTATTGGCGAGGATGCCGACGCGGTACCCATTTAAACGGGCGTAGCCCGTTATTAGAGTATTTCCGTAGTTCTGCTTGAATTCGTCGAAGTCCGAATCGTCCACCAGCCGGGCGATAATCTCGCGCACGTCGAACGGCTTTTTCGGATCGGCCGGGATCACGCCGTAGATTTCCTCCGCTGCGTAGCGCGGCGGCTTGGGCTCGGCGCGGTCCAGTTCGCCTTGTTTCTTCCAGTTCAGGTCCGACACGATGCGGCGGGCGATGGCCAGCGCATGGGCGTCGTTTTGGGCCAGGTGATCGGCGACGCCGGAAACTTTGGTATGCACATCGCCGCCGCCCAGTTCTTCGGCGCTGACCACCTCGCCGGTGGCGGCCT
The DNA here is from genome assembly GCF_002902845.1 of Chromobacterium sinusclupearum. Taxonomy (GTDB): domain Bacteria; phylum Pseudomonadota; class Gammaproteobacteria; order Burkholderiales; family Chromobacteriaceae; genus Chromobacterium; species Chromobacterium sinusclupearum. Next base: position 79,483 of record NZ_PPTF01000030.1, read on the forward strand.
TTACCAGCGGCGGGCCGCCCAGAAAGATGGTGCCCTGTTCCTTGACGATGACGGTTTCGTCAGACATCGCCGGCACGTAGGCGCCGCCGGCGGTGCAGCTGCCCATCACTACGGCGATCTGCGGAATGCCGGCGGCGGACAGATTGGCCTGGTTGTAGAAGATGCGGCCGAAGTGTTCCTTGTCCGGGAACACCTCGTCCTGCAGCGGCAGGAAGGCGCCGCCGGAGTCCACCAGGTAGACGCAGGGCAGGCGGTTGTCGCGGGCGATTTCCTGCGCGCGCAGATGCTTCTTCACCGTCATCGGGTAATAGGTGCCGCCCTTGACGGTGGCGTCATTGGCGATGATCAGGCAGTCGACGCCGGAAATGCGGCCGATGCCGGCTATCATGCCCGCGCCGGGCGCGTCGCCGCCGTACATGCCGTAAGCGGCCAGCTGAGACAGCTCCAGAAACGGCGCGCCGGGATCGAGCAACAGGTCGATGCGCTCGCGCGGCAGCAGCTTGCCGCGCGCGGTGTGCTTGGCGCGGGCTTTTTCGCCGCCGCCCAAGGCCGCTTGGGCGACTTTCTGTTTCAGATCGTCGACCAGCGCGCGCATCTTGTCGGCGTTGGCGACGAAGTCCGCGGCGCGCGGCGACAGCTTGGATTCGAGAATGGGCATGTTCTTTTACCTTGTCATTCGGCGTCGACAAACCACACGGCTGCAATCAGGCCATCGGCGTTGACATCGTAGATGGCGACCGCGCGCAGGTGGTTCTCGCCGTCCAGCGTCACGTCCTCGTGGTCGATGACGCGGCAGCCTTGCACGATGCGGTGCAGCAGCGCGGCGTGCAGCCGGGGCAGATGGAAGCGCTTGCTGGCGTAGTGGTCGGCCAGCGCCGCGCGGCCGGAGAGGCTCAGCGTCATGGACGGCAGGCGATAGACCTTGACGTCCTCGGCGTAGCAGGCGGCGAAGGCGGCCAGGTCACGGGCGTTGTAGGCGTCCAGCTGGGCCTGGACGATGCGTTCGGCGGCGTTGTCGGAAGAAAGCACAGGCATTTTTAAACCTCTGTTTTGCCACGAATCCCACGAAAAACACGAAAACGACGCTGTCGATAGATGGAAAGCGGAGGATGCTCGTTTTTCTTTTCGTGTTCTTTGGTGGGTTTCGTGGCTGTTTTATAAGGTTTTATCGGGTCTCAGCCATCAACTCGCGGCCGATGAGCCAGCGGCGGATCTCGCTGGTGCCGGCGCCGATCTCGTACAGTTTGGCGTCGCGCAGCAGGCGGCCGGTGGCGTATTCGTTAATGTAGCCGTTGCCGCCCAGGCACTGGATGGCGTCCAGCGCCAGCTGGGTGGCGTTCTCGGCGGCGTAGAGGATGGCGCCGGCGGCGTCCTTGCGCGTCTGGCGGCCAGTCTCGCCGCGGTCCAGCGCCTGGCCCACGGCGTAGACGTAGGCTCGGCTGGCGGACAGCTTGACGTACATGTCGGCCAGCTTGCCCTGCATCAGCTGGAAGTCGCCTATCGGCTGGCCGAACTGGGTGCGGTCGTTCAGGTAGGGCACCACGATGTCCAGGCTGGCCTGCATGATGCCCAGCGGGCCGGCTGCCAGCACCGAACGCTCGTAGTCCAGGCCGCTCATCAGCACTTTCACGCCATTACCTTCGCCGCCCAGCACGTTTTCGTCCGGCACAAAACAGTTGTCGAAGAAGATGGGGTAGGTGTTGGAGCCGCGCATGCCCAGCTTGTCCAGCTTGCTGCCGTGGCTGAAGCCGCTAAAGCTCTTTTCGATGATGAAGGCGGTGATGCCCTTGGGGCCGGCGTTGACGTCGGTCTTGGCGTAGACCACCAGGGTGTCGGCGTCGCCGCCATTGGTGATCCACATCTTGCTGCCGTTCAGCAGGTAGCCGCCGTCGGTCTTGTCGGCCTTCAGCTTCATGCTGACCACGTCGGAGCCGGCATTTGGTTCGGACATCGCCAGCGCGCCGACATGTTCGCCGGAGACCAGCTTGGGCAGATACTTGGCGCGCTGCGCGTCGTTGCCGTTTTTGTAGATCTGGTTGACGCACAGATTGGAGTGCGCGCCGTAAGACAGGCCCACCGAGGCGCTGGCGCGGCTGATCTCTTCCATCGCGATCATGTGGGCGAGATAGCCCATGTCCACGCCGCCGTACTGCTCGCTTACGGTGATGCCCAAGAGGCCCAGCTCGCCGAACTTTCGCCACAGATCGGCCGGGAACAGATTGTCCTGGTCGATGGCGGCGGCGCGCGGGGCGATTTCGCGCTCGGCGAAGTCGCGCACCGATTCGCGCAGGAGGTCGTAAGTCTCGCCGAAGGCGAAGCGCAGGCTGCTGTACATGGGGTTTCTCCTCGTTTGTGCGTGCGGCGCGGCTGGCGGCGCCTGATGAACACATCATCGCTTACGTTTACGTAAGCGTCAATATGTCGATATGATGGCCGCCGCAAAGGGCGGCCGGGCGCTTATTCGCGGTTGACTACGTGGCGCAGGCAGCGGTCTTCGCTGATCAGCATGTCTTTCATGGGCAGCGGTAGGATGCGCAGCTTGCTGAGCTGCTCGCGGCTGAACCAGTCGAATTCCAGACGCGAGCCGCCGTCTTCGATAAGGAAGGGCGCGGCGCGGTTAGGCAGCGCGGAGTCGGCGGCCAGATAGGTCTGGAAATACAGGCCCAGCTCATGGTTGCGCTTGCCGCCCGTGGTGAAGAAGTTTTCTATCAGCATGACCATCTCGCCGCAATGCATGGTTTCGCCAAGCTCCTCCAGCATTTCCCGTTCCACCGTTTTGGGTGCTTCCTCATCAGGTTCAACGCGGCCGCCGGGCAAGGTCCAGAAGTCGTCGCAGATCAGGCGGTGCAGCAGCACCTTGCCTTCATGCTCGATGATGGCGGCGGCGCGCAGATTGAAACGGGTGCCGGCTATGTCGACGCTGATCATGCGATATCTCCTTGGCATTTTGGGCGGGCGCGCAGCATAGCGCTTTCTCCCGTCATGGACAAGGGCGGGTATCATGGCCGGCTATTGATAGAGAAAGAAACCACCATGACGATCTGGGTAGACGCCGACGCCTGTCCCAAGGTGATACGGGAAGTGCTGTTCCGCGCGGCGCAGCGCACCGGCGTGGAGCTGGTCTTGGTCGCCAACCAGCTGCTGACGGTGCCGAAGGCGCCGAATATCCGCGCGCTGCAAGTGCCCAAGGGCTTCGACGTGGCCGACAACGAAATCGCCCGCCGCATAGAGCCGACGGATCTGCTGATCACCGGCGACATCCCGCTGGCGTCCGAGGCGCTGGCCAAAGGCGCGCAGGCGCTGAACTGGCGCGGGGATGCGTTTTCCAAGGAAACCATCGCCGCGCAGCTGACGATGCGCGACTTCATGGACAATCTGCGCGCCAGCGGCATCCAGACCGAAGGCCCGCCGCCGTTGAGCCAGGCGGATCGCCAGGCCTTTGCCCGGCAGCTGGATATCTGGCTGGCCAAGCGCAAAATTTAAGAAAAGCCTGTTTTTCTCACATGATCAAAAGCGGCGCTTGAAGACACGGCTCAGTTGGCTGGAGCAGGCCATTGTGATCGTCCGGCCAGCCTGGCGGGTAGGCTGGATAGGTGAGCCAAAAGCATAGCGAGTCGCAATCGGGAGCGGGGCTCCAAAGATAGATGCCGCTTTCTCTGAAATAGCAGAGCGGGCTTTCTGCTATGCGGCCGATAATTTCCAGTTGCTGATAAAAATAAGGCGCCGACAGTATTTCCAGCGGCGAAATCTGTTCTTCATACGCGTAGTGGCGGATGCGGCCTTCAATCGAGTCGAACGCTGCGAATTGCAGCTCGGGATCGTGCGATGGCGTGCTTTGCGCCAGCGCTAGCAGCCGTTGCCATTCCGAAGGCGCAAGTTGATTGCTGATGTGCTGTGAGACGCCTTGGATAAAGTCTTCAAAGAAACATTGCAGCCTGGGAATGTGCATTCTGGTCATGTCTGCCTCAATGCGGTGATGAAAGAGGGCGATATGACCATTATACTTTTCTCCCCAATGCCAGCTAGGGGAGAAAATCGCCTTATTTATTTTAAATTCTCATGATACAATCAGCGATTTTTTGACAGGCCTCCATTCGGCAAGCTGAGGCGCGCTGGCATTGATGATCACGCCGATGACGACAATGCATGAGAAGAAGACTTTTTGCATGGTTATTATCTCTCCTAGTACAAAATGGGAAAATAACAAGGCGAAGGCTGGAACCAGCAGGTAGCTGGGGGCGCTCAATATCAATTGATTATTGCTTAGCAGTAGGGTCCACAATCCATATCCCACCAATGTCGTAATGTATCCCTGGAAGGCGATGGCTAGCCAGGCTTGCTTGTCGATCTGTTCAATGGTGTGGATGATGGTCATGCCATTGCTCAAGTTGATCAGCAATAAAAGCAGGGCAGACACCAGGCTGCCCCACGCGACAAAGCTGATCGGGCGTTCGGTGCGGGAAAGCCTTACCGCAAGATTGGCGAAAGTCCAGCTAAAAGCGGAACCTAAGACCAGGGCAATCCCAGCGGTATTGATGCCTCCTTCTTTTATCCTGGAAATAGAGTAAATTCCCGCGGATGCGATCAGGCATCCAATAATATTGAACTTATTCCATTTTTCCTTGAGAACCATTATTCCGCCAATGGCGGTGAAGAGAGAGCCGGCTTGCATGATGACCGACGAGATGCCGGTATCGATGCCGGTTTTCAATCCCTTGAAAAACAGAAAAAGACCCAGAGAAAAAGCCAGGCCATACAGCAAGACATAAGGAAAATCGGCGCGCTTGACGCGCAAGAACAAGCAGGCGGGCAGCGCTGCGAACATGACGCGCAGCATTGCTGTCTCAGCGGGGTCAATTTTGATCCCGCTGATTTTTGCCGCAACGTAATTAAAGCCGAAGATGCTGGTGGACAGCAGGATGATAAGAATCGTTTTACTGTTTTTCATATCACTCCACCAGCAGGTTGTATGTCATGTGGTCTTTGAATATCGCGCGTGATATGACTGACTGGTAGCCCATTTTTCTGGCGGTATCAATCAGGTTTTGTTGGTTCAATGCGCCAAATTTATCTTTTAAAGACTCTATTCTATTTTCAACCGTGCGCGTGGACAGGTCGTAGATGGAGGCGATGCGCTTGACAGGCACGCCACGGAGCAGCAGCGTCAGGACCGATAATTCATTTTCGTTAAGCGGAATTTTGAGTTCCTTGGACTCCAGCAGCTGCGCATAGGAAGCCGCAACTAGTTTTTCCACTTTGAAAGCCGGTTCGATACCCCATAGAATGTCGCTCCAGAAGGTGGTGTCGCAAGTCAAATCCTCGCCAGTGAATAAAATAAGCGGATCTTTGCCGTTGAGCAGGGCGGGGTACTTGCGGAACTTGTAGGCGCGCGGATCGCCGTTGCGATGGGGGTGGATGCTTCCCATGATGATCTTTTTTTTCTGGAGCAGCACCATTTGATCTTGTTCATACATGAGCTGGGACAGAACGGAAATGCCATTGGGCATGTCCCCAGACTTCTTGCCAATGATTTGTTCCCGCGGCAAACCATGGAAGTCTGCATAGCTGGCGTTAACGTACAGGAAATTGTGTTGGAGGTCTTTGGCGCCAGCCATTTGTCCAACGCTTTCCAGTTGATCGATGAAGATCTCCAGCTCCGCAAAACTCTTGAATGAATAGATGGGGTGCATGTTTGTCTCGATTAATATGATTCAGATAAGTACAAATAAATATAATATACATTATACATATCCTAATCGTATGCGAGGCTTATGGGAAGACAGTAAACAAAGCCGATGGAAATGAGGGGACAGTTTCCCTTGCTGGCCAAGGTTCCAAGACCAGGTCTTGCAGGGATGGGGCGTCATCAACGTAAAAAGCCCCCGATGTCGGGGGCTTTGTCGTTGCGGGCGGGAGATCAGGCTTTGCCCAGATGCGGCTCGGCGTGGAAGTTTTCTTCTGCGGCCTTCGCTGCGCCTGGCTGGCGGATGATCAGCGAGAACAACAGGGAGACGATCAGCAGCGCCAGGATCAGGTGGAAGGTGGCGAGGAAGCCGCCGAACAGCGAGGCCACGATGGAGCCGACGATGCTGCCGATGCCGAAGCCCAGGTAGATCACGCCGTAGTTCTTGGTCAGGTTGTTCAGGCCGAAGAAATCGCTGACCAGCGACGGGTACACGGTGATGGTGCCGCCGAAGCTGAAGGCGATGCAGGCGATGGCTGCGAAGAACAGCGTGGCGTTCAGCGGCGCGAACAGCAGGGTCAGCATGCCGGCCAGGGCGGCGATCTGGGCAAGGGTGATGACGCGGATGCGCGGCATCTTGTCGGACAGGATGCCCAGCACCAGGCGGCCGGACAGATTGGCCACGGCGATGACGGCGACGGCATTGGCGGCGGTCAGCGCCGGCAGGTGGACGAAGCTCTCGCCGATGTCCTTGGCCACGCCGATCACATACAGGCCGCTCATGCATACGGTCAGGAACATCATGGCCAGCATCCAGTATTGCGGTTGGCGCATGGATTCGGCCAGGGTGAAGTCGCGGCTGCCCTGGGTTTGCGCGGCAGCTGCTTGCTTGGGCGCGTCTGTCATCAGCAGCGCGCCGGCCAGCACCATGGCCATGGCGATCAGCCCCCACAGCTTGAAAGTGGCTTCCAGGCTGAAGCGGGACAACAGCGCCAGATTGATGAACTTGAAGCCCAGGCTGCCCAGGCCATAGGCGCCGATGGCGCAGGCCGAGATCAGGCCCTTGCGTTCCGGAAACCACTTGACGCAGTTGGACAGCGTCATCAGGTAGCCGGCGCCGTCGGCAAAGCCGACCAGCAGGCCGGCGCACAGATAGAGCATCACCAGATTGCTGGCTTGGGAGGTCAGATAGAAGCCCAGCCCCAGCAGCAAGCCGGCGCCGATGGCGACCTTGCGCACGCCGAAGCGCTCCTGCAGCTTGCCAGCCAGGGAAGAGGCGACAGCCAGGGCCAGGCTCAGCAGGCCGAAGGCGAAAGCCACCTGGCTGACCGGTTCGGAGAGTTTATGCGACAGCTGGGCGTTGAACAGGCTCCAGGTGTAGACGGAGCCCAGGGCGAACTGGGTGAGAACGGTGCCGGCCAGGGTACGGTAGCGGATGGAATTGAGAGAGGCATTCATGGCGCTGCTCGCTTAAAGTCATTACTGTTGGCATGACTATAAGCCTGCGCTTATGGATGCGGCGCAGTCCGGGAATGAAATGCAGACGATGGGGAATGAAATGCAATCGGGGGGGCATCAATCACAATGCGGCTGAATGGGCGATGCTACTGAAGCGTTAAAGTCTTGATACGGAGGGAGGATGGATTTTCAGTTCGAGTTTGACCGCAACGGGGTGGATGGCAGTCGACCGTTGCTTTATTTATGGGATGTGGGCGGCCGTCTTTACATTGGGAAGGCGAGCCGAGGAAGTCAACGACCATTGAAGCATTACGCGCGAAACGTCCGTCGTTTGCTGGCAGGCCAGCCGTATCGTCGAGGCAAGCCGAATGGTTTTAGGAAAGTGCATCTAGCCATGCAGGCTGCCGTATTGCAGTCGCAACGGATCAGGCTGGTGCTATTGAAAAACGTCGAGCTTGCACGAATTAATGAAGAAGAACTGACAGCAACTAAACAGTATGGTTGTGAGTTGAATGAGTAATGGCTGCGGGGTTGTTTGTTGACTCAATGGCCTAGCGCTAGAGATGCATCAACTGCCTGAACGCCTTGATATTGCTGCGGCTGACCGGGATTTCCGCCTTCAGGTCATATAGCTTGATGATGTAGGTGCTGTTCAGCCACGGCGCGATTTCGCGAATCTTGTGGATGTTGACGCAATACGAGCGGTGGCAGCGGAAGAAGCTGTCGGCCGGCAGTCGCGATACGAATTCGCTGATGCTCATCGCCATCACATAGCGGTCGTGCGCGGTATAGACCAGGGTCACTTTTTCGTCCGCCTCGACGTAATAGATGTCGTCGCAGGGCGTGACGATGATGCTGTCGCCTTTGGCCAGGTTGACGGTGCGGCTGACCGGCGCGGATTCGGGGAGGGCGGCGGCGATGTGCGGCGCCGTGGCCGGCGGCGCCTGTTCCAGCGCTTCCAGCTTGGCCAGCAGGCTGATGATGCGCGTCTCGTTATACGGCTTGAGGATGTAGTCGAAGGCTTCCACTTCAAACGCCTCCACCGCGAACTCCTTATAGGCGGTGACGAAGACGATGCGCGGCGGCTTGGACGTTTTGTGCAGGTTCTTGGCCAAGAGCAGGCCGTCGATGGATGGGATGTTGATGTCCAGAAACACCACGTCCACTGCCTGTTCCTGAAGGAACTTGAACGCTTCCAACCCGTCCTCGACGCTGGCGGCGATCTCGATGGCGCTGTGTTCCTGTATCAGATAGGCCAGCTCCTGACGCGCCAGGTATTCGTCTTCCACAATCAGCGCCTTCATGAGGCTTCCTCCAGCGGCAGCTCAAAACTCACTTCGGTGCCCGGTTCCAGCCGGGTAAGCCGCAGGCCCTCGCCATACAGCAGCTTGATGCGCTCGTTGACGTTGGACAGGCCTATGCTGCGGCTTTCCACTTTGCCTCTGGCGATGCCGTCTATCACTTCCTGGCTGATGCCGTAGCCGGTATCGCGTACCGACACGTGGATGCGTTCGTCCCGTTTTTTCACCACGATGCGCACCTCGCCAGGCTCCTTGCGCGGCTGGATGCCGTGCAGGATGGCGTTTTCCACCAGCGGCTGCAGCAGCAGGCTGGGCACGCGCGCATGGACCTCGTCCACGTCGAATACGACGGACAGCTTGCTGCCGAAGCGCGCCTGTTCGATCGCCACGTAGTCTTGCACCTGCTTCAGCTCCTCCTGGATGTCGATCAGGGTATCGCCTAGCGACAGGTTGTAGCGCAGGTAGTCGGCCAGTTTGGCGATCAGCTGCCGCGCCTCGGTCGGCTGGATGCGGATCAGCGACGAGATGGCGTTCAGCGCGTTGAACAGGAAGTGCGGGTTGATCTTGCTTTGCAGCGCGGTGAATTCCGCCTTGCGCGCCATCTCCTGCAACTGCTTGATGCGCGAGGCTTCCATCTGGGTGGAGATCAGTTGCGACAGGCCCACCGCCAGTTCGCGCAGCGAGCCGGTGATGCCGCCGCTCTGGCGGAAGAAAATCTTCAGCGTGCCGGTGACGCGGCCGTTTTCGCGCAGCGGAATGATGATGACAGAGTGGAAGTCCGCCACTCGGTACTGGCGCAGATCGTTCTCGATGATGATCTGATCCGTGCGCACTGCGCGGCGGGTGATTTCGCCGATGGCCGAGTGATCGGCCGGCTCGTAGTAGTCCTTGCCCAGCCCCACATAGGCCAGCACGTCGCGGGTATCGGTGATGGCCACCGCGTCGGCGCCGATGTGGTTGCGGATCACCGTGCACACCTCCACCAGCGCCTCGCGATCCACGTTCTGGAAGTACGGCATGGTGCGGTTGGCGATGGTCAGCGCCAGCTTGGCCTGGCGCGCGGCCAACAGCTCCTTCTCGTCGTCCAGGTCCTGCACCAGCCGGATGATCAGGCCGATGCAGACGGTGCCGGTGATCATCGGATAGGCGATATGGCTGACGATGGCGTGGCCTACTTGCGGCTCGGTGAACCATAGAATCAAGGCCATGGTCAGGCTTTCGCAGGCGACGCCGGCGGCGATGCCGTACAGCCACAGCCGCTTGCGGCCGGCGCGGAAATGAATGAAGGTGGACAGCAGGCCGGCGCAGATGCTGGAAATCAGGCAGGGCAGCGAGGTATAGCCGTGGATGTCTATCAGATAGCGGTGCAGGCCGGAGACAATGCCGGCCGGGATGCCCACCCACGGGCCGAACAGAATGCCGCCGGCCAGGATGGCGATGGTGCGGACATTGACCAGCGAGCCGTCCACCGGAATGCCGGTATAGGTGCTGAACACGGCAAACAGGCAGAACAGCAGCGAGACGCCAGCCAGTTCCGCCGGGCTGTGCTTCTGCTGGCGCAGCAGGTCCTGGAACGGCCGGATGCGGGTGAGGAAGAACAGCGCCATCAGCATCAGCGCGGCGCGTTCAAAAACCGCCAGTAGCAGCATATTGGGATTGTCTATCATTCGGGGCCTGGCCGCGCGCGGCGGCGGGATGGGAGCCAAAATAGTTGACAGTATTTTAAGGCATGGTTGGGCCTGGGTCAGACATTTGCGCGATAAAAGACCGCTGACATGCCGAGGCGTCCTGTCGCTACAGGCGGATTTCCAGCTTGTCCGTTCCTTCTGCCGGGTAGGCGCAGCACAGCAGGATCTCGCCCGGCGCGGTTTGATAGTCCGGCAGCTGCAGATAGGTGGCCTGGCCCGCCAGCAGCGCGGCGCGGCAGCTGCCGCAGGTGCCGCCGCGGCAGCTGAAGTCCGGGTTCAGGCCGCAGGCTTCCGCCAGCTCCAGCAGGCTGCCCAGGCCGGGTTGCCATGCCGCGTCCAGCTCGGCATCGCTGAAGCGGACCGCGACGGCGTGGTCGGCCATCGGCGGCAGGATTGGCTCGGCGCGGCCGATTCTTTGCAGCCCGGCCGGGCCGAAGGCCTCGGCGTGGATGCGGCTGTCTGCCACGCCAGCGTCAATCAGCTGATCATACAGGGCCTGCATGAAGCCGGCTGGGCCGCACAGGTAGAAGTCTCCGGCCAAGTCCGCGCCAAACCGGCGCAATAGCTTGATGTCGACGCGTCCGGCGTGCTGGTAGTCCTGGCCCAGGCGACGGTTTGTTTCCGGCTGGCTTGCCGCCTTGACGATGCGCAGCCTGCCGGGCGCGCGGGCTTGCAAGGTTTCCAGCTCAACGTCGAACGCGCGTTCGGCCACGGTCTTGGTGGCGTAGACGAGCAGCGTGGGCGGCATCGCGGCGGCTTGTTCCGTCAACTGGTGCAGCATGGCCAGCAGCGGCGTGATGCCGATGCCGCCGGCCAGCAGCGTGATGGGCCTTTCCAGGCTGGATAGGGTGAAGTCGCCGCGCGGCGGCAACGCCTCCACGATGTCGCCCGGCGCCAGCTGGTGCAGCCTGGCGGACGCCTTGCCCTGGCGCTTGACGCTGATGCGATAGCCGCCGGTCTGCGAAAGCGTGTAGTTGCGCAAGCGCGCGCCGTCCACGCCCATCACCTTCAGGCTCAGGTGCTGGCCAGGCAGGAAGGGCGGCGGGGGCGAGCCGTCTGCCGGTTCCAGATAGATCGACCGCACGATATTGCTCTCGTCCTCCACATGGCTGACGCGCAGCGGCAGCCATTGCCGGGCGGGGGCGGGCTGCGGCCAGGCGCCGGTGGCCAGGGCGAACGGCGAATATTCGCGCAGCGTCCAGCGCAGCGCCAGGGCGTTGCGGCGGCGGACCACCCGCTCGATCCGGAAAGACCACAGCCGCTCGGCGCCGTGGAAAACGGACGCGGCGTCGCCATCCCGCACCTCGGCGCGGCCGGCCAGCTGCAGCGTGTCGCCGCTGGAGAAGTCGATGAACAAGAGGCCGGCGCGCGGATGGCGCAGCAGATTGCCCAGAGTGTTGAAGTAGCCGTTGCCCGGAAAATCCGGGATGGTCAGCGTGTCGCCGTCGACTCTGACGAAGCCGGGCTTGCCGCCGCGATGCGATACATCGACCTGCCAGCCGGGTTGGCTATCGTCGCCGGGGTAGGCGCTGGCGACGAAGAAGGTGTCGGCGGAGGCGATGGCGGCGCGGGCGTCCTCGTCCAGCTCATCCATCCATTCCACCGTGCCCACGATGCGCGGCCCCGGTTCGCGGGCAAATTCAAACTCGCGCAACTGGATGTACTTGGGGCAGTTGCCGAATGACTGGCGCACCGCCAGCGCGCAACCGGCCTTGTCCAGCGCGATCAGTTGGCCGTTCATGCGGTTGCGGCGGCGCGTGTGCAGTTCGATGCCGAGCAGGCCCACCGCCGCGCCGGGACGCAGGCAATCACGCAGCGGGTCGGCCGGGCTAGGCAGGGCGGCGAGACGCAATTCGCACGGATCGGGCGAATCGACAAAACCGGGCGCGCCCTCCACCACGCCCGCCCACGGCCTGCCGGCATCGTCCAGCGCCGCCAGCACCACGAAAGGGAGCTGGCGGAAGAAGGCGCGATGTTGATCCGGCATGTGGTCGCGGACATTGCGCGGCCCGACCACGGCCATTTGCTCCAGGCTGCCGGCGCGGCGCTGCATTTCCAGTTCGCCGGAATGCCAGGGCTGCGGGTGGGAACGATGCTCGCTCATGGGACGCTCCGTGGGGCGGTCAGTTGTTTTCGGGTTCCAGCGCGGCCAGCAGTTCGGCCAGGCGTTTCTGTAGCGCATCCACGCTGCGCGCCGGCAGCGCGGACAGAATGGCGTGCTCGTTGGCGACATGCGCCTCCACCGCGCGCTCGATCAGCGCGAAGCCCGCGTCGCTGAGTCTGACCAGCGTGCTGCGCGCGTCCTGGCTGCAGGCTTCGCGCACGATCCAGCCCTTGCCTTCCAGGACTTTCAGCCGATGCGTCATGGTGCCGGAGGTGACCATCATCGTCGAGAACAATTCGGTGGGCGCTAGCCGATATGGCGCGCCGGCGCGGCGCAGGGTGGCCAGCATATCGAACTCCCAGGCGCTGAGGCCATATTGCTGGAATACCACATCCAGCCTGTGCTCCAGCAGCGCCGCGCAGCGGCCCAGCCTGCCGATCAGCCCCATGGGGCTGACGTCCAGATCGGGCCGCTCTCTGGCCCATTGTTCCAGAATGCGGTCCACCGCGTCGCCGTTTTCGCTTTTCGTCATATGAAATCTGTCTTGAGTTCAAGATTGATTTGCCTTGAATTCGAGATAAATGTTATCTTGAATTCAAGCTAAATATGCTTCGATTATAAACGCGAACGAAAGGATTGCCCATGACGGCGAAAACAGGAATCGGCCAGTGGCGGGATGTGTTGTTGACCGCGCTCACGCCAGTGATCTGGGGTTCGACTTATATCGTCACCACCGAGCTGCTGCCGCCGGATCGGCCGTTCACCGCGGCCTTGCTGCGCGTGCTGCCGGCCGGACTCTTGCTGGTGATGATGGGCGGCTGGCGTCCGCGGACAGGGGAGTGGGGCAAGCTGCTGATGTTGTCCGCGCTGAATATCGGCGCGTTCCAGGCGCTGTTGTTCGTAGCCGCCTATCGCCTGCCGGGCGGGCTGGCGGCGGTTGTCGGCGCTTGCCAGCCCTTGCTGGTGATGACGCTGGCCTGGCGGCTGGACAGCCGGCGTCCGGCTGCGATGGCGCTGTGGGCCAGCCTGGCCGGCGTGGCCGGCATGGCCTTGCTGCTGCTGTCGCCAAGCTCGCGCTGGGATGGGCTGGGCATGTTGGCGGCCTTTGGCGGCGCGGTGGTGATGGCTTGCGGCACCTATCTGACGCGGCGCTGGAAACTGTCGGCGCCGGTCACCGCGCTGACCGGCTGGCAGCTGTCGCTGGGTGGACTGATGCTGTTGCCTCTGGCCCTGGCCATCGATCCGCCTCTGCCGCGTCTGGGTTGGGTGCAATTTGCCGGCTATGGCTATCTGACCCTGTTTGGCGCGCTGCTGGCCTATCTTTTGTGGTTCCGCGGCATTGCGCGGCTGTCGCCGGTGGCGGTGTCGTCGCTGGGCCTGCTCAGCCCAATGACGGCCGTGGTGTTGGGCTGGGCCTTGCTGGGCCAGTCGCTTTCCGCGCAGTCCCTGCTGGGCATGGCGGTGGTGTTGGGCAGCGTGCTGGCGGTGCAACGCAGCATGATAGCGCCGCCTGCTCCCAAAGAGGACGTCGCCGTTCGCGTCAATTGATCCGCGCCATCAGCAGCGCGTCGCCAAAGCGGCCGTCGATGTGGATGGCGTCGCGCAAATGGCCTTCCTGCTGGAAGCCATGGCGGCGGTACAGCTGAATCGCGCGGCGGTTGTCGGCGTGCACCGTCAGCTCCACGCGATGAAAGCCGCGTTTGGCGGCGAGCGCCAGTGTTTGCTCCAGCAGCCAACCGCCCAGGCCCAGACCGCGATGCGCCGGCAGCATGCCCATGCCTAAGGTGCCGCGGTGGCGGTGAATGGGCCACTCGTGGGGTGAAACATCGCACCAGCCCACCACCTGATCGCCGTACAGCAGCAACAGGTGCGGGGCATTCGCCGCCAGTTGCCGCGCCACATATTGCGCCGACAGCGGCTGCGAAATTTCCAGAAACGATAGGTAGCGGCGTTCGCGCGCCACGCTGTCGGTCACGCGCCAGAAGTCTTCAGCCCGATCGGCGGTCAGCGCTTGCAGCGAGTAAGGCGTGGTATAGGGGCTGGGCATGCGGCATCTCCAATGCAGATTTGTTTATTTTGTCTGCTTTGAAATGACGATGCAATTTTATTGAAGTCAGGCGACCGCGCCGTCGCTGGCGATCACCTTGCGGCAGTGCGCTTCCAGCGTGCCGATTTCGTCCAATACGGCGTCGATGTCGCGTCGCTGCTCTTCCAGTTGGCGGCGGCGCGCCAGCAGCAGGTCCAGCAGTTTTTGCGACTGGCTGGCCTCGTCGCGCGCCAGCTGGTACATGTCTATGATCTCGCGGATCTCGGCCAAGGACAGGCCGATGCGCTTGCCGCGCAGGATCAGCTTGAGCCGGGCGCGGTCGCGCCGGGTGAACAGGCGCTGGCGGCCATCGCGTTGCGGCTCGATCAGGCCTTGTTCTTCGTAGAAACGTATGGTGCGCAGCGTGACATCGAATTCGCGCGCCAGGTCGGAGATGGTGAAAAATTCGGCTTGGTTCATAAAGTCTTCCTTGAGGCGGCGATTGTAGCGTTTTTCCCAACGCCGCAGCGCAAAGCTTGATTTACGTTTACGTAATCGTCAATCTGTCATTCGCAAACGACTTCAACGGGAGTGCTTGATGCCGCAGTTCAGCTATGCCAACGGCGCTGCCGCGCAGCCGCTGCTGGGACAGACCATAGGACGTTTTTTCGACGAGGCCTGCCAACGCCATGGCGACAGATTGGCGCTGCGCGTGCGGCATCAAGATATCCGCTGGAGCTATGCCGAACTGAAGCGACAGGTGGACAGCCTGGCCTGCGGGCTGCGCCGTTTGGGGCTGCAGCCTGGCGAACGGGTGGGCATCTGGTCGCAGAACCGGGCCGAATGGGTACTGATGCAATTCGCCGCCGCCAAGGCGGGGCTGGTGCTGGTCAACATCAATCCCGGCTATCGCCGCGCCGAACTGGAATATGCTCTGAACAAGGTGCAGTGCCGCGCGCTGGTGTTGTCGCCCAGCTTCAAGAGCAGCGATTACGTCGCCATGATCCGTGATCTGGCGCCGGAGCTGGACCACTGCCAGCCCGGCGAACTGAGCGCGGCTAGGCTGCCGGATCTGCGTTGGGTGGTGCGGATGGGGCAGCAGGCATTGCCCGGCATGCTGGCTTTTTCCCAGTTGCTGGCCGCGCCGTCGGAGCAAGAACTGGCCGAATTGCGGGCTTTGGGCGATACGCTGCAGTTCGACGAGGCGGTGAATATCCAGTTCACGTCCGGCACCACCGGCTACCCCAAGGGCGCGACGCTGTCTCACCACAATATCCTGAACAACGCCTGGTTCGTCGGCGCGGCGATGAAACTGCGGCCGGAGGACAGGCTGTGCATTCCGGTGCCGCTTTATCATTGCTTCGGCATGGTGATGGGCAGCCTGTGCTGCGTCTGCCACGGCGCGGCCATGGTGTTCCCGGGCGAGGGCTTTGATGCCGAGGCGGTGCTGGAGACGGTGGAGCAGGAGCGCTGCACCGCCTTGCATGGCGTGCCGACCATGTTCATTTCCCTGCTCGATCATCCGCGCTTCGGCGAATTCGACCTGACCAGCCTGCGCACCGGCATCATGGCGGGCAGCCCGTGCCCGGTGGAGGTGATGCGCCGGGTGATAGAGCGGATGCACATGGCCGAGGTGACCATTTGCTACGGCATGACGGAAACCAGTCCGGTCAGCCTGCAGAGTGCCACCGACACGCCGCTGGCGCAGCGCGTCAGCACGGTGGGCTGCGCTCATCCGCATGTCGAGGTGAAGATCGTTGATGCCGAAGGCCGCATCGTGCCGCGCGGCGTCAGCGGCGAGCTGTGCGTGCGCGGCTATTCGGTGATGCTGGGTTATTGGGGCGACGAGGAGATGACGCGCGCCGCCATCGATGCCGCCGGCTGGATGCATAGCGGCGATTTGGCCGCGATGAACGAGGATGGCTCGGTCAATATCGTGGGCCGGGTCAAGGACATGGTGATCCGCGGCGGCGAGAACGTCTATCCGCGCGAGATAGAGGAGTTCCTGTACCGCCATCCCAAGATCCAGGAGGTGCAGGTGATAGGCGTGCCGGATGTCCGCTATGGCGAGGAGCTATGCGCCTGGATCCGCCTGCGCGATGGCGAGCAGGCCAGCGCCGAGGAGATTCGCGCTTTTTGCCAGGGGCAGATCGCGCATTACAAGATTCCGCGTTACATCGAGTTTGTGGACAGCTTCCCGATGACGGTCACCGGCAAGATACAGAAGTACTTGATGCGGCGGCAGATGCTGGAGAAGCTGGGGCTGGCGGATGTGAAAACCGCATGATATCGGACAAGCGATGACAGCAAAATGCGCCGCCAGGGCCACGCTTTTGGCTTACAATGCCGCCAAACCGATTCACCTTGAGGAATGACACCATGACCGTGACCGAATTCAACGATGCAGACCTGACCCGTCTTGAAACGCTGCTGACGCCGTTGTCCGCCAGCGGCAGCACCATGCGCCCGGACGAAGTGCAGGGCTTCTTCGCCGCGCTGGCCAGCGGTCCGGACAAGGTGGACGCCGCGTTCTGGCTGCCGGAAGTGCTGGGCGACGCGCCGGCCTTTGAAAACGCGGCGGACGAAACCGAACTGAAGGCCCTGCTGCAGAAGCTGTTCGACAGCATCCGCGACACGCTGGCCGAAGGCGACGAGCTGGACATGATCCTGTACGCCGAAGAAGGCAGCGAGGAAGAAGGCGAGCCGGACTACTGGCCGTGGGCCAACGCCTACCTGTACGCGCTGGATCTGGTCGACACCGACTGGTTCGAAGTGGCGGAAGAGGACGAAGGCTTTGAGAGCCTGATGATGCCGATGCTGGTGCTGGGCGGCGCCTTTGAGGACGAGGACGGCGGCGAAGACCTGCTGACTTTCACCGATGAGGAAGTCGAAGGCTACAAGGAAGAACTGACCGACGCCCTGGTGGCCGTGTTCGGCTACTGGCGCGCCAAGGAACAGGCGCCGACCACCGTTCGCCGCGAAGGCGACAAAGTGGGCCGCAACGACCTGTGCCCGTGCGGCAGCGGCAAGAAGTACAAGGCCTGCTGCGGCGCCAACTAAACCTGATCGGTTGGCTAGGTTCAGAAAGCGGACGCGAGTCCGCTTTCAGGCTGCTTGCCCAGGGGCATGGATGCGACTCTAGAGGACCCGGCAAAGCCGGGCCTCTCCGTATAAGTGTTTGCTTCCGCAGCCTGTCCTTTTGAGTCCCCATCCCCCCGCCCTTGCCCTGCAAGGGAGCCTCGCTTCGCGAGATGGCGTGGAAAGCGGACGCGAGTCCGCTTTTTTCATGGGCCTGGCCTGGGTGGTGATATGCTTGATGGGTTGTATGTCGCGCCGTCCGGGAGCCAGCCATGACCACCGCCATTCGCTTCGATCACCATAACGCCACCCGCATCTGCTTTGGCGCCGGCCGTTTGTCCGCGCTGGGCGGCCTGCTGCCGGAACACGCGCGCATCCTGCTGCTGTATGGCGGCGGTTCGATCAAGCGCAACGGCATCTATGAGCAGTTATGCCAGACGCTGGCCGGCCATGACTGGAACGAGTTTGGCGGCGTGACGCCGAACCCGGCGGTGGAGGTGCTGAACGACGCGTTGACGCAAATCCGCGCGACGCGGCGCGATTTCATTCTGGCGGTGGGCGGCGGTTCGGTGATAGACGGCGCCAAATATCTGGCCGCGGCCGCGCATTACGATGGCGATAGCTGGGATCTGGTCAGCAGCAAGGCGCCAGTGGCGGCGGCGCTGCCGATGGGCGTGGTGCTGACACTGGCGGCCACGGGCTCGGAGGCCAACGGCACGGCCGTGATTTCGCGCTTGTCCAGCCAGGACAAGCTGACTTTCCGCTCGCCGCTGCTGCAACCGCGCTTCGCGGTGCTGGATCCGGACACGCTGGGCACGCTGCCGGATCGGCAGCTGGCCAATGGCGTAGTGGATGCCTTCGTCCATGCCAGCGAGCAATACCTGACGTACCCGGTAGGCGCCTTGGTGCAGGATGGCTGCGCCGAGGCCGTATTGCGCGCCCTGCGCCAACTGGCGCAGCGTTTCGATGAGCGGCATGCGCTGGACTGGCGGCAGAACATGATGTGGGCGGCCAATCAGGCCCTGTCCGGCAGCATTGGCCTGGGTGTGCCGCAGGATTGGGCCACACATCGCATCGGCCGCGTGCTCACCGCCTTGTACGGCATAGACCACGGTCGCACGCTGTCCATCGTGCAACCCGCGCTGCTGCGCGAGGCGGTGGCGGAAAAGGCCGCCAAACTGCGTCAGATGGGCGAGCGGGTGTTCGACGCGCCCGGCTCGGTGCCGGAGCAGGTGATCGAGCGCATGGTTCAGCTCTATCGCCAGCTGGACATGCCGGTGACGCTGGCCGATGCCGGCGTGGCTGATGCCGATGCCGCCAATCAGGTGATGGATTTGCTGCGCCGCGATGGCGCGATACGGTTGGGCGAAAACGGCATCCTGGATGAGGGGCGCGTGGCGCGCATCGTGCGCGCGTTTTGCGCTTAGCGCCGCTAACACATCCCCTGATCCTGCGTAGCGCCTCAATGCCATGCTATTTGCACTGGCGGGGTTATTCTTGTCCGCGCGGCGCATCGCCGCAATCAAATTTGTTTCAAATCAAGAGAGGCCCGACTGCTGCGGCGTGACAAACGATAAGCCTGTAAATTAGCAATGGTTAATTTACATTAAGGATCAGGTCATGGAACTGCTGCTTGGCCTTATCGTCACCATTTTGGTAGGACGCTATATTTTCAAGGGTTATTCCGCCACTGGGGTCTTGCTGGTCGGCGGTCTGTTTCTGTTGCTGGTTTCCGTGTTGCTGGGGCATAACATTCTGCCCAAGAATGTGGCGAGCACGGGTCATCCTTTTGCCGACATTCCGGAATACGTCAAGTCGTTGCTCAGCAATCGCGCTGCCGATCTGGGCCTGATGGTGATGGCCCTGTGCGGCTTTGCCAGTTACACCACGCATATCGGCGCCAACGACATGGTGGTCAAGCTGGCGTCGCGTCCCCTGAGCAAGATCCGTTCGCCGTATGTGCTGATGGTGGCGGCGTATTTTGTCGCCTGCGTGCTGTCGCTGGCGGTGTCCTCGGCCACCGGCCTGGGCGTGTTGCTGATGGCCACGCTGTTTCCCTTGATGGTGAATATGGGCATCAGCCGCGGCGCCGCAGCGGCGATTTGCGCCTCGCCGGCGGCGGTGATCCTGTCGCCCACTTCCGGCGATGTGGTGATCGCGGCCCAGGCTTCGCAGATGCCTTTGATCGATTTTGCCTTCAAGACCACGCTGCCCATCTCCATCGCGGCCATCCTGTGCATGGGTGTCACGCATTTCTTCTGGCAACGCTATCTGGACCGCAAGGCCGGCGTGGAGCTGAGCCGCCAGGATGTGAAGGAGATCCAGACCCAGGCGCCGGCGTTTTATGCGCTGCTGCCGTTCACTCCCATCGTCGGCGTGCTGGTGTTCAACGGCAAGATCGCGCCGGAGCTGCACATCGTTACCATCCTGATCATCTGCATTCTGCTGACGTCTTGCCTCGAATTCATCCGCTATCGCCATGCCAAACCGGTATTCGCCGGCCTGGACACGGTCTACAAGGGCATGGGCGACGCGTTCACCAGCGTGGTCATGCTGATCGTCGCTGCCGGCGTGTTTGCGCAGGGGCTGTCCACGCTGGGTTTCATCAGTCAGCTGATCGCGTTGGCGCAGTCATTCGGCTCCGGCGCGGTGGTGCTGATGCTGGTATTGGTGGCGATCACCACTATCGCCGCGCTGACCACCGGTTCCGGCAATGCGCCGTTCTACGCTTTTGTCGAGCTGATTCCCAAACTGGCGGCGCAGTCCGGCATCAATCCGGCCTTTCTGGCCATCCCCATGCTGCAGGCGTCCAATCTGGGGCGCACGGTGTCGCCGGTGTCCGGCGTGGTGGTGGCCTGCTCCGGCATGAGCCAGGTGTCGCCGTTCGAGATCGTCAAGCGCACTTCGTTGCCGATAGTGGTGGGGCTGGCGGTGGTGATCGCCGGCACTTGCGTGCTGGTGCCGGCCTGATGGCTAGGGGCTGTTGACGTTTGGTGGGTGGATCGCGTTTGCGCCGATTTGGGCCGGAAGCAAGGCGCACAGTCCGCCGCATAGTCATTCTATGCAAGGGCTGGGAAACGTGGCTTCCGGCCCAAAGCGGCCAAACCCGCAGGGCCGGGCGCCTTTCGCGCCGACTCTTCGTTGTTCCGCGCTGGCAGAGAATGACTATGCGGCGCGCGAAACGCCTCGATTCGTCGCAAAATGCATCCCGGCGCGACCGCTCACCAAACGTCAACAGCCCCTAGGGTTCAGGCTATGCCGAATCGCTCATCCAGCAGCTTGCTGGTCAACTGATGCAAGCCTTGCAACTGGGCTTGGGTGGCAGGGGGCAGGGCATTCAATTGGATCAGCACCTGGCAGGTTTCCTGCAAGCCGCGGTCCAATCCCTGGCGCGCCAGCGGCGCGAAGGCGAGGCCGGCTTCGCGGGCGGAGAACTGCGGATGGCGCTGACAGTAGCGCTCGAACAGCATGGCGATGCCCAGCAGCAGATGCTGGCTGTGGCTGGTGCCGGGCAAATCCCCCTCCGGCCGCGGCCCCGGGTCGTGATCGAGTCCAGCCAGATGCGCCACTTGATCCATTGTCGCGCTGTACAGCAACTCTGCGGCCTGATGGCCGTGGCTCAAGCCGATGTCGGCGCTATCGTCCTGTTCTGGCTGTTGTTCGCCATGGCCGCCGGCGCGCCATTCCACGCTGCCGACGCGGTTGCCCTGGCGCGGATGCACCGGGCTGATCGGAGAGATGATGATATCGTCGTCGATGGCCATGGCAGGGACTCCGCCGCTTCAGCCGATCAGCTGCCGCTGCTCTGGCCGGAAGCGGCTTGCGTTTTGCTGCTGTCCTGATATTGCGACAGGAAATTATTAAAGCCTTGCTCTACCAGGTTGTAGGTTTTCTGAGCGTTGGCCGAGACATCGCCGTTGAATACGTTCAGGTTTTTCAGGATATCCGTGGCTTCCTGATAACCCTGCTCAAAACCCTGGCGCACAAGTTTGATGAAGCTCTGCGCCTGATCGGTCGTGTTCTGGTCCGGATGCTGCTGCTGATACAGGCCAAACAAACCCAGCGCGCCGTCGAGGATGCGTTTGGATGTGGCGTCCGGCGAAGTGTCTTCGTCGCTGGCGCTATTGCTGTCGCCGCTGCTGTCCTGTTGCTGGATCGAAATGCTCAGCTGCGTGCTGCTGACCTGGAGACTGGCGCTGCCTTGGTTTCCGCTCTGGTTGTTGCCATTGGCGAAGTCGGCGTTCAGAACCTGGTTGATGTTGGTGATGGAGGCCTTGAACAGCAGAGATTGCGACTGTTTTCCGCTGCTGATGGATACGCTGAGCGATTCCACCAGCAGCTGATTCAGTTGGTTGCGTGCGGTCTGGGCGCTGTAGGCGCTGTTTTGCGTTTGCGACGCGCCGCCGGCTTGGCCGGTTTGGCTGGGCTGGTTGTTGTTCAATGACGAGATTGACATCACGGACTCCTGTCGGCGCATGGTTGCCGCTTGGCGCACGCTGAGGGTGGAGGGGAATAACTTTAGTATGACTTTATTTCGGCCGCGGAATGGAAAACTTGTGGCTTGGCGGGATGGCTTAAGTAGTTTTGCGATGAAAACGCAACAGGCCGCTCCCTCGCGGTGAGCGGCCTGTCATGGGTGCGCTAGGGGCTGTTGACGTTTGGTGAGTGGATCGCGTTTGAGCCGATTTGGGCCGGAAGCAAGGCGCACAGTCCGACGCATAGTCATTCTATGCAAGGACTGGGCAACGCGGCCTCCGGCCCAAAGCGGCCAAACCCGCAGGGCCGGGCGCCTTTCGCGCCGACTCTTCGTTGTTCCGCGCTGGCAGAGAATGACTATGCGGCGCGCGAAACGCCTCGATTCGTCGCAAAACGCATCCCGGCGCGACCGCCCATCAAACGTCAACAGCCCCTAGGCCCGTTTTAGAAAGCGAAGTGCTCGTCTTCCAATGCCATCAGCGGCTTGGCGCCGGATTTGATGCTGGCCTTCAGCGCTTCCACTTCCGGCAGCAGTTTGGCGTAGTAGAAGCGGGCAGTGGCGATCTTCGCTTGGTAGAAGGCGTCGTCGCCGTTGCCGAGCTTGGCGTAGGAGACTTCCGCCATGCGCGCCCACAGCCAGGCGTAGGTCAGGTGGCCCACCAGGCGCAGGTAGTCGGTGGCGGCGGCGCCGGCCTCATCTTTGTCCGACAGGCTGGCCATGCCGATGCCCATGGTGATTTCTCCTACTTCCTTCATCAGCTTGGACAGCGGGCCGACAAATTCGCCCAACTGCGCATGGCCTTCGTACTGCTGGCAGAACTTGTGGATCAGCTTGGTGAATTTGCGCAGCTTGGCGCCCTGGTCCAGCAATACTTTGCGGCCCAGCAGGTCGATCGCCTGGATGCCGTTGGTGCCTTCGTAGATTTGCGAGATGCGGCAGTCGCGCACCAGTTGCTCCATGCCCCATTCGCGGATGAAGCCGTGGCCGCCGAACACTTGCACGCCCAGGTTGGCGGCGGTGTAGCCGTTATCGGTCATGAAGGCCTTGGCCACCGGCGTCAGCAGCGCCACCAGGTCGGCGGCGTCGGCGCGGGCGGCGGCGTCCGGGTGCTTGTCCTCGATGTCCAGTTGCAGCGCCAGCAGGGCGGCCAAGGCGCGGCCGGCCTCGGTGTAGGCCTTCTGCGTCAGCAGCATGCGGCGCACGTCGGGGTGGACGATGATGGGATCGGCGGCCTTGTCCGGACATTTGGCGCCGTTCAGCGCGCGCATCTGCAGGCGTTCGCGGGCGTAGGCCAGCGCGCCCTGGAACGAGGCTTCGCCTATGCCCAGGCCCTGCATGCCGCAGCCGAGGCGGGCGGCGTTCATCATGGTGAACATGCAGGCCAGGCCCTTGTTCGGCTCGCCGATCAGCCAGCCTTGCGCGCCGTCCAGATTGATCACCGCGGTGGCATTGGCCTTGATGCCCATCTTGTGCTCCAGGCTGCCGCAGGAAACGGCATTGCGCACGCCCTTGTCCAGGAACTTCGGCACGATGAACAGAGAGATGCCCTTCACGTCCTTGGGCGCGTCCGGCAGGCGGGCCAGCACCAGGTGGATGATGTTGTCGGACAGGTCATGTTCGCCAGCGGAGATGAAGATCTTGGTGCCGGTGATGCGGTAGCTGCCATCGTCATTCGGCTCGGCCCTGGCTTTGAGCAGGCCGAGGTCGGTGCCGCAGTGCGGCTCGGTCAGGCACATGGTGCCGGTCCAGCTGCCGTCCACTAGTTTGGGCAGGTACTGCGCTTTTTGTTGTTCAGTGCCGTGGGCGTGAATGGCAGAATACGCGCCATGGGACAGGCCGGGGTACATCGACCAGGCCACATTGGCGGAGCACTGCATTTCCATGATGGGGAAGGCCATGCTCTTGGGCATGCCCTGGCCGCCGTAAGCGGGATCGCAATCCAGCGCCGGGAAACCCAGCTCGCAATACTGCTTGTAGGCTTCCTTGAAGCCGGCCGGCGTGGTGACGGACTTGGTGGCGCTGTCGAATTGGCAACCTTCCTCATCGCCCAAACGGTTCAACGGAGCGAGTTCGGATTCACAGAACTGGGCGGCCTGCTCCAAGTAGGCCTGGAAGATGTCCTGCGTCGCCTCTTCATAACCTGGCAACGTGGGGATGATGTCCTGTACCTTGATCAGTTCGTTGAGAACGAAATCAAAGTCGCGCAGCGGGGCTTGGTAAGCAGGCATTCGGTTTCTCCAGTTCGGTTGGTGCGGCCTGGTGCGTGCCAGGGCGATGCGTTTTATGATGCCCCTGATCTGAGGCGTGGTTTCATTCAAACGCTTGTTTAAATTATTCCCATGCTTTTGACAACCAAATTGCGCGCGAGTGCCCGGTAAACTGTGGCTTAACGGCAACGTGATGATTTGAATGCTGAATGACATTATTGAAACGAAAAATCCGCGCGTTTTCCGAGTGCCGGCATGAATGGTTCGCCCATCCCGCCTTGCGCTGGCTGGCGCCGTATCTGGACCATCCGGCGCTCTGGGCCTTCAACCGCCGCAAGGTGGCGATGGGCGTGGCGGTGGGTTTGTACTCGGGCGTGATGCCCGGCTTTACGCAGAAGGCCACCGCGCTGGCGCTGACCCTGCTGTTGCGGGTCAATCTGCCGGCGGCGATGGTGGTCTCGCTATACAGCAATCCCTTCACCGTGCTGCCCTTGTACTACTTGGCATATCGTTATGGCCGCTGCTTACTGGGCGAGACCGGGCCGGCTACAATGACTGCGCCGCCAAGCTTTTTTGGACTGGGGCCGATGGCCTGGCTGGGGCGGATGCTGGCTTGGCTGGCGGAGCTGGGCTGGCCCTTGCTGGTGGGCATGCCTGCCCTGGGGCTGACCTTGGGCGCGGCGGGCTATCTGGCCACGCGCGTCGTATGGCGCTGGGCGGTGGTCAGCGCATGGAACAATAGAAAGGCGAAATGTGAATCTGCTTGAGAAACAACTGTCTTCGGAACGGGTCTACCAAGGGGGCTTCCTGTCGGTGCACAAGGACATGGTGGAACTGCCCGACGGCAGGCAGGCGCCGCGCGAATATATCGTCCATCCCGGCGCGGTGGCCATACTGGCGCTGACGCCGCGGCAGGAGCTGGTGCTGGAGCGGCAATTCCGCTACCCGGCAGGCCGCGAGTTCATCGAGATTCCCGCCGGCAAAATCGATCCGGGCGAAGCGCCGGAAATCACCGCGCGTCGGGAATTATTGGAAGAAACCGGCTATCGTTCCGACAAATGGATATATTTGGGTACGGCCCACCCATGTATTGGTTATTCCAATGAAAAGATCAGCTACTATCTGGCACAAGACCTTGCGCTCAGCGAGCGGCAATTGGATGAGGGCGAGTTTCTGGAAGTGCTGACCCGACCGCTCGACGCAGCCATGGAAATGGTGTTGACCGGCGAAATCTGCGACAGCAAGTCGATTGTCGGCCTGCACTGGCTGGCGGCCTATCTGAGCGGGAGGATGCGAGGTGTCCCGATTTGACGCGTACTACGATCGCCGGCGCGGCCGGCGCATCAGCATGGGGTGCAAGGCGCGCATCAAGTGCCTGACCAACGGGCAGACCTTCTACGGCGAGTGCGTTGATCTGTCTGTGGATGGCATGGCCTTGCGCTCGGTCTTCGTGCCGCAATACGGCGAACGCTTGAACGTGATCGTGCTGGTGCCCGGGGTGGGCGGCGCGCCGGGCAAGCCGTTTGAGGCCGAGGTGGAGGTCAAACGCTGCAACGAGGTACAGCGTGGAACGATTTATGAGATTGGCGTCCGCATTGTTTTGCGTAAAAGCTGACAAACTATTGTTTTAAATAAATATATGGAAATTATTCCAGTTGAAATTACAAGCTTTTACTAAGCTTCATTTGTTGTTACAAAAATCTGAATTTAAAAAACGCTTATCGATTCAATAGCTTTTCTGTTTTACGGCTTCCCGCAAGATCGAGAAACCGCACATACCTGTTTTTTCCGGCCATTCCGTGCTGCTATGCTATACCCAAAAAAAGAACCGGAGACAAAGTCAGTACTCTAATTCAGCAAGGGGGACGACGAAGGCGACTCAGCCCTAGCCGCAACCACCTGCTACCAGCCAGGAGAGAGTCATGCACCCGGATATCTTCAGCCACTACGCAGTGCGCTACGATAAAACCCGCGAAGAAGAGTACACCATTCAGGAGTACCTGGAACTGTGCAAACAGGACCCGGGCGCCTACGCCACTGCCGCAGAACGCATGCTGGCAGCCATCGGGGAGCCGGAGTTGGTGGACACCCGCCACGATTCGCGGCTGTCACGCATTTTTTCCAACAAGGTCATCAAGGTCTATCCCGCCTTCCGCGACTTCTACGGCACCGAGGAAGTCATCGAGCAGGTGGTGGCGTATTTCCGCCACGCGGCTCAAGGCCTGGAAGAGAAGAAGCAGATTCTCTATCTGTTGGGGCCGGTAGGCGGCGGCAAGTCGTCCATCGCCGAGAAGTTGAAGGAGCTGATGGAGCTGGTGCCGTTCTATAGCCTGAAGGGCAGCCCGGTCAACGAGTCTCCGCTGGCCCTGTTCAACTATGACGAAGACGGCGCCATCCTGGAAGAACAGTACGGCATTCCGCGCCGTTACCTCAAAGGCATCCCCAGCCCATGGGCGGTGAAGCGCCTGCACGAGTTCAATGGCGACATCGGCCAGTTCCGCGTGGTCAAGCGCTACCCATCGGTGCTGAAGCAGATCGCCGTGGCCAAGACCGAACCGGGCGACGAGAACAACCAGGACATCAGCTCGCTGGTGGGTAAGGTCGATATCCGCAAGCTGGAAAAATACGCTCAGGACGATCCGGACGCTTACAGCTACTCCGGCGGTTTGTGCCTGGCTAACCAGGGCTTGCTGGAATTCGTCGAAATGTTCAAGGCGCCGATCAAGGTGCTGCACCCGCTGCTGACCGCTACCCAGGAAGGCAACTTCAAGGGCACGGAAGGTTTCGGCGCGATTCCGTTCGAGGGCATCATCCTGGCCCACTCCAACGAGAGCGAGTGGAAACAGTTCCGCAACAACAAGAACAACGAAGCCTTCCTCGACCGGATCTATATCGTCAAGGTGCCGTATTGCCTGCGCGTGACCGAGGAAATCAAGATCTACGACAAGCTGATCCGCAACTCTTCGCTGGGCAAGGCACCTTGCGCGCCCGGCACCTTGAAGATGATGGCCCAGTTCGCCGTGCTGTCGCGGCTGAAGGAGCCGGAAAACTCCAGCCTGTACAGCAAGATGCAGGTGTACGACGGCGATAACCTGAAAGACACGGATCCCAAGGCCAAGTCGCTGCAGGAATACCGCGACTACGCCGGCGTGGACGAGGGGATGGCGGGTCTGTCCACTCGCTTCGCCTACAAGATTCTGTCCAAGGTGTTCAACTTCGATCATAGCGAAGTGGCCGCTAACCCGGTGCATCTGCTGTACGTGATCGAGCAGCAGGTGGAGCGCGAGCAGTTCCCGGCCGAGACGGAACAGAAATACCTGACTTTCCTGAAGGAATATCTGGCGCCGAAATATGTCGAGTTCATCGGCAAGGAAATCCAGACCGCTTATCTGGAAAGTTATTCCGAATATGGCCAGAACATTTTCGACCGCTACGTGACTTTCGCCGATTACTGGATCCAGGATCAGGAATACCGCGATCAGGATACCGGCGAGATTTTCGACCGCACGTCGTTGAATGCCGAGCTGGAAAAGATCGAGAAACCTGCCGGGATTTCCAATCCCAAGGACTTCCGCAACGAGATCGTCAACTTCGTGCTGCGGGCCCGCGCCAACAATGGCGGCAAGAATCCGACCTGGACCAGCTACGAGAAGCTGCGCACGGTGATCGAGAAGAAGATGTTCTCCAACACCGAAGAGCTGCTTCCGGTCATTTCCTTCAATGCCAAGGCCAGTGCCGAGGATGCCAAGAAACACGAGGACTTCGTCAACCGCATGGTGGAAAAGGGTTACACCGCCAAGCAGGTGCGTCTGTTGTGCGAATGGTATCTGCGTGTGCGTAAGTCATCCTAAGCCGCCAGGCCCCCGCCGCTTGCGGCGGGGGCGGGAGGCGCCGGGCCGGGGCGGCCAGGCGACGAGGAGATACAACCGCGCGCGGGGTTGGACGGCAGGTTTCCAGGCGGGGCCTGCCGGCCGCGATTGCGCGCTAGAGAGGTGGCCATGTCCCACATCATAGACAGACGCCTCAACGGCAAGAACAAGTCGGCGGTCAATCGCGAACGCTTTCTTCGCCGTTTCAAGGCGCAAATCAAGGAAGCCGTCTCCAAGGCGATCAAGGGGCGGAGCATCACCGATATCGAAAGCGGGGAAAAGGTATCCATTCCGGTCAAGGATATTTCTGAACCGCATTTCCATCACGGCAAGGGCGGCGTTTGGGAAAACGTCCATCCCGGCAACGAGGAGTTCATCAAGGGCGACCGCATCCCCAGGCCGCAGGGCGGAGCGGGCGGCGGCGGCAGCAAGGCCAGCCAGGACGGCGAGGGCGAGGACGATTTCGTGTTCCAGCTGTCGCGCGAAGAGTTCATGAATGTGTTCTTCGACGATCTGGCCCTGCCCAACCTGATCAAGACCCAGTTGATGGGGATTGAAGAGCTGAAGACGGTGCGCGCCGGCTATACCAACGATGGCACGCCGGCCAATATCAATATTGTCCGCTCCTTGCGCGGCGCGCTGGCGCGCCGGGTGGCGATGTCTGCGCCGACGCTGGCCAGCCTGGATGACGCCGAGGAAGAGCTCGACACGCTGATCGAATCCGATGACGACAACGCCATCGAGGTGCGCGAGAAACGGCAGAAAATCCACCAGATGCGGGAGCGCTTGGCCTGCATTCCGTGGATAGACCCGTTCGACCTGCGCTACAACAACCGGGTGAAGCAGCCCAAGCCGACCAGCCAGGCGGTGATGTTCTGCATCATGGACGTGTCCGGCTCGATGGACGAGCAAAAGAAGGACATGGCCAAGCGCTTCTTCATCCTGCTGTACATGTTCCTGCAGCGGAATTACGAGAAGATCGAAGTGGTGTTCATCCGCCACCATACCAGCGCGGTGGAGGTCAATGAGCAGGACTTCTTCCACTCGCGCGAGAGCGGCGGCACCGTGGTGTCGTCGGCGCTGAACCTGATGAGCGACATCGTCAAGAAGCGCTACGCCAGCAGCGAATGGAACATCTACGCCGCCCAGGCCTCGGACGGCGACAACTGGGACAGCGATTCGGCCAATTGCGGCCGCATCCTGGAGGACGAGCTGCTGCCGTACTGCCAGTACTTCGCCTACATCGAAATCACCGAGGGCGAGCCGCAGAACCTGTGGTACGAGTACCTGAAGGTCAAGGCGCAATGCCCGCAGTTCGCCATGCAGAAGATCCGCTCGGCGTCGGACATCTATCCCGTATTCCGCGAACTGTTCAAGCGCCAGCCGGCGGGAAGGAGTGGCGCATGAAGCGGGAAAAGAAGGGGGAAAGCATGAAACCGATTTCCACCGGATCCGAATGGACCTTCGAATTGGTCGGCGAATACGACCGCGCCATCCGCGAGATCGCGGTAGACGAATTCAAGCTGGATGTTTACCCCAACCAGCTGGAAATCATCACGGCCGAGCAGATGATGGATGCGTACGCCTCAGTGGGCATGCCGGTCAATTACCACCACTGGAGCTATGGCAAACACTTCGTCTCCACGGAGAAAAGCTACAAGCGCGGCCAGATGGGGCTGGCCTATGAGATCGTGATCAACTCCAACCCCTGCATCGCCTATCTGATGGAAGAAAACTCCATGACGATGCAGGCGCTGGTGATCGCCCACGCCGCCTACGGCCACAACAGTTTCTTCAAGGGCAACTACCTGTTCCGTTCCTGGACCGACGCCTCCGCCATCATCGACTACCTGGTGTTCGCCAAGAGCTACATCATGAAGTGCGAAGAGCGCTATGGCATCGACGAGGTGGAAGAGTTGCTGGACTCCTGCCACGCGCTGATGAACTATGGCGTGGATCGCTACAAGCGGCCGCAGAAGTTGTCGCTGGCGCAGGAGCAGGCGCGGCAGGAAGAGCGCGAGCAGTATCTGCAGATGCAGGTCAACGACTTGTGGCGCACCATTCCCAAGCGCGACAAGGACGATTCCGGCAAGTCCGCGCCTCGCTTCCCGACGGAACCGCAGGAGAACCTGCTGTATTTCATCGAGAAATCCGCGCCGCTGCTGGAGCCTTGGCAGCGCGAGGTGGTGCGCATCGTGCGCAAGGTGGCGCAGTATTTCTACCCGCAGCGGCAGACTCAGGTGATGAACGAGGGTTGGGCCACCTTCTGGCATTACACCATCATGAATCGCCTGTACGACAAGGGCATGATCACCGACGGCGCCATGCTGGAGTTCCTGCAGAGCCACACCAATGTGGTGACGCAGCCGCCGGTGACGGCGCGCTGGTACAGCGGGATCAACCCTTATGCCTTGGGTTTCTCGATGTATCAGGACATCAAGCGGATCTGTCAGGCGCCGACCGACGAAGACCGGGCCTGGTTCCCGGATCTGGCCGGCACGGATTGGCGCGAGTCCCTGGAGTTCGCGATGCGCAATTTCAAGGACGAGAGCTTCATCTCGCAGTACCTGTCGCCCAAGTTGATTCGCGACTTCCGCTTGTTTGCGATCCGTGACGACGACAGGGACGACAAGCTGGAAATTTCGTGCATCCACGACGAAGAAGGCTACCGCGAAATCCGCAACCGGCTGGCCGATCAGTACAACCTGGGTTCGCGCGAGCCGAATATCCAGGTCTGGTCGGTCAATGTGCGCGGCGACCGCAGCCTGACGCTGCGCCACACCATGCATAACCGCCGCCCGCTGGAAGAGCAGAGCGCGCAGGAGGTGTTGAAGCATGTGTGCCGGCTGTGGGGCTTCGATGTCCGTCTGGAAAGCGTGGACGGCAATGGCGAAGTCAAGCAGCTGTTCGAGGTGCAGGCCAACAAGGACCCGGCGATGATCTGAAGCGCTTGGGCGTGACAGGCGGCGCCGCAAGGCGCCCGGCAATAGAGGCAGGCAACGCGCGCGTTGCCTGTTTTCATGACGCCATAGCTGCTTTCAAGCCAGCGCTGAGGGCGGGCTGGGAATCGCCTCGCTCAGGCGGTGCCGCCCACCGGGGAGAGCCGGCAATGCGAGCGGTCCTCGAAGCTGCCATTGGGCAGGCCCCAGGCGTGGGCGTAGTGCATCTGGCCGTTGGCCTCTATGCGGATGGTGATTTCCTGGCGGAACTGCTCGCTCAGGCTGCGCGGGCCGCTGGCGAATACCACTTCCAGCACGCCGTTGCCGCTCTCGGCCAGGCGAATGGCGGGATGAGGCAAAACGAAGGGCAGTTCGTCCATCACCGGCCACAAACACAGGGTGCCGTCCGGCTGGTAGCCGAGCAGGGTGGTTTCCCGGTGCAGGACTTCGCCATCGGTGCCGTTGGCGGTGTAGTGAAGCAGCAAGGCCCTCTGGCCGGGCAGCGCTTGCCAGTGCAGGCAACCGGTGAAGGTCTGGTCATCGTGATTGATGCCCTCGCCACAAAACTGATTGGGCAGCGATTGCAGAGCGGCAAGCAGAGGCATGGCTAACCTTCCGGTTGCATGGAGGAGGTAGTCAGGATGGCAGGTTTGACAGCCGCGCGCAATACGTCTTAGGGCCGCTAACACAACCCCTGATCCTGCGTTGTGCCTTCTTGCCGCATGACTTGTACTGTCTGCGTCGGCGCGCCTCGGCTCAGGTGTTCTTCAGCGGCTCTCAGCCCCTGGGAGCGTGGCCTGACAGGGGGATGAAGGCGCGCCACGGCTGGTCAGGATGCGTCAGTTCGGCCAGCCGCACGCCGTAAACTTGCTCCAGCCTTTCGAGCTGCATCATTTCGGCGGTGTTGCCATGCCCGGCGGCGCGGCCGTCATTCAGCAGCAGTACTTGGTCGGCATGGCGCAAGGCGAGATTGAGATCGTGCACGACGGCCAAGACGCCGATTTGCAGCTGGCGGCACAGCGCGCGGGCCTCGGTCATCAAGGCGTCGGACAGCGCGAAATCCAGCGCCGCAGTCGGCTCGTCCAGCAGCAGATAGCGCTGCGACTGATCGGACAGTAAAAGCTGGCACAGCGCGCGGGCCAGCTGCAAGCGCTGCTTTTCGCCGCCGGACAGCTGCGACAGCCGGCGCTTGCGCAGCGCCGTCGCATGAGTCAAGGCCAGTGCCTGATCGATGGCGGCATGGCTTTGCGCGCGTCCGGAGGCGGCGAGCGGGTAGGCGCCGGCCGCGACCAGTTGCTCCGCGGTCCAGTCTTCCGGCATGGGCGGGGCCTGCTCCATGACGGCGCGCCGCGCCGCCAGCTGGCGCTTGCTCAATGTCGACAATGGCTGGCCATCCAGCAGGATGTCGCCTTGGTCGGGCCGCCACAGGCCGGAGAGCAGTTTCAGCAAGGAGCTTTTGCCGGCGCCATTCGGCCCCAGCACTACCAGCAGCTCGCCCGCTTGCAGCGTCAGGCTGATGTCGTCCAGCACCTGCCTGCCGTTGCGGGTCAGCGAGAGATGGCGCGCCTCAAGCATCGCGGCCCTCCTGACGTTTCAGCAGCCATAAAAAGAACGGCGCTCCCAGCAGGCTGGTGATCACGCCCACCGGCAGCTCCGCCGGCGCCAGCAGCGAACGGGCCAGCCAATCGGAGCCGACGCTGAGCCAAGCGCCCAGCAGCGGAGCCGCCAGCAAAAGGCGGCGCGAGTCGCTGCCGACCAATTGCCGCGCCAGGTGCGGCGCCATCAGGCCGACGAAGCCTATCATTCCGCAATTCGATACCACCAAGCCGGCCGCCAGCGCCGCCAGCAGGATGATGGTCCACTCCTGGCGGCGCACCGGAAAGCCCAGGTAGAACGCCGCGCTCTCGCCCAGCTGCAGGGCATTGAGAAAGCGCCAGCGCTGGTATAGGCCCAGCCAGATCAGCGGCGCCGCGAGCAGCAAGACCAGGGTTTGCGGCCATTCCATGCTGGCGAAGCTGCCCATCAGCCAGAAAGTCACGGTGCGCAGCGAGCCGTCCGGCAAGGTGGTGATCAGCAGCGTCAGCAGGCTGCCGAGCAGGGTGCTGACGGCCAGTCCGCTGAGTATTAGCTGCTTGCCGTCGCGGTCGCTGCCCAGCAGGCGCACCAGAAGCAAAGCGGCGAAGCCGCCAAAGAAGCCCGCCGCCGCCACGCCGTACAGGCCGACGCCCAGGCTCAATGCCAATGCGGCGGCCAGCGCGGCGCCGCTATTGATGCCTATCAGGCCGGGTTCGGCCAGCGGATTGCGAAAGCGCGCCTGCACGGCGGCCCCGGCGCTGGCCAGCAAGATGCCGGCGCTGGCGGCGGCCAGCAGCCGCGGCAGCCGCAACTCCACCAGCAATTGCCATTCCAGAAGCGGTTGCGGCGCCAGCCGCAGCAGGCTGGCAGGCTGCAGATGGCTGTGGTGCAGCAGGGAAGCGCAGGCGGTGGCGCCTAGCAGAAACAGCAGCAGGGGAATCAGCGTCGAGAGGCGCATGGAGGGGAGGAGGGGCTTAGCCCCTCCGCGGATCAACGCAGGCCAAGCACATCCTGCATGTCGAACAGGCCGTGCGGTTTGTCGGACAGCCAGCGCGCGGCGCGCACGGCGCCGTTGGCGAAGGTGGCGCGGCTGGAGGCTTTGTGGCTGATTTCCACCCGCTCGCCCAGCGTGGCGAACAGCGCGGTATGGTCGCCCACCACGTCGCCGCCGCGGACGGTGGCGAAGCCTATGGTTTGCGGATCGCGCTCGCCGGTGACGCCCTCGCGGCCGTAGACGGCGCATTGCTTCAGGTCGCGGCCCAGCGCGTCGGCGATGACTTCGCCCATGCGCAGCGCGGTGCCGGACGGCGCATCCACCTTGAAGCGGTGGTGGGCTTCGATGATTTCGATATCGTAGCCTTCGTCCAGCACGCGGGCGGCCATGTCCAGCAGCTTGAAAGTCAGGTTCACGCCGACGCTGAAGTTGGCGGCGAATACGATGCCGATCTTGTCCGCAGCCTCGCGGATGGCGGCCTTGCCGGCATCGTCGAAGCCGGTGGTGCCGATCACCATGCGCACGCCGCGTTCGACGCAGGCCAGCATGTGTTCCAGCGTGCCTTCGGGGCGGGTGAAGTCGATCACCACGTCGGCGCCGTCCAGCGCGGCGATGAAGTCCGAACTGATGGCGACGCCGCTGTTGCGGCCGCAGAACAGGCCGGCATCCTGGCCGATGAAGCCGGAGTCGGCGCGGTCGATGGCGGCGTGCAGGCGGGTGCCGGACGTGTTCAGCACCGATTCGATCAGCACCCTGCCCATGCGGCCGGACGCGCCGACGATCACGATGTTCTGCGGATTCATGGCTTCTTCACTTGTTCAGCGGGGACGGCCAGCGGAGCCGAAGCGTCCAGTTGCTTGGGCGGCGGCGCTGGCTGCGATTGGCCCTCTACGCGGTCCAGCACATCGCCTTTGAAATAGACGGTCAGCAGCTTGTCGCTCTTCGGGTCCACTTTGCCGCCCTTGGCCTCGCTATACTTGTAGTCCCAGCGATTGGCATGGAAGGCGTCGGTAAGCAGCGGCGTGCCGAGCACGAAACGAACCTGGGCGCGGGTCATGCCCGGTTTGAGCTTGGCGACGGCGTCGGCGGTGACATAATTGCCTTGCTGAACTTCCACCTTGTGGGTCCAGTCCAGCGGATTCAGGGAACTGCAGCCAGAGACGGCGATGACAGCGGCGAAAATCAGGGCGCGCATGATACTCCGATTGACTCGAATGTTTATGAGGCTGTAATTAGGCAAAGCCGTCAAAAGGCTTTATCATGATTCGAAAACCGACACACTTTATATCACGATGAGCAAAGCCAGTCACCTCAAAGATATCGGCCTGAAAGCCACCGGACCGCGCCTGAAAATCCTGGATCTGTTCGAACAGGCCGACTCCGGGCATATGTCGGCCGAAGATGTCTACCGCAAGCTGTTAGCGGAAAACATCGACATCGGTCTCGCCACCATCTACCGCGTGCTGACGCAGTTCGAGCAGGCCGGCATTCTGGTGCGCCATCATTTCGAAACCGGCAAGGCCGTGTACGAATTGAACCAGGGCGGCCACCATGATCATATGGTATGCGTCAGCTGCGGCAAGGTGGTCGAGTTCTTCGATCCCGAGATCGAGGCGCTGCAGAACCGCATCGCCGAGCAGCATGGCTACCGCATCGTCGACCACGCGCTGTACATGTATGGCGAGTGCCCCGACTGCCTGGGCAAGGGCGGTCAGCGCGGATGATTCCCTGGCTCGGACCCGAGCCTGTCTTCCCGCCGGTGACGCAGGCGCTGAGTCATCCCAACGGCCTGCTGGCCGCCGGCGGCGATTTGTCCCCCAGGCGCATTCTTAGCGCCTATTGCGAGGGCATTTTCCCCTGGTTTTCCGAGGACGAACCCATTTTGTGGTGGTCGCCCGCGCCGCGCATGGTGCTGTATCCGGAAGAGCTGAAAGTCAGCCGTTCGCTGGCCAAGACCTTGCGCAATCTGGATTATGAGATACGCGTCGACAGCGCCTTTGACGAGGTGATGAGGGCCTGCGCCGAGCCGCGCGCTGGCCAGGACGGCACCTGGATCGTGCCCGAGATGGTGGCGGCCTATTGCCAGCTGCATCAGCTGGGCTATGCCCACAGTTTTGAAACCTGGATAGACGGCGAGCTGGCCGGCGGCTTGTATGGCGTGGCCATCGGGCGGATGTTCTATGGCGAGTCGATGTTTTCCCGCCGCACGGATGCGTCCAAGCTGGCTTTCGTCCACATGGTCCGTCATCTGGCCGGACAGGGAGTAGGCATGATCGACTGCCAGATGCATACCTCGCATCTGGCGAGTCTGGGCGCCCGGCTGGTGCCGCGCGATGTTTTTCTTGCTACGCTGAAGGAGCGGGTCGGGCAATCCCAGCCTGACCGGATGTGGGAATACCATTATCGCCATGAGCCATCGTGAAGCCGGCCAAGTTGCGGCCATCCATTTCTATGCCACCGCGCCTTATCCCTGCAGCTATCTGCCGGAGCGGCAAGCGCGTTCGCAGGTGGCGATCCCGGCCGAGGCGATAGACAGCGGGGTCTACAGCCAATTGGTGCGGCTGGGTTTCCGCCGCAGCGGCCTGTATACCTATCGTCCTTATTGCGATTCCTGCCAGGCATGCATCCCGGTGCGGCTGCCGGTCGGCCAGTTTCAGCCCAACAGGACGCAGCGCCGGGTATGGAAGCGGGCCTCGCCGCTCATCGCGCATTGGCTGCCGTTGCGGTTCGATGCCGAGCACTACGCCTTATACCGTTTGTATCAGCAAACCAGGCATGCCGGCGGCGGGATGTCGGAGGATGACGCCCAGCAATACAGCGAGTTCATTCTGAAGAGCGGGGTGGATAGCCATCTGGTGGAATTCAGGCAGGATGGAGTGCTGAAGATGGTCAGCCTGGTGGATAAATTGATAGACGGTTTGTCCGCTGTTTACACCTTCTACGATCCGGAAGACACCCAGATGAGCCTGGGCGTGTACAACGTGCTGTGGCAGGTGGAGCAGGCCAGGGAGATGGGGCTGGATTATGTTTATCTGGGCTATTGGATCGCAGACTGCCGCAAGATGTCGTACAAGTCGGCCTATCGTCCGCTGCAGATATTGCGCGGCGGGCGTTGGCAGTGGCTGCCGGAGCATGCGCGTGACGCGCTGGCGAGCGGAAAATGAAACAGGCCCGGAAGGGCCTGTTTGCTTTGCTGCGTTGTTTGCCTGATCAGTACGGCACGACGCGGTCGTTGCCGCCGCCGCTCAGCACTTTCACGCGCTGATTGGCGACAAACGGGATGTCGGCTTCCTGCACGATGGATACGGTGCGGCCGGTATCCAGCTTGACGGTGATTTCCAGCGCGTTCTTGGTCATCGCGCGTTGCGCGGCTTGAGTGCCGAAGCCGCCAGCCAGCGCGCCGACGATGGCACCGGCCGCCTGGCCCTTGCCGCCGCCGATATTGCTGCCCGCCAAGCCGCCCAGCGCGGCGCCGCCCAGGGTCAGCAGTTCGTTGTTGTCGCCTTCCATCTTCACGTTCTGCACCGAAACCACGGTGCCAAATTGCACGGTCTGCGCTTGGCGCATCTGGCTCTTGGAGTAAACGGCGGCGGAGTCCGAAGTAGCGCAGCCGCTAAGGATGCCTGCGCCGAGCAGGGCAATCAGGGTTGCGCGAGAAAAGGTAGAGATCATGTCCTGCTCCATTCTTTGGTTCAATTGCGAGCTTTTAGGTATTGTGCCACGGCTTTGCTGCATTCTCCCACCAATTCTGGTCCGCGGTAGATCAGGCCGCTGTAGAGTTGCACCAGCGTGGCGCCGGCATCCAGTTTTTCGACGGCGTCGTTGCCGGACAGGATGCCGCCAACACCTATGATAGGCAATGCGCCGTCAAGTTCCCGCGCCAGCTTGCGGATCACTGCGGTGGAGCGGCTGCGCACCGGGGCGCCGGACAGGCCGCCGGCCTCGTGTTCATGCGGGTGGCTGGCCACTTCGGCGCGAGATAGCGTGGTATTGGTGGCGATGACGCCGTCTATGCCCTTGTCTGTGAGCAGGCGGGCGATTTCCGTGATCTGCTCATCGTCTAGGTCCGGGGCGATCTTTACCGCCAGCGGCACGTAGCGGCCGTGCTGGTCGGCCAGCGCCTGTTGGCGTTGTTTCAGGGCAGCCAGCAGCTTGCCGAGTTCGTCGCCCTGCTGCAGTTGTCGCAGATTCTTGGTGTTGGGCGAGGAGATGTTGACGGTGACGTAGCTGGCCGCGGCGTAGACCTGGTCCAAGCAGGCCAAATAGTCGTCTACGGCGTTTTCTATCGGCGTGATCGCGTTTTTGCCGATATTGATGCCTAGCACGCCCTTGAATCGGCAGCGGCGCACGTTTTCCAGCAGCGCCGCCACACCGTGGTTGTTGAAGCCCATGCGATTGATGATGGCCTCGTGCTCCGGCAGGCGGAACAACCGGGGTTTGGGATTGCCGTCCTGCGGACGCGGGGTGACGGTGCCGATTTCGATGAAGCCGAAGCCCAGCGCCGCCAGCGCGTCGATATGGTCGCCGTTCTTGTCCAGGCCGGCGGCCAGGCCCACCGCATTGGGGAAGGTGATGCCCATGGCCTCCACCGGCTGGCGGATGGCCGGCGCCGCGGCCAGCGGGGTCAGATGCAGCCGGTGCGCGCGGTCCAGCATCTTCAGCGTGTGTTCATGGGCGGTTTCCGCGTCGAACTTGAACAGCAGCGGGCGCAGCAGCGGGTACAGCATGGCATTCTCCGGGCAGACAAATGCCCGGCATTATAACCGGGCATGGCGGCGGGGCTAGTGGGAATTACAGGATGCGGCAGGCTTCTTCGAAGCTGAAGCGCGGCGAGCGCGGGAACAGCTTGTCGGCTTCGCCGTAGCCCAGGTTGATCAGGAAGTTGGACTTGAAGCGGCCGTCCGGGAAGAAGGCGGCGTCCACTGCGGCGTTGTCGAAACCGGACATCGGGCCGCAATCCAGGCCCAGCGAGCGGGCGGCCAGGATCAGATACGCGCCTTGCAGCGTGCCGTTGCGGAAGGCAGTGGTGTTGATCAGCGCCTCATTGCCTTCGAACCAGCTCCTGGCGTCGGCGTGCGGGAATAGCTTGGGCAGTTCTTCATAAAAGCGCGTGTCGTGGGCGACGATCACGCAAACCGGCGCGGCCATGGTCTTTTCCACATTGCCTTCTGCCAGGCACGGCTTCAGCTTGGCCTTGGCCTCGGCGCTCTTGACGAACACCAGGCGCGCCGGCGAGCAGTTGGCGCTGGTCGGCGCCTGCTTCAGCAGGTCGTACAGCTGATGCAGCAGCTCGTCGTTCACCGGCCGCGGTTGCCAGTGGCTATGGGTGCGGGCGTTCAGGAACAGTTGTTCCAGCGTGGCGTGCGAAAGGGGAGTGCTCATGGTTTGACCTCGTTGGGGGTGGGGGATGCCTCGGCCGCTCCGGCAGTGTTGTTTGCCTGCACGGATATCGTCACGCGGCGATTGCGGGCGCGGCCCTCGGCTGTGGCGTTGTCGGCCGCGGGCAGGTTGGCGCCGTGGCCAACCGCGACCAGCCGCTGCGGCAGCACGCCGTTTTCCTCGAACAGCCGGACGATGCCGCCGGCGCGCGCCGCGGACAATTCCCAGTTGGACGGGAAGTTGGCTGTGCTGATCGGGACGTTGTCGGTAAAACCTTCCACCTTGATGGAGTTGTCCACGCCGGCCAGCAGCTTGGCCATGCTGGACATCAGCGGCAGCGACTGCGTGCTGGGTACGGCCTGGCCGACTGCGAACAGGGCGCTGTCGCGCACCTCTATCGTGATGCCCTGGTCGTTCTGGGTGATGGTGACTTCGCCGCTCTGCACCAGCGGGTTCAGCACTTTGGCCAGATTCTGCGTCAGCTGGCTGAGTTTGGCGGTTTCCTGGGCGGGATGGCCGGATTTGATGGCCTTGCCGATAGGCTTGGTCTGCGGAATTTCTATCAGGGTATTGGCGCCGCCGGTGGGCGGCGAGGTTTGCACCGTGACCATCGTTCCGCTGCGGAAGGCGTCCATGATGGCCGACGACATGACGCGGTATTTGCCCTCGTTCAGGGAC
The DNA here is from genome assembly GCF_002902845.1 of Chromobacterium sinusclupearum. Classification (GTDB taxonomy): domain Bacteria; phylum Pseudomonadota; class Gammaproteobacteria; order Burkholderiales; family Chromobacteriaceae; genus Chromobacterium; species Chromobacterium sinusclupearum. Next base: position 118,939 of record NZ_PPTF01000030.1, read on the forward strand.
GAGATGGCGTACATCACCACAAAGAAGGCAAACAGCAGGGTGATGAAGTCCGCGTAGGAGACCAGCCACCGCTCGTGGTTTTCGTGCTCTTCTTCATGCCGCTTGCGTCGGGATGCCATGGCCGCCTCCGCTGGATCAGAACAGTTTGGTGTCGAACAGCGACTTCACGCCGCCTGCGAATTCCACGCCGATGCGGCGCGCCACGCGGCTGGAGAAGTCGTCTTGCTGGGTGTAGTCCACGGTCTTTTCCGCCTTGACCACGTCGCGCGCGACCGAGGCCACGGTGCCGTAGCCGTCGGCCAGGCCCAGCGGGATGGCTTTTTCGCCCAGCCACACCATGCCGCTGAACAGCTGCGGGTCATTCTTCAGGCGGCTGCCGCGGCCGGCTTGCACGGCCTGGATGAACTGGGCGTGGATGTCATCCAGCAGCTGCTGGCGAATGGCCTCGTGCTTGGGATTGGTCGGCGAGAACGGATCGCCCATCGCCTTGTTTTCGCCCGAGGTCTTCAACCGGCGTTCCACGCCGAGTTTCTCCAGCGCGCCGGTAAAGCCGAAACCATCGGACAGCACGCCTATCGAGCCGACGATGCTGGCCTTGTCGACATAAATCTTGTCCGCGGCGGAGGCGATGTAATAGCAGCCGGACGCGCATACTTCGCTGACCACCACATAGACTGGAATATTGGCGTGCAGCTTCTTCAGCCGCCGGATTTCATCGTAGACCATGCCGGATAGCACCGGGCTGCCGCCGGGGCTGTTGGCGTCGATGATGATGCCTTTGGTGTTGCGGTCGCGGAAGGCTTCATCCAGCGCCTCGGTCATTTTCTTGCCGGTGTCGTTTTCGCTGGTGATGGCGCCGTCCAGCTGGATCACGGCGCTATGGCCGCTGCCGGTCAGGCTGGCGCCGGCCTTTTCCTCATTGCGCATGAACAGGCTGACGGCGATGAAGCCGATGATGGCCAGCCAGATCAGCCGGAAGAAGATTTTCCATTGCCGGCTGCGGCGTTGCTCCACCAAGGTGGCGGAGGCCAGTTTTTCCAGTAGTTGTCGTTCCCAGTTATGGGTGTCGCTCATGATCGATTTCGCTCCGGAGATAATCCCGGCAGTCTAGCAAAAATCATCCGGGCATGACATTGAGCCAGACTTGGCCGTTTTCTTCAATCACGTCGAGGGCAGTCAGCGATTGGCCTCGACATGGTCCCCAGCTGCAATAGCCGGTGGCGGGGTGGTAGCGCGCGCCGTGGGTGCTGCAGATCAGATGGTGGCCGCTCAGGTCGAACAGCTTGCCGTCCTGCAGGTCCAGCTCAATCGGGACATGGCAGCAACGGTTTAAATAGCCATGCACCTGGCCGCGGTAGCGGATGGCGAAGGCGGGCAGGCGGCTGCCGTCGGCTTGCGCGATTTCAAAACGGTAGGCCAGGCCGCCGTCTTCAAGTTGCGCCGAGGCGCAGATCAGCAGAGCCGGGGCAGCAGCCATGAGGCCAGCTCGGGCAGCGAGTGGACGATGGCGCGCGGCTGGCAACGCTGCAGATGCTCGCTGGCATGGGCGCCGTGGCTGATGCCTATGCCGTGGCAGCCTGCATGGTTCGCCATCAGCAGGTCGTGGCTGGTGTCGCCGATCATCAGCGTGCGGCGGCACTCCACGCCAAAGACGTCGGTCAGCTGCAACAGCATGTCCGGATGCGGCTTGGAGTGGCATTCGTCCACGGTGCGGGTGGCGTCAAACAGCTCCGCTATGCCGGCTGCCGCGAGCGCGCGGTCCAGGCCGGCGCGGCTGCTGCCGGTGGCGATGGCGACGAAGACGCCGTGGGCGCGGATGGCTTCCAGCGTTTCGCGGGCGGCGTCGAACAGGGTGACTTGGTCCAGATTGGCCTGGTAGTGGCGGCGGAAGGCGTCGATCAAATCCGGCATGCGATCAGCTTGCTGCTCCGGGCAGAACTGCTGCATCGCATCGGCCAGCCGCAGGCCGATGACGTGGCTGGCGGCCTCGCGCTCCGGAACGGGGAAGGCGAGGTCGCGGCAGGCTTGCTGGATGGCATGGACGATATGGCCAGTCGAGTCCATCAGCGTGCCATCCCAGTCGAACACTACCAGATCATACTCACGCATCAGCGCCGCTCCAGGGTTTTCAGGAATTTTTCCAGCTCCGGCGGCAACGGCGCTTCCAGCTTCAGCGGGGCGCCGGTCAGCGGGTGCGGCAGGCTCAGGCTTCGGGCATGCAGGAACATGCGTTTCAGGCCGCGTTTGGCCAGTTCCTTGTTCAGCGCGAAGTCGCCGTATTTCTCGTCGCCGGCGATGGCGCAGCCATTGGCCTGCATATGCACGCGGATCTGGTGGGTGCGGCCGGTGCGCAGGTGGGCTTCCACCAGCGTGAATTCCGTGTAGCGCTGCTGGATGGCGAAGTTGGTGTGGGCGTATTGGCCGTCGTCGCCTTCCGCTACCTTGACCCGGCGCTCGCCGTCCGGCGTGTGGAACTTGAACAGCGGCAGTTTCACCTGTTTGATGTTTTCCGGCCAGTGGCCAGTGGCCAGCGCCAGATAGCGCTTGTCCGGCACGTTGTCGCGCATCATGTCGTGCAGCTTGGTCAGCGCGGAGCGTTTTTTGGCCAGCATCAGCAGGCCGGAGGTTTCGCGGTCCAGCCGGTGCACCAGCTCAAGATAGCGCCATTCCGGGTGGGCGCGCCGCAATTGCTCGATCACGCCGAAGGACACCCCGCTGCCGCCGTGCACGGCCACGCCGGCCGGCTTGTTGATCACCAGCAGCGCGTCGTCCTCGTAGATGACCGGGAAAGTGGCGGCCGGCACGACTTTTTCCGGGCGCTCGGCGATGCGGATCGGCGGAATGCGCAGCGTGTCCCCGTCCGCCACTCGGTAGCTGGCGTCGACGCGGCCCTTGTTCACGCGCACCTCGCCGGAGCGCAGAATGCGGTAGATATGGCTCTTCGGCACCCCCTTGAGCAGCCGCTGCAGGTAGTTGTCCAGCCGCTGGCCGGCATCTTCTGCGGTGACTTCAAGGAAGGTTACGGAATCTTTGCGAATGTCTGTCATATTGCTTATACTTGTGGCGCTGTCCGTGGTGCGTGGCACCCTAGAGCGGACGGCGGCCGGAAAACCACGATCACGGGTTGTTTTGCGTGATGCTGCTGCGGAGATCCGAAATGGCCGGCAGGGGCCAACTCCTGACCTGATGCCGTTTGTCACAGCCGCAGCCAAGGTTAACTCGCTCACCGAAAAGTAGCGATGGTAATGCATTTATACGCATAACGCACTCACGAGTATTCCATCTTTCGATGCCAAGCCAGTCGAGAGATTTCGCAGCGAAGTTTGACCCGGCATGCCAGCCGTCCTGCTGTGTTTGTCCCGCCTGGTAGGCGGGATCGGCGACAACGCCGATGCGCCGGTTGCGCACAGAATAGCGGGGCTGCATGTGACTCAATTCAGGAAGTAGGCTGTCAAAGCAAACCTGTTTTTCTCGATCTTTACCTCGACACTTCTTTCGGAAAGCGCCCATTTATAGTCACTGGGCCGTCAAATACTGGCTGCGTCCTTGCGTGAGTGCTGCGCAAGGAATGTAAATGAAACGTATGTTGTTCAACGCGACGCAAGCTGAAGAGCTGCGCGTCGCCATTGTCGATGGGCAAAAGCTCGTCGACCTCGATATCGAGACCGTAGGCAAAGAGCAGCGCAAGGGGAATATCTACAAGGGTGTGATCACCCGCATCGAACCTTCGCTGGAAGCCTGCTTTGTCGATTACGGCACGGAACGCCACGGCTTCCTGCCGTTCAAGGAAGTGTCCCGCTCCTATTTCCAAGGCTATGAAGGCGGTCGTCCGCGCATTCAGGACGTGCTGCGCGAAGGCATGGAAGTGGTGGTGCAGGTGGAGAAGGACGAGCGCGGCAATAAAGGCGCGGCGCTGACCACCTATATCAGCCTGGCCGGCCGTTATCTGGTGCTGATGCCTAACAACCCGCGTGGTGGCGGCGTATCGCGCCGCATCGAGGGCGAGGAGCGCCAGGAGCTGAAAGACCTGCTGTCGCAGCTGGAAGTGCCTCACGGCATGAGCCTGATCGCCCGCACCGCCGGCATCGGCCGCAATCTGGAAGAGCTGCAGTGGGACATGGGTTACCTGATGCAGCTGTGGCGCGCCATCGAAGGCGCCGCCGGCGCGCAATCTGCTCCGTTCCTGATCCTGCAGGAAGGCAGTCTGGTGATCCGCGCGATCCGCGACTACTTCCACCCGGACATCGGCGAAGTGCTGATCGACACCGACGAAATCCACGACCAGGCCCGCCAGTTCATGAGCCATGTCATGCCTAACATGCTGTCGCGTGTGAAGCTGTACAAGGATCATGTGCCGCTGTTCTCCCGCTTCCAGATCGAACACCAGATCGAAACCGCCTTCTCGCGCAGCGTGCAGCTGCCGTCCGGCGGCGCCATCGTGATCGACCACACCGAAGCGCTGGTGTCGGTCGACGTCAACTCGGCGCGCGCCACCAAGGGCGCCGACATCGAGGAAACCGCAGTCCGCACCAACCTGGAAGCGGCCGAAGAGATCGCCCGCCAGCTGCGTCTGCGCGACTTGGGCGGCCTGGTGGTGATCGACTTCATCGACATGGAAAACCCGAAGAACCAGCGCGACGTGGAAAACCGCCTGCGCGACGTTCTGAAGCATGACCGCGCCCGCGTGCAGATGGGCAAGCTGTCCCGCTTCGGCCTGCTGGAGCTGTCCCGTCAGCGTCTGCAGCCGTCGCTGGGCGAGACCAGCCACGAGCCGTGCCCGCGTTGCCATGGCATCGGCTTCATCCGCGGCACCGAATCGTCCGCGCTGCACATCTTGCGCATCATCCAGGAAGAGGCGATGAAGGAAAACACCGGCGCGGTGCACGCGCAGGTGCCGGTCGATGTGGCCACCTTCCTGCTGAACGAGAAGCGCGCCGAGATCCACTCCATCGAAGAACGCCTCGATGTGGACGTGGTGCTGATCCCGAACATCCACCTGGAAACGCCGCATTACAAGATCGTGCGCGTGCGCCACGACGACCTGGCCGAAGTGGGCGAGGCCGCGAGCTACACCCGCGTCGAAGTGCAGGAAGAGGATGTGATCACCAACTTCGGCCAGGAAAAGCCGAAGGTGGTGCGCCAGGAAGCCGCGGTCAAGGGCATCACGCCGCAGCAACCGGCGCCGACCGCTGCGCCGGCCCCGGCCGCCAAGCCGGTGGAGCAGGCTGGCCTGTTCTCCGGCATCGTGTCCTGGTTCAAGGGCCTGTTCGCGGAGCCGGAGAAGGTTGCCGAGCCGGAGAAGAAAAAGCCGGCTCCCGCAGCCGCCCGCAACGAGCAGCGCGGCAACCGTTCGCGTCAGCAGGAGCGCCGTACCGGCGCCCAGGCTCGCCGCGAGCACGAGCAGCGTCGCCAGACCGTTCAGGATGACGTGAAGCCGCGTCGCCAAGACGAGCGCAAGGATGCGGAGCGCCCGGAACGCAAGGATGCGGAGCGCAAGGAGCCTGGTCGCGAACGCGAAGAGCGCAACGAGCAGCAGCGCGAGCGCGGCAATCGCCGCCGCGAGCGCGAGGGCCGCGAGCCGCGCGAAGCGAAGGAAGTCCGCGAGCAGCAGCCGCGTGAAGAGCGCGTGAGCGACAAGGCTGAAAAGCAGGACAAGCCGCAGCAGGAGCCGCGTCGCCGTCAGGCGCCGGTGGCTGCTCCGGTTGAGGCTGAGAAGCCGCTGGTGCAGGAAGAATTGCGCGCCGAAGGCATCGAAGGCGAGCAGGCCGAGCAGCAGGAACGCGGCGAGCGCCGCCGTCGCCGCAGTCGCCGCGATCGTCGTCGCGACAATCCGGAAGCCCAGGTGGAAGGCGTAGCCGCCGAAACTGGCGCCGAAGTTCCGTTGGCGGAAGCCGCCGGCGTGGCCGCCGCAGCCGCCGTGGCGGTGGCTGCGGTGGAAGTGGCAAGCGAAGCGCCTGCAGCCCAGCTGGTGGAAGTGGAAACCAAGCCCGCCGAAGCGGTGGCGAGCGAAGTCGCTGCTCCTGTGGCCGTGCTTGAGGCGGCGCCGGCGGTGGCTGAAGTCGCCGAAGTGGCCGAGCCTATCGTGGTGGA
>NZ_PPTF01000031.1 GCF_002902845.1 Chromobacterium sinusclupearum
GCTGCAGCGGCTGGATTTCGTCCACGGCACGGAAACGCCGCGCCCCACGCTGGGCAGCAATCTGGAAAGCCAGCTGCCGCCGGTGCTGACGGCGCTGTCCGACAGCGGCCGCGCCATGTTGGCCGACGACAACGGCTTGTATTACGCCGCAGCCGGCTTTCATCACGAAACGGCAGAGGAAGTGGCCGCGCTGGCAGGCGACATCATCAGCCTGGGCCGCCGCCACGCCCTGCTGCTGCAACAGCATCTGAACCTGGGCAGCTCGGCCTGGGCGGTGGCCAATCCGGCCGGCGCCAGCGAGCTGGCCTTCTACCCGCTGTACATCGGCCAGCAATCGTTTGTCCTGATCATCGGCGGCATGCCGCGCCTGCAAGACCAGCATTTCGTCACGCTGGTGGAGCTGCTGGCCCGCCGCTACGCCTAGCCCCGGAGAAAACCATGCGCGAACAAATGCTCAAATCGATCTTGAAGGACCTGAACGGCGCCTCCGCCGACATTGAGGCCTCGGCCATCATCTCAGCCGACGGCCTGACCATGGCGGCGCTCTTGCCGCAGGACGTGGACGAAGATCGCGTCGGCGCGATGGCTGCCGCCATGCTGTCGCTGGGCGAGCGCACCGCGCGCGAGCTGTCGCGCGGCGAACTGGAGCAGGTGATGGTCAAAGGGGACAACGGCTACATCCTGATGAGCCATGCCAGCCGCGACGCGGTGTTGGCGGTGATCGCGCGCAAGGAGGCGAAGCTCGGGCTGATTTTCCTGGACGCCAAGCGCGCCGCCCGCGCCATCGCCGAAATCCTGTGAGGCCGCGGGGCTGTACGCGCGGGACGCCGCCATGCAGAATGAAAACTGTTTGCCGCTTCAAGCGTCCCGACCATGTGGAAATCGATACTGGCCATCGCCATCGGCGCCGCCGCCGGCGCCTTGCTGCGCTGGCTGCTGGGCCTGCGCCTCAACAGCCTGTTCCCGGCGCTGCCCCCGGGCACGCTGGCCGCCAACCTGATAGGCGGCTACATCATCGGCGTGGCCGTGGCGGTGTTCGCCGACCTGCCGGGCCTGTCGCCGCTATGGCGGCTGTTGATCATCACCGGCTTTTGCGGCGGGCTGACCACGTTTTCCACTTTTTCGGCCGAGGTGGTGGACCTGCTGCGCCAGGGGCAATTGCTGCCGGCGCTGACCGCCATCGCTTTCCACGTCAGCGGCTCGCTGCTGATGACCATGGCCGGCATCGCCAGCTGGCAGTGGCTGCGGCGCTAGCGCACAGCCCACACAAACAAAACGCCCCGCGCAAGGCGGGGCATTGTGCTTCAGGCTGAAAAGCCGAATCAGCCACGGATGCGGCGCAGCACTTCTTCCTTGCCGATCAAGGCCAATACAGCGTCCACCGACGGCGTTTGCGTGGTGCCGCACACCAGCACGCGCAGCGGCATGCCTAGCTGGCCCATCTTGATGCCCTCTTCGGCGCAGAACGGCTTGAACAGCTCGTGGATGGACTCGGCGGTCCAGCTTTCCAAACCTTCCAGCTTGTCGGCGAAGCGGCCCATGCGCGCAACGGCGTCGCCCGCCAGATGCTTCTCCACATCGGCGGCGGCCGGCTCACGCTTCCGGTAGAAGTAATCGGCCTCCACGGCCAAGGCGTTCAGATCCTGCACGCGATCCTTCACCAGCGCGATCACATCGGTCAGCGCCGGGCCATTCGCGGCTTCGATGCCGGCGGCGGCCAGACGCGGGGCGATCAGCTCCGCCAGGCGAGCGTTGTCGGCGGCCTTGATGTGCTGGGCGTTCAGCCACATGAATTTTTCATGGTTGAAGCGGCTGGCGGACGGGCTCACCGCTTCCAGCGTGAACCACTCGACAAACTGCTCTATGGTGAAGAATTCGTCGTCGCCGTGGCCCCAGCCCAGGCGCGCCAGATAGTTCAGCAGCGCTTCCGGCAGGATGCCCTTGTCGGCGTAGTCCACCACGCTGACCGCGTCGCGGCGCTTGGACATCTTCTGGCCGTCTTCATTCAGGATCATCGGCAGGTGGCCGTACACCGGCAGCGGCGCGTTCAGCGCCTTCAGGATGTTGATCTGGCGCGGGGTATTGTTGACGTGGTCGTCGCCGCGGATCACGTGGGTGATCTGCATGTCCCAGTCGTCCACCACCACGCAGAAGTTATAGGTGGGGCTGCCGTCCGGGCGGGCGATGATCAGATCGTCCAGTTCTTCATTGGAAATCTCGATGCGGCCCTTGACCGCGTCGTCCCAGGCCACCACGCCGGAGAGCGGCGTCTTGAAGCGCACCACCGGCTGCACGCCCTCCGGGATGGCCGGCAGGGTCTTGCCGGCTTCCGGACGCCAGCGGCGGTCGTAGCGCGGCTTTTCGCCGCGCGCCTCTTGATCGGCGCGCATCGCTTCCAGCTCTTCCTTGCTGCAGTAGCAATGGTAGGCATGGCCAGAGGCCAGCAGCTGCTGGATCACTTCCTTGTAACGGTCGAAGCGGTGCGTCTGATAGAACGGACCCTCGTCGTAGTCCAGACCCACCCAGTGCATGCCGTCCAGAATGGCCTTGACCGATTCCGGCGTGGAGCGCTCCAGGTCGGTGTCTTCGATGCGCAGCACGAATACGCCCTTATTCTTGCGGGCAAAAGCCCAGGAGAACAGCGCAGTGCGGACGCCGCCGATATGCAGATAACCGGTGGGGCTGGGAGCGAAACGGGTACGGATCATGATGGGTTGGACTCTACGAAAACACTGAAAGACGGCTATTGTACGCCGCCAACAAAAAAGCCCGCAAACGCGGGCCGGATTTTGATCAGATCATGTTGGGCAGCGGCTTGGCTGGCAGCATTTCCGACAGCAGCCACAAGGCCGTCAACGCCAAGAGCGCCGCCATGGCGCAGTTGAACAGGCGCAGACGGCCCGGGGAATCCAGAAAGCGGCGAATGGCCACGCCGGAACCGGCCCATACCGCGATGCACGGCAGACTGGTGAGGAAGGTGATCAGCACAAACAGCGCGGCGGCGTGCCACGGATTCATCTGCGCCGGCAGGAACACCATCACCATATTGAAGCCCATCAGCCAGACCTTGGGGTTCAGCCAGTTGAACAGCATGCCGCCCCAGAAGCCCATGGGCCGCGCGCCGGCTTCCATGCGCTTGGCGCTGCCGGAGCGCGCCATGCCCCAGGACAGCCACAAGAGATAGCCGCAGCCGGCCAACGCCAGGTACAACTGCAGCGACGCCATGGTCGCCATCACCTCGCCCAGAAACACCGTGAGGATGCCGATCTGCAGGGACAGGCCCAGCGTCATGCCCAACAGCGACGGCAGCGTGCGGGAAAAACCGAAATTCACGCCGGACGAGGCCAGCACCAGATTATTGGGGCCAGGGGTGATGGACATCACCAGCAGATAAGTGACAAGCGCAACCAGATTCATGACGACTCCTGAAACCGCGTCCGGCAAGGCGCCGGCATCCTCGGGGCAGTCCCCCGACTCAAGGCCGCCATCATATGCCTTGCGGCTGGACAAATACAGATTCAGAAAAATAGAATTGAGACCATAACAGTTGTACAGTTGCGTAACTGTTATGGTCGATTTCGTTCGAAACTGTACTGTTCGGATTTGCATGGGAGCAAAACATGAGCCAAGAGCCGCTATATCAGCAGCTGGTCAACGAGTGGATCACGCTGATCCAGAACGGCACGGTACGGCCGGGCGAGCGGTTGCCTTCGGTGCGCAAGGCTTGCGCCATGCATAAGGTCAGCCCGTCCACCATCCTGCAGACCTACCGCACGCTGGAGGATCGCGGCTTGATCGAAGCGCGTCCGCAGTCCGGCTTCTACGTCAAATCAGCCGCCACCCTGCCCCTGCCGCGCATGCGCCGCCAAAGCGCCGCCCACCACACCGGCGAGGTGGTGGATCAGATCGAGGCGGTGATGGGCGCGCAGAACCAGGCGGATTTCATCGACCTGTCGCTGGCCAGCCCGCGCGGCAGCGACTTCTACCCCACCACCCGCTTCAAGCACATCATGGGCCGCCTGCTGCGCCAGCAACCGGAGCTGACCACCGACTACCCGTTCCCGCCTGGATCGGAACGGCTGCGGCGGCAGATCGCCCAACGCGCAGTCAGCTGGGGCTGCGTGCTGGCGGCCGATGATCTGGTGATCAGCAACGGCTGCACCGAAGCGCTGCAATTGGCGCTCAGGGCCACCTGCAAACCCGGCGATACGGTAGGGGTGGAATCGCCCACCTACTTCGCCCTACTGCCCATGCTGAAAGACCTGGGCCTCTCCGTGATCGAAATTCCCACCCACCCCACCAGCGGGCTGGCGCTGGACGCGCTGGAGCTGCTGCTGTCGGAAAAGCGGCTCAACGCCGTCGTGGCCATGCCCACCGTGCACAACCCGCTGGGCAGCACCATGCCGCCGGAAGCCAAGCAGCGGCTGGCGCAGCTGGTCAACGACTACCAGGTGCCGCTGATCGAGGACGTGCCGCACGCCGACTTGTTTTACGGCGCCACCACCCCAGACGCGGTCAAGGCCTACGACCGCGACGGCTGGGTGCTCTTGTGCGCCAGCTACAGCAAAACGCTGGCGCCGGGCTTCCGCATCGGCTGGATCGCGCCCGGCCGCTTCCTCAGCGAGGTGCGGCGGCTGAAATTCTCCAGCAGCCTGGGCCAGCCGGCGCTGCTAGAGGAAACGCTGGCCGAATACCTGGAAAGCGGCGGCTACGATCACCACCTGCGGCTGATCCGCCGCCACTTCATCAGCCAGATGGAAAAGCTGCGCGGCGCGGTGGCCCAGCACTTCCCGGCCGGCACCCGCGCCACGCTGCCCTCCGGCGGCTGCCTGCTGTGGGTGGAGCTGCCCAGCCACGCCGACACCATGCAGCTGTTCCGCGAGGCGCTGGCCGAACGCATCACCGTGGTGCCGGGGGCGATGTACTCGGCCAAGGGCCGCTACCGCAACTGCCTGCGCCTGTCCTGCTGCTATCCGTGGAATGAGGCCTACCAACGGGCGCTGGCGCGGGTGGGCGAATTGGCAGGAGAATTGGCCGGCTGATGCGGCCTCAACTACGGCTGATCGACACGCCGCCATCCGCCAGCAGCGCCGTGCCCGTGGTGAAACTGGAGGCGTCGGAAGCCTGGTACAGCGCCGACAGCGCAATCTCCTCCGGCCGCGCCAGCCGCTTGAGCGCATGCAAGCCTTCCACCCAGGCCCGGGCCTCGACGCTATTGGCCGCCTCTCGTCCCATCGGCGTATCGGTGCCGCCCGGCAGCAAGGCATTCACCCGGATGCCCTGGCCGCCGAACTCGCTGGCCAGCGCCTGGGTCAAGCCGATCAAGCCGGCTTTACTGGCCACGTACGCCGCCATATTCGGCAGCCCCGCGCTATAGCCCACAAAGCTGGAGACAAAAATCAGCGAACCCCCGCCGCGCCGCGACAGCGCATCCAAAGCCTGCCGCCGTCGCGCCACCAAAACCAGGGCTGCGCCGTTTTGCGCAAATAACTTGGCCGTCTCGCGGCCTATGCCGGAGCTGGCGCCCGTCACCAGGGCAAGCTTGCCCGCCAATGCTTCCATGCTCTGCTCCTAATTGAGTGAACCACACCCGCAAAGTGACGGAGGACGGCAACGGCGACGACCCGATTCTTGCCAAGCCGGATGGCTCCATTTCCCATATCAAAAAATGCGATATGGAACCTGCCTTTTATTTCTTTGCGTTTGAAATACTTTGCGGATAAGTTCGAGCGGATCGCCATTGATATTGACTAAGCGGAGGAGTGCCCCATGAAGCTGGAAACGCTTGCTGTCCACGCCGGCTACAGCCCGGACCCGACAACCAAGGCAGTAGCCGTGCCGCTGTACCAGACCACCAGCTACGCTTTCGACAGCACCCAGCATGGGGCGGACCTGTTCGACCTCAAGGTGCAGGGCAATATCTACACCCGCATCATGAACCCCACCACCGACGTGCTGGAAAAACGGGTGGCGGCGCTGGAGGGCGGCATCGGCGCGCTGGCGGTGGCTTCCGGCATGGCCGCCATCACCTACGCCATCCAGACCATCGCCGAGGCCGGCGACAACATCATCGCCACCCGCACGCTGTATGGCGGCACTTACAATCTGTTCGCCCATACCTTCCCGCAGTTCGGCATCGAGGTGCGCTTCGTCGATTACCAGGATCCGGCCGCCATCGCCGGCCTGGTGGACGCGCGCACCAAGGCGGTGTTCTGCGAATCCATCGGCAATCCGCTGGGCAATGTGGTGGACTTCGCCGCTTTCGCCGCCGAGGCCCACCGCCACGGCCTGCCGCTGATCGTCGACAACACCGTGCCCTCGCCATATCTGTGCCGGCCGTTCGAACACGGCGCCGACATCGTGGTGCACAGCCTGACCAAATACTTGGGCGGCCACGGCAACAGCATAGGCGGCATCATCGTCGATTCCGGCAAATTCCCCTGGGGCCAGCACGCCCAGCGCTTTGTCCGCCTCAATACCCCCGACGTCAGCTACCACGGCGTCAATTACGTGGAGGCGCTGGGGCCGGCAGCCTACATCGCCCGCGCCCGCGTGGTGCCGCTGCGCAACACCGGCGCGGCGATCTCGCCGTTCAACGCTTTCCTGATCCTGCAAGGCATCGAAACCCTGGCCCTGCGCATGGACCGCATTACCGAAAACGCGTTGAAAGTGGCCACCTTCCTGCAGGAAAACGCGACGGTGGAGTGGGTGGAGTACGCCGGCCTGCCGAACAGCCCGAGCAAGGCGCTGGCGGACCGCTACCTGGGCGGCCGCGCCTCCGGCATCCTGTCCTTCGGCATCCGGGGCGGCGCGGAAGCCGGCGGCCGCTTCATCGACGCGCTGCAGCTGGTGACGCGGCTGGTGAATATCGGCGACGCCAAGTCGCTGGCCTGCCACCCGGCCACCACCACCCACCGCCAGCTGTCGCCGGAGGAGCAATTGCAGGCCGGCGTGCGGCCGGAGCTAGTGCGGCTGTCCATCGGCATCGAGCATATCGACGACATCCTGGCAGACATCGGCCAGGCGCTGAGGGCCGCCGCGCTTTGAAATAGAAAAGGGCCGCAACAGCGGCCCCTTCATGGACAATCTTACCTCTCACCCCGCCTTGGCGGCGGCATGTCCGCGCTGGCTGATCGGCGCGCCGGATTCATGCGAGGCCGGCCCGTCGGTGGCCGGCAAAGGCTGCGGTAGGCTCATCCGGGACAACCAGGGCAGCGCCGTCAGCTTGCCGCTGATCTGCGCCTTGGCGCTCTTGCAACTGATGCAGACCGGCTTGCCGCTGCGCTGCTTCAGCGCCTCGTCCACCCGCTGGCCGTACAAGGCAATCTGATGCTGATGCTGCCAGGCCAGCAAGGTATCCGCCAGATACGGCATCGACGGGTCGTCCTGCTTGTAGTGATTGCGGTAGACGGTGAGCCACAGCTGGCCGGTTTCGTCCTCGTTCAGCAGAATGGTCTGGTAGGCCACGGTGACGGCATCGCCGCGGCTGACGGTATTGGCCAGCGAAAGCGCGTCATCGTTCTTCATGCGCACACAGCCATGGCTGCGGAAGCCGGGCACCGAGGCCGGCGCATTGGTGCCGTGAAAACCCAAGCCTAGCTTGCTCTCGCCGAAGCGGACGAATACCGGGCCGAGCGGATTGTCCGGCCCCGGCGGCACTACGGTCTGAACCGGCTTGCCGTTGCGCTTCATCTCGTCCTGGATGGACTTGGGCACATGCCAGCTGGGGTCGCGATAAATGCCGGTGATGTCGAAACTGCCGATAGGCGTTTGCGTCAGCATCTTGCCGACGGCCACCGGGAAAATCCGCTCCAGTTTGCCATCTTGGTACAGGAACAGCCGCGCCTGCGGCAGATTCAGCACCAGGTGCCGGCCAGCCGGATTGATCTGAACATCCGGCTCGGGCATCACCGCCGCCGCAGCGGCCGGAAACGCCGACAAACAACCCAGCGCCAGCAGCGTCAACCACTTGCACATACTGCTCATTCCATTGCTTTGAATCATTCCGCAGATTCTAACAGAAAGCGTTTGCGCAACGCGTTTGTAAAAAAACCAGCACGGATTGCCGATTTTTGAGAAAATCCGCGCCTTACCGTTTGATTTTGCAAGCAAGACGATGACGCACCCACAGACGATTGCCCTGGTCGAGTCGCTGGATCACGAAGGCCGGGGGGTCTCCCACGTTGACGGCAAAACCATCTTCATCGATGGCGCGCTGCCTTACGAAAAGGTTATCTACAGCAGCTACCGCAAGAAGCCGAGCTACGAAAACGCCAATACCAGCGCGGTATTGAAGGAAAGCTTCATGCGCGCCGATCCGCGCTGTCCGCATTACGGCGTGTGCGGCGGCTGCTCGATGCAGCACGTAGAGTTCAGCGCCCAGGTGGCGATCAAGCAGCGCGTGCTGGAAGACAATCTCAAGCGCATCGGCAAGGTCAAGTCCGAACGCATTCTCACCCCCATCGCCGGACCGGCCTGGCACTACCGTCATCGCGCCCGCCTGTCCGCCCGCATGGTGGCCAAGAAGGGCGGCGTGCTGGTGGGCTTCCACGAGAAAAGCTCCAGCTACATTGCCGAAATGCGCGAGTGCCACATCCTGCCCAAGCACATTTCCGACCTGATCATGCCGCTGCGCGAAATGATCGCCACGCTGTCGATCAAGCAGCGCATGCCGCAGGTGGAAGTGGCCGTTGGCGACAAGCTGGACATCCTGGTGTTCCGCAATATGGACGACATCACCGATGCCGACTTCGCCATCCTGAAGGCCTTCTCCGACGAGCACGGCTCGGCGGAACGCCCGCTGCAGATCTGGCTGCAGCCCAAGGGCCCGGACACCTGCTACCCGATCTACCCGCTGGACGCGCCCAAGCTGACTTACAGCATGCCGGAATACGCGGTGGAGATGCCGTACTACCCCACCGAATTCACCCAGGTGAACCCGCAGATCAACGCGGTGATGGTGGCGCGCGCGCTGAAGTTCCTCGACCCGCAGCCGGGCGAGCGCATCGCCGACATGTTCTGCGGCATCGGCAACTTCACGCTGCCCATCGCCCGCTCCGGCGCCATTGTCCACGGCATGGAAGGCAGCCAGGCACTGGTCAAGCGCGCGGTGGAAAACGCCACCCACAATCAGCTGCAGGATCGCGTCAGCTACGAGATGGCCAACCTGTTCGAAGTGACCGAGGAATCGTTCGCGGCGCTGGGCCATTTCGACAAGATGCTGGTGGATCCGCCGCGCGACGGCGCCGTGCAGCTGCTCAAGGCCATAACCGAAGAAACCGCGCCCAAGCGCATCGTCTATGTGTCCTGTAACCCGGCCACCCTGGCGCGCGACGCCGGCGTGCTGGTGCACACCAAGGGCTACACGCTGAAGGCCGCCGGCATCATCAATATGTTCCCGCACACCGCGCACGTCGAATCCGTGGCCTGGTTCGAAAAAACCAGCCCGTGCAAGACGCGCAAGGAAGTCGAGGCGATTGAGGCGGCCGAAGCCGCGGAACGCGAGGCCGCCCGCGCCGCGCGCCGAGCCGAGGAAGACGCCGAAAAGGCGCGCAAGGCTCAGGAAATGGCCGAGAAGGCCGCCGCCAAGGAAGCCCGCCGCGCGCATTACTTCGCAGAAAAGGCTCGCCGCGAGAGCGAATCCCATCCGTCTGAAGCGTAATGACAAGCCCGGTTTTGACCTTTGAGTCAAACCGGGCTAAATTCTCTTCACATAAAGACAGATTGTTTGATCTAAAGAAAAGTTTTTATCGCGACTTCAGCGCATTGTGCACACACCGAAACCGCCACCCATCGGTCATGGCGGCAAGGCGTGGCGCTACCCCGGCTTTGCGAAGCCGACCCGCACCGCCAATAAGAATGGGCATCCGCCGGCGCGCTTTTAGCCGGACCCATGCCTTGCTCGTAACTCGCCCCCGGCAACGGGAAACCCTAAAGCGACACTTATCATGCATATCGTTCAATTTCTGATCGGCCTCCTTGTGGTGCTGGCCCTGACGCAACTGGTCGCCCGCGACCGGAAGAACATCAAGATCCGCTCCGTCCTGCAGCTGCTGGTTGTCGAGATCGCCTTGGCCTTCTTCCTGCTCAACACGACGTATGGCCTGGCCATCGTCGGCAGCATTTCCGGCGTTTTCACCAAATTGATGGAATTTGCCGGCGAAGGCACCAACTTCGCCTTCGGCGGCATCCTGAACAAGGGTGAGTTCAGCTTCTTCCTGATGGTGCTGATGCCTATCGTGTTCATTTCGGTATTGATCGGCATCCTGCAGCACATCCGCGTGCTGCCGGTGGTGATCCGCGCCGTCGGCTTCGTGCTGTCCAAGGTCAGCGGCATGGGCAAGATCGAATCGTTCAACGCCATCAGCTCGATGATGGTGGGCCAGTCCGAGAACTTCATCGCCTACAAGAACATCATCCATACCTTTGACGAAAAGCGCATGTACACGCTGGCCGCCACCGCCATGTCCACCGTGTCCATGTCCATCGTCGGCTCCTACATGCAGATGATAGAGCCGCGCTTCGTCGTCACCGCGCTGGTGCTGAATCTGTTCAGCACCTTCGTCGTGCTGTCGCTGATCAACCCCTACGACACCGCCCTCGGCGATGACGAGCTGATCAGCAGCGACGCCCACCGCGTGTCCTTCTTCGAAATGCTGGGCGAATACATCCTGACCGGCTTCAAGATCGCCGTGATCGTGGCCGCCATGCTGGTCGGCTTCATCGCGCTGATCTCCTGCGTCAACTTCATCTTCACCTCGATCTTCGGCATCAACTTCCAGACCATGCTGGGTTATGTGTTCTGGCCGTTCGCCTGGCTGATGGGCGTGCCGACGCACGAAACGCTGACCGCCAGCAGCATCATGGCGACCAAGCTGGTGACCAACGAGTTCGTCGCCATGCTGGAGCTGAAGAACCAGGCCGCCCACCTGTCCGACTACACCCGCGGCGTGCTGTCCATTTTCCTGGTGTCCTTCGCCAACTTCAGCTCCATCGGCATCATCGCCGGCGCGGTGAAGGGCCTGAACGAGGAACGCGGCAATATGGTGTCCCGTTTCGGCCTGAAGCTGGTCTACGGCTCCTCGCTGGTGAGCATCCTGTCCGCGCTGATCGCCGGCCTGGTGCTGGCCTCCTGAGCCAAACCGCCAGCCTGTCCCGAACATCCCGCCGCCCGCTCTTGCGGGCGGTTTTGTTTTGTCCTCCCCTGCCGCATAATGGCGGCCTGATCCACTAGGAAAGTCCGCCATGCCGCACCAAGCACTCAGCGAGCAAGACTATCAACGCCTGTCCGCCACCCTGTCCCGCTTCGTCGGCCAGGGTTGCATGAACCTGGAACAGCTGGACGGCTTCTTCGCCGCGCTGCTGGCCGGCCCGGAAGCCATCCGCCCGGCGGAATGCCTGCCGCTGATCCTGGGCGACGCCTTCGACGACGAATCGGCCTTTCCCAGCGAAAAAACGCTGGAACAGTTCGTGACGCTTCTGCGCGGCCACTGGCAGGACATCGCCGAGGCGCTGAACGGCGGCGAATTCCAACCCTGGCTGGATGCCGGCGCCGATGGCGAAGTCCGCGGCAACGACTGGTGCGAAGGCTTTGTCGCCGGCATGGAATTGCTGAACGATGACTGGGGCATGCTGTTCGATTCCCCGGACAGCGCGCCGCTCCTGGAGCCCATCATGGCCCTGGGTTTTGAACGCCACCCGGATGCGGACATGCGCCCGTTCGTGGACGGCATTTCCAGCGAGGTCCGCGCCGAACTGCTGGCCGCCATCTCGCCCTCCGTGCACGGCATCCATGATTTCTTCGCCGGCATCCGCCTCCAGTTGGAACAGGAGGAACAGGAATCGGACCCGCACCCCAGGCACAAGCATTGAAAGCCGGGTAAACCTGCGGCCATGCCGCCGCGTTTAGCATAGACTGACCGTCACCAGGCGAGCCGGCCACTGTTCACGCGCCGGCAGCCGCAGTCCATCTCCAAGGGGTAATCCATGAATCCAATCGAAGCCTTGCTGTTTGCCGTGATCCAGGGCGTCAGCGAACTGTTTCCCGTCAGCAGCCTGGGGCACGGCGTCCTGATCCCGGACTGGCTGCACTGGTCGATCAACCGCACCAGCCCGGACTTCCTGCCCTTCATGGTGATGCTGCACCTGGGCACCGCCGCCGCGCTGCTGATCTACTTCCGCCGCGACTGGATAGAACTCATCGGCGGCTGGCTCAGGGCCGGCGGCCGCGCCAGTAATCCTGAAGCGCGCCTGATGTGGCTGGTGATCGCCGGCACCATCCCCGCCGGCCTGCTGGGCCTCTTGCTGGAAAAACAGCTGCGCGCGCTGTTCACCAGCACCACCGCCGTGCTGATCTTCCTGGCCCTCAACGGCCTGCTGCTGCTGCTGGGCGACCGGCTGAAAAAGAAAGCGGCCTCGCACGATCTGTCGCAGCTGAGCTTTGCCGGCGCCATCAAGATCGGCGCCGGCCAGGCGCTGGCGCTGCTGCCGGGCTTCTCCCGCTCCGGCGCCACCCTGGTGACCGGCCTGGCCCACGGCCTGGACTACGCCTCGTCCGCCCGTTTCTCCTTCCTGCTGGCCACCCCCATCATCACCGCGGCCGGCATTCTGGAAATCCCCAAGCTGGCGCACAAGGGCCATGGCTCCGCAGAATGGGGCCTGCTGCTGGCCTGCGGCGCGGTAGCCGGCCTGTGCGCCTATGCCAGCACCTGGTTCCTGATGCGCTACTTCAAGAAAACCGAGATAGAATCGCTGCGCCCCTTCGGCTTCTACTGCCTGCTGGTCGGCATCGGCGGCCTGCTGGCAAAAGCGCTGTAAAGCGCTGGACTTACGTCGTCAATCCTATAGAATTGCAACAGACAGTAATTCTACTTATTGAAACCCGGTTTCCTCCGGGCTAAAGCCTTCATGGCAGCCGCCGGCCCTGCTCTACGCGCGTGGAGCACAACCGGCGGTTTTCTTGGAATCACTGATCTCACACAGGAGGCGACAGACCTCGTACATCAATATTTTCGGAAGAATGAGTGTATTGGAAGACCGTAAAAATGACCGCCTGCCCGATGATTTGGCCAGGCGCGCTACTGCCATCATCGAACTCCCCGACGGCGTGCTCGTCACCGCCAGCCGCGGCGGCCGCTACAACTTGCCGGGCGGCAAAGCCAACCGAGGCGAGCTTCGCTCGCAGGCGCTGATCCGCGAAGTACGCGAGGAAACTGGGCTGCGCATCAACTCGATGCTTTACCTGTTCGACCACATCACCCCGTTCAACGCGCACAAGGTCTACCTGTGCATCGCGCAGGGCCAACCCAAACCGCAGAACGAGATCGAACGCATCGCCCTGGTATCGTCGCCGGACACCGATATGGATCTGTTCGTCGAAGGCCGCGCCATCCTGCGCCGCTACGCCCGCCTGCGCAACGAGGAAACTGCCAAAGGCCAGGCCTTGCGCGCCATGCTGGGCTTGGCGCGTTACATCGCCAAGGTGGATTAACGCCATCGGAAAATCAAAAAGGACACGCTTGAGCGTGTCCTTTTTTCTTGTCTGCCCGCTGCGGCTTACTTGGCTATCGCCGCCGCTCCGGAGCTCGCGGCGCCCTTCTCCTGCATCATCGCCACCATGTCGGCCGGCAGATCCACCCAGCCAGCGGTATTGGCCAAGGACAGCGTCGCCGCCAGCAGCACCAGGGCCAGCGGCGCGAACAGCACCACGCCCGCCAGCACCCGCAGCTTGGACACCCCCGACACCTGCGACAAGGCATTCACCAGCACCACCATGCCCAGCAGCGACAACAGCATGTCGGCGCCGGCCGCCACATCGTCCGGCAGCCAGCTGGTCAACGGCTCGATGAATTGCAGGCCGCTGGCCACCACCACCAGGCCAAACAGCGACCCCGCCAGCTCGGCCTTGCCCAGCCGGAGCCAGAAGCCGATGAAGCGGGTGAAGAACACCGTCTCCAGCCAGGTGAATGCCACCATGAAGCCGATGCGGCCGGCGACATTGCCGCCCAGCTCCGTGGTATCGCCGCTGGCGATCACTCCCAGCAGCGTCAGCAGCAGCGCCGGCTGCCACCACGGGTACTGATAGGCGGCCAGCGGCTTCACCCGCAAGCGCAACAGGTCGAACAAATCATCGATCAGCACGCGCATGGCCGGCTCAATCGAAAACCACGGTCTTGTTGCTGTAGGACAGCACGCGATTGTCCAGATGCCAGCGCACGGCGCGCGACAGCACCACTTTTTCCAGATCGCGGCCCTTCTCCACCAGATCCTCCACCGTGTCGCGGTGCGAGATGCGGGTCACTTCCTGCTCGATGATCGGGCCTTCGTCCAGATCCTCGGTCACATAGTGGCTGGTGGCGCCGATCAGCTTGACGCCGCGGGCGAAGGCGCGATGGTAAGGCTTGGCGCCATCAAAGGCCGGCAGGAAGCTGTGATGGATGTTGATGACGCGGTCCGGGTAGCGAGTAACGAATTCGCCGGACAATATCTGCATATAGCGCGCCAGCACGATGAAATCGACGCCGGCCTCTTCCAGCAGGCGGAACTGCTCGGCCTCAGCCTCCGCCTTGTTGTCCTTGGTCACCTTGATCACATGGAACGGAATGCCGTTGAACTCCACCAGACGGCGGCAGGTTTCGTGATTGGAAATGACTAGCGGAATATCGCAATCCAGCTCGCCGATGCGCCAGCGGTGCATCAGGTCCACCAGACAATGCTCATACTGCGACACGAAGATGGCCATGCGCGGCTTGCGGGCCGACAGCGACACCTTCCAATTCATGCCATGCTCGTCGGCGATGGGCTGGAACGCCGCGGCGAAACTGTCCATCGGCAGGGTAAAGCCGTCCAGATCCCACTGCACCCGCATCAGGAACAGGTTCTCGCTGGTATCCTGATGCTGGTCCGCGTGCATGATGTTGGCGTTATAGGTCATCAGGAAATTGGCGATGGCCGCAACCAGGCCCTTTTTGTCCGGCGCGCTGATCAGCAGCGTGGCCGAGTGTTTCTCGTGACTCATTCAGTAAACCCGTGATCAATCTGTAAATTAGTTTTACGTAATACTAAAACAGCCGCGCGCGGCTGTCTGCAACTCTCGCGCCAGCTTGGCGGCGAAAAACAAAATCGCCACAGCCCGGCTGCACCGGCCGCTGTGGCGAGCATGCTCAGAACCGCCGCATGCGCGGCGGATAAGGCTCAGGCATTCAGATTGGCGGAATCCAGCGTATTCTGCAAGAGGGTGGCGATGGTCATCGGCCCCACGCCGCCCGGCACCGGCGTAATGAAGCCGGCGCGCTCGCGCGCGGCGTCAAACTCCACGTCGCCGCACAGTTTGCCGGTGTCCAGACGGTTGATGCCGACATCGATCACCACCGCGCCCGGCTTGACCCATTCGCCCTTGACGAAGTTGGGGATGCCCACGCCCACCACCAGAATGTCCGCGCTGGCCACTTCTGCGGCCAGATTCTGCGTGGCGCTGTGGCAGACGGTGACGGTGGCGCGCGCCATCAGCATTTCCAGCGCCTGCGGCCGGCCCACGATATTGGAGGCGCCGACGATCACCGCCTTCTTGCCTTTGGGATCGATGCCGTATTCTTCCAGCAGCGTCATCACGCCGCGCGGCGTGCATGGCCGCATCAGCGGCATCTTGATCGCCAGGCGGCCGACATTATACGGGTGGAAACCGTCCACATCCTTTTTAGGATCAATACGTTCAATCACCGTTTGCGGATCGATCTGTTTCGGCAGTGGCAGCTGCACCAGTATTCCATCCACGCCGGCATCGGCATTCAACTCGTCGATTATCTCCAGCAATTGCTGCTGGCTGGTTTCGGCCGGCAATTCATACGACACCGAACGCACGCCGGCTTTTTCGCAAGCGCGCTTCTTGCCGCCCACATATACTGCCGAAGCCGGATCATCTCCCACCAGCACCACGGCCAGCGCCGGCGCGCGCTTGCCTTGCGCCAGACGCGTTTCCACGCCCACCCGTACCTTCTCAACCAGCCGTTCCGCTACTGCCTTGCCATCGATCAATTGTGCCGACATGCCTGAATCCCATATTGATGCAGATAAATAACGGGCGCTATTGTCGCATTATTTGCGCAGCGCAGTAAGAGCGGCTCCGCGGTTTATTTTTCTTAAGATCAAGATAAATAAAGAGAAAAATCCAGACAGAATCCGCAAGCCGGAAAACAGCGGCAAATACTCCCCGCAAACCCGCTAAATTATTTGCACAAAGCCGTTGACAGGCCTCGGCCTCATCCGTATAGTTGCGGTCTCTGTTCGGGGCGTAGCGCAGCCTGGTAGCGCACCTGATTTGGGATCAGGGGGTCGCGAGTTCGAATCCCGCCGCCCCGACCAGACACAACAAGCAGCCCGATAGAGCGCCCGTAGCTCAACCGGATAGAGCACCAGCCTTCTAAGCTGGGGGTTACAGGTTCGATTCCTGTCGGGCGCGCCAAGCTTGCTTGATTGCAGTACCCAGTGGTGGAGATAGCTCAGTTGGTAGAGTCACGGATTGTGATTCCGGTTGTCGTGGGTTAGTGTCCCATTATCCACCCCAGAATTTGCCAGATTGCGGCCCAGCCGTGGTCTAAGCCGTATCGGCGGTGGATGTAGCTCAGTTGGTAG
>NZ_PPTF01000032.1:0-11714 GCF_002902845.1 Chromobacterium sinusclupearum
TCGCGCCGGTACAGAATGGCGTGCCGCTGTTCAAACTATCGCGTCGCGAGCAGGAGCAGCAGATGCTGGCCGCCGCCAACCGCAAGCCGACCTACACCCGTGACAGCAACGGCGATATCAACGGCAATGTGGCGCTGGATCACGAAAAGCGTTTCGGCAACAAGAACGCCGCGCGCCCGGCCGGTGATCAGGCCGCTCGAGGACGCAACAGGACCGATGGCGACAAGTCGGCCGAGCAGAACCCGAGGGCCGAGGCCAAGGGGCGTGGCGACGCCAAGCCCAAGCAGCAAGTGCAGCGCGCCAAGAAGCTGCGCCTGCGCAGCCCCAGCCAGGACATCAAGAACAAGGCGCAGAAACTGAAGGAGGTGCGTGTCGATCTGAACGAGATCGAACCGGTGCGCCTGCAGAAGGCCTTGTCCTCGTCCGGCGTAGGCTCCCGCCGCGAAATGGAAGAATGGATCGAGGCCGGCCTGGTGCTGGTCAACGGCAAGAAGGCCAATCTGGGCGACAAGGTCGGCCCGCACGACAAAGTCACGGTCAAGGGCGATCCGATCAAGCTGAAGTGGCCCGACCGCCTGCCGCGCGTGATCATGTATCACAAGGAAGAAGGCGAGATCGTCACCCGCGACGACCCGGAAGGCCGCGTCACCGTATTCGACCGTCTGCCGCAAGCCAAATCCAGCCGCTGGGTGGCCATCGGTCGCCTTGACGTGAACACCTCGGGCCTGTTGCTGATCACCACCAGCGGCGAACTGGCCAACCGCATGATGCACCCCAGCTTCGAAGTGGAGCGCGAGTACTCGGTGCGCGTGCTGGGCGAACTGACGCCGGAAATCATGAAGGAAATGACCAAGGGCGTGCAGCTGGAAGACGGCGAGGCGCGCTTCGACCGCATTTTCCAGACCGGCGGCCAGGAAGAGTCGGCCAATCAGTGGTTCAATGTGGTGATCAAGGAAGGCCGCAACCGCGAAGTGCGCCGCATGTTCGAGCATTTCGGCCTGACCGTCAGCCGCCTGATGCGCGTGCGTTTCGGCAATATCGGCCTGCCGCCGCGGCTCAAGCGCGGCCAGTTCTACGAACTGAACGCCGCCGAAGTGGCCGCCGTGATGAAGTGGTCCAATCTGACCGTGACCGGCGGCAAGAAGACCGGCGGCCAGCGTCGTCCTTCGGCGCGCAAGCCCAAGACTGCGCGCGCCGAGTAAGCGAGAGATCGGTCGGCTTTGGCCGGCCGGCGGCGAATGCGGGCGCGCGCCATCAGGCGGCGCCCGCTTTTCGTTGCGGGAGAGAAAATGGAACAATGGAACGAGGCCGGGGCTGACGAGTGGACGCAAGCTGAGCCGCGCAGGTGGCGCGCCTCCATCGTCATCATCGAGCATGGCCGCCTGTTGCTGATGCGCCGGGTCAAGCCGGAAAAAGAGTTCTTCGTGCTGCCTGGCGGCAACATCAAGAAGAACGAAACGCCGGCGATGGCCTGCGTGCGCGAAACGCGCGAGGAAACCGGGCTCAATGTCTGGCTGGGCGGCCAGATCTGCGTGCTGGAAGGCAACAGCCGCACCGAGCATGTTTTCGTCGCGCGGGAGCATCGCGGCCTGTTGCGCCTGGGCGGACCGGAGCTGGCCAAGCTGGCGCCGGACAATCACTACGAGCTGGTGTGGCTGGACGCGGCGCAATTGCGCAGGGTCAAGCTGCGGCCCAAGGCGCTGATGCCGTATTGCCTGGCATTGCTGGAGGGCAGGGCGCTGCCGGCAACCGAGGCATAATTGGACTGACGCCGCATCGATGGCGGCCGCATGGAATCGACAAGGCTATGAGCAAGGCATTTACTCGAGAAGACGAGCAGCAGGAAGACGATCTGCCGGCGGAGCGCCGCCTGCCGGCCTCGACCAAGAACTACATCACGCCCGGCGGTTGGCAGCGGCTGAAGGATGAGCTGTACCACTTGGTCAACCGGGAGCGGCCGGAAATCGTGCAGGTGGTCAATTGGGCGGCCAGCAATGGCGATCGCTCGGAAAATGGCGATTACCTATATGGCAAGCGCCGGCTGCGCGAGATTGACCGCCGCATCCGCTTTCTGACCAAGCGTCTGGAAATCGCCGAAGTGGTGGACCCGGAAACGCGCGAGGAAACCGACCAGATCTTCTTCTCCGCCACCGTGCTGATCCAGCGCGGCGACGGCAGCGAGCAGCGGCTGAGCATTGTCGGCGTGGACGAGATAGACCTGCCGCGCGGCCGTATCAGCTGGATCTCGCCCATCGCGCGCGCCTTGCTGAAGGCGCGCGAGGGCGATAGCGTGCTGTTCCGCGGTCCGGACGGCGATGAGGACATCGAGATTCTGGAAGTCAGTTACCAGCGCATCGATTGAACAGGCGCCCGGCCCTACCGGGTTTGGCGAAGCTCAAACGCGATCCACACAGAAAACGTCAACAGCTCCTAAAAGCAACGGCCCGGATATTCCGGGCCGTTTGTCATTTGGGGCTGGGCTCAAGGCAGCATATGTTCGGATAGCCTGCCATTGATCAGAAACCAGTCGCGGGTGGCTTTGTCGCCACAGTCGCCGAATGCGGTTTGCAGCAGCCGCTGCTGCTCGCGATGCAGGCTTTCCTCTAGCCGCACGCCTTCCTCGCTCAGCGTCAGCTGTTTGACGCGCTTGTCGTGCGGCGCCGCTTGGCTGCAGATCAGGCCCATTTCCATCAACTGGCGCAGCGGGATGTTAATGGCCTGCTTGGTGACGCCCAGAAACGACAGCAAGTCCTTGACCGAGAGCTTGGGATAGCGCGCAACGAAAAACAGAATGCGATGGTGCACGCGCGCCAGGCCACGCTTGGCCAGCATTTCGTCCGGCTTGTTGGTCAGGGCTTTGTAGGCATAGAAGAAAATCTCCACGGCGGCCCGAGTGTCCAGGCTGGTTTCCTCCTCCTTGCGCGCAATGGTAGTGGTCATGATGTTTCCTGTGGTTTGGACGGCTTCAGTTTCGCATAATCTGCGCGGATAGCGGGCGCGGCGTTTAGTTGTTGCGGATCACGACATTCACGCTGGAGCGCGGATGATCGCTGATTTCTCCCACGGCTACAGAGACCCAGGTATTGGCCTTGTGCGCCACCAGGTAGCGGTCGGTTTTCTGATAGATGATGAGGCCCAGGGCCTTCTCCCATACGTCGGTATTGTTGCTGCAAGGCTTGTCGCAGACGAAGTCCAGCTGATAGCCCTGCTGCCCCAGTTGGTTCTTGTACGCGGCCCAGACTTGCATGGTGCTTTGCGTGGCAGGGTGTTCATAGGCGTCTTTGTACACCTGGCCGCGCATGAGTTCCGACTTTTCGACTCGGATGGAACCGTCCTGGTTCAGGTTGGGGCGCGACAGGAAAACCGTCATTTCGTCTAGTTCCTTATAGACGTGATCGCTTTCCTCCAGCTTGGCGGGCAGAGGCGAGCCGACAGGGGAGGGTTGGGTCAGCCGCAGGCGCGGCGTATTGGTTTGGTCGCCGGTGGGATTGGAGACCACCCCGCTCACACTTTTTACGGTGTCTACGGCTTGAGTCACAGTGCTCAGCACCGATCCGATATCGAAAGCCAGGACTTGGTTCGATGACAATGCCAGGATGGCGAAACAGCTTGCTATGGCAATGCGCATGAAGGCTCCATGTAATTTGTATGCTTATTCAGTGCCCTAGTATCCTTTTTGCAAGATAATATTTCAACGGCATCCCCGTGCTGGCCGAGTGGTATGGCAATGGTGTGTTGCGGAGGTGGCCCAGTGGCGGTTGACGCTTGCTGCATGAAAGGCGCTTGCGCCGTTTTGGCGGGGTGCCTTGCGCGACGACGCTTTGTTGTTTCGCTGGCAGAGCATGAAATGCGGCGCGCAAAACGCCTGGATTCGTCCCGCCATGCTGGCCGGCGTTGCCGCTCAGCAAACGTCCGCCGCCCTTAATCTTTCAATCCGCGCTTGCGCAGCATAGGGCTGGCGCTGGGCGCATGGCCGCAGAAGGCCTGGAAGCTGCGCTGCGGGTCGCGCGCATTGCCCGCGCTGTAGATGTGGCGATACAGGCTGTCCGCCAGTTCGGGGCTGAAGGCGTCGCCGTGCCGCTCGAACACCGAGAACGCTTCCGCTTCCAGCACTTCCGCCCATAGATAGACGTAGTAGCCGGCAGCATAGCCGCCATTGAATAGATGGTTGAAATGCGGCAGGGAGTGGGCAAGGCCGGCTTCCGGCGGCAGGCCGTAGCGGCGGCACACCTCGTCCTGGAACGCGTCCGCATCGTCTATTCCATCGGTCTGCTGATGCAGTTCCAGATCGAGCAAGGCGGAAATGACATAGCGCACCGTGGCATAGCCTTGCTGGAAGTTTTGCGCCGCCAGAATCTTGGCCACCAGCGCCGGCGGGATGGCGGCGCCGCTTTCAACGTGGCGGGCGTGCTTTTCCAGCACCTCCGGCACCAGCGCCCAGTTTTCCATCAGTTGCGACGGCAGCTCGACATAGTCGCGCGGCACTCGGGTGCCGGACAGGCGCGGGTAGTGAACATGGGACAACAGGCCATGCAGGCCGTGGCCAAACTCGTGGAACAGGGTGCGCACGTCGTCGAAGCTCAGCAGCGTCGGCTCGCCCTTGGCGAAGTTGGTGTTGTTGACCACGATGGGCAGCGAGACGCCGCCATGCAGGCCTTGCGCGCGGTAGACGCTCATCCAGGCGCCGCCCTTCTTGCCGGGACGGGCGAAATTGTCGCTGAGAAACACGCCGATGAGCTGGCCGTGGCGGCGCACTTCCCAACCGCGCACGTCTGGATGGTAGCGCGGCAGGTCGTTGCGTTCGTCAAAGCGCAGGCCAAACAGGCGTCCGGCGACATCGAACATCGCCGCCTGCATATTGGCCAGGCTGAAATATGGCTTCACCTCGGCGTCGTCCAGCGCATAGTGTTCCAAGCGCACTTTCTCGGCCAGATAGCGCCAGTCCCAGGGCGCGATGTCTTCATCGAGGCCGAGCTTGCGCGCCATCGCCTGCAGCTGCTGCTTTTCGCGCGCGAACAGCGCCTTGGCCGGCTCCCACGCTTGTTCCAGCAATTGATAAACCGCCTGCGGCGTGCCTGCCATGCGGTCGGACAGCGCGTAGTCAGCGTAGTTGGCATAGCCGAGCAGCCCGGCCTGCTGTTGGCGCAACTGCAGGATGCGTTGCAGCAGCGGACGGTTGTCGCGCGCCGGCCGGGCGCCGCGCGTGGTCCAGGCGCGCCAGATGGCCTCGCGCAGGTCGGCGCGGCTGGAGTGGGTGAGGAAGGCGATGGCCGACGAGCGTGCCAGCGTTGCCGCATAGCCTTCCAGTCCGCGTTGGCGGGCGGTCTCGGCCATGGCATTGCGCAGCGATGGCGGCAGGCCGGCCAATTCCGCCTCATCGCGCAGTTGCAGCGCGTACTCAGATTCGTCGGCCAGCACGTTCTGGCCGAAGCGCGCGCTCAGCACCGCCAGTTCTTCGACACACGCGGCGAATTCGCGCCGCGCCTCGCCTTGCAGACAGGCGCCGGCCATCAGGAAGTCCAGGTGCAGCCGCTGCAGCAGCCGGCGTTGCTCCTCGTTCAACTCCAGCTCCAATGCCTGACGCATGAGGGCATCGAGTCGGGCGAACAGTTTCTGGTTCAGATAGATGGCGCCGTGGTGGGCGGCCAGCTTGGGCGCCAGCGAGCGCTCCACTGCCTGCAGCTCGGGCGTGGAGTGGGACGAGCAGAGGTTATGGAAGACCAGCGAGACGCGCTGGAGCGGCAAGGCGGCAGCCTCCAGCGCTTCCACCGTATTGGCGAAGCTGGCTGGGCTGGGCTGTTTGGCGATGGCCTCGACCGCTTGGAGATGTTCGGTCATCAATTGCTCCAGCGCCGGCGCGAAGTGCTCGGGCCGAATGAGATCGAATGGCGGCAATTGGTGGGGCGTGTTCCAGGCTTGCAGCAAAGGGTTGTTCATTTTTTATTTCTCTTTGTCGGAATAGGGCTGAGCAAAACGCTCGTTGCGCAGCCGCACCAGCTTGCAAAGCGCCATTGCGTGTCCACGCGCATCGTCCAACGGCAAGTGGCTGTGAGGGCTGGCGACGTCGTTGAGATGGGCAGGCCAGTGGCGGCGCTTGGCGCGGGTATAGGGAACGCCCAGCACGGCCATGGCATAGGAAGGAATGTCCAGCCCGGCAATATGAAAAGCCACGCCCCCGAGGTAGCGGAAACTGTACCAATGCAGGAAGGCGTAGTCGAACGAAGCGGGGTGCGACACCAGAACCGGCTCGCCTGGCAGGCCGCGCAGCCAGTTCTCGAAATCATGCATCGCAGCCTCCGGCGCCACGCGGTCGCGCTGCAAGGCTGCCCAGGCTTCCGGCTGCGTGCGCCACCATTGCATAGTGTCTGGGTGCTCGCCCATGCCGTCGGTCGGCTGCAGATTGCGGCTGAACTCGGCCAAAATCTTGCCATCTAGCTTAAAGGCCACGGCGGCGAAGGCCAACATGGAATGCATGCCGGCAACCGGACCATTGCTTTCAATATCCACGCAGACCAGGGTTTCGATAGTTTGGTCCATGGTTTCAGGGTACCAGCAGGGTCTCAGTCCAGACGCCGTCCTGCAAGCGGTGCAGCCGACGGTCATGCAGCCGGTCGGCCGGCGAGGCCTGGCTGATTTCCAACCATCCGGGTTTTAGCAGCAGCTGTGAGACGCCAGGCGGCGCGGCATTGTCGTCTTGCCACTCTGCCTCAAGTTCCGCCAGCTCGCTGAGCAGGGTCTGCCGCGACGGCAGCGGGCTGCTCTGCGGCCGGACGCGCTGATGGTAAAGGTCGGCCAGCTGGCTGGTTTTCGGTTTGGCTTGCCAGTCTAGCCGCACAGCTTCGGTCTGCGCCAACTCGGCCTCGCCGCGCAGCCGGTATTGCACCATGGCGATGGGCCAGAAGCCGGACAGCTCCCATTTGCCATTGGCTTGCCAGTGGCGGATCTTCGGGCTGTCGGCATTGACCAGCAAGGCGATGCCGTCTTGGTTCAGCGAGCGCAGGGTGACGATGCGCGAAGCGGGCTGGCCGTCCTCATCCACGGTGATCAGCGTGGCGAAATGGGCGCAGGGGTCGTGTTGTTCGATGGCGGCTTGATGCAGCGCGCTGAGCAGGATGATTGGATCAGTCATGGGGCAAAGTATCCAGAATGGCCGTCAAGACCGCTTGGAATGGAAAAGGCCAGCTCTGGTCGGAGCTGGCCAGGACTGGACAGGCTTAACGCAGGCCGCGGCTCTTCAGCATCGCTTCCGCTTGCGGATCGCGGCCGCGGAAGGCGCGGAAGGCGGCGCGTTGTTCGCGGGCGTCGCCGGCGCTGTAGATGTAGCGATACAGCTTGTCGGCCAGTTCCGGATCGAAGGGATCGCCTGCTTCTTCGAAGGCGCCAAACGCCTCGGCCTCCAGCACTTCCGCCCACATATAGACGTAGTAGCCGGCGGCGTAGGCGTCGCCGGAGAAGATGTGGCCGAAGTGCGGCGGACGATGGTTCATGCCGGCCGCCGGCGGGACGCCCAGCCGTTCGCGTTCTGCGGTCTCGAAGGCGGCGATGTCGATGCCGTCGGCGTCGTCGCGTTCGTGCAATGCCAGGTCGATCAGCGTGGAGGCGGCGTAGCGCACGGTTTCGAAGCCCTGGTTGAAGTGGCGCGCGGCCTTGATCTTGGCCACCAGCTCGGCGGGAATGGCCGCGCCGGTTTCGGCGTGGCGCGCGTGTTTCTCCAGCACTTCCGGCACCAGCGCCCAGTTTTCCATCAGCTGCGACGGCAGCTCCACGTAGTCCCAAGGGCTGTTGGGGCTGGCCAGCAGGCGGTATTCCACATTGGACAGCATGCCGTGCAGGCCGTGTCCGAACTCATGGAACAGCGTGCGCACGTCGTCGAAACTCAGCAGCGTCTGGCCGTGGCCGGCCTTGGCGAAGTTATTGTTGTTGACGACGATGGGCAGCGTCTCGCCGCCGTTGCGGCCCTGCCAGCGGTAGACATGCATCCAGGCGCCGCCGCGCTTGCTCTGCCGCGCGTAGTTGTCGCCCAGGAACAGGGCGATCACCTTGCCCTCGCGGCTGACATCCCAAGCGCGCACGTCCGGGTGATACAGCTTGAGGTCGTGGCGTTCGCTGAAGCTGAGGCCGAATAGCCGGCCCGCCACGTCGAACATCGCCGCGATCATATTCTCCAGGCCAAAGTAGGGCTTGATCTCGGCGTCGTCCAGCGCATAGCGGGCGATGCGCACTTTTTCCGCCAGATAGAACCAGTCCCACGGCTGGATGTCAGCCGGTTCGCCCAGTTTGGCGGCTTCCTCGCGCAGCATGGCTTTTTCCGACTCGAAGCGGGCCTTGGCCGGTTCCCATACCTGGTTCATCAGCGCGTGCACCGCGGCCGGCGCGCCGGCCATGCGGTTGGCGATGGCGTAATCGGCGAAGCTGGCATAGCCGAGCAGTTTGGCCTGCTCGGCGCGCAAGGACAGGATCTGTTTCGCCAGCGGGCGGTTGTCGCGCTCCGGGTGCTCGCCGCGCCCGGTCCAGGCGCGCCAGGCCTGTTCGCGCAGATCGCGGCGCGAGGAGAAGGTCAGGAAGGGCACGATGGACGAGCGCGACAGGGTGATGGCCCAGCCCGGCTGCTGGCGCGCCTCGGCGGCGGCGCGGGCCGCGTCCAGCAGGAAGGGCGGCAGGCCGGCCAGATCGTTTTCCGTCAATGGCAGCGTGTATTCGCTCTCGTCGGCCAGCACGTTTTGACCGAAGGCAGTGGTCAGCTCCGCCAGTTTGGAAACGACCTCAGCGTAGCGCTGGCGGGCCGCGCCCTGCAGCTTGGCGCCGGCGCGGACGAAGTCGCGGTGGATCAGGTCCAGCAAGCGGCCTTGCTCTTCGTTCAGGTTCAGGCTGTCTCGCTGGGCGTGGATGGCGTCCAGCCGCGCGAAGAAGCCCGCATGCATGTAAATGCGGCTGCGGTGCTCGGCCAGCTTGGACGCCATGACGCGTTCCACTTCTTGCAGAGCGGGCGAAGTTTCCGAGGATGTCAGGTTGTCCAGCAGCAGCTGGGCGCGCTCCAGACGCAGCCCGCTGCGATCGAAGGCAGCGGCGGTGTTTTCAAAAGTGGCAGGTTCGCTCAGCGCAGCCAGGGCATCGATTTGGGCAAGATGTTCGGCGAACAGGCTGTCAAAAGCCGGTTCGAAGTGTTCGGGGCGAATCATGTCGAACGGCGGGAGCTGGTGGGGGGTGTTCCAGTCTTGCAGCAAGGGATTGGCGTTCATGGCGCTCTTCTCTGTCGGTTGAGGGATAGTCTCGCCATGACTTTAGCATGTTTGCGCGTGATGAAGGAATGCGTCGCCGGGATACTCAGTTTCCTGAGTGCGGGCTACCGGTAAGCTGGGATGGCGGCCCCAGGCGGGGCTGGCCAGAATTCAGGCATGTCAGTGCATGACCTTCTGCGCTGCTGGCCATCCTGTCCTCACCCGGAGCACGGCAATGAAATCTTCCATCCGCCTGCCTTTCAGCCTCACTGTTTTCCCGCTGGTTTCGGCGCTGGCATGCGCGTCGCTCCTGCTTGGCATGCTGGGCGCCCATCCGATCGCGCTGTCGGCGGGCGGGGCGCTGCTGGCCCTGGGGTGGGCTGGCCGGACATGGATGGGCCGGGATGTGGGGCGCTTTATCGACGCGTCTGTACAGCGGAGCCGTACGATATCCGACGCGGAGACGGCCGTGCACCGCGATCAGGCGGCTTATCTGGACTCCTTGCGCGTCACTTGCCGGGCCATGCTGCCGCGCTGGCGCAAAAACGTGGAGCTGGTGCGCGCGCAATCGGAGTCGGCAGTCGATGGGCTGGTGGCGGAGTTCCGAGACATCCGCAGCCGGCTTAAGAGGGCTTTGGGCGCTTTTGCCAGCCAGGGGCAGGAGGATCTGGCATCGACCATAGGCGGAGCGCGCGACGAGCTGGAAGCCATCCTGTCCGAGCTGAAAGCCGCGACTGCGGCCAAGCAGCAGATGATGGGCGATATCGCCTCACTGGTGCAGTTGACCGAGGACCTTCAAAAGATGGCCATCGAGGTCGGCGACATCGCCGCGCGCACCAATCTTCTGGCGCTGAACGCCGCCATCGAGGCGGCGCGCGCGGGTGAGAGCGGCCGCGGCTTTGCCGTCGTCGCCGACGAGGTGAGGAAGCTGTCCAATTTGTCCGCGACTACGGGCGCCAGCATCCGGGACAAGGTTTCAACTGCCAATCAATTGGTCGGCGGCGCTCTGGCCGCAGCCGAGCGGCTGTCTAGCGAGGACAAGCGCCTGCTTGTCAGTTCGGAAAGCGCCATCGCGGCGACGCTCGCCCGCATCAATCAAGCGGCCGATGGGCTGGCCTCTGCCAGCGCCAGCCTGCGGGCGGAAAATCTCCAGGTCAGCCAACGCATCGAGGAAGTGCTGGTGAATCTGCAATTTCAGGATCGCACCGCCCAGATCATGGGCTGGGTGCTGTCCGATATGGGGCGGCTGGATGACCGGTTGACGCAGGACGAGGAGCAGGCCCGGCAGGGCGAGGTGCCGCAACCCATCAGTGTCGATAGCTGGGTGGAAAAGGCGGAAAGCCAGTACACCACCTTGGAGCAAGCGCCTCATCGGCATCAGGCCGATGCGCAATCCAGCATGATTTTGTTTTAAGAGCCGCTCGGCAAGCCCTGATCCTGCGTTGCGCCTCCCACTGTCTGTGTCGGCGCGTCTCGGCTCAGGGGTCTTGCGAGATGGTTAGCGACTCCAGGGGGCCGGCCCCGATGTTGAGCAGTGCGAGGTATCGGATGAGTCAAGAAAAACAAGCCATCAGGCGAATGGATTTTCGGATAAGGGAAAAATGGCGCTCGATCTTGAGTATCGGTTCGGTCGCAATCTGAAGTGTTATTTACCAGGGAGTACATCATGGCTTTGTTTGATAACCGACAGCGCGCTGTAATCGCATCGTTGACGCTCCTGATTGTGTTGACGGTTTTTTCCGATGTCGCCCTGTTAATCGCGCATGGCGGCGTTTATGAGGGCGAAAAGATTTGGGTGAATGCCGCCATATGGGTCAGCACCTTGTCTTTGCCTCTGTTATTGATGGCCGCATGGCTTTCCCGCAGCCAGGAAAATGGCATGCCGGCGCTT
Organism: Chromobacterium sinusclupearum; assembly: GCF_002902845.1. Classification (GTDB taxonomy): domain Bacteria; phylum Pseudomonadota; class Gammaproteobacteria; order Burkholderiales; family Chromobacteriaceae; genus Chromobacterium; species Chromobacterium sinusclupearum. The sequence continues at coordinate 11,110 of NZ_PPTF01000032.1, forward strand.
GTCGCCATGCTCGAACAGATGGCAAACGGCAATCTGAATACGCGTCTGGAAATCTCCTCCCATGACGAGGCCGGCCGCATCGCGCGCTTGGCCACGCAAATCCAGTCCGGTTTGCAAACGTTGCTGGCCGATATGAAACGCATGTCGGCCGAACATGAGGCGGGCGATATCGACGTGCGCATGGACGAAACCAAGTTCGAGGGGGCCTACCGCGAGATGGTCAGCGGCATCAATCAGATGGTGGCGGGGCATATCGCCGTGAAGAAAAAAGCCATGGCCTGCGTGAAGGAGTTTGGCGAAGGCAATTTCGATGCCCAGCTGGAAGTGTTCCCCGGCAAGAAGCGCTTCATCAACGACACCGTTGAGCAGGTGCGCGCCAATATCAAGGCCTTCATCGGCGAAATGAACCATATGTCGGCCGAGCACGATGCGGGCGATATCGATGTGCGCATGGATGAGGCGAAATTCCAGGGCGCGTATCGCTCCATGGCGGCCGGGGTCAATAACATGGTGGCGGGCCATATCGCCGTGAAGAAAAAAGCCATGGCCTGCGTGAAGGAGTTTGGCGAAGGCAATTTCGATGCCCAGCTGGAAGTGTTCCCCGG
>NZ_PPTF01000032.1:11724-38787 GCF_002902845.1 Chromobacterium sinusclupearum
GATGGCCTGCATCAAGGAGTTTGGCGAGGGCAATATGGAAGCGCCGCTGGAGCTCTTTCCGGGCAAGAAGCGCTTCATCAATGACACGATTGAGCAAATGCGCGCCAATATCAAAGCCTTGATCGTAGATACCGACATGCTGGCCCAGGCGTCGGTGGAGGGGCGTTTGGACGCCCGCGCCAACGCGAATGCGCACCGCGGCGACTTCCGCAAAATCGTCGAAGGCATCAACAAGACGCTGGATGGCATGGCCGGGCCGGTGAAAGAGGTGATGCGCGTGATGGAGTCGCTTGCGGTCGGCAATCTGACCAGCCTGGTGGAAGGGCAGTATGCGGGAGATTTCGATCAGCTCAAGCGTTCCGTCAATACCAGCGTGGACCAACTGGCCCAGACCATACGCCAGGTGAGCGAGGCGATAGAGGAGATCTCCAGCGCGCTGAGCCAGGTGAACAGCGCGTCGCAGACGCTGTCGCAGAACGCGACCGAGCAAGCCGCCAGCCTGGAGCAGACCACGTCCTCCATGGAGGAAATGTCGGTCTCCATCGCCCAGAACACTGATAACGCAGTGGTGACAGATGGCATCGCCACCCAGTCCGCCAAGGATGCGATGCGCGGCGGAGACGCGGTGGACGAGACCGTGAAGGCGATGCGAGCCATCGCCGACAAGATAGGCATTATCGACGACATCGCCTACCGGACGGACCTGCTGGCGCTGAACGCGGCCATCGAAGCCGCGCGGGCGGGCGAGCACGGCAAGGGCTTCGCCGTGGTGGCGGCCGAAGTCCGAAAACTGGCCGAACGCAGCCAGATCGCGGCGCAGGAGATCAGCGGCCTGGCCGCCAGCAGCGTGCAGACGGCCGAGCAGGCGGGCCAGCTGTTGTCCGAAATGCTGCCGTCTATCAACAGGACGGCGGACCTGGTGCGCGAGATCACGGCGGCGTCCAACGAGCAGAGCATAGGCACGAACCAGATCAACGAGGCGATGAATCAGCTGAACTTGACCACGCAGCAAACCGCGTCAGCATCGGAAGAGCTGGCGGCGACCGCGCAGACGGTGGCCGAACAGGCCGAGCTGCTGCGCAATCTGATGAGTCAGTTCGAGCTGCGCGAATCGCACGGCAACGCCATGCGCGACACCATGGCCCTGATGAGAAGCGGCGGGCGCTCCTACGCATGAAAGAGCACGCGGCATCCGCCGCGGCGTAATGGATCAGGCGGGCAGGGCGCGCTTGCCGAGCGCGGTCCCTGCCTGCCGGGGAGAAATGCATGGCGGACAATCAAGTGAGCAACCCGAATCCGGCAACCGGCGCCGCTCAGCACGAATCCAGCGGCGGCAAGCTCTACCTTGCCTTCAGCCTGGGGGGGAATGCCTACTCCATCGAGATCGAGCGGATCCGGGAAATCATCGAATACGACGTGCCAACTGCGGTGCCCATGATGCCGCTCGCCGTGTGCGGCGTCATCAATCTGCGCGGCGCGGTGGTGCCGGTCCTCGATCTGGCTGTGCGCTTCGGCCACCACCCTATCGTAGTGAGCCGTCGCAGCTGCTATGTGATCGTGGAGGTGGAGCATGAGGGCGCATTGCACGTGATCGGCTTGCTGGTGGATCGCGTGACGGCGGTGGTGGAAATCGACGATGCGGACATTGAGCCGCCGCCGGCTTTTGGCGCGCAAATCGACATCGATTTCATCGCCGGCCTGGCGCGCCATGACAATCGTTTCCTGATCATTCTGAATATGGCGCGCGCCTTGTCGATAGCGGAAATGTCCGCGGTGACGAGGATGGGCGAGGAGAAACTGCAGCAAGCCGATCCGGCTTGAGGCTGACAGGCCTGGGAGGGCAATGCCATGGCAAAACTGATACTGGTGGTGGATGACTCCGCGTCTTTGCGGTCCTTGGTGGCGATGACGCTGACCGATGCCGGCTACGAAGTGATGGAGGCCTGCGACGGCGCCGACGCTCTGTCCAAATTGAAGGGGCAGCGCATCAGCCTGGTGATTTCGGATGTGAACATGCCCAATATGGACGGCCTCACTTTTGTCCAGGAGCTCAAGAAAAATCCGGCATACAAGTGCGCGCCGGTGATCATGCTGACGACCGAGGTGGCGGAGGACAAGAAACAGGCGGGCCAGTCCGCCGGCGCCAAGGCCTGGATGGTCAAGCCGTTTCAGCCCAAGCAAATGCTGGCTGCGGTTGAGTTGCTGGCGAGCTGAGCATGGACTTCACCTTGGACTTCGACGAAGCAACCGGCCGGCATCTGTTTCGGGGCGAATTGGGCGTTTATACCGCCCATGCGGTGCAGGCGGTTTGGCTGAATCTGTTGCAGGCCGCCGACGGCATCTGCATGGATTTGGCTGGTGTCACGGAAATCGATACCGCCGGGTTGCAGTTGCTGTTGCAGATGAAGCGCCATGCCGCCAAGAGCGTGAGCTTCTGCAACGCGTCTGAGCCGGTGCGGGAAATGGCCAGGCTGGTGAACCAGGAAGCTTTGCTCGAGCAGCCCGACGCTGTGGGCGAGGGCTAGCTTGACCGCGCCGCTGGGCGTCACTACACAAGGTGAGTTCGATATGGAAAACGATACCCTGTCCGCCGCGTTCGCCGTTTTCATAGACGAGGCGCGCGATCTGATCGGCCAGATGGAAGACATATTGCTGCGCTTGGAGGCCGGCAGCGCGGATGGCGACGATCTGCCCGCGCTGTTCCGTTGCGCGCATACCATCAAGGGCTCGGCCGGCATGTTCGGTCTGGAGGAGGTGGTGCGCTTCACCCACGTGGTGGAAAGCGTGCTGGACGAGTTGCGTAATGGGGCTTTTGCGTTTGATTCTGACCTGGCCAGCGTGCTGCTGGATTGCCAGGATCACATCTCCGGCCTGATCGCCGCCATAACGGACGGCGGCGAGGCGGACCGCGCGCGCAGCGACGCGCTGATTCCGCAACTGTCGCGCTGGCTGGGGCAGGAGGCATCGCCCGCCGCGTCCGCGAGCGAAGCGCTTCCGCAGCAGGAGGCGGCCGGGGATGAGCAAGGGGTGGCGTCGCCGTTCTGGCATCTGTCTCTGCGCTTTTCTCCGTCCATCCTCTGCGATGGCATGGATCCGCTCAAATTCATCAATTATCTGAACCGCTACGGCCGCATCCAGCATGTGGAAACGGTTTGCGACCACCTGCCGCCGCTGGAGGCGGCAGATCCGCAGCAGTGCTATCTGGGTTTCGAGGTGGTTTTGGACAGCGCCGCCAGCGCGGAGGAGATCGCCAGCGTATTCGCCTTCTGTGCCGAAAACGCGAGCATCGTCATCTTGCCGCCGCACAGCCCGCTGGCCGCCTTTCAGCGCTTGATCGAAGCCTTGCCGGAAGCGTCCGGCCGCGTGGGCGAAATCCTGGTGGCTTGCGGGAGCTTGACGTCCGACGAGTTGTACCGCTTGCTGGTTCTGCCGCATGGGGGCGGCGAAGCTTTGCCGGTCGAGCCAGGAGGCATGGGCGAGGAGGCGCAGCCCAGGCCCAAGCGCGAGGAGGAGCGGCGGCCGGCAGAAGGCGGCAGCGTCAAAGTGCCGGCCTGCCGGCTGGATGCCTTGATCGACCGAGTGGGCGAACTGGTCATCGCCGGCGCGGGCAATCAGGCGCAGGCCGCCAAAGCCGCCCATCCGGCCATGCTGGAGGCGGCTTCCCAATTGTTGACGCTGGTGGAGGCCGTGCGCGACATGGCGCTGCAGCTGCGCATGGTGGCCATAGGAGAGGTCTTTTACCGCTTTCCGCGCGTGGTGCGCGACGTGGCGAAAGAGCTGGGCAAGGAGATAGAGCTGCGCATCTCCGGCGCGGAGGCGGAGCTGGACAAGTCCATGGTGGAGAAAATCGCAGATCCGTTGATGCACCTGCTGCGCAATGCCATGGATCACGGCATCGAACCGGCGGAGACGCGCATCGCCCGCGGCAAGCCCGTGCAAGGCACGGTCACGCTGAAGGCCTACCACGAGTCCGGCGCCATCATGATCGAGGTGGCGGATGACGGCGGCGGCCTGGATCACGAGAAGATTCTGCGCAAGGCGATAGAGAAGGGCATCGTGGCGGAGGGCGCGAATCTGTCGCGCCACGACATCCATCAGTTGATCCTGGCGCCCGGCTTCTCCACGGCGGAGCGCGTCACCAATCTGTCGGGCCGCGGCGTGGGCATGGACGTGGTGAAGAGCCATATCGAAGCGCTGCGCGGCTCGTTGGTGATCGAGTCCGAACCGGGCCGCGGCACTACGATGCGGCTGTGCCTGCCGCTGACGTTGGCCATCATCGACGGTTTCCATGTGGGAGTGGGCGGCGCGCAGTTCATCGTGCCGCTGGACATGGTGGTGGAGTGCCTGGAGCTGCCGCAGTGCCAGGGGGATGTGGATTATATGGACAAAGACGGCGCCGCCTTGCCCTTCGTGCGCTTGCGGGAGTTGTTTGGCGAGCGCGGCCCGGCGCATCCGCGGCCGCGCGTGGTGACCGTCAGCTTTGCCGGCAAACGCATCGGCCTGGTGGTGGACAGGATTTACGGCAAGTGCCAGACCGTCATCAAGCCGCTGGGCGCCCTGTTCCAGCATGTGCCCTGCGTGACTGGCTCGACGATCCTCGGCGACGGCGAGGTCGCCCTGATCATAGACGTCGTCCAGTTGATTCAGGGCGTGGTGGCGCGGGACGTGCAGCAAAGGCAAAGAAACGCGCCTGCGGCGTTGCCGGCATGAGCGCGTCTTCGTCCGCCGCGGGGCGAGGCTTATGCTAGCGCGCCGGCGAGGGCCGCCAGATCGGCCAGAAACTGCCGCCGCATGCCCGCGTCAATGGGCGGCGCGTCCGCGGCCAGCCAGCCATCGAGCAGGCATTCCAGGCTCAGGCAGCGCCGCCCCAGCTCCGGCTGGCCAAAGGTGCCGCCGGAGCCGGCGAGCTTGTGCAGACGTTCCCGCAAGACGGCATAAACAGCCTGATCGGCGGCCTCGCCGTTCAGTTGGGCTGCCAGAGCTTGCATCTCGTCCAGTTGCCGGAGCAAGCGGTCCTGATATTGCGCGAGCAATGCCTGCATTCGTTTTTGCGTTTCGGCGGCATCCATGTCTTTCCTTTCGCCGCGCATCGCCTGATTCGGCGCGGGGCATACGCTTACTCTCGCTTGCCGGCGGTCTTGTGCTGCCACAGCTCCATGCTGCTCAGCAATTTGGCCGTGGAGGAAGCGCGCATTTTCTTCAAGACGCTGCTGCGATACTGCTCTGCGGTATTGAGCGTCACGCCCAGCTTGTCGGCGATTTGCTTGCTGCTCATGCCGGAGGCGATTTCATCGAGGACTTGCTTTTCGCGCGGCGTGAGATTCGCCAATCTGGCCTGGAAGACTTCTTTTTCGCGGACTTTCTGTTTCCGCTGCGGCAGCGTTTGCAAGCATTGTTGAACGCAGTCCAGCAACTCCTGCTCCTGGATGGGTTTTTGCAGGAACTCCACCGCGCCATCCCGCATGGCGTCCACCACCACCCGGATATCCGCATGCGCCGTCATGAAGATCACCGGCATGTCCAGCGTTTCACTGCGGATCTGCCGCTGCAGGTCCAGCCCGCTCATGCCCGGCATGCGCATGTCCAGCACGACGCAGGCGCATTGATGCCGCCTGGCGTCCTCCATGAACGATCGCCCATCGGGATAGCCGATCACCGGAATTTTTATGCTGTCCAGCATCAGGCATAGCATTTCCCGCAGCGCGTCGTCGTCGTCGATTACGGCGACAAAATCGTCATTCATCATTTTCCCTCTGCGTGGGAGCGGATTTTCTGGCTGTTTCGCCGGCTGCCGGCCCGGCGCGCCTGGCGTCGCAGCCGCCGATCAAAGCTTGTTCTAGCCGATTTCCGGCGCGAGCGAGCGGATCAGGCCGGGCAGCTCCAGCGGATTGAACGGTTTTTCTATCACGGCCGTTGCGCCCAGCGCTTTGAGTCTTTCGATTTCCTGTTTCTGCACTTTCGCCGTCATAAAAATGATGGGCGTCAGCGCGAGCGCCGGGATGGCTTTCAAACGGCTGAACGTGTTGGGGCCATCCATTTCCGGCATCATCACGTCCAGCACAATGATGTCGGGGGGCGAGGCTTCGGCCAAGGAGACGGCGTCGATGCTCGATGCGCACAGCTTGATTTCCATGTCCTGTTCCTGTTCGAACGCGAAAGCGAAGATGCTTCGAATATCCTGGTCGTCGTCGATGAACATCAGCTGTATTTTTCTGGATGACATGGCGGCTCCTGTAACAGGCAATCGGCCCGGCGGCGCATCCGCCGCGCTCATCTGAAAGGCTGCGGGCGGAAGAGGGCTTTATGCATGGTTTATTGCGGATAATATGGTTTTTTCCAATGCGGCCAAAGTCGCATGCCGGGGAAGCCAGTGAATGGCGAGGCCTTCCTTCCGGATCGATTCCAGATAGTCCGTTTTTCTTTCATCGGATAGCAGAACCAGCGATGGTGCATTCAGTCCCCTCATGCTGAGGATAGCCTCAATCATGGCCAGGCTTTCATGGTGGGGCAGGTCGATCAAGACGGCCTGGTAGGCGGTGTGCCGCAGCAAATCGAGCGCGATGTGTCCCCGGTAGGCGCCGTCGCTCTCGATGCCTTGCTCATCAAGCGAGGCGCGCAAGGCGTCGGCTTCGCTTTCCTCCCGCTTGCATATCAGCAGACGGTATGGCTTGGCGGCAACCAGCGCGGTGGCGGCGGGAAGATCGAAATAGAATGTGGTGCCTGTGCCCATGGTGCTCTCGTAATCCAATAGGCCATGGTGGCGCTCTATGATGGCTTTGGTAATGTTCAGGCCCAGCCCGGCGCCGCCTTTTTCTCTGGTGTCGGATTTATCCGCCTGGGCGAAACGATTGAAGATTTCACTGCGGAAACTTTCCGGAATGCCCCTTCCCTCGTCGTGTATCGCCACCCGGTATCTGTCCTGGATGTTATGGACGGAGATTTCCACGATGCCATCGGCTGGAGAGAATTTGACGGCATTGGACAGCAGATTGGAAATGGCTTGCATCAGCCGGTTCGGGTCGCCTATGACGTAGGCCTGGCTCAAGGCATTTAAAGCCTGGAGGCTGACGCCGCTTTGATGGGCATACGCCTCGTTGGCCTTGATGGACTGCTTGATCAAGGCGGACAGATCGACCTTTTCAAAGGTGAATTCCAGGTGGCCGGCCTCTATTTTTTTCAGGTCCAGTATGTCATTGGCCAGCGCGGTCAGCCGGGCGCAGTTGCTGCTGGCGATTTCCAGCAGCTGCCTGATCCTGGGAGAGAGCGCTTCGTCGCCATCGTGCAGGGCCAGGGCCAAGCCGCCATGAATCGAGGTCAGCGGGGTGCGCAGTTCATGGCTGATGGTGGAAATGAATTCGTTCTTGATGCGTTCCACTTTCTTGCGTTCGGAAATGTCTCTGGCCACCGCGACGAACATGCAGCTTCCTTGCAGGTGCATTTCGCTGATGGAGAGTTCCAGCGGAAAAGTGGCGCCGTTGCGGTGCAGGCCGGTGACTTCTTTTCCATGGCCAAGGAGCGGCAAGCCGCCGGCCATGCTTTGGCAGGGTTCCGCTATCAGCATGTCTAGACTTCGGCCGGCCAGCTCGCTGGCGGCATAGCCAAAAATGCGGCATGCCGCCGGGTTGGCGCTTTCCATGACGCCATGGGCATCCAGCGTGATGATGCCGTCTATCACGGTGTCCAGCACGGCGCGCAGGCGCGTGTCGGAATCATGCAGCTGTTTGATGAGGTCGGCGGCCGGTTGCATCAGCATCATGTCGACGGTGCTGGCGGCCAAATCCCGCAGAGCCGCCAATTGCTCCGGACTGGGCGTATGCGGCATGCGATCGATCGCGCACAGCGTGCCAAGGCGCACGCCGCCGCCGATGTCCAGCGGAGCGCCGGCATAGAAGCGGATATGAGGATTGCCGGTGACGAGCGGGTTGTCGGAGAAGCGCGGGTCCAGATGGGTGTCGGCCACGCAAAGAACGTCGTCGCCCAAAATGGCGTGGCCGCAGAAGGAAATGTCGCGGCCGGTTTGCTTGGCATCCAGTCCCTGATGGGATTTGAACCACTGACGGCCCGCGTCGACGAAGCTGACCAGGGCGATGGGAACCTGCATGATGTGCTGGGCGAGCCGCGCGATGCGGTCAAAGCGCTCTTCGGGCGGCGTATCGAGAATGTTCAGCGCATGCAGCGCCGCGATGCGCTCGGTTTCATTGCTCGGGTTGTCCGGTTTCTGCATGGGAGGGAGAGTCCTTGCGCCTAGGCTTTGTCCTCACTGAAGGATAGTTTCCCGAGCTTAGGCTCACAAATTCCTTGGGGGGCGGAGGGCGCGCCGCAGATGTCAGTCCGCGTTGCGTGGCAGATTCTGCGCGATGTGCCACAGTACGCCGGACGGGTCGAGCAAGGGAAAGTCCAGCATGCCCCATGGCTGATGTTTCAGATCGCCAAGCATGACTTGGTATTTTTCGGCGATGCCGCGGCGCTGAAGCTGCGCATGCCAGGCGGCCGCATCCGCCACCAGCAGATGCATCATGCAATTGGCGGCGAATTCCGGGTGGTAGTAGTCCTGCAGCAGGAAGCTGCAGTTGCCGTGGGCGAAATAGGCGACGCCGTGGCCAGCCGATTTGCGCTCGAAGCCCATGTCTTGATAGAAGGCCTGGGAAAGCTGGAAATCCTTGCTGGGAATGAAGGCCTTGATTTCAATGGATGCCAGATTTTCCATGCCAGTGTCCTTGCGGTGGGGTAATGAAAACCCGCCGATGCCGATCGGCGGGCGGGTCATCAAGCATGAGCTCAGGCGAGCTTGGGTTCGCCTTCCAGCATGACGACGTCGGAGAGTCCGGAACAGAACACGGCCTGTTGCAGGGTTTCTATCGCCTTCTTGCGGAAGAACTGTTTGCGCGTCACCAAGAGCACGCGGCGCTGCGGCGCCGGCTGGCTGAACGGCACGATGGACAGCAGCGATTCGTCGCCGGGGCCGACCGAGGTGGCCGGCATCACGGTGACACCCATGCCGCTGGCCACCATGTGGCGTATGGTGTTCAGCGAGCTGCCCTGCAGCGTGCTGGCCAGATTATGGCCTTGCGCCGGCCGGCTGGAAAGTTCGCTGCAGGCTTGCAGCACCTGGTCGCGGAAGCAGTTGCCGGGGCTGAGCAGCAGGACGCTTTCCTCGGACAGCTGACAGGGCTGGATGGCCTGCTGCTTTTCCCAGGGATGGCCTTTGGGCGTGGCGACGACGAAGGGTTCGTCGTACAGGGGCCAGGCTTCGATGCCGGTTTCCTCGAACGGATCGGCGACGATGATGGCGTCCACCTCGCCGCGCTTGAGCATTTCCGCCAGCCGGGAAGTGTAGTTCTCTTCCAGGATCAGCGGCATGTCCGGCGCCAGGATGCGCAGCGCCGGGATCAGCTTGGGCAACAGATAAGGGCTGATGGTGAAGATCACCCCCAGCTTCAGCGGGCCGGCCAGCTCGTTCTGATGCTCGCCGGCCAGGCGTTTGACCGCGTCGGCCTCTTCCAGCACGCGCTGCGATTGCTCGATGATGCGTTCGCCGATCTCGGTGACCGCCACTTCCTGGCCGCCGCGTTCGAACAGGGTCACGCCCAGTTCGTCCTCCAGCTTCTTGATGGCGATGGACAGCGTCGGCTGGCTGACAAAGCAGCTTTGGGCCGCGCGGCCAAAGTGGCGCTCGCGCGCCACCGCCACGATATAGCGCAGTTCGGTCAGCGTCATGGCTTAGCGCTGTTGCTCCGGCAATACGATGTTGACCTCCAGGACTTCGTAGTCGTCCTGGCGCTCCACTTGCACCTTGATGTCGTCGAGATTGACCGACACGTATTTGGATATCACTTCCATCAGTTCGCGTTGCAAGGCCGGCAGATAGTCCGGCGCGTGGCGGCCGTTGCGCTCGTGGGCCAGGATGATCTGCAGGCGTTCTCTGGCGATGGCGGCGGATTTTTGGCGCTTGCCAAAAATCATATCGATCAATGACATGAATTAACCTCCGAACAGGCGCTTGAGGATGCCCACCTTGGGGGCTTCCAGGAAGCGCATCGGGCGTTGTTCGCCCAGGAATCGCGCCACCACGTCGGTGTACGCGTCGGCCACATCCGTCCCTTTCAGGTGGATGGCCGGAGTGCCGGAGTTGGATGCCTGCAGCACGCTCTGCGATTCCGGAATGACGCCGATCAGCGGCACGCGCAGGATTTCCTTGACGTCCTCGACCGACAGCATTTCACCCTTGTCCACGCGTCCCGGCGCGTAGCGGGTGATCAACAGATGCTCCTTCACCGCCTCGCGTCCTTCCTCGGCGCGCTTGGACTTGGAGGCCAGGATGCCCAGGATGCGATCGGAGTCGCGTACCGACGAAACTTCCGGGTTGGTGACGATCAGCGCCTCATCGGCGAAGTACAGCGCCATCAGCGCGCCCTTCTCGATGCCGGCGGGGGAATCGCAGACGATGTATTCGAAGCCGGCGTCGTTCAGATCCTTCAACACCTTTTCCACGCCTTCCAGCGTCAGCGCGTCCTTGTCGCGGGTTTGCGAGGCCGGGATGATGAACAGATTGTCGCAGTTCTTGTCCTTGATCAGCGCCTGGTTCAGGCTGGCTTCGCCATTGACCACATTGATCAGGTCGTACACCACGCGGCGTTCGCAGCCCATGATCAGGTCCAAGTTGCGCAAGCCGACGTCGAAGTCGATCACGACAGTCTTGTGGCCGCGCAGTGCCAGGCCGGAAGCGAAGCTTGCGCTGGTGGTGGTTTTGCCTACGCCACCCTTGCCGGATGTCACAACGATGATTTTTGCCACGGGGCTTTCCTTTGGAAAATGTTTTACTCGCCGAGCGCGCTCATCACCAGGCGCTCGTTTTCAAGATAGATTTGGGTGGGTTTGCCCAGAATGCTTTCGGGCAAAGCCTGTTCAATGGTGCGGTACACCCCGGCGATGGATACCAGTTCGGCTTCCATGCTGCGGGTGAAAATGCGGGCTTGCGGGTTGCCGCGCGCGCCGGCCAGCGCGCGCCCCCGCAATGGAGCATAAACGTGGATGTTGCCGTCGGCGATGACTTCGGCGCCGGTGTTGACCATGGCCAGCACAACCAGATCGCAACCTTTGGCATAGATCTGCTGGCCGGCGCGGACCGGCCGGTCGATGATCATGCATGACGATGCGGGGGGCGGCGCAGGCGCTTCGGCGGCGGGCTTGGCCGCCGGCTCCTGCACCGTTTGCACCGAGCGGGGCTGGGCGGCGCTGTTGGCGAAGGCCAGGCCGAAGCGGCCGGCCACGGCGGCCAGCGCATTGTCCGGATGGCGCAGCGCCACGGCGCGGATGCCGCGGCGGCTCAGCAAGGGCAGCAAGCGGCCGAAGTCGAGGTCGGCCGGATTGGGCAGGGCCTCCACATCCAGCACGAAGGCCTCTGCGGGCGCGTCGCTGGTGTTGCCGAACCGCGCGTCCAGAGCCTGGCTCAGTTCGTCCAGATTATCGGTGCGCAGCAAGATGGCCAGCAGGTCCAGACTGGCGGATTTGATATCAAAGGCGTTGGCCACAGGGCTCATGAGATGGCTTTAACTGGATAGATTTCTTCTATGGGCGAGTGTACTGGCTTGGCGTCGGGGTTTCAATGGCTGCTTTGCTTGGCGGGCCGGATGGCGTGAGGCCGGCGGGCGGCGGCGTGTCTGTGAGCGGAGGCCATCTGCGTTGCATTGCAAAAAAACCTCAGTTCGGCATGTCCTGAGGGACAGGCGCGTAATTGTCATCTTTATGGAATGATTGTGTAGTAAAAACTCTGCAGAAATAGCCATTTAGTTCATTGTGCAATGCAACAAATTCTTGACCTGCGCGATCCTTTGGCGGTAAAGTGTGATTGTTGCGCTGCAACATCATTGCGCGGAACGACAGTTTTGCTGCTGTATCGCTGTGTCCCCGACATTCTAGGAGCTGATTACATGTTTACCACCACGCAAGAACTCTCCGCCCTTGGTCAATCGCAGTTCGACAAGGCTGTTCGTCTTTCCTCCATCGTACTGGCCGGCGCCGAGCGTTTCGCCAGCCTGCAACTGGACCTGTCGCGCAAGCTGCTGAACGACAACGCCCAGGCTTTCAAGACTTTGAGCGAAGTGAAGGACGTCAAGGCCCTGGGCGACGTGCAAAGCGGCCTGGCTCAGCCGGCTCTGGATCAAGCTTTCTCCGCCGCCCGCCACGTGTACGACGCTGCCTTGGCTACGCAAAATGAGCTGACCGCTTTTGTTGAAGAGCAGATCGCCGAAAACAACAAGGCGCTGCAAACCAGCCTGGAGCGTCTGTCGAAGAACGCCCCGGCCGGCTCCGACATCGCCGTGTCCGCGATGAAGACCCTGCTGAACACCTCCACCGCCGCTTTCGAAAGCGTGTCCAAGACCGCCAAGAAGGTGAGCGCCGAGATTGCTGAAGCCGGTGTTGAAGCCGCTACCAATTCGGCCAAAGCCGCCAGCGCTGCCGTAGCTCGCAAAAAGTCCACTACCGCCGCCGCCTGATCTGGCTCGCTGCTCCGGAAGACGCAAACCGCCCCGGCTGATGCCGGGGCGGTTTGTTTTGGGCCATGCGGAGCGGAAAATTATCAGTTCTTGAGTTCTACAAATCCTGTGGAAACCAGGCGTTCATGATTTGCAGCCGGCCTGCTGATTGCCGTTCATTTCCAGTCTAGGTGTGCCCGGCTTGCTGCTGATCTCGCGTTTGTAGAAGCGCGGACAATTCCTGCAGCAGTTTGTCCCAATCCTGTTGCTGCGGCAGCGTCAAAACAATGCTCCGGGCTAGGTTGGCCGCGTAATGGCGCGCGCTTTCCGGCAATGGGGACGGGTAGGGCGGGGTGAGTCCGATGCGGTCTGTCAGGTAGCTGGCCGCCAATTGGCGCAATTTGTCGGCCAGCAGCCATTGCTCCCCTAGCATCTGCTCCCATTGCAGATTGCGCGGCTGAGCATCGGGAGGCAGTAGGGAGGAGTGGCAGGCATGCAACAGCGCGGCGAATACCCGTTGGCAGAAGCGGGCGCTGTGGAGCGGCCCGCTATGCAGCCAGCAGCCGGGTTGCGGCGCCAAGGCGTCCAGCAGCTGCCAGGCGGCGCTGTCCGGAGCCGGCGCGTTGCCGACCAGCAGCATGAAACCATGCTCGGCGCCGGGCGGCAGCCAGTCCCCCGCGAGCTCCAACAGATCCATGCCTGCCTGGTGGCAATAGGCGTGCCGCGCTTCCAGCGCATGATCGCTATCCACGGCAAGGTCTAGCCAACAATCATCCAACTCGATGCCGACCCACCCTGCAGGCAGGCGCGATGGCGTGTCGTGTTCCGGCGCAGCCGCCAGCCCTTGCGCTTCTAGCCGGCGCAAGAACCAGGACAAATGGGGCGCTTGTCCCCGCATGCGGAAGGAAACAGCCATGTTTGGGCACCATGGGACCGCCGTCAGGCGGCTCATTCTGATTTAAAGCGTGGCAGAAAGCGTACGCCACAGCAATCCATTATCAGGCTGAATGGCTGAATTGTGCAATGCAGCATTTTAGGGCGTTAAAAAACCGGCCTGCCGGCCGGTTGCATTGTGAGGCGCTTACTTGCCGAAGCGCTCAATGCCTTCCACCAGTTCGGTTTTGGCGTCTTCCAGCGTGCCCCAGCCCTGGATCTTGACCCACTTGCCCTTTTCCAGATCCTTGTAGTGCTCGAAGAAGTGCACCATCTGCGCGCGCAGCAGTTCCGGCAGGTCTTCCAGCTTCTGGATGGACTTGTACATCGGGCACAGCTTTTCCACCGGCACGGCCACCAGCTTGGCGTCCACGCCGCCGTCGTCTTCCATCTTGATCAGGCCCAGGGCGCGGCAGCGCACCACCACGCCCGGCGGCAGCGGGAACGGAGTGACCACCAGCACGTCGACCGGATCGCCGTCGCCGGCCAGGGTTTGCGGCACGAAGCCGTAGTTGGCCGGGTACATCATGGAGGTGCCCATGAAGCGGTCCACCACCAGCGTGTTCCATTCCTTGTCGAATTCGTACTTGATCGGAGCGGCGTTGGCGGAGATTTCGATGACGACGTTGAAGTCGCCCGGCATGTCTTTGCCCGGGCCGATGCTTGCGAGGTTCATTGCGCGCAATCCTTCGTGTTGAGTAGATAAACAGGTTTAACCGGCTGATTATATCAGCAGCTGCCGTCGCTGTGCCGGCCAGGTATAATCAGCGGTTTGACGAATTGCTGGAGCCGTGCCGATGCTGGACAAGCTGATCACCGAACTGGACAAGGGCCTGCGCACCTTGTGCGCGCCGGCGCATAGCGGCCGCGCGCATCCGGATCAGGATATCGCCGAGACCGAACTGAGCGCGGCGGAAAAACGGCATGCATTGGGCCTGATGCGGGTTAACCATTGCGGCGAGGTGTGCGCCCAAGCCTTGTATCAGGGCCAGGCGTTGACGGCGCGAGACGCGGCGGCGCGCGAGGCGCTGCGTCAGGCGGCACAGGAAGAGATTGAGCATCTGGCCTGGACAGAACGCCGCATCCGCGAGCTGGGCGGCCGCCCCAGCCTGCTCAATCCACTGTGGTACACCGGCTCGCTGGCGATGGGGGTGGCGGCCGGTGTGCTCGGCGACAAGTGGAACCTGGGCTTTCTGCAGGAAACCGAGCGCCAGGTGGGCGCGCATCTGGACAGCCATCTAAGCGAGTTGCCGGAAGGCGACGCGCGCAGCCGCGCCATCGTCAGCCAGATGCGCGACGACGAACTGCAGCACGCCGAGATGGCGCACGAGCTGGGCGCCGCCGAGCTGCCGGCGCCCTTGAAGGCGGCGATGAAACTGTCGGCCAGGCTGATGACCGGCAGCAGCTATCATCTGTAACACAGGCAAATAACAAGACCGGCGTAAGCCGGTCTTGTCGCATGGGCAGGGCTGTTTCCGACTATTTGGCGTCGTCCGCGATCGACCACAGGAAGTCGGTCTGCAGATTGCCCTTGAACATCGGCGCGTTGCGCGGGATGTAGAAGTTGGTGGAGTAGCCTATCGCACTGGCCTTGCTGTCCATCTGTACCGAGGCGCCGGAGTGGCAAGTCATGCAGTTGGTCTGCACGCCGACGGTGGCATGGAAGGTCCGCTTGCTGACGGGGCTGTAGATGCCGACATTGACCGGCGGAGCGGTGAAGGTGGCGGCGTTGAAGTCAGATTCCAGATACGGGTTGTATACCGTCACCGGCTGGCCCACGCTCTTGCCGCCGTTGATCGGCTGATTCGGCGCCACCATCTGGTAGCCGATGGACATGGCGTAGTGGGCGGCGGGCCATGCCACTTGAGCCGGCCGCGCCGCGGCTGCGGCGCGATTGCCGGGCAGGGGAGGCTTGGCCGGGTTGGGCGTCCAGAAGAAGGTCTGCCACGTCCATTCGGTGATTTCGCGCGTGGTGACATGCATGGCCATCAGGATCAGCGCATCGCCGACCTCCACCGACTGTTTCAGCTGGTCTTGGACCAGTTGCTGAAATTGCTTCACGTTGTCCGCGGTGACGGGGTAGGCGATGAAGTCTCCCAGAGCGAAGGTGTTGCTGGCATTGGGATGGCTACAGGAGGGGTCGGTGCGGTCTGCCTTGGATTTGCCGGGGTTCTTGGCGTCGATGTAAACACAGCCGGGCCATTTGTCTTCGGAAAAGCCGTTTTTCTCGATGTCCGGCGTCACTTTGGGGGTACCGGGCCAGGCCGGCATCACGTACAAAGAGCTGCCCTTGATCATGTTCGCCTTGCTCACCAGCTTGTACACGGGCTTGATGGTGACGGCATTGGATGGGAACGCGGGGATCGAGGCGTTGCCGGCATCGTATATCTTGGTCAGCTCGGCCTTGGAAAACAATTGGTTCTTGCGGGCGAACTCCGCAGCAGCGGGATCGTAGGCCACCATTTCAAAAACCGATGTGTCTCGCATGTCGCTGGTTGACGGATTGGCCTTGGCGCTCAGTTCGGCCTTTTTCGCCTGTAATTTTTCCTGGAAACCTGGAACACGCTGGAATTGGCGCGGCACGCGCAATTGCAGCTGCCGCGGCGTGGACGCCTGCGCCTTCAACTGCTCGGGGTTGGAAGGCAGCGCGGCCACCTCTGCCGGGGTCAGCCAGGTAAGGTAAACCGGGACATTGGGAATGTCGAATTCCGACTGCCCGCTGGGCGCGGTCAGCGAGGCCCAAAGCCCCCAGCCGTGGCGATAGATCTGCCGCGTGTTGGCCGGCGTCTGCTGGTTGATCCAGTCCATCAGTTGCGACTCGGACTCCGGAAACGAATAGCCTGGAATGTGTGGGTTGGGCAGCGGCACGGGATGTGCGATTGCCAGATCACTCAGCAGCAGGGCGGCGGGAAGGAGCAGACGGTAATTATGCATTGCGCTTTCTCCATGCGGGAATGAGCGTGAACGCCAATCGGCGAGCGATGCGCAATTCAAGGATGTGCGCATAATGCCAGTTATAGGTTCCCTTGATTCGCGGATTTTCATACTAAAGGACAGGTTGTACCGAGAGTCCGCCCCTTGTGCTTTCATGTTTCCCATGCGCTCCGGGTATTTCACCCACTAAGTCCTCTTCGCTTGATCAAGGTCTAGCCCCGGTTTCGCCGCAGGCCATATAAACAGGTAATGGGCAAGCGGCCGGTGGGTCCGATGTTTCCGGTTTGGCGACAGCGCGACAAGCAGGCCAAGGAGAGCAGACATGTGGACTTTCTGGATTGAATTCGCGCTGTTGCTGACGGCGATTCTGATCGGCATCCGGCGCGGCGGGGTGGCGCTGGGCATGATAGGCGGCCTGGGCGTCGCCGTGCTGGCCTTCGTGTTCCGGGTGGCGCCGGCCGAGCCGCCGATCACGGTGATGCTGATCATCCTGGCGGTGGTGACGGCCTCGGCCACGCTGCAGGTGGCCGGCGGGCTGGACTTCCTGGTGCAGCAGGCGGAAAAGGTCATGCGCAAGCACCCGCAGCAGATCACCTTTCTCGCGCCCATGTCCACGTTCTTGCTGACCATGTGCGTCGGCACCGGCCACGCGGTGTATTCGCTGCTGCCGGTGATCGCCGACGTGTCGCTGAAGACCAAGATCCGTCCGGAGCGGCCGATGGCGATGGCTAGCGTGGCCTCGCAGATGGGGATCACCGCCAGCCCGGCCGCCGCGGCCGTGACGTCCTTGCTGGCGATGACCGCGCACAGCAGCCAGCCGCTGACGCTGTGGCAGATCCTGATGGTCACCATTCCCGCCGGTTTGATCGGCGTGGTGGCCGCCGCTTTCTGGAGCCTGAAGCGCGGCGCTGAACTGGATCAGGACCCGGAGTACCAGGCGCGGCTGCAGGACCCGGAATTTCGCGCCTCGATAGAAAAGTCCGTGACCACGCTGGACAAGGTGCTGCCGGCGCACGCCAAGCCTTCCGTCATCCTGTTTTTTACCGGCATTCTGGTGGTGGTGCTGCTGGCGCTGTTCCCGCACTGGCTGCCGATGGATGAGAAGGGCAAGACGGTGCCGATGACGACGGCGGTGCAGTTCGTGATGCTGGCCTTCGGCGCCTTCATCCTGTTTCTGTCCAACGCCAAGGCCGCCACCATCGCCCGTTCCGAAGTCTTTACCGCCGGAATGATCGCCGTAGTGTCCATTTTCGGTATCGCCTGGATGAGCGACACCTTCGTCAAGGCCAACCAGGGTTTCCTGGTGGACAACATCAAGGTGATGGTGGAGTACGCGCCGTGGACCTTCGCGCTGGCCATGTTCGCCGTGTCGGCCTTCGTCAAGAGCCAGGCCGCTACCTTGACCATCATGGTGCCGTTCGGACTGGCGCTGGGCCTGAGTCCGCACCAGCTGCTGGCCATCATGCCGTCCTGTTACGCCTATTTCTTCTTCGCTTTTTATCCGAGCGACCTGGCCGCCATCAATATGGACCGCAGCGGCACCACCCGCATCGGCAAATATTTGCTTAACCACAGTTTCATGATGCCGGGCCTGATCGGGGTGGGCGTGTCCACGGTGGCAGCCTACGCATTGACGCATTTTTACTTCTGACAGGGGAATCGCGTGAAGACCTGCCAAGCAGACGTAGTGATTGTCGGCGCCGGGGGCGCCGGCTTGAGGGCGGCCATCGCCGCCGCCCAGTTCGATCCCAAGCTGAAGATCGCGCTGGTGTCCAAGGTCTACCCGATGCGCAGCCACACGGTGGCGGCGGAGGGCGGATCGGCGGCGGTCAAGCAGGATCATGACAGCTTCGATGCCCACTTCCACGATACCGTGGCCGGCGGCGACTGGCTGTGCGAACAGGACGTGGTGGAATATTTCGTCCGCCAGTGCCCGGAAGAAATGGTGCAGCTGGAGCACTGGGGCTGTCCGTGGAGCCGCAAGGAGGACGGCAGCGTCAACGTGCGCGCCTTTGGCGGCATGAAGATAGAGCGCACCTGGTTCGCCGCCGACAAAACCGGCTTCCACATGCTGCACACGCTGTTCCAGACCTCCATCCAGTTTCCGCAGATTCAGCGCTTTGACGAATACTTCTGCGCCGACCTGATCGTCGAGGACGGCCAGGCGCGCGGCGTGCTGGCCATCGAGATCGCCAGCGGCGAGAGCGTGCTGATCGAGGCCGGCGCGGTGGTCATGGCCACCGGCGGCGCCGGGCGCGTGTTTCGCGAAAACACCAACGGCGGCATCGTCACCGGCGACGGCATGGCGCTGGCTTATCGCCACGGGGTGCCGCTGCGCGATATGGAGTTTGTCCAATACCACCCCACCTGCATGCCGCGCACCGGACTGTTGTTCACCGAGGCCTGCCGCGGCGAGGGCGGCCTGTTGATCAACAAGGACGGCTACCGCTATCTGCAGGACTACGGCCTGGGGCCGGCCGAGGACAAGCCGCGCAACAAGTTCATGGAGCTGGGCCCGCGCGACCGGCTGAGCCAGGCCTTCTGGTACGAGCAGCAAAAGGGCCGCACCGTGCAGGGACCGTGGGGTTCCGCCGTGTATCTGGACCTGCGCCACCTGGGCCACGCCAAGCTGCGCGAGCGGCTGCCGCAAATCTGCGAGCTGGCCGAGGAGTTCCTGGGCATTGATCCGGCCAAGGAGCCGATCCCGGTGCGGCCGGCCGTGCACTACACCATGGGCGGCATCCTGGTGGACGGCCATTGCGCCGCGCCCATGCCCGGCCTGTACGCGGCAGGCGAATGCTCCAGCGTCGGCATCCACGGCGCCAACCGCCTGGGGTCCAACTCGCTGGCCGAGCTGTCGGTGTTCGGCAAGGTGGCTGGCATCGAGGCCGCGCGCTTCGCCCGCGACAGCAAGCCGGCCAAGCGCGAGGGGCTGTTGAAGCAGGCGCAAGCGGCTGAGGCCCGCCTGCACGCGCTGCGGGCCAAGGACGGCACCGAGCGCATCGCCGATTTGCGACGCGAAATGGCGGAAACCATGGAAGCCGGCTGCGGCATCTACCGCATGGAAGACAGCATGCGCGCCACCTGCGACAAGCTGGCCGAACTCAAGCATCGCTTCCAGAACGTCAATGTTGAAGACAAATCCAGCGTGTGGAACAGCGATTGGCTGCTGGCCATCGAACTGGGCTACCAGCTGGACGTGGCCGAGGCGATGGCGCATTCGGCGTTGAACCGCAAGGAGTCGCGCGGCGCCCACCAGCGGCTGGACGGCTTCGAGCAGCGCGACGATGTCAACTTCCTCAAGCACAGCCACGCCATTTATCAGTCGGATGCCGGGCCGCGCATCGCGTACGGCGAAGTGAAGATCACCACGTCCCAACCCGGCGTGCGCGCCTATGGCGCGGCGGGGGTGGCCGCAGAAAAAGGAGAACAGGCATGACGGACAAAACCATCCATATCGAGGTGCTGCGCTACCGCCCCGAGCTGGACCAGGAGCCGTGGCTGCAAGGCTTCGACGTGCCGTACAGCGATGACATGTCGGTGCTGCAGGGCCTGCAATACATCCGCGATTATCTCGACGGCACGCTGGCCTTCCGTTGGTCCTGTCGCCAGGCCATTTGCGGCAGCTGCGGCATGATGGTGGACGGCGTGCCCAAGCTCGCCTGCAAGACCTTCCTGCGCGACTATCCGGGCACGTTGCGCATCGAGCCCTTGAACCACTTCCCGATCGAGCGCGATCTGGTGGTGGTGCTGGACGACTTCATCGATAAACTCGAAAGCATTACGCCCTATATCGTGCCCAAGGAAGACAAGCCCTTGTCCGAGGGCGAGTACAAGCAGACGCCGGCGCAGATGGACTGGTACGCCCAGTTCAGCGGTTGCATCAACTGCCTGCTGTGCTACGCCGCCTGTCCGCAATACGGCCTGAACTCGGATTTCCTCGGCCCCGGCGCCATCGCGCTCTTGCACCGCTACAACCAGGACAGCCGCGACGGCGCGTCCGAGCAGCGCATGGCGCTGCTGGCCGCGCAGGAGGGCGTGTTCAACTGCACGGCGGTCGGTTACTGCTCGGAAGTCTGCCCCAAGGCGGTGGACCCGGCCAATGCGGTCAACCTGAACAAGACCGAAGTGGCCAAGGACTATTTCCTGCGATTCGTCAGACCTAAGGGAGCATGCAAATGAGCAAGCGCAAGCCTTATGTCCGGCCGATGGACGGCTGGTGGCAGAAGAACCCGTATTTCATCGAGTACATGATCCACGAGGGCACGGCGCTGTTCGTCGCCGCCTACGGCTTTGTGCTGCTGTGCGGCCTGTGGCATTTGTCCCAGGGCGAGGCGGCGTGGAACGGCTTCATCGCCGCGCTGCAAAGCCCGCTGGCGCTGTTGTTCCACCTGATCCTGCTCGCCATGATCGGCTACCACAGCTACACCTGGTTCAAGATCATGCCGCGCACCTTGCCGCCGGTCATCGTCGGCGGCAAGCGCGTGTCCGCCGCCGCCATCACCGCCGGCGGTTTCGCCGCCACCTTGCTGGCCAGCCTGGCGCTGCTGGGCATCGTCTGGGGGATCTCGCAATGAAAAACAGGCAACTGAAGCGTTCCCATGCGCCCATCTTCTGGGGGCTGTTCGGCGCAGGCGGCATGCTGGCCGCGCTGTTCGGGCCGATGCTGGTGGCTATCACGGGCTTCGCCGCGCCGCTGGGTTGGCTGCCGGCCAAAGCCGCGAGTTACCAAGGCGCGCTGGCGCTGGCGCATAGCCTGATCGGCAAGGCCGCGCTGTGGGGGCTGATCAGCCTGCTGCTGTGGCACGCCGCTCACCGCATCTATCACAGCCTGCACGATGTCGGCATCCATGGTGGCGCGCTGGCCAAGGCCTTGACCTATGGCCTGGCGGCGGCGGGCACGGTGCTGGCCTTGCTGCTGCTGTGCCGGATCGGCTAGCGATCTGCATTTAGGCGCGGCGTTTTCTTCGCCGCGCCGGTTTTCCCGCGTTTTTCCGTCTTCCTCCGCCTTTGCGCATCTTTTTTCCCCTTCTATAGTGATGTTGATGCTATTTGTAATCGATGATTGGCATCCGATTTGGCATTGAGTCTGCTATTTGACATGTTGTTGCTGACTGGCATGTGGCGCCGAGGCGGTCCGCGGCGAGGAGGGGGCGATGGCTGTTGGCGCGGTGGGCGGTTCCATTTCAATGCAGTACCTTGCGGTGTCGGCGCCTGGCGTGCTCACGCCGCCTGGTCAAGGCGGCGCGCAGGCTGCGGCGCCGGCGCGGCGCAGTCAGAATGATGGACAAGACGGCGGCTTTGGCCAGGAGGTCGCGCTGGCCTTGCAGCAGTCCGGCATCAATCTGTCCGGCGCAGCGGCCGCGCAATCGCAAGGGCAGTCGGCGGGAGCCGCCGCGCTGCAGGGATCGGATGCGGTAGGCGCCGCGTCCGGCGCCGGCAATGTGCAGCAGGCGCTGCATACTTTTGTGCACGCGGTGTATCAGGCGGTGCAATCGGAAGGACTTTCCAGCGGCGGCGGTTCCGAGCAGGGGCAGTCCGCCAGCGGGTATGGCGATTTCCAAGGCAATTTGCAGAAGCTGTTGCAGGATGTGGACCATGGCGTGCAGAACAACGCCACGTCCGGCATCACGCAGGCGTTCAAAGACCTGCAGCAGTCCCTGGGCGGCAATGCCGTTGCCGGAGCGGCGACGCATGCCACGCTGCATACCTTTTTGCAGAATCTGGTGACCTTGCAGAGCACCCAGTTGCAGAATGCCGGAGGGGTCGGTTCCTTGATCAATACCAGCGCCTGAATGGGGCGCGGCGCGGGATGGCAATGACTATACTGGAGCAGCGTCGGCGGAAGACTGGCTGGAAATTTCCCTTAATTAACAGAAATTTACACTCTGTTTCTTAGTGCGGCTGGCACGGCGCCGATATACCGATATCAGCGCAGGCTGGGCGGGTCGTCGGATCTAGTCAAGGAGAGCATCATGTCAGTCGGGTCTCTGGGCAGCAGCTCAATCTCATTGCAGTACACGCAGGTGGATATCCAGGAAACGTTTTCGTCTGATCCATCGCAACAGGGTGGCAGCGGCGCAGTTCAGGGACAGGGCGGCGGCGGTCACCACCATCACGGCGGCGGCCAGTTCGCTCAGGATGTGTTGCAGGCCTTGCAACAATCCGGCTTGCTGCAGCCGCCTTCGGGCGGGAACCCCACGGGCAGCGGCAGCGACGGGGCCGACGGCACGGGAGCCAGCGGCGCGGTAGGCGCGGCGGGCGGCAATCAGCAACAGGCGGTTCACGCCTTCATTCACTCCTTGTTCCAGGCATTGCAGCAGGAGGGAGCCGCAGGCGCAAGCGGCAGCGCCGGCACGGGCGGCAGCCAGGACAATGACGGCGATGTCGATCGCGGCGGCGCGGACAACGAGGGCGGCTCCGGTGCGGCCGGCGGCTACGGCGGCTTGCAGAACAATCTGCAACAGCTGTTGCAGGACATCGCCAACGGCACGCAGAACGGCGCCACCTCCACGCTGCAATCGGCCTTTCAGACCCTGCAGCAGGCCTTGGGCCTCAACAACAACGGCCAAGCGTCCCAGGCATCGCTGCAGTCCTTTCTGCAGAACCTGAGCAAAAATTTGCAGCAAAACCAGTTGGGCACCAGCGCAGGCGTCGGCGCCTTGCTGAGCACGTCAGCCTGATGGCCCGGTTGCCCCGTGCGGGGCGCCGGCTGTTTGACGCCAAGGGCCGGGCTTGTTTCCCGGCCCTTGGCGTTTCAGCGCCGCTGGCGCGAGGGCAGGCTGGTTAGCACGCCCAATCCGATGATGGCGACGCTGATCAGCCCGGTAACCACTTCGCCCAGCTCCACATGCAGCGCGGCGGCGAACATGATGCCGACCAGCGCGGCAATCGCCCAGAAAGCCGAGACTTCCAGGTACTTGAACTGTCCGATGACGTCGCGTTCCACCAGGTAGATGGTCAGCGAGCGCACAAACATCGCGCCAATGCCAAGGCCGCCGGCGATCAGCCAGAAGTCGCTGGTGATGGCGAAGGCGGCGATCACGCCGTCCATCGAGAAGCTGGCGTCCAGCACTTCCAGATAGACAAAGCCGATCAGGCCATTCCTGGCCGCGGCGGTCTTGATATCCATCCCGCCGAACAGCTGCTTGAACATGTGCAGCACCATGAACACCACATAGCCCCAGAAACAGCTGCTGATGAAGGCCAGTTTCTGGCCGGCCGGCACCCAGGCTGCCACCATCGCCACCAGCAGGATGGTGACCAGAGACTGGGCATTTTCCACGCTGCCCAGTTTGGCTAGCAGCGGTTCGATGCCGGGCAGCCAGTGTTCGTCCTTCTCGTGCTGGACAAAGTATTCGATCACCACCATCAACAGGAAGGTCGCGCCAAAGCCCATGATCATCAGATGGCTGTCGTGCATGATCTGCTGATAGCGCTGCGGCTGCTTGGTGGCGACGATGAAGGCTTCAGTCATGGAGACGCCGCCGGCGGTGGCGACGATCAGCAGCGGAAACAGGATGCGCATGCCGAACACCGCCACCGCGATGCCGGCGGTCATGAAAATCTGGCGCCAGCGATGGCTCATCACCTTGAGAATGCCGGCGTTGACCACCGCATTGTCGAAAGAGACGCTGGTTTCCAGCACGGCCAGCACCAGGGTGGTGAGCAAAAAGGCGCCGGCGCGCTCGGCGCCGCCTGAGTCAAAGCCGTACCAGGCGACGGCGGCCAGCACGGCGACGCTGAAGGCCAGCGAGCCGCGGAAATACGAAAAAGTGGAACGCATGGGAATAACCTGAGCAAGTGCGGCGTTGCCGCTATTTTTTTAAATGTAGAACGGCCGGGAAACCGGCCGTTGCATGGGATTATATGACGTCGTCAGCGGCTTGGCATCAGTCGGCGGCGCTCACGCGCGCCAGGCATCGTTGATAGCGGCCATCCACTCGCTCGGCGAACCACTGCGTAGTCAGCTTGCGGGTGATCTTGGGGCTTTTGAGGTCGATCTGCGGCATGATGGCGCGCGGCAGCGGCTTGCCATGCTGGCGGTCCGCCAGCGCGAACACCCGGCGGTACAGCTCGCTCTGGCCAAAGGCCGAATATTTTTCCTGTTTCAAATCGCGCAGGATGGCGTCTCGGCTCATGCCTAGCTTGCCGGCGAGCGTCAGCGCAGCCTGCTGGCTGCCGGAGGGCTTGCTGTCTTGGTAATTCAACAGATCGCCATCCAGCGCCAGCTTGCGCGCGCCGATGCGGGACAGGGCGGCCTGGAACGCCGCGTTGCGGCTGCTGTAGCGGCCGGCGTTGAAGTCGGCGAAGCGGTAGCGCATGTCCTGGTACGGCGCGGGGTATTGCAGCAGGATGGCCGCGCCGAAGTAGACCCCTCCGCGGCGGGTGAAGACCTGGTGGCGGATGCTGTCGCGGTGCGCATACGGGTAGGGCCAGGCCTTGACGTGGGACTCGGCGAACTCCACGCTGACCTGCATCGGCCCGCCGGTGCGGATGGGGTTCTTCATGTCCATCGGCAGCCCCATTTGCTTGGCTTCCCGCGCCATGTCCTCGTACAGCTGGTTCATCTCGCGCTCGGTGCGCAGGCCATCTATCCGCGCCTTGTAGCTCTGGCCATTGGGCGAAGTTTTCAGCAACGCGGTTTTCACCACCGGCAGCGGCACCAGATAGCGGTGGGCGCGTTCCTCTATCTTGCTCCAGACGATTTTCGGCAGGCCCGGCACCGTAGGGTCGGCCTGCCAGCTCGATTCCTGCTCGATCACCGCCGCCAGCGCGCAGGCGTTTTCGGCGGTGGGCGGGATCTGCAGATGGCGGAAGGCGCTGTCGATATCGGCGATCCAGCCTTGGCGGTCGCGCACGCCTGGGGGAACGGATGCCGGGATGAAGTTGCGCGGCGCGGCCGCAGGCTTGGGCGCGGGGGGCTGCGGCGGCTGAACGGGCGCAGGCGGCGCGGGTTCGACTGCCGGCGCAGAGGCGGCGGCGGGCGACGGCGCGGAGGCCGGGGCGGGTTGCTTGGGCGGCTGGGCGGCGCAGCCTGCCAGCGCGGCGGCTAGCAGGAGCGGGAGCAAGGTGCGGTTCATGTCGTTATCTTGTTGTAAAGGCGGCGGAGCGTTGGCGGGCTGGCCGGCTCGTCAACGCGGCGGCAGATAGGCGGCCGGATTGACCACCTGGGTGCCCAGCCGCAATTCGAAGTGCAGCTTGACGCGGTTGGCGCCGGAGTCGCCCATGGTGGCGATTTGCTGACCCGCGCTGACCTGATCATCCTCTTTGACCAGCAGACGCTGATTATGGGCGTAGACGGTCAGCGTGTCGGCGTTGTGCTTGACGATCAGCAGATTGCCGTAGGCGCGTATGCCCTTGCCGGCATACACCACCTTGCCGGCGGCGGCGGCGCGCACCGGATCCCCGGCCTGGCCCGCGATATCCAGCCCCTTGTTGCGATTGCCGTCGTAATTGGCAATGACCGCGCCATCGGCCGGCCATTGCAGCTTGATGGTCAGTTTGGGCGGCGGCGCGGCTGGTTTTTCCGCCGGCTTGGCCGGCGCGGCTTTGGCCGATGGCTTGTTCGCCGCCGACGCGGATTTGCCGGCGCCGGACGGCGGCTGGACGCGCAGCAATTGCCCGGCCTGGATGCTGGAGCTGTCGGCCAATTGGTTCCAGCGTGCCAGATTGCCCACGCTCTGCTTGTATTGACGGGCAATGCGGTACAGGGTGTCGCCGGACTGCATACGGTAGTAGCCCGCCGGAGCCGGCGCGTTGGCCGGAGCCGGCGCGTTGGCCGGAGGCGAGGAGGCGCAAGCGGCCAAGCATAAGCTGCTACAAAGAATAAGGGTTCGCAATGACATGGTTGCCATTTTACACCGTCACGGGACGCTGCCGCTGGAGAGGGTGGAATGAAGAAACTGTTTGGGCTGATATTGGGCTGCCTGGGTTCCCTGCCGCTGCATGCGGCCGAGCCATCCATCGTCATCCATCTTTATTCGATCGAGTACCCGCCATTCATCATCGGCGCGGATGTGCCGCCGCGGCAGGGCATCGCGCTGGAGGCCGCACAGCAGGCGTTGGCCCATGCCGGTCTGCGCGGACAATGGGTGGATCTGCCTTGGAAGCGGGCGCAGATGCAGGCGCAGAGCGAAACGTATGGCTGTTTGGCGCCCTTGACCCGCTCGCCCAAGCGCGAGGAGCAATATCGCTGGGTCGGTTTGCTGGATAGCAGCAGCCAATCACTGTATGTATTGGCGGATAAGCCGGCTGAAATCCGCACGCTGGCCGACTTGAAAGGCAAGCGCGTAGTGGCGCTGCTGGGGTCGTCCATGGCCGAGTGGCTGCATCAGCACGATGTGGCCTTTGCCGAGCTGCCCACCACGGAAGACGCGTATCGCGAGCTGAGCATGGGCGTGGCCGATGCCTGGGCCGTGCATAGCCCGGTTGCGCGTTATCTGGTGAAGAA
This sequence comes from Chromobacterium sinusclupearum, assembly GCF_002902845.1. Taxonomy (GTDB): domain Bacteria; phylum Pseudomonadota; class Gammaproteobacteria; order Burkholderiales; family Chromobacteriaceae; genus Chromobacterium; species Chromobacterium sinusclupearum. The sequence goes on from NZ_PPTF01000032.1 coordinate 38,521, forward strand.
GCAGGGACGCAGCGCCGCGCAAATCCAGGAAGCGCTGAGGCTTCAGGAGACTCGCATTTACCTGGCCTGCGGCAAGCGCATGCCGGAAGAGGTGGCCCAGCGGCTGAGTAATGCGTTCCGCTGGCTGCGCGAAAGCGGCGAGATGGAGCGCATCACCGCGCGTTATCTGGAGTGAGCGGCCAGCAAAATCTATGGTCAGCCCGAGTTTTGCAACTCCAGAACACTGATTCATACTGACAAGGTAGGCTTGCTCTAATCTATCCGGAC